>NZ_VFTB01000025.1:0-48604 GCF_007003945.1 Mesorhizobium sp. WSM4307
AGAGTTCACGGCCCACGCGATCACCTTCGGACGCATAGATCAGGTTGACCACGCCATCGGGAAAGCCGGCCTGATGGGCGAGGGCGAACATTGCGCCAGCCACGAGCGGCGTCTGTTCAGCGGGCTTGAGCACGATTGTGCAGCCCGCAGCCAAGGCCGGCGAGATTTTGCGCGCCACCATGGAGGCCGGGAAATTCCATGGCGTGATCGTGCCAACAACGCCGATGGGCTGCTTGATCACTAGCATTCGGCGGTCTGTCGAGGGTGCCGAGATCGTCTCGCCATAGACGCGATTGGCCTCCTCGGCATACCATTGCAGATACGCCGCCGCATGCGATACCTCTGAAATGGCTTCGGCAAGCGGCTTGCCCATTTCCGCAGTCAGAATCGCGGCGAGATCGCCTGCATGGTCGATGATCAGCTGATGCCATCGCCAAAGAACGTCGCTACGTTCTCGGGCCGTCAACGCGGCCCATCCCGACTGCGCAACATAGGCCTTGTCTACCGCAGCACGTGTCTCCTCCACGCCCATATCGGGAAGCTCTGCCAAAACTTCGCCGGTCGACGGATTGACGACCTCGAACGTCTTATTGCCAACTGGTCTGCCGAGTGCCGGCAGGCGGTCGATGGCTCCAAACAGGTGCGGGGATTTCAGACGGCGGATCATCGGCAGGCACAGGGGCAATACCGGATTCCTCCTCAACGCAGCGAACATCCAGGTCGACAGGCCGTCAGTGTGTATTCTGCACCAGTGGGTTCGTCGTAGGGCCTCGGCAAAGCAGCTGGTAGACCACGCTAGCCCGATGAAAAGACAGCAGTTTCGTTAGTTTGAGTGCCCGCGGTTCATCAATTGATGGATTAAGCAGTCGGATGTTTGCTTCATCCACCATGCCTGCTGGTGGCATGCGACTGAATTCTGCAAAAAGGCGGCATACATGCTGAGGAGCGCCATTTCGGCGAGAGGCCGCCGGACCGCCAATGCCGCGCAAGGTCGGCGAAAACGACTCCGCGCGTCTGCATGATCTGCTTGGCCCACGGGCCTCCACATTCGCTCTTCCCACGAGAAGCCCCGATGAAGAAGGAAGGTGAGATGAGTTTCTTTACTCATCCTTGCCGCCCAGCGGCGGGCCGACCACCAAAATGGCGGGCTCGGCCGAAAGCAGCTTTTTGGCCGCCGCCTTGACCTGTTTGAGCGTCACCCGACCGATGCTGCGGGCGCGACGCTGGTTGTAGTCGACGTCGGCCTTGTGAATCTGCAAATCCAGGAGCCGGTCTGCAATCGAGCGGGTCGAGCCCAGTTGGTCGATGGCATAGGCGCCGATCAGGTGCTTCTTCGACGCCTTGAGCTCGGCCCCGGTCGGTCCTTGCTGCGCCATCTGCTTTACCACATCTCGCACGATGCTCAGTGTTTGGGCAGCGCAGTCCGAGCGTGTCTCTGTCGTAACCAGAAGCGAGTCAAGGGTTAGTTCAGAGCTGACGTGATAGGCAAGGCCGCGTTTTTGACGTACCTCCTCGTAAAGGCGGGAAGTCAAGTATGAGCCGCCAAGGATGTCGTTCAGCAGCACGGCCGCGTAGAAATCCGGCGCGCTAGGCTTCACGCCAGGCCAGGCCAACGTCAGCGAAGTCTGCGGCAGGTCGTAGTTCTCCTCCACCAGTTGACCGAGTTTCGGCGCGACATCGTAGACGGGGACGAGGGTTTGTTGCTCAGGCAAATCACCAAACAGCTGGTCAAGCCTTTCCCTCAACGTGTTCGCGTCAATGTCACCCACCACGGCAATATGGAGCCCGTCGCGAGCGAAAATGGCCTGGTGGAAGGCGCGGAGGTCGGACGGCGTGATGCCGGGCAGGCTCTCTTTTGTGCCTTCTCCCAGCCTTGAACAAGGATGCGCGCCATAGATCGCGCGCAGCCATTTGCGCTGAGCGATGGCGTTAGGGTCTCGCTCGCTGCCGACGATGCGGGAGACAATCTCGGCGCGGACGCGATCGATCGGCCCCTGCTCGAAGCGCGGCGCGTTCAGCGCGAGCCGAAGCAGGCCGAACGCCGCGTCCTGCTTTTTGGAAAGCATGCACATCGATCCGTAGATGTCGTCGCTTTGCGCGTCCAAACTCATTTCGGCGCCGGCATGGTCGAGCTTCACCTGGAAGGCACCGCTGTCGTAATGGCCAGCGCCTTCGATGAACAGGCCGGCCATCAGTTTGGCCATCCCCTCCTTCCCGACCGGGTCCTGCTTGGTGCCGCCCTTGAAGGCAAAGCCGATGTTGACGATTTCCACTGTGTGGTCCTCCACCAGCCAGGCGATGATGCCCTTTTCGGACTTCACCTCCTGGATGTTCATCGCAGCATGGGGCCGAGCGCCGAGCGTCATCTCTTGATTCTCCGTCTTGGGCAAGAGATAGCCCGTGGTCGAACGGTCGAACGCGAGATAGCGGGCGGCAACTGCTTTGATTTGCTCGGGGGTAACCTTGCGGATGCGATTCGGCCGTTCCTCGACATCCTTCACGGTACCGCCGGTGGCCAGCGTCGAGCCGTAGATGCTGGCGAGCCAGTCCAGGTTGTCTTCCGCAAAGATCATATTGAGCAAATAGTGGTCCTTGGCCTTGCCTAGTTCCTCGTTGCTGACACCATCCTCGGCAATGCGGGCAACTTCGGCAGCGGCCGCCGCTTCGAGATCAGCCAGCTTGGCATCGCCGCGCGGTGCGCCATAGATGGCGAACTTGGTGTCGTCGAGCATAGTGCCCTGGAAATAGACGCGGGCGCTGGAAGCGATACCTTGCTGGACAGCGAGCGCCTGGTAGAGCCGGCCGCGGTTACCGCCGCCGAGAATTTCGGCCAGCAGGTCGAGCGCTTCGGCCTCGCCCGGCTTGGCGGTGTGGTAGGACGGCACCACCCACTGCGTCGAAAAACTGGGCACGCTGACGCGGGCGTCTGAGAGCGTGACGGTGCGCCTGGTGTTCTGCTCGGGCTCAACCGGCCGGATGCGCGGCGGCAGGTCAGGTCCGCGCGCCACCTTGCCATAGGTCTTTTCGGCCAGCGCCCGCACCGTGTCCGGTTCGACATCGCCGGCCACGATCAGCACGGAGTTGTTGGGCCAGTAGTACTTTTCATAGAAGACGGTGGCGTCGACGCGGTTCAGCTGCTCGATCTCCTGCATCCAGCCGATGATCGGGATGCGATAGGGGTGGTTCTGCCACAGCGTCGCGTCGATCTCCTCATGGAGAACGTCCTGCGGGTTGGTGTCGGTGCTTGAGCGGCGCTCCTCGATGACCACATCGCGCTCGGTCTTGACGACATCGTCGGTCAGGATGAGGTTTCGCATTCGGTCGGCCTCGAAGCTCATCATCAGCTCGAGCGCCGACGGCGCCACTGTCTGATAGAAGGCGGTGTAGTCGGAGGAGGTGAAGGCGTTGTTGGAGCCGCCGATCTCGAACACTGCGCGGTCGAATTCGCCGCCCGCATGGTTGGTCGTCGCCTTGAACATCAGATGCTCGAAGAAATGGGCGATGCCGGATTTGCCCGGCGGCTCGTCGGCGCTGCCGATCTTGTACCACACCATGTGGGTGACGATCGGCGCCCGGTGGTTGGGAATGACGACCACCTCCATGCCGTTGTCGAGCACGAAATCCCTCGCCTTGCCGTCCTCCCATGCGACGGGGATCGGAGCCGGCCCCGCGCCGACCAACTCGGACGCAACGGACGTCCTGCGAAGCCCATGAGTGCGGGGCTTGCTTGGTAGTTCTGGTAGGGAGAGTGGGGTTATGGGCTGCGTTCCTGGCAAAGTGATCTGTTCCTCATTTTGAAGGATCTATGTCTCCCGAACGCCTATTGGGAGAAAGTGGATCGGCACGCGACGCCGAGCCACATGAGCCGTCAGCGTGTTGCTGGGCCTGACGCGAGCCTCATCTTTGGATGCGTCCGGGAAACTTTCGGCATGGTGAGGCCATGGGAAGTCTGCTCGTTATCCATTGGGTGTTTGCGGATACCTGAGCATGCCCCGTGCCAAGTAAGAAAGCCCCGATTCGCAAGGTTTGATCCAACCTTGATACTTGCGATATCCGACATTGTCGGGCATCCGACAGAAAGCGCCTTTCGCCGGCGCGCCGGCTATGACGCTCGCCTCCTCCGGCGTGACGACGATCCTTTGGCGGGCGCCGCGCACACCGATCTGCCCGCCTATCAGCACCGCGACATCGAAGGACAGCGCGATCGTGACTGGATGGGTCTTACGCAAACATGCAGCAGTGCCACCGCGATCAGGACTTCATCCGCCCCACAAAGACCCGAGCGCGAGGGACGACGTGTAAGGCAACATGTCATCCTCGATAATGATGCCGCGCATAAAGAGGTAAGGTCCCTCGTCGTACCGGCGAGCCCCTTCGCTGGGTCTCGCGAGGGTCTGGTTTGCGAACGTCGACCGACAGCATCACGGCATGGGCGGCCCCATCGGTAGGCAAGCATTGACCGTGCCATCAGCGTTGAGGCAGCGCAGAGCCCAATTTCCCGGTGCCAGCCGGTACGTTGGAGCTTCAACTGTGGCCAGCCAAGCGGGCCGAGGCCGTGAAACTCCTGATACCCTGGACCGTCCGGATTGCAACGCACGACGCCTTGGTCTCGCGCCAACGTCCATTGACGCTCAGCGAAGCATCATGCGGACGAGCTGGGAAAGCTTGGCCGGGCCGGCGCCTTCCCAGGCGCATGGGACGCGCGACGACCCATGTGGACCTTGGATTTCACTACGCACTTACGCTGCTTTGGCCTTGTCAGCAGCCTGAGCATAAAGCGTGCTCAGCTTTCAGGGCGAGCCTCTTTCATGTTGATAGCATCTGTCGTCATTCAGGATCGCCCCATTTTCGCATGCCGCTTGCAGCTTTCAGACTGTTGTCAGCCAGGGCCGCCATAAAGGGTCTCGTTTAACGCATTCGGGAGGCTTCATCACTCGACCACATTAATTTCGGGCCGTTCGCCGGCGCTCCGAATGGCACTTAACACCAGATCCTCTCCAAACCCGTGATGATCCAAGAGGAAAACGAAAAATCCCTAAATCATAAAAAAGCACCGATACGGTCGGCTCCAGGCTGATGAAATTGCGGTCTCACTGGCCACGCACGATACTTGCGATGGCGATGGCCATTGCAAAGGCCGGTCAAGCACCCAAGACGCTGACAAGCACGCCTCCGACCAAAGCTCGATCGTTGGCAGCCTTTCTAGCCGTATACTTGGGGCATTTTGGGACGGCGATCCGGACGCCGATTAAAACCTGCCGGTCGTCTAAATGGAATGGTTGGTCCGGGTCCTTACTGGACCTGCGCCAACCCGATCGGGCCGGCGCACAGGGGCACCCAGACAATTGGACACGTCGCCTTTGCGCGGCGGCTTGCACTTTCTCGGATGGCCTTTTTTCTCCCCGGGCGAAATCGAGCGAGCGGTGAGGCGGAGCCTTCGATTTTGCCGATCATGTCGTGTCGCTTCGATCGAACTGCTCAGACGATGATAGCGGCATTGATTGCCGCGGCCGAAATGCGTTGTGTGAAGTACGATTTCTACGCCGTATACATACTGCCGTACAGTTCGCCCTGTCAGCAGCCTTGCCAGCAATCCGCCCTGTGTCCAACTGTCGTCGAATTCACCGGTGTCATTGAGGAATTCGTATGATCGCCTCGAAACCATCATTGCGACCGCGGGCGGGCGACGCAAGCTCTAGACTGCCACCGATCCGCTGGATAACCATGTTAGCGATATGTAGACCAAGGCCTGAGCCCGCAGCAGGAGTAGCACCACGACTAAATCGCTTTGTAAGCCCTTCGAGGTCGGGGAGGGGCACCACCGGTCCGGCGTTTGCAATAGCGATGGTTCCATCAGTTTGGACGGAAACTGTTGTCGGAACAGTGGGCAGTCCATGTATCAGCGCATTCTCGATCAGGTTACGAAGGAGGATCCCAAACGCATCGACATCCACTTTGCGCATCAAAGTGGGGCAGCCGTCGACGTTAAGATGCAGGCGTCCGGCATATTGCGGCTTTTTCCTCAGGTCATCGATTTCCAGCCGAACCGATCGGACAAGATCGATCGCGTGATCCGCCATGCCAACCCCCGATTCGGCTTGAGCGAGCTGAAGCACTTTTTCGACAAGGCGGCCAAGGCTCGACAGCGCTTGCTCGATGCCGCGCGCACGCATTTTGGCCGACCCATTGGGAAGCTCGGCCACTAATCTCTGCATCTGAGCGATTGAACCTGCGATCGGCGTGCGCAGTTCATGCGCACTGTTTGCGGCGAACTCGCGTTCGGCCTCGAGAGCCGCCCGCAGACGATCGAGAAGCCGATTGACGGATGCCGCGATTGGAGCCAACTCTGCCGGGAAATCGCCCAAGTCCATTGGTGACAGATTGCCGCCGTCGCGCGATCCGATCTGCTGTCGCAGTACCTCGATTGGCCGCAGCGAGCGCCGGATCACGATCCACCAAACAGCTAAGCTAAAGGGCAGGAGCACGAGTGTCGGAAGGAAGACAAAAAGTGCGCCCTTCGCGATTGTGGTACGGCGGCCATCAAGCGGTTCGGCCAACTGATGATACACGCCGTCTTGGATCTCCTCTGTGTAGACGCGGTAATCAGCGTTTCGCCAAAAGCCGTTACTCAGGGGAGCATCAGGGAAGGGCTGCTGACCCTCTTCCGGTTCAGAAATAAGCACTACCCCGTACTTATTAATAACCTGCTCACGATAGGTCCAGTACTTTTCATAAGTTGGCAAGTGGTTATTGTATTGATCAACGTGTTTTCCATTCAAGACCTTGATCAGCTCTGGTTCTCTGTACTCTGCGCTCCCCTGGAGCAAGTCATCCGAACTTTCGTTTACATTATTGCAAAAAATGAACGCAGCAATGGTTGGGGCGGCGATCCAAACCAGGAGCGTTGCCCCGCCTAACCACGATATCAGCTTTCTCGTCATGCTGTTCGAGTTCGTCATGTGACCACGAGCCTGTATCCGGAGCCACGCACGGTTGCTATTCTATCCCCGCCGATCTTCTTGCGGAGCCGGCTGACATAAACCTCCACTGTGTTGCTCTCGAACTCCGAATTGAATGAATAAAGCGCGTGCTCGATCCTCCCCTTTGAAACGACCGAACCGGGCCGGCGTAGAAGGCAGTCGAGCACCGCCCATTCGCGTCCAGACAGGTGGACCTCCTGCCCGTCGCGGAAGAGGCGTCGCTCGGCTGCCTGTATGGAAAGCGTCCCAACCGAAAATTGCGGCTCCGGAAAATGCCCTTGGCGACGTGCCACTGCACGGATGCGTGCCGAGAGTTCCCCCAGATCGAACGGCTTGACCAAATAGTCGTCGGCGCCAGCGTTGAGCCCCTCGATGCGATGCGAAATCCGATCGCGGGCTGTCAGAATGATGACCGGCGTTGTATCAAGCCCCTTGATCAGCTCCCGCAGATAGTCGATGCCATTGCCGTCCGGCAGGTGAACGTCGAGCAAAATAACGTCGTAGCCGGCCACAGCTGCATGACCGCGCGCTCCGGACAGGCCCTCGGCCCAGTCGACCGCGTGGCCACCAGCCACCAAATGATCGTGCACAGCACTTCTAAGGTCGTCGTCGTCTTCAATGAGCAGTATTCGCATCAGGCTGCCGAGCTCCGGTATGAGGGCAAGGCTCCTGCCTTATTGATCGAAGCTGACAGTAGGCTGAACCGGCGCCAGCGAATATCTGGGGGCTTTCAGGCTGCTGTCAGCTACAATTGCAAGAAAGGGGTCGTTAACAAAGCCAAACGAAGAGGCCTTATGAAACCCCTCCTGATCTCGGCACTTTTGCTCAATGTGACCACCGGCGGCTGTACACTGGTTGGCGGGCAATTCGACGTGGCGGTCAACGAATGGCAGCCGCGCCACGCGTCAATGTCCAGGCTTGAAACTGACAGGTGTCTTAAATACGAGGGCACCGTAGCGGGTGCCTCCAGTTATCGAACAGTGCCTAGCAGGTCAGAAGTGCACTTTGACCATAGGGGTCGTCCGTATTTTCGGCGCTCGCGAACAGAGTCGACGGTCAATCGATGCGCCACTGCCAGAGTCTGGAACGGTCAAGTGTTTGTTATCCCCCGTCCGGGCCATATTCTCTGCCGAGGACCAAGAAGGCCCTATTTTCGGTGCCCACGAACAGAGCCAACGGTCAATCGATGCGCCACTGCCAGGGTCTGGAACGGTCAAGTGTTTGTGATCCCCTGTCCCGGCCGTGTTCTCTGCCGAACTCGCCCTTGTAGTCGGCACACCAAAGATCGTTAGGGCGACAGCCGTTTGAAAGTGGTGTCCCCGTCGCCCTGTTGCGCCTGCGCTTGCGGCGCTCGACCATGCCGTGGCGGTCGAGCACGGCATGCACGGCCGAGATCGCGGGCCGGTGCACATCCGGATACAGCCGGGCCAGCCGCTCGCGTATCTTCGGCGCACCCCATGTCGGCTTGTCTTGCTTGAGGCGCACAATCAGCTTCTCGATTTGAAACGGAAGCTGATTGGCGTGGCGATAGGGCCGCCGCGATCGGTCCGTCAGCCCTCCAGGCCGCTGTCGTTGTAGCGCGTGAGGATCTTGTAGCCGGTCTTGCGCGAGATATCGAACTCCCGGCAAAGCACCGCCATCTTCTCGCGTCCAGCAGCCGGGCGACGAACTTCAGCCGCTCTTCCATGACGTTACACTCCTTCCAAGGCACCTTGCTCTCCTTGCAAAGGGCCGAAAGTGTAACCCATCTATCCGGAATGAACTGTCACCCATCTCTCGGGAAGGAAAGTCATGGCCAAGGCAACTGGAAGCCGAATTTTCTTTTAGAGTATGAATCAGCGCCGTCTGCCGAAAAGCGCGTCCACGATCTTCCCTTTTGAAACGACCGTGCAGGGCTGGGGCAGACGGTAGTCGAGCACCGCCCATCCGCGTCAAGTCAGGTAGACCTCCTGCCCGTCGCGGAAGAGGCGTCGCTCGGCTGCCTGTATGGAAAGCGTCCCAACCGAAAATTGCGGCTCCGGAAAATGCCCATGGCGACGTGCCACTGCATGGATACGCGCTGAGAGTTCCCCCAGATCGAACGGCTTGACCAAATAGTCGTCGGCTCCAGCGTTGAAGCCCTCGATGCGATGCGAAATCCGATCGCAGGCTGTCAGAATGATGACCGGTGCCGATTCAAGTTCCTTGATCAGCTCCCGCAGATAGTCGATCCCATTGCCGTCCGGCAGGTGAACGTCGAGCAAAATAAGGTCGTAGCCGACCACAGCTGCATAATCGCGCGCTTCGGACAGGTTCTTGGCCCAGTCGACCGCGTGGCCACCAGCCACCAAATGATCGTGCATAGCACTTCCAAGGTCCTTATCGTCTTCAGTGAGCAGTATTCGCATCATGCTGCCGAGCTCCGGTATGAGGGCAAGGCTCCCATCTTATTGGTCGAAGCTGACAATAGGCTGAACCGGCGGCAGCGAATTATTTGGGGAGCTTTCAGGCTGCTGTCAGCTACAACTTGCAAGAAAGGGGTCGTTAACAAAGCCAAACGAAGAGCCCCTATGAAACCCGTCCTGAACTCGGCACTTTTGCTCAATGTGACCCCCGGCGGCTGCATCAGCAAATTGATTTGGGAAACAGGCGCGCCGGTTCTAATGACCGACGCAGGCCGAGGTCTGGAGCTGGACCAGCGAACGGCGTCTTCGGTTTTTCAGGCAACAGCCACATGGAAGAATATGATTGGCTCGACCATGCGCCGAGCTTTGTCGAACGGATTGGTCGCGGGCGCACTACCACAGATTATGGCAGGTTTACGCCCTGGCCTTGACACCCGGGGTGATCGTCACCGGCGGAGCCGCGGCGTACTGATCGGATATCTAACGTCGCTGAGTCTCTCGTCGGTGCAGTGGATCTCTCGGCTTAGCCATCATGCAAAAAACGACGGTTCCGCGACACCACTTTTCAGGTCCGTGACACAGGCTTTGTGAGCCGATCTGTTGTTCTTACCCCAGGCTAATGGCTGAACAGCTCTGTCGCCGGCTCGATGCGCCAGATGGCGCGATGTTTTGAACCCTTTCACGAGGCGACGGCAGCAGCCGACCGGCTCTCCTATCGCGGCTCCCGCGATCCACACACCCAACAAGGGAATCTACCATGGTAATGAAGGCACCGGTTGCCGACGCTAGGAATGGGTCGGTAGTAGATCGGCTGGTCGGCATCGACCTCGCTCGGGGCCTGGCTGTCTTCGGGATGTATGCCGCCCATCTCGGTCCCGACCCCGGCGAAGGAGGACTAGTCGGGTTTCTGATGGAACTAACCCATGGGCGGCCGTCGGCCCTGTTTGCCGTATTGGCCGGTTTTTCAATCCTCCTGATTACAGGTCGCAAGGCGCCGAAGTCGGGGATAGCCGGTAGACAGGCCATCGCCAGAGTCGCAATTCGTGCCCTTGTTTTGCTCGCGCTTGGCTCAATCCTGGGCTGCCTCGGTACCCAGGTCGAAGTCATCCTAGAATACTACGGAATTTGCTTCTTGTTGGTATTGCCGCTCCATCGGCTCAGCGCATATCAGCTGGGCTTGATCGCTGCCGCTACGGCATTAGTTCTCCCGCAAGTCCGTTCCTCCCTTCTGTCGGTTGCCCCCAACCTCCTCGACCCGGTCTTCAACCTCATGGTCAACGGCTACTATCCCGCGGTGACCTGGGTTCCTTTCCTCATCGCTGGCATGGCCATCGCGCGCCTTAATCTTAATACGCTAGCAGCGCATTGGCGCCTTGGTCTGGCGGGGGTCGCGCTGGCCGTGTTGGGCCATGGGGGATCCTTGCTCGCGCTGAGTTCCCGCGCTTTGACTGAAACCTCCTTGTGGTGGTCTGACGTTGACGGCGCTTTTGAGCCTTCCAAGTCGTCATTTATAGTCAAGTCGTCATGGATAGCCGCACCTCATAGCGAAACGACGCTTTCGATCGTGGGCAGCACCGGTTGCGCAATGATCATCTTGGCGGCTTGCATGCTCGCTGTGGATGCGCTCCCGCGTCTGCGAAAGCTGGTCTGGCCAATAATCGCAGTCGGCTCGATGTCTTTGACGGCCTATGTGCTGCACATTGCGGGAATAGCCTATCTTATGAAGATAAACATTTTCAAAGACGAGAGCCTGTCCACGCTCTTTGGCTTCGTTGTGGTTATCAGCACTTTTGCGGTGCTTTGGCTGCGCATCTTCCAGCGAGGACCGATGGAAGTGCTGATGGGTAGGGTCGCAGATCTCGCGCGTCACATCCGCTGAGCACCGCCGCGCCCCGGCCTCCCGATCACATTACGGACAAGGTGGGGCTTTGTCCAAAGCTTGTTCGCGGCAGGGGAGGGTACTTCCTCCCAGCCTGCCGCCTTGTTGATGGAAGCTAAAACGGTCGCGCAGGCGCTAGAGTTGCATCGGCATAATCAGCTTAAACTCGCGAAGTTAAACCCGCGGTTGGTCTATCTCGGCCCGCCTCACCTGAAAGGCTAAGGTATCCGTTTCGGTCAAGGGTTTTAGGGGCCATTTTCGCTGCGCCTTGAGGAGAGCGTTTGCTAGGATGAGGAGCTTTCGCAACAAGATGATGACCTTTGCGGGTTTGCCTGCCGCCTTTAGCGCCTGGTATTTTGCCTTGAGGTCGGGGTTGAAGCGCAGGGCGAAGGGCCGGGCATGTAGAGGGCCTGGCGAACATTGGCCCGGCCGCCCCGGATGAAGGCGCGGCCGCTCCATTTTGCCGAGGCCGGCGAGGCTTGCGGCCTTTGGTTCCGAGTTCCGGCATGTCGATGGTGAGTGTGCAGGCGGTGGCATCCGATGCGCCATATGCTGGTCAGGATTTCGCGGCGCTGGACAGCGTCGGGATCGGCTTTCATGAGGGTAAGCATCGTCTGATCGATATCGCTGAGTTCACGTGGATCTGCTTCCAGCCACTCGTTGTTGTGGCGCCTGAGCAAGGCAAGCGGTCAAGGTCTGGCTCTGGTGCTGGCTGCGGTGCGATCCCCGCACGGGCCAGGTGCCGATCGTGTCGACGATCCACCTCGCCGCGACCAGAGAGCTGCTACTCTCTTCCGCTGTTCATTCTGGCCTCTTCGCAATGAATGTCATAAAATCACCTGTCGCAATTAATGGTTTTTGATTTGGCTCCTACAGCTGGCAGATATCGCCGAGAGTTCCGCAGAGAGCGTCGAAAGTTTTGGCCGCCTTCTTCCGCAGCCGCGCCTTGAGTTTTGAGCAGACCTGTCTTGATCGGGTTGAGATCGGGCGAGCATGGCGGCAGGATCAGGAGCCAGTGCCCCTTTGGCCAACCAGTGGGCGGCGCGTACCTTGCCGACAATCTGGGGTTCCGAACCCGACAGTTGGTTTTCAACCCGACAGTGGCCCGCCTCAGAGCAGGCTACCGCCCTTCGGAGCAGGCAGAAGCTAATCGAGGTTCGCGGGTTCCGGTTTGAATGTGCAGGTCGCTGCGCGCCTGATCTTTCGGTCTGGCGGCACATGACAAAAACTCTCATTTTGGCCGACGATACCCGGTCAGGAGCGGGTATCGCAGTCGAGAAGCGACCCGAGCACGTCCACAAGATGTGCCGAGTTTGCAAGGTGTGTCATTGTTTCTGTCAACGTTCGAGCGACAGCGCACGACGAAACGTCTGGCATACGCCTCGTCTGGCACGCGCCTCGCATATGTTGCAGTTGCTGCTGGAGATCAGGCGATCGAGTGGGCCTTGCAATTTTCCGATTTTGATGCGCCTAAAGTCTCGTGTACAAATCAGGCTGGCGTGAATGGCCTGCCTAAGTTGCGACTTATTACAAAGGAATGGATATGGCGACTGGAACGGTGAAGTGGTTCAACAGCACGAAGGGTTTTGGTTTTATTCAGCCTGACAACGGCGGTCAGGATGTCTTTGTCCACATTTCCGCTGTTGAACGAGCGGGCCTGTCGACCCTTAATGAGGGCCAGAAGATCAACTACGAGGTGGAACAGGATCGCCGCACGGGAAAGTCCTCTGCAGGCAGCCTCAGCAAGGCTGGCTAACGGTCCGGGAAAGCCTTGGCAAGGTTCGTCATCGCCGGAACGCATTGACGGCTCGAAACCCGGGCCGGAGCATGCAAGTTAATGCCGCGGCAGGGATTGCTGGAGCCATCATGAATTACTCTGGAAATGAGGCTCTTGGACGGGAAAGGCGGGGCTCATCCCCGCCCTTTGATTCCGCGCAGATTGGGCCAACGGCTGCTGCGCGTCCGAACGACTGTTGATACGGATTTAGGCTGCGACCTTCTTGCGGGTCCGTTTCGCCGGCGCCGTGGCTGGGGCTTCCGGCTCTTTCGGTTTGCGGCCGAGTCCCATGGTCTTGGCCAAGGCGGAGCGCGCAGCGGCGTAATTCGGCGCCACCATGGGATAATCCGACGGCAGACCCCATTTGGCGCGATATTCGTCTGGGGTCAGACCATAGTGCGTCGCCAGATGGCGCTTTAGCGATTTGAATTTCTTGCCGTCTTCAAGGCTAATGATGTAGTCCGGTTCGATCGACTTTTTGATCGGGACAGCAGGTTTTTTTACAGGCACAGGCTCTTCTGCCGGTATGAGTCCAGCCGTGCCGTTTAGAGCCCCGTGCACTTGGGCGATCAGGGCAGGAAGCTCCCCCGCCGGGACGGGGTTGTTGGAGACGTAGGCTGATACAACATCGGCAGTGAGCTCGATGAGGATGTCGGTCTTGTGGGGTTCTTCTGTCATAAACTTCTCCGGGCAGCTTGAAACACAGTTGGGCGAAGTGTCGCTTCATAGTGGCGGTTGCCGCTGAAAGCAAATGGATCGACGGGTGCGCTGCTCCTCCACCATTGAAGTCTCGGCGACGCATCCCGTCATCGTCCATCGCTAAAGGCAGCGTATTGAATTATGGGAGCGGTCGCGCCCGCCCCACCATAGCGATACAGCAAGACAATCAAAAAAGCCGGTCTTTGCTTGGCCCCAAATCTTTTCTCCTTTCGTGAACGCTGAGCTGCCAAGCTGCTACAGTTCACCTCGCGGGGCAACCGTGCACAACACAGGAGTTGCCCGAGCGATACATTCTTCACTTGCCGCTTATCAGCGCTGGTGATTGCACTTTGCAGCCTGCCTCCGGACCCGCAGCGCTCACGCTGTTGGTTTTGCGCCTGCAGGCGTCGGAAGTCGGATCGCCGCAGCTAATTTCCTCAGGCGGACGAATTCAACAAATCGATTGTTTGGATCGAAGGCATCCACACCATCGATGCCTCTAGAATATGATCCAGCTACAATCACCGTGCTGTAATGGCAGGGACGGCCAGCACAAGCGCGACACGATCCGGCGGGTCCATCGCTGCGTTACGTATTCATGGCTACTGCATCGGGCGCTCGGTCGACCGCCTTAAGCCAGGTCGCCGCATTGCGAGACGGTGACCGGCGAGGGAGAGGGCGCTCTGGCAACGAAGCGAGGCGGGTGGCCTTGCGGGTGGCCGCGTGATGTCATCCGGCTCTCCTGCCGATCTCTGCCGGCCAGATCTGGAGCAACTGTTTTGCATAGATATGGCTCTCTTCAGGGGGCCATCTATGATGGGAGCCGAGCGCGTGTTCGAGCCGGGGAACAGGCTGCGCATGCACTGTGCCCACCTATTGCGATCGTGCTAACCTTGGTTGTTCGGACTTGCCGTTAAAGGCAAGCGACAGATTGAAGTTATGCTGCACCATCTGATTGCCTGGCTCGTTTTCGAGAGCTCGCCGATACAGGGCCTGTGCCGCGTCATGCCGCCCCTCAATGTCCAAAATCACGCCCTTCGCATTCAATGCACGTACGTTTCCTGGGGCTGCAACCAAGACGCTGTCGAGCACCTCAACCGCTTCGTGCGGGCGCTTCTGGCCCACCAAGGCATTTGTAAGTCGTATCGCCGCATCAACATTGTCCGGGTGCTGCTTCACCTCATCCCGCAAAGCCCGCTCTTGAACATCCTGACCAACTTCGCGCAAAATGCGTTCGCGCATAGCCGGATCGATTTGATCGGCGCTGAGCAACTCGGGGGAAGATGTCTCCTGCACGGAAAGAGCCGGCTTTTGCCAGCTGGCGCAACCGCCCAAAGGCAGAATGGCGAGTACGGCAAAAAGAAGTGAGTTCCGGCGCAGAAACATAGGCGATGGAGAAACTGTATTACTATTCATGTTATCTCTCAGTTATCGGGGAGGCGCGTGGCGTTCAGTTAGGAAAGGTGGGACTACTCTAACAATCCGCTGTTCGATCCGTGCGGGAGTGTGACGGATCCTGCGGGGCGAATTGTAAAGTCGGAGGCGAGGTCTTGATAAGACAGCACGGCGAGATCAACCCCGTTTCGCGTCAGAAAGCCGCGGACGAAACGTCGGACATCCATCGACGTCAACAGAATAGGGCGGGTTTGACCCGGTTCTGCGTTCGAAAGGACCTGACGTATCTGTGATAGCATCGCTTCGCTTTGCCGATCCTCCAGTGCGAGATAGGGGCCTGCATCCGAATCTCGAACCGCGCCACGCATCACATCCTCGCTCTCGCGCTCGACGACCAGGGCGGACACGATGCCCTCCGTGTTGGCATGGCGGTGGCAGATCTGTCGCTTCAAACCAGAACGGACATATTCCGTCAGCAGGGCAACGTTCTGCTCACGCTCGCTCCATTCGGCCAATGCCTCCAACACGAGACGGGTGTGGCGGATTGGGATACCTTCCTCCAGGAGGCGGCGCAGAACATCGGCAATCCGAGGAATCGGCGTCGTGCGTAGCACCTCTTTCACAAGCTCAGAATATTCCTGCTCCATTCGGCCCAGGAAATGTCGGGTCTCTTGGATGCCCACCAATCGCGGTGCGTAGCGGGTCAACGCTGCATGGACGCGCAAGGCGAGGAGTTCGCCGGGAGCCCTATGCTCCGTGCCGGCGCCCGTAAGGGCCTTTGCAGGGGTATGTTCAACCGGGAGTCTGTCCGTTTTCGGCTCACGTCTAAGGGGGACACCGCTCGAGTCGACGTGCGCTACATCGGCTCGGAGCGCCATCTGGTTTGGATCTAAGGCGTCCTGTTCGACTGGCACGCCCTCGACATCAATTCGGAATTGCGATTCAGGCAGCTGCTCGTCAACCAAGACAGGGATGCGAGGAACGATAATGCCCAGATCGGCTGTGACCAGGAGCGAAACGCGCCCAATATGTTTTTGCAATTCGGCTTGATCGACCGCCTGCATAAGATCTGGCGCTAGAAAAAATGCGATCGGGAATTCCTTCGCAGGCGCGGCTTGCTTAGGCTCCGCTGCAGTTCCACCTTTCGCATCGGCAGTGCCGGCGCCCAGCACATCAGCCTTGACAATGCTTACCGCAGCGAACACTGCGGCCAGCATCAGAAAGACGGGGAGGGGAAACCCAGGAACGAACCCCATTACAACCAGGACGCCGGCCGCCAGTCGCAAGGCTCGAGTGCTGGCCGTGAGCTGACTGACCATTTCTGTACCGAGGTTGATCCTCGCCGTCCCAGTCACACGGGTGACGATGGTCGCCGCAGTAATGGAGAGCAGAAGGGCCGGAATCTGCGATATCAATGCATCGCCTATCGTCAGCAGAGTGTAGTGATGCAGTACCTCGCCGAAGGACATGCCCTTGGAGAGCAGGCCGATCGAAATTCCACCCAGCATGTTGATGCAGATAACCACCAGCCCGGCGATGGAATCGCCCTTCACAAATTTCATCGCGCCGTCCATCGCGCCATAGAGTTGGCTTTCCTTCTCCAATTCGGCGCGCCGCCGGCGGGATTCGTTGGCATCGATGTGGCCGTTGCGTAGCTCTGCGTCGACCGCCATTTGCTTGCCCGGCAGAGCATCCAGCGTGAAACGCGCCGCCACTTCTGCCACCCGTTCGGCACCCTTCGCGAGGACCATGAATTGCACCATGGTGACGACCAGAAATATGACGAAACCCACCACGATATTGCCTGAAATGACGAAATCGCCAAAAGTATGAATAATGCTGCCGGCCTCCCCCTCGGCCAGGATCAGTCGCGTCGTTGCGACCGTGAGCGCGAGACGGAATACAGTGGAAATCAAAATAACGCCGGGCAAAGAGGAAAAATCAAGTGGAGTACTGACATACAGGGCAACCATCATCAGCAGTATGGCCAACCCCATATTGAATCCTATCAGGGCGTCGACCACCACGACCGGGATAGGCATGACCATCATCGCGACAGCCAGAAGCAGCATCAACGCAACCATTAAATCCGGGCTGGCCGGCGCACGCTTGATGAAGTCACGCAGGACGTTGGCCATCGAGACACCTTTGCAATCGGTTGAGACTTACTCTGCTGTTACGCCATGAAACGTGGCTTTCGAACTCCGAAGGCGCCTCAGCCTTGGCCAGCGCGTGACCCTGCATGAGAGCCACAAGCAGGCGCGAAATGGCTGGGCAGCAAATGTTTCCAACGCAGCCAGCTTGTCAGCACCGAGCGCGACAGGATGTTTGGCTGGCCATAGAGTGCTGCTTGATGGGGCCTGCGAGCTTTCAATATTGGAGAGCAGCAATGCGGCCATTCCTGCTCAGCAGCACACGGCTGTCCTCAATACGTTCGACCACCCATCCATCAGCCAAAATGGCGCCGACAAAATACTTCTCGCTGTCGATGACAATATATGGTTGGACCCCATGCCACACAGCTTCGACCGCGATTGCGGATGGCGCCTTCTCCTCTTTGATGAGCACTCCGTTCACCAGTGTTAGAGTACCCTTGGTGCGACGATCGAACGATTGCTGAAGCTTCTGCCAACTGATGACCGATTCAGACGTGACGGTGCCTTCGGCGGTCACAACACCCTTTGCCGACCCAATCTTGACGTCGAGAAGACCCGCTCGATCGACTTCCTCCTGCAGCTCTTGGGCCGCTGCCTCCGTAAGTTCATTGTCAGCGCGGTGACTGATCGTTCTGGACGCGACTTCAGCCCGAAGTGAATTGGGGCTCGATCCACTTGCATTGCCAAGATAGGAGATCGTGCCTGAAAGCGCGCCGATCCCGAGTGAGCTGATTATGACCATGGCGAGCACACCGATCGGTAGGCGCGGTATGCCGGTCGAACCAGGCGGCTCTGCATCCTGCACGGACAAAGCAATGGACATCTCGCCTACGAGCAGGACGACAGGAAGGGGCACAACAACGGACTGGCCTGCGGCGATATTCCGGTTGCCCTCGATACTGAGTCCGGGTGCAAGCGCCTCCAGTTCGATCGACTTGCCAAGAAGAGTTACACGAAGGTGATGCGGTGCCAGTCCCTGCTCGACAAAGACCAAATCGGCATCGAAGCCGCTGCCGATTAAACACTTTTGAAGATCCGTCTTGCCGGTCAGACCGCAATAGTGCCCCGAACGCACTTCGAAACGGAGGGAAACGGCGTCATCCACAGAGCATCTCTCAAACAGGATAGAAGCCGCATGGCAATTGCCATGCGGCTCATTTCGGGACTACGTCGCGTCAATAAGGAGACGCGCTAGGGGGCAGTCTAAAACCCGCTTCCGACATTACGAAACGCGTTCGTCGGCGGCCTTCTTGATGGTCTGGAGATTGGTCGTTAGAGTGCGCAACTGGACACTCCTTTTCGTCGCCTCCAAGCTAACATTGGTTAGTTCCTGCACTTGCGCCTGAAAAGCAGTAGCATCAGCTCCGCTTGTATTGCCGGGAGTGCCACTGTTAGTTTTATCGGTATTGCCGGCGCTACTGGTATTGGTATTGCCTGATTTTTTATTATTATCAACTGCAGCCATGATCATTCCTTTTTCTGTTGGAGTTGTGCCGTCAATAACGGCCTGTATGACCTCACGCCGGATTTCCCGCGTCAGGCATCTTCTGTGTCATCCAAAGCTTCATCGGCCTCAGCCATCGCATCGTTCGCGAATTGGAACGCGAACGATCGCAGGATACTTTGGAAGGCTTCACTTTGTGCTGCAGACTGTGAGTTGTCTTGAAGTTGATCATTTGAAACGGTCCGGTTATCCGCCCGATCGTTCCCGCCAGCTGCCTTGCCATCATTCCCACCAGCTGGCTTGCCATCATTGCCATCAGCCGGCTTGCCATCACCAGAATGCTCGGATTTCGAATCCCCATGGCCCTTTCGGATCAAGGAAGTCCCGAGGTTGCCAACTCCACTCCCAATTGCTGCTATCATCAGGTACTCCGGCATTTGCCATTGGCGGCGACGTGTTAAAGGTTAGCCTCGATCAAGCTAAGGGCGGGAGCTTTCGAGAACCTGACGGCTTTTGACAAAAACCGGCCAGCGCAAAAACGTATGCTCTGCAGGATGTTGCTCTCGCATCGAACAGTCGACCACGATCTCGGCTGTTCGGCCAATCCCGCCGTCCACGCATGCCGCGACCGAATGGCAGCCGCAGCAGCTCGTTTGCATCCTCGATGCTGTGGTGTCGAACAGGAGACACGGTCCACGTGCTGCATGACCGCAATGACCGTATTCTTGCTGGCTCCACGGGCGCACGCAACGAGCAGGAACTCGGTCTTTGCATCACCATTCTCTCGCCTGCACATCACGGCCCGGCGCGGTGAGCTCATTGGCTTCGAGAAGGTCGGCGACCGTACGAACATGGGATGGTCTGCCGGCTTTGGGAGGCCGGTGCGGATCCTCTTCTCACCATATCGAAAGCTTGAAGCGGTCGGATTTTCTTGCCCTGTTCGTGAGAACTCCCATCGTCAGCTAATCGTCAGCCAAGCGGTCTATCTAGGCCGGCCGTGCCTGACCTTCGGATCCAAAGGTCCCGTCTCGACACTTTTTGTAACTATAGATCGAAATGGTCCGCGTGATACGCAACGCACACGCTTCTCTGAAGCAAATGTGTGACTTTGTCGGTGGCGAACGAGAGGAGTGACGCATCAATAAAATCGTCAGGCACGTGTCTAGGAAGGGGAGCTAGCCGAGTTGGTCTGATTTCATTCGCTGTTCCTGGAAATCGGCGGACTGAAGCGCTGATAATCTCAGGACATCGATGGCAACGTTGCGAAAGTCCTGTGAGCTCGGGCCAATCTTGGCCTGCTACTGAGAAGCACTTTGGCGGGAACATTACGCCGTCGCGGGTCTGGCTGACCGTGACGTTAACCGAAAGATGCCGCTGGTCTCGTCAGCCGCCAGCACAATAGCAGCACATTCTCGCCTACTACGGAGACGCAATATGAAGGGCATTGGCCGACCACGGAAATCGCAGGCTGAAACTGGAGCCAGCCGCGCGGGGCGGGCGAGCAGTTCCCTTTCGCAATCAAGTCTTGCTGCGGGAGAAGGTGGACAGTCATTCGATTCCGTTGTGGAGCAGATGCGCTCTGGGGACGCCGATAGGAGGCCCTCCTCCCTTCCAGTTGCGCGCGGTCCAGGCGATGCCCGCGAAAGTCTGCCAGGCGCCTCGATTGGCGAAGATCAAATCCTGAACACACCGCCACGTGGAGCCGCTGCGCCACCACGCGGAACCGTAGCGCCACGTGGCGCAGCCGCAAGGCGGCGCGGTTCTCCCTCCATGTCTGAGGGCGAAGCCATGGCGCCGGTCGGTAGCCAACTATCAACCGCGCAGGTGGAAGGCACCAGCTCATCGTCAAATAAAGATATCAGTCCGACACAGCTCAGAATGAACAGTCTTGTTCAACAACTGACTGATTGCGAGGCTGCGGCCAGGAAAACCGACGTCCCCGAGGAGGCGGTGGAGCTGATCAGTGGGGTCGTCGATGCAGCCTCAGCAATTCTGGAGTACCGCGCTAGCCTGCCTGCGGCTGAGGCGCAGACAATTATGCCAGACGACAAGGTGCGTAGATGTTGCCAGATCGTGTGCGACGCCGCGAATGAAGTAGACAAACTTGGCCTGTCGACGATCACGAAATTGGACAAAAAGACCAAGAAAGCGGCAGGTATGGTCGATAAACTCTACTCCTACTCCCAGGCGGACCGGCAGGAGCTGTTGATTTTAAATGTGGAGAACCACCATACGGCGGCAATTAAGTGGTGGGAAAAAAAGGCATGGCGCTCCGAACGGCAGCGATCCGCCTGCGCTGCCACCGCTAGCCTATCCAGTGGAACGCCCGTGATGCGGGAAGCCGAGCGGTGCGCACTGCGGCTGCGTGCCGGCTCGGTACTGAGTGTCAGGATCTGGCTGGTCCGTGAGCGGATCGGTCTTGCGCGGGCCAAGATTGAACTGCGGGCGAGCAGGTTCGAGCCAGATTTGAAGGAACTCCTCGTCGGTCGAAATGGAGTGGTGCAGCTGATGGCAAGCGCCGCTCAAGAAGCTCTTCGCGCCCTCTCTTTGGCGAAGGGCATAATGGATGATGGCAAAACACTCAACGCTCATGATTGCGCGGTTGTAGAAAAAATCATGGAGCGGCTTTCGGATTTTGGATTGGCGTTGCACGAGGTGCATACCAAGCTAAGCCATACCTACCCAGATGCCGGCCTCCCATTGAAACTGTTCGAACGGATCGTGGACGATGCATGGATCACTGCGCACGATGCCATGCACTTGTTGAACCTGCAGTCTCCGCCGTCAGCCATCATGGCGCCACAGGCCCAGGCGGGCGCTGCGATGCCGGCCAGGGCAGGCGCTGCGATACCGGCTGACACTGCTGGTACGGCTGCAGTGTCAGAAGGCACTACAGCGCGAAGGAAAGGGAAGTCAAAGCATAAGTCGGCAGCTCGCGCCGGGACTTCTGCCGCCGGGCAGCCATCAACACCAGTCGCTGCGAACGCCGGCACAGTGCCAGCAGCCAAGGTTCTCGCGCGCTCGGATCAAGTTGCGAGTACACAGGTGAGAGCGCAAGAGGTGGCTGCGAGTTCGTCGGGGGCAGGCTCGACAATCGGGGGCGCCGCGTTGTCAATGGAGGTATTGACGGAGCGGCTCAAACGATTGGACGAACTTTTGCAGTTCGATCTGGCCGGTCAGCAAAGCGTCGTCTCCCAAGTGCGCCAGATGAAGCCTGAGGAGGCCGGTAAGGTCGTGGACGATGTGGCCCAGTACCTGCGAGCCCAGGCCATTGAGATGCAAACCTGTCTCGCCGGGTTGCAGGGGCGTAATGTACGCCTGCTACTCACCTCCACCCAGCTACCCAAAGTGCACGAACGCACAGACCAGCTCAAAGGGTTGCTGAACATGGTGCTGGGACAGGCCAACGCATTGAATGAAGGAAAAGCCGGCATTACGACTGATTGCATGAAGACCTACGCATTTCCGGCGCAAAAATACCTGGAACATTTGTGCAATGCCGACGAATTGATGCCGCCGGAGGCACCGGTCGCGCTGCGTGGCGAGCCAGGAAAGCTGTTTGAGATGAAGCTGCAGCCCAAGATGCTGGTCAATGGTGCGATGCCGAGCCCGATGTGGGTGCACATCCACACGAGTCGCCCCGTCATGGCCAGAAACTTGGAAGGGCTGGCTGATTCCGAATTCACCGCTTGCCACGTTAAATCCAACGAACAGCGCGGCTACAATCGAGAGCGAGAGGAAGCCGATGCTAGGTCCGGTCGCGAGAAGGTCATAATTCATCGCGGCAAACTCACCCCCGCTTTCTGTAAGTCCTTGTTGACCTCAGGGCTTGGCCGCCAACCACGCCATTCGCGTGCCGAGCTCCCGTCGGCGCAGGCTGCATGACAGGGCACTCAGAATGCGGCCGGCCACGCTGTGAGTCAGCGAGCATTTCTCCTGGCCAAACCGCGAATGCCGCTGCGCGAGTTGCGGTCCGGCGATTGGAGTCGATCGGCTACCGTCAGGGCCGATTTGCGATGTCGCGTTACCGGCTGTTGACGTGGCGGCGTATCTTGCCTCCCATCCAACTTATCGCCGAGATCGCGCCGCCAAGATCGAGGCGGAAGGTCTTCCTGCGAGCGCGGAGCAGGCATAGCCGATCCGATCGGGATCGGCGCATCGCAACGACCCAACGGTGTGGTGGAGAAAATTGGATTCGGGAGAGCTCGGTTCCAAGAGGCGGAGTTCCGGCCCGAATACAATCCGCTCGCAAGCACCCACGATGCGCATCCGCAGTTTATTGTCTGGGAGATGGGCTGGATTGCTCGGCGGCGCTGGCGCTAAGGCGGGGCTGTCGCCGGACAATTAGCATTCACTGCCAACAGCCTTGCAACCGTCACCAGTTGCAAGGCTCGGCGGCGGGTCGACAAATCACATGAAATCGTCGTCGGACCCGCTATCGCTGCTGTCGCTATCCTCGGTTTTGTGGAGATAGAGTGGAGGTTTGCCTGCACGCTGCCACTCACCGGCACTGTTCTTCGTCCATTTGTCGGGATGCTGCGTAGGGTCAAGCACCAGGTCGCCATGATCCACTTCAACAAACCCCATCGTCTGCGCGCGCGCTTGTGCTTCCGGATTAGCCGCACGCCAATTCAGCAACGGTCGGTCGCCGTCTATCCGAAGTTGATGCTCCAGCAGAATATCGCCCGCATTTTCGACGAGCGGATGGGCGACTTGAAGATCCACTATGGAAGTGACCTCAGTTCGACCAGGAAATTGTTCCCGCCAACTTTCCGATTCGAACTCGTTCATGCTGAATCCGCCTTCCATTCTCAGCAGTCCGGCACTCCGGTCTCCCAATTGGTAACTGAAATATCGCGCGTGCTCCGTATCTCGACGGATGCCATATTGCTGAGCAACGTCCGCGGTGCGCCTGGCTCGTGACGATACGAACTCCGAATACTCTTGAGGATTGTCGGCGATGTGCGTGATTTCATCACCATGAAATTGCCTCACCTGTCTCCTGAAGGAAGTCCTGTTGATCTCCACCACAGGAGGTCGGGAATTGAGGGAGTATGCTTGGGGAGCCGCCGATGATGAGGCGCCGCTACCTTCCGATCCGGATAAGTGCATTCGGGCAAATGTGTCCGCGAACCCTTCGCTTCCTGCATCCGATTGCTCGCCGGCATTATGCGCGCGGTAACTATCGGATGAGCCACCAATTCGACCATACATGACGATTCGTACTCCTATGTTTCGCAACCGAGCTCAAGTTAGCACGGCTGTTCAACATAGGGCGCTTAGTTGACGACTAGCTGACGAGGGCATTCCAACGGCTGCACCAATCAAATCCGCACTGCCGGCCTCAAAACCTCGGACTGCGCC
Source organism: Mesorhizobium sp. WSM4307 (assembly GCF_007003945.1). Taxonomy (NCBI): domain Bacteria; kingdom Pseudomonadati; phylum Pseudomonadota; class Alphaproteobacteria; order Hyphomicrobiales; family Phyllobacteriaceae; genus Mesorhizobium; species Mesorhizobium sp. WSM4307. Next base: position 24,079 of record NZ_VFTB01000025.1, read on the forward strand.
ACGCACCGGCCAGCAGAGGCTGCAAGGTCATGCCCGGAGGACTTGCCGTAGTTGCTGGGTGGCAGATCCGAGGGGAGTGATTGCCCCAGGCCCGCGGTTGCGCGGTTGGCCTGACAGAGACACTGGGGCACGGATGGCCAGCCGACATTTGCCACTAGCATGGAGCCAGGTCAGTTTTGAACTGGGCAGTCGTGGACTTCCATGACTAGGCCAAGCCTGCGGCAAAGAATGCTTTCGCGACAGGCTGGAAATATTGCATAGGAACCGCGTGGCCGAGTTTTGTAGTGCCTATCAGCTGACGCGCTAAGACATGGTCATGGACGATCGTCAGGCGTAGTGCCCGCGCCTCGCTCAACACATGTGAAACGCGCTCACCTTCGGCACGGCAAACTAAGAACGGCACCCCGGTTTCACCGCGAACGTAACGCAGACCGATCAGGACCGCCCTTCCTGTTAAGACCAGCGTGGCGCGATGCACGCCAAGCGCAGGCTCGTCGGCCGCCTCCTCGCGGATGCGACGCTGTTCACCTTTCAACTCTGGCGCTCCTTGCTGATCCTTCGACTCGCGCGTCACTTCGGTATTGGTCATGCGCATTTCGCGCAGATACAACGCGCGCTGGAGCAGAAGATCGATCAGTCCGCCGACCAGCAGTGCGCCGGCGCCAATTCCCATCAGCAATTTTGTCTCCATAAAGATGAGGCCAACACAGCCCATGCCGCAGATCGGCAGAGGGACCATTGTCTTCCACATCCCGAGAAGGACAATGGAAAAGGTTGCGCTGAGAACCAATACCTTGAACATGGTCTTGCAGACTTCGACCATGGAACGAGCAGACCCCAAGCGCTTCAGCCCTTCAAAGGGGTCAATTTTCTTAAAGCTGAGCTTCATCGGCTCCAGAGAGAAGACAAATCCACCATTGGCTAGCAGGCTGGCCAAAATCACCGCGGCGACAAGGGTTCCAAGCAGCGGGCCAACAGCCGCGACTGTGAGTTGGACGAGCACAACCAATGCCTGCGGCACCGCGGTATCGAAAGGTAGGCTCTGCAACTTGGTGGCTAATAGGAGCGCTTCCCGGCATTTGTCCTCGATCACGCTGCCTCTTAGCCAAAGGTAGCCGAGCCCAGCGCAAGTCCCGACCGCGCGGACGAAATCGGAGCTACGTGGCAGCTGTCCTTTTTTGCGCGCTTCACTTAACTTCTTCGGGCTGGCGGCGTGTGTCTTCTCTTCACTTGTGTCGCTCATGGCAGCAATTTGTCGAACCACTCCAGCACGCCGTTGGCACGTGTGACCTCCAGTTTCATGCTCTCCACCAGATAGGCAGCGTAGGTGACCATGAGAACTGGAAAGACAATGTTCTTGATTGCCGGAGACAGTTGGCTCGCCTTAAATTGCGGGGCAAAGCGACGCAGCAGCATCATCGATATATCAATCAGTATCAGGAAGAACACGACAGGCCCCGAAACCAATAATGCCGTGCGCATTATGCTGTCGAGAAGCCCCAACAACTCCATTGCTCCTGGCCCGCTCAGTGTCGGGTGAAACTGATACACCGGCCAGATCAAGTAGCTGCGGTACAGGACACTGATCAAAGTTTCCAGGCCTCCTGATCCGACGAATATGGCAATCGCAGTGATCCCCAGAAAAACGCCCATCGCGGAAGCCTGACTGTTCGTCGCGGGATCGGCCGAAGCGGTCGGGCTGCTGATGCCGCGTTGGTTGTCGATAAGCTCCCCGGCAGCCTGAAGGCCCCAAAGCGGAATGCCAAGAAAAGTGCCAAGGAGTACACCGACAAAAACTTCCTTGAATCCGAGCAGGGTTAGCTGGATCAGGCGCGTATCAGGATCCAGCGCCGGCAATCCGCCGCTGACGTGTGCCAGGCATGGTAGTGCGAAGCCAACAGCCAAACAGCCCCGGATCAGCCCACTGATCTGCGAGCGTGTGAATACGGGAAAGATCAGCATGATGCCCATCGCGCGGGCTGCCCCAAGACCTGCCGCAACGACGAGTTCGAAAGCCGTCTGGATCAGAATTTGAATATCGGCCGATGGCGCGTCCATGGGGCGGACTAGTAGCTAAGTGTCATTGCGGGAAACTCGGTGAAGATCTGATCGGCTAGCTCTATGAGCGGGGCGCTTAGCACAGGAGCAAACAGCCCAATCACCGCGACAACGACCAGAAGCTTCACGGTGAGCGGCAAGCTTTCATCCTGGATCTGCGTCGCCGCCTGGAGGATGCCGATGACGAGGCCGACAACCACTGATGCAATGAGCGGCGGTAGAATCCAGATCATGAAAACCACCAGTGATTGGCTCATAAGAGTAATGATGCTGGATTCAGTGATGATCAGCCTCCCGGTAACGTATAACTCAGCACAAGCCCATGCATCAATTTTGACCAACCATCAATGGCAACAAACAAGAAGATCTTGAACGGAACAGATATAACAGTTGGTGAGACCATCGACATACCCATTGCCATCAAGATAGTTGTCACTATCAGATCTATAACAATAAAAGGCAGATAAAGTAGAAATCCTATCTCAAATCCGCGCTTCAATTCTGATAGCAAGAAAGATGGTACAAGTATTGCAAAGTCATCAGGCGTGGCTGCAGCGTGCATTTCCTCTGGCCAGACCTTTTCTGTCGAAGATAGGAAAAATCGCCGCTGCTCTTCATTTGTGAATTTCTTGAGATGCTCGCGCAAGGGCTCACTTCCGGCTTTAGCGGCGCTTACCCAGTCGTCGAATGTCTGATAGTGGAGCTTGGGATCCGACATGCGGTCATAGGTCTGCTCAGCAACGGGCGCACTAACGAACATAGTGAGGATCATCGCCGCGGCGTACAGCACCACATTGGGTGGTATGGTCTGGGTCCCGAGCGCATTGCGGACGAGGAAAAGAACAATTGATACCTTTACAAAGGCCGTTGTCGTGGCAACTGCTAAAACCAGCAGACCGAGTCCGGCGGTAACCGCAAGAAGCGCCAGGATTGTCGGCTGAGCTTCACTCATTGCATGCAAACCCGCCACGGAGCCTGATGCCCAGCTCTTCTCCGATGCGGACAATGTCGCCACGCCCGATACGCTGACCATTGGCCACTATGTCGACCGGGCCGTCGATCGGCCATCCAAGTTCAAAAATATGCCCTTCGCCGGCACTTCTTAATTCCCCAAGAGAAATAGGCCAGCGGCCGCATTCAAAGACAAGCACGATCTCGACATCGTCGAGATCCTTAGTAAGCTCCAGTTGCGATCCGGGTTGTGTCATATGCGCACTCTCCAAAGGACACGGTCGCGGGCGGAAAGGCCCCCGCAAGATTAATTCATCGCCGTCAAGATCCGCCTCGGCGCACAACTGGCCGACAGCTAGGGTGATCTGGCCGCGGCCGAACGGCGCAATATCGGGCAACAATGCATCACCGACACATGCGCTTCGAAGAAGCGCCGCAGGAAGGCGAAGCGTGCCGACCTCTCCTGCAACAATGAGCGGGAGCTCTGGAGGCAGCCCGCCCAGCTGCCGCGGCAACTGGGCAAGCAGTTCGCCTAGCGCGCGAAACGCAGGCGGTACTAAGCCGTCAAGTGGCGTGAACAGGAATAGACGGCCCTTGCCCTTGACCGCGCCGAAAATGATGTCGAGTTCAAGATGAGGAGCCAGCATCGTGGCTTCGCATACCCGCACGAGTTGCACGTTCAGACGCGTCGTCTCCTCCAGTCGAGTGACAAGCGGCTCCAGAGCGAGTTCGAGAATTAGCGAAGCAGTTGGCTCGGAAGGGAAGGCCAAGCCGTTCTGCACTGTCGTGATGAACTCCTCTACGAGCGGGCGCGACAGTGACAAGATGACCGTTTCGGCTCCCACTCTCCAGACGCAGTCAAGCATCGGAATGGCAGCAGGTTCCTGCTGCCAGACAAGCCCTGCCGTTCGCACCGATAGCGGCACCTCGTTGATCCGGCTTTGAAACGGCGTGCGCGGCGCTGCTGTATCATTGAGCCACGAGACAACCGTGTGGGACAGTTTCAGAACTGGTTCGAACATGGCGGGTGTGACCGCAGCGCCTATCAAAGACTGCACGGTCGTGTCATTCGGACGACCTCTTGCGACCGTCGGATCCGGTTGCGCGGCATTTAGGCAAGCGACCCCCTCGCATATTTCAGCAGTATCTCATCGTCGGCCTCGATCTCGGCTGCGGCCTCCGAATGAGTCTCGACGGCGCGCCGCACGTCGTCCTCGATTTGTTGCCATTTGTCCCTTGCCGCCGAACATATGACCCATAGCTCCCTCGTCCTGGACGCCGCCATCTCAGCCTCCTCTTGAGCGATTTGGGTATCATCAAGCATCTGCCGTCTGGAATTGATCTCAGCGGCAAGTTGTTCAGTGTGAAGGCGGTGACGGTCGAGCGCTGCGCTAGACAAGTTGTCGAGTGACATCAGATGCTGATAGAGCGCTGCTTCTTTTCTTGAACAATGTTGCTGTATCATTGCAAGCTCCCTAGAGGCATTTTGTACGGCTGAGGCGGCCACATCGCGCTGGGCTTCCTTCTTGGACAGCTCGCCAAGGGCACGACGCTCTTGCATTTCCTTCAGAAGCCGTATACTCGAAGACTGAATCCAGTTTACGCGGTCAGACGCGACATCCATGCGACCGTCTCCTCGAAATCTGACGCGTCATCTTCGCTCTGGCGCAGAAACTCCCTCAGTTCGTCGATTGACGCGACAGCCCGGTCAGTCAGGGGATCTCCACCTGGCTTGTATTCGCCAACATTGATCAAGAACTCGGTCTCGGCATAGCGCGACAGGAGCTCGCGGAAAATGGATGCTGCCTTGCGATGTGTCCCCGAAACGACTGCATCCATGACGCGGCTGCGACTCTGCAGCACATCAATAGCGGGGAAATGCGATCGCGCCGCAATAGCGCGTGAGAGGATGACATGGCCATCGAGAATACCACGCGATTCCTCGGCGATTGGATCACCCGTGCCATCACCCTCTACAAGCACCGTATAGAAGGCCGTGATTGAGCCCCGCTCACCCATGCCGGCGCGCTCGAGCAGGCCTGGCAGCATGCCAAAAACGGAAGGAGGAAAGCCCCGTCGCGTCGGCGGCTCACCCGCAGCAAGGCCTATTTCGCGCATAGCGCGGCAGAAGCGCGTCAGCGAATCCAGCATGAGAGCAACGCGTAGGCCTTGATCGCGGAAATATTCCGCGAGCGCAGTCGCCATTGGAGCGCATTGCGCACGCTCTACCGCCGAGCGGTCGGATGTTTCAACCACGACGACCGTACGGAGAAGGCCCTCTTCACCAAGATTCCTTTCGATGAATTCACGAACTTCCCGTCCACGTTCGCCTATGAGCGCCACTATGACGACGTCAGCGGCGGCACCCTTTACGATCTGTGACAACAGCGTCGACTTGCCACCACCTGGCTCGCCATAAATCCCGATCCGCTGGCCCTCGCCGCACGTCAGCAGACCATCGAGGACACGGACCCCAAGCGGGAATGGCCGCTCAATCATGCGCCTCGTCATCGGATTGGGGGCTCTGCCATGCAGGGGCCGAGTTTCGACGGTCTTGATTTCGCCTTTGCCGTCCAATGGGCGGCAACGACTGTCGATCACGCGACCGAGCAAATCGCCGCCGACGGGCACCTCACGCATTCGGCCAGTGGCCACGACCTCTGCGCGGCTGGATAGGCCCACCAAGTCCCCGATCGGTGTCAGCAATACACCATCACCCGACAGGCCGATCACCTCGGCCTCGAGCGACAGCCCGGTTCGCGGGTCCTCTAGGAGGCAAAGTTCCCCAATACGAGTGTCTGGCAAGACGGCATGAACCAGTGTGCCGATAGCCCGCGTGATCCGACCGCGCACCGCACGCGTGTCAATTCGCTTGGCCGCAGCCCTCAAAGACGAGATTGCTGGAACGAGAGCTCGAGTGTGGGCGTCAGCGTTATGTTCTGGGACGGGCTTTCTCATAGCTCGCCTTTCTCACAGAGCGTCCCGAAACCAAGGCGCAGCGCGCGCATCTGGGCGTCAAGTCCAAGGTCAACATTGCCGTACTCGCTCCACAGCACGCAGCGTTGCGGCGACAATGTCGGGTCGGGCTCGATCCGCACCCTTGGTCGACCATCCTGGCCGTCGCATCGAGCAAACTCTCGTGCAAGCATGTCGACTTGCATGGGAGAAACATGAAGGCAAACGTCGGCGCCGCTGTATTGACACTCTATGGCGTGACGAACAGCCCTCACCAATAGCTCGCCCGGATCGAAAGCGCCGATAAGATCGCTCAATATTTCCATCACGAGCTGCGGCAATTCCTGCTCCAGAGCCGCCTTTCGTCGCGCGATTTCGGAGATTGTCTCCGCAATCAACCCTGCCATCTCCTCGGTGCCTGCATTCGAGCCCTCCATGTGGCCGCGCGCCCACGCCCGCTGGTAAACCGCGCGTGCCCAGTTTCGAACGCGCTGCCGATGCCGTTCTGCCGCGGCAAGGGCTTGCGCGGCGCTGTGCCAGGTTTCGAGCTCGCTCGCGGGTATCAGTGGTCCGACTGGACGCATCTGCGGCGCTATTGGCCCCTCGGAAAGTTCGACTGTCATTTCACCGGGGTCTCTGTCTCAAAATGAGCTACTACAAGTGAAAGCAATTGGCCGGCGGCGGTCCAATGCTCATGTGCTGGAGTCTCCGCGGCAGTCCCCTCGGGCAATCGAAGAAGCACGCGGTTACGCTCGGTCGCTGAACTGTCCTGGAGCCAAGCTCCAAGACATGCGTGTCCATCGTATTCGATTTGCTGAGCGAGTTTTTCTGGGTCCGAGATCAGTCTTTTGTCAACAGCATGCAGCAGGTGTCGGATTCCGAATGCGTGTGCATCCACGCCGATGCGTTTAACAAGGATGGCAAGCTCAGGCTGAGAGACAAACGCGACCAGCGAACGGGCATGCCAGATACTACCAGCAAGAAGGGTCGCTCGATATGGATCATGCCCGCGTAGAAGGTCCGGCCTGCAGCCGATGTGGTTCAGATCCACGTCATCGTTGCCCAGCAATTCTGCCAGCCTTGGATGCAGTCTGGAACACTTCTGCAACTTCACTAACGTTTCGGCCGATAACGCTGGATCAAGACGCGCCGCAAGACGGGTTGGATGGGCCGAAGCCGCAAGCTCGCTCGCGCCCGGAAAGTGCGGACCATCAGGTCGGGCGGTCTGTATAGGCATTGGCAATGAGATGTCACCCACGTCCAATTGCAGGCATTCTTTTGCGAATGGCCTCGACAGCAGAAGCATCCCGGCGCCCCTCGACCTTGGAAACGCCGGTTGATTGCTTGCGCCGACGCGTAACAACGCCGATCAAGAGATAACAGGCCACGGCGAATACGGCTGCGGCAAAACCTGTTACGGTCGCCAGAAGTGGCGCAGGAAGAGGTAGTGATGCTTGTGGCAAAACAGCAGTCGGATCGGGCCGTTGCTCGTGTGCGGAACGTTCTACCGGCACCAAAACCACTTCCACCTTATCGTAGGACAGGCCTTCGATGCTGTCGGCTACAAGCATCTTTATCTTTGGCAGCAGAGCCGCGACATTTGTTTTTGCGTCGTGCCTGATAAACACCGAGGCCGAGGATGGCGTGGCACCGGCTCGCACAAGGTCGTTATGCGGCAGCACGACGTGAACACGTACAGAAAAAACGCCATCGATATCGCTGATCGTCCGCGACAACTCTTCGCTCAGGGCATACACGTAACGGGCACGCTCTTCGGTCGGCGAGGCAATCAGGCCTGATCCTTGGAATATCTCACCGAGGTTCTTGAAGGATTGGCGCGGCAGCCCCTTGGCGTTCAGAAGGTTGATTGAGAAGGCGAGCAGCTTTTCGTCAACCTGGATCGTGCTGGTTCCATCCTTGGCGACCACCCGGATCGCGGCGACCCCGTTGTCTTCAAGAAGTGCGAGCATTTCATTTGCCTCACGCTCTTGCAATTGCGTGTAGAGGTCGGCTTTGCAAGCAGTGAGGGCGACGAGAACTGGCAGCATGACAAGTCTAACCGACCGCCACCCTGACAGGCCACGCATGATTTCGCCCTCGGCCAAGCCAATCATGCGCGCGGTTCAGCCTTCCTTCAAAAGTTTATTCACGGATGATGTGACGCCGCTGACGCCTTTGGAGATAAGCGCCACCTGGGTGACGCCGTTGTAAACATCCCGAAGACCAGCCATCATCGTTTCGAAGTCTTGCCCTTGTTGGGGAATGCCCGAGATTCCGGTTCCCGCCTCACCTGGAACGGGAAGCTTCTGCGCCGGTCCCGGTAGAGCGCCCTTCGAAAGGGCTATGTCATGGTCGAGCGCGGGGAAGGAAACAGTGTTGTGTGGATATAGGGAGGAAATCGTCTGCAACACGCGATCGCCCATGCCGCTCGTCGGCGCAGCCGCGCGCTGAACATCCATCGCCGCAGCAACTGGCGCCGCACTCGCTGGCCCCGCGGCGGCATCGTTTTTCAGCGAGTCGGCTGCATGCCCTAAGGCGCGCTCAAACTGGGCCTGCTCGACAATCGACGGTGATCCGACCCTGGGGAGGCCAGCCGTTAGAGTGGCAGAGATCGACGTGACAGGCATCATCATGTAAGGACTCGGTTGCTCTCTCTGACCGGGCGAGCCCCGCCCATTCATCACCCGGTGTCGGCGCAACACTCCTAGGGGGGCAAGCTGACAACAAGCTGACTAACGGCGGCGTCATTTCGACAATCTAAAATCTCTTCGGCAATTTAGTCACTTGTGATGATTTCAGCGTTTGGTTTATCAGTGCGACATGCCGAGAACGCTTATCCAACCCGTCACCCTGCATGTTTTGAGACTTCTTTGTGCCGGGTTTTTTCTGTCCACCGGGATTCACCCGGCGCATGCAGTCCCGCTGTCCCTTCCGGCGACACCCTATAGATACACGGTTCTGGATCAGGAGCTCGCTGCAGCGTTGCAGGAATTCGGCAACAACCTGAATATCAGGGTCAACATCAGTCCTGCGGTGAAGGGGCGAATTCGCGGACGTATGCCTGATTTGCCACCGCGCGCGTTCCTCGACCGCTTGACGAACCTTTACGGTCTACAATGGTACTATGACGGCCTTGTGCTCTATGTGTCTGCTGCACAAGAATCGCAAACTCGAATGCTTTTGATGACGTCGATTCGCTTCGATGCGTTCAAGGGGGCTCTCGACAAGCTTGATATCTCCGACGAGCGCTATGTGGTCAAACCCGTGCCAGGCAATGGCCTCGTCTTCGTTTCCGGTCCACCGCGCTTCGTCGCACTCGTGGAGCAGACCTTTAACGGCTTGGTGGCGCAGGCGCAGGCGCAGACTCACATAGCGGCAACGCCAAAGGAATCAGTGCTGATCTTGTTTCGCGGCTCCTCCACTACGGTCGTTCGCGACGGACGACCGGATGCTTCTTATTCTTCTGACATCCCACAACAGGATAGCGTTGGCGGGAAGCCTGAGCTGGGCAAGAAATGAACATTGAGGATTTCCCGCAGCTCTGAAGAACATGACTGCGGCTACCCCTTTGTGAACTCTTCGCAAACTCGTCAGTTTCTCGAAAGCTAATCCGCTCATGATGAGTCCCGGCAGCTCTCGCGGTGACTCCGGCCATTGTGTTGGACCGAACCTTGGAGCCGGCCCGGAACACAGCAATTGAAGGCAGGGCAGGCGCATTCGTGACCTGCCGACGCTTGGAATTGTCGAATTTTGTGAAACGCAAGGGATCTTCTGTCGGGGTCTCTTGTGGGGATTTCAACGTCACGTCTGAGGATGCATAATGTCGGCCAGTAATCTTTCAACTTTCTACCGCTCAAATTCGCTACAGTCCGCAAGGGGTTGGCCGGGCCTGAAAGTTTCCCATTTTGCGACCCAGCATCAGCAAAGTGCATCGTGCTTCGAAGCGATGCTGTCCACTTGTGTGCTGGCAGACAAGCCCGGCTCTTTCGCGCAAGGGGATCTGCCAGCGTCGAATCTTGATTCGACAATGGATAAATTGCGGCAGGACCCTTTGGGCCATCTGGCACCGGATGTCTTGACATTGAATGGCTTGGAGCAACACCCACTGGATCTGCTGCCGCCAAATATGAGGGCGGCTCTCAAGGAGGACCAATCGCAACGCTCCAAGGCGACTGAAGCCCAACATCTGCTCGGCGTCACTCCGAAGATCGAGCCGGCTCCCAGGCCGAGCCCCGGAATCACGTGGAACGGTGGGTCGCTGACCACGGCTGAGTTGCAGATTGTTGCGGTACTCAACCGTCACAAGGACCAATGCCCGCTTACTTGGAAGTCGTTGACCGACAAAGCCAATGATCCCTCTACGCCACCGGATCTGAAAGCGGCGATCCAGGGACTGCAGCAGGATTCGGGACTTTTTTATGCGATTGGCTCGCAGGGCGACGGCCGCTGTGGAGGCAAGATCAACGCCAAGGACTTGGCCGGATTTTCAAACCACCACCCACAAGTTGCTGCATTTCAGGAAGCCCAAGCGCGAAGCTACGAGCAGAACTACATACCATCCGACGGCAGCGGAGGTTTGCAGCCTTCGGTCATGACCTTGAGCGATGCCTTGCGGGAGTTTTACCGGTACTCCGAAAATCTGTCCAAGGACCTGAGTCTGGATGAGTTCAAGAAAATGGTCGGCGGCGAATCGAAAAACGGCAAATTTCCGCCCCAGGTCATTGCGGCGGCGCAATATTTCCTCGATCACCCCGATGCTTGGAACCAGTTGTGCGGTGGCTCGAAAGGGAAGATGCACAAAGAGGATTTCCTGCAAGTCGCCTCATCGTCGATGAGCCTCACGCAAACTGAGCTGAATACGGTCGAGATGATCAAGGACCATCAGGACACGTTCTTTGGAAGCGGTGTTCTGACTCGCGACAAACTGGCGAAAATGAAAGACGACAAGAGCCTTGATCCGAAAGTGCGGGAAGCAGCCTCTCAGCTCCTTTCAGATCCTCTTTTGTTTGGCCTCCTGAACAATTCGATCACGGGCTATAAGACCCATCATAAATTCTTCGACTTTGGCGGCGGGCATACGGTTGATTCCGGCAATATCAGCAAAAAAGACTTTGCCCATTTTTGCACAAACATGTCGTCTGCGAACCGCAACGTTCAGCAGCCAATCACCCACGGCGCCCAAACCGCAGAAGAGCAGAATGCCGTCGCGGACATGAAGATGGGCCTGATGGACCAGCCTGACATTAAGTCAGCCAAAAAGAACGGCGGGGCCGTCATGCACGTCGTCGACTCCGTGCTCAAAATCGAGACGAAAGTGCTCGACTTGGCGGCAACGGCGGTGGGACTGCTCAGCTTCATTCCGGGCCTCGGACAAGTAGCCGATCTTGCCTCGATGGTTCTCGAGGCTGAGTCGCAAGCAGCCAATCTCCTGCGTACGGCCATTAACGGAGGCGATATGAAGCGAGCGCTGGAGGAAGCTGGCCTCAATATGGCCGCGCAGGCGATCGGCCTTATCGCAGGCCCCGAGGTCAAGCTGGCCATTCGAAATGGGCTCGTAAAGCACCTGATGGAAGAGGCCTTGGCGGCAGGCATTGATCTTTCGGTCTCGACGGCGCAGGACTACGCAGAAGGCTATGTGAATAACCTCAAAGCGCGCCTTGCAGGCGGCCCTGAGCAAAGCCTAGGCCTTCCGAGCATGCCATCATTCCAGAGTGTGGCAAGCAATGTGCCCTTCGTCGGCATTGCCTTATCCTAGCCGTCGCCTTGCGCGGAAGCTTTGGCTCGCGCGCTGACATAAGGGTCATTGTGGCACAAGCAGGGGTTCATCCGCATCAACGCAAGCGGTGTTCCTGACGCCATCTGGATCGGACTGTGAGGGGGATGTCCGAAGTCTGTGAAGACTTCGGTATATGACGACTTCAGAGTTACGCTGAGCCCAGCCATCTCGAGCCGGTGCGCCGGGTCGAGGTTTTCACGGGCGCCGGCCGGTAGCGGGAATGGTCTCCGGAAGGCACGGCGCGGATGGTGGCGGAGCGGCGCAGCCGAAGGAACGGCTGTCGCGCGCCCAGGGCGGCCTCCCGAACAGCAGACGATGATCTCCTGCCTTGGGCCTATATCCTCGTGCCACGCTCAAGGCAGTCGGCTGAAAACAGCGCTGATTTAAAACAGCATTATCCTGCACTGCACCCTCGATCCTTGCGCTCACCGATCGCTCGTCGACACGCACGCGGTCAAGTCGTTATCGGCGCTATGCCGATGGGCTTCGAGAGCAAGGTGGACGCTGAGCGGTGCGTCAGCCTCAGGGCGCGGCTGGCCAGCTTTGGGTCTCACGCTCTATGACGGCAACACCCGGCTGATCCACTTGGCCTGTTCGCGGGCTCCCGGCAGCGGCGCGGAAGCCACGGTCCGCCTTCCTCGGCTTCAGGCCAAAGATACCGCAGCATGCTCCAGAGCTATGTCTGCCGCCTTCGCCCCATCGTCGCTGGTCATGTGGAAAGGACAAGCAGGCTACGCACCCTATAATCCCGTCGGGCAGGATTCGACAGTCGACGGCGAGACATTCGCCAAACCTCCCCCTTGATTCTCAGCAACGTTAAAAAAAATTCACATAATGTTCGTGAGTGTAGTCTCCTGTCAGGTGGTACATTAGCCCCAATATCTGGCGTCTTAGTCGTAGAAAGGACTGTGATCTATCTTCCATTAGCATCCATACCAGCGGATTTACAGCAAATGACGAGAGAGGTCTCATGCGGATTGATGGGGATAGAAGGGCTAGCGGCTTGCTGCATCCCGTCCGGGTTGATGCTAACCAATGTTGACACTGGTAAATCGCCTAAGGACGGCAGCGCATCTTGATCGCCTTCGAATCCTGGGCCTTTGCGCGCATGCGGATCTAACCGTCGGCGAGCTGGCCGATATTACCGGTCTGCCTCGCGAGCAGGTTCGACGCCACGTTCGGCGGCTGGTCAGAGCCAACTTTCTTTGCTGCAACGAACAACGTCCGCAGTCTTCGTACCATATGCAAGCAGGAGGCAAGGATGGCGAGCTGGCTCAATTGGTGGTCGATCTCCTGCCCCACGATGATGGCCATCATAAAAGAGACCTACAACGCCTGGAAGCAATACAAGACGCGCGGTTGAAGGGACCGCCTGCTTGATCGTGAAATAGATCAGTCCAAATGGAGCGCGACTACCATGGATAACTCCGCCGGCGGCGCCATCGCGCAGCCCGACACTTACGGGCGGCCTCACTTAGCCGCCGTCGACTCCCGCGTTCACGAACTGCTTCTAAGACAGGAGCGTCAGGAGCGGACAACTCTCAAACTGATCGCCTCCGAGAACTTTGCCTCCTCGGCGGTGTTGGAAGCGACCGGGTCGATTTTCACCAACAAGTATGCCGAGGGATACCCCGGTGCGCGCTACTACGCCGGAAACGAGATCGTCGATGAGCTTGAGACCCTCGCGATCGAGCGCCTGAAAGCGCTATTTGGCAGTGAACATGCCAACGTCCAGCCTTATTCAGGCTCGCCAGCCAACCAGGCTGTCTATCGCGCGCTTTTGAGCCCCCGTGACAAAGTCATGGGCTTGCCTTTACCCGAAGGCGGCCATCTGACTCACGGTTGGTCCGTCAATTTTTCCGGCAGCGATTATCAGCGCGTCCCGTACAGGCTGCACGAAAAGACACAGCAAATTGACTATGACCACTTGCGCGAGACCGCCAAGCGGGAACGCCCGAAGCTAATTTGGGTCGGCGGAACTGCTTATCCGCGTATTTTTGACTACGCGGCAATGGCCGAAATTGCTTCGGAGGTGAACTCGTATCTGGTGGCTGACATCGCCCACATCTGCGGCCTGGTTGTCGCAGGAGTGCATCCGAACCCCGTGTCCCATTGCGATGTGGTCACCAGCACCTCTCACAAGTCGATCCGCGGTCCCCGGGGTGGCTTCATTTTATCAAGGAATGAAGACCGTTATCAGCCCCTCCATCATCCGAAGAGCAAACACAATCTGGCCAAACGTATAGACCGCGCCGTGTTCCCTCTTCTGCAAGGCGGACCGCATATGAATACTATCGCCGCGCTTGCCGTCGCTTTGCAGGAAGCAGCGAACTCGTCCTTTCGTGTCTACGGTCAGCAGATCGTCCACAACGCCAAGGCTCTGGCCCAGGCACTTCTGGAGCGAGGTTATGAACTCGTCACCGGGGGCACTGACAATCACATGCTGATCCTTGATCTTCGGGACCGGTCGCTGTCAGGCAAAGCCTATGCGGAGCGCTTATCGCGTGCAGGCATCATTGCGAATTTCAATATGGTCCCGGGCGACCGGCGGCATCCGGCGCTGACAAGCGGCATCCGCTTAGGGACACCAGCGGTGACGTCCATGGGCATGCGCGAAACGGAGATGGTGCAGATCGCCGCTTTCATCGACTCGGTCTGCCGCCAGCCCGATGACCAGGAAGTTCATGCGAGCGTACGAAGAGACGTTGCCGACTTCTGCACTGCGTTCGATGTTCCCGGCATCCCCGACCGATAAGCCACCCCAATCCAGAAACTCCTCACTAACTCCAGCACTTGAAGCGAGGGCATTTTTATGACCAGGCAGTTCGTGTTCTCTTCCGAATCCGTCGGCGCGGGACACCCCGATAAGATGGCAGACAACATCTCCGATGCCATTCTCGATGCGGTCCTGCGCACCGATCCGAAGGCGCGCGTCGCCTGTGAAGTGTTGGTGAAGACGGGGATGGTCGTTGTGGCTGGCGAGATCACCAGCCATGCCCACATCGATTACAGCCAAGTCGCCCGCGATACGATACTCGATATTGGCTACGACGATGATGCGATTGGCTTTGATGGTCGACGTTGCGCCGTCGTTCTGGCCCTCACCGAGCAGTCGCCCGACATAAGCCAGGGCGTTGATGAAGGACGAGGGCAGGATCTCGGGCAAGGGGCAGGGGATCAGGGCATCATGTTTGGATTCGCATGCAACGAGACGGATACATTGATGCCCCTGCCGATCCAACTCGCTCACCATTTGACGAAAAGACAGGCCGAGGTCCGGAAAGCGGGACAGCTTGGCTGGCTGCGTCCGGACGTGAAATCTCAAGTGTCGGTACGCTACGAAGGGCTCCGCCCGGTGGCGCTGGATACCATAGTCCTGTCAACGCAGCATGACGAAGCGGTCTCACAAGCCACGGTCCGCGAAGGCGTCATTGAGGAGATCATAAAACCGGTCCTGCCGGCCCACCTGGATACTTCGGGGATCAGATTTCTGGTCAACCCAACAGGGCGGTTCGTGGTCGGTGGGCCTGCCGGCGACTGCGGCCTCACAGGACGGAAGATCATCGTCGATTCCTACGGTGGGACCGGGCGTCACGGCGGCGGTGCCTTTTCGGGCAAGGACCCATCCAAGGTTGACCGCTCGGCGGCCTATGCCGCCCGGTATGTCGCGAAGAACATCGTTGCCAGCGGCCTTGCGGAGGTCTGCGAGGTTCAGCTTGCCTACGCGATCGGCGTGGCCAGTCCGGTTTCTGTCATGGTCAATACCTTCGGAACCGCAAGGATCGAGGAAAAAAGGATCGAGCGCCTTGTTCTCGAGGTTTTCAATCTCCGACCGAAAGGCATCATCAAGATGCTTGATCTCTTACGGCCGATATACCGCAAGACGGCGACATACGGACACTTCGGGCGTGAAGAGCCTGAGTTCACTTGGGAGAAGACGGACAAAGCTGACGATTTGCTGCGTGAAGCCGGACCGGCAGCTGCGTGAGGGCGGCTGGATCAAGCGCATGCGGCAACCCATTTCAACTCGCGAGACCACGCCCGGCCGGCGTGGCAAGAAGCCGGCTCGGGTTTTGGCGGAGATTTTGATGCCGGATTATGACGTGCTTTGCATCGGCAATGCCATTGTCGACATCATCGCCCAGTGCGACGAGGAATTCCTCGAGACCAACGGCATCATCAAGGGCGCGATGAACCTCATCGACACACAACGCGCCGAACTGCTCTACAGCCGCATGGGCCCGGCGATCGAAGCGTCCGGCGGCAGCGCCGGCAACACGGCGGCCGGCGTCGCCAGCTTTGGCGGCCGCGCGGCCTTCTTCGGCAAGGTCTCCAACGATGCGCTGGGCGAAATCTACGCCCACGACATCCATGCGCAGGGCGTCGCCTTCGGCACCACGCCGCTCAAGGGTGAGCCGCCGACGGCGCGCTCGATGATCTTCGTCACGCCCGACGGCGAGCGCTCGATGAACACCTATCTCGGCGCCTGCGTCGAGCTTGGCCCTGAGGATGTCGAAGCCGACAAGGCGTCCGGCGCCAAGGTCACCTATTTCGAAGGCTATCTGTGGGACCCGCCGCGCGCCAAGGAGGCAATCCGCCAGACGGCGAAGCTGGCGCACGCGGCAGGCCGAGAAGTGTCGATGACGCTGTCGGATTCGTTCTGCGTCGACCGCTACCGCGACGAATTCCTCGACCTGGTGCGCTCGGGCACGGTCGACATCGTCTTTGCCAACAGCCACGAGATCAAGTCGCTCTACCAGACATCGTCGTTCGACGAGGCGCTGGCCCAGATCCGCAAGGATTGCCGGATCGCCGCCGTCACCCGCTCGGAAAAAGGCTCGGTGATCGTGCGCGGCGACGAGACCGTGGTGATCAAGGCGACCGCCATCAAGGAACTGGTCGACACGACGGGCGCCGGCGATCTCTATGCCGCCGGCTTCCTGCATGGCTACACGCAAGGCCGCGACCTGCAGACTTGCGGCGACCTTGGCTCACTGGCAGCCGGATTGGTGATCCAGCAGATCGGCCCCAGGCCCCGTCAGAATTTGCGCCGCGAGGCTGAGCAGGCGGGGCTGACCATTCCGGACGTTCAAACGAGTTAGTGGCCTACCTTCCCGTTGTGCAGGCTATCTCGCCAGAAGCGCAATCACGGAATAGGGAAATCCTGATGTCGAACATGATGAAGGCGCTTGTGAAGGCCAAGGCCGAACCGGGCATCTGGATGGAAGAGGTGCCGGTGCCGGAAATCGGCCCCAACGACGTGCTGATCAAGATCAAGAAGACGGCGATCTGCGGCACCGACGTGCACATCTACAATTGGGACCAGTGGGCGCAGAAGACGGTGCCGGTGCCGATGGTGACGGGCCATGAATTCGTCGGCACCGTTGCCGATTTCGGCGCAGCGGTCACCGAATACAAGGTCGGCCAGCGTGTATCGGGCGAAGGCCACATCGTCTGCGGCCATTGCCGCAACTGTCGCGCCGGGCGAGGGCATCTGTGCCGCAACACGCTCGGCGTCGGCGTCAACCGTCCAGGCGCCTTCGGCGAGTATCTGGCGATCCCGCAGCACAATGTCGTGCCGATCCCCGACGATGTGCCCGATGAGATTGCCGCGATCTTCGATCCCTTGGGCAATGCCGTCCACACCGCATTGTCCTTCGATCTGGTCGGCGAGGACGTGCTGGTGACTGGCGCCGGGCCGATCGGCATCATGGGCGCGCTCGTCGCCCAATGCGTCGGCGCGCGCAAAGTGGTCATCACTGACATCAACCCGGTGCGGCTGGCGCTAGCCAAGAAACTCGGCGTCCAGCATGTCGTCGACGCCTCGAAGGAGAAGCTGCGCGACGTCATGCCGGTGCTCGGCATGACCGAGGGGTTCGACGTCGGCCTCGAAATGTCAGGCGCCGCCCCCGCTTTCCGCGACATGATCGACACCATGAACAATGGCGGCAAGATCGCCATTCTGGGCATCGCGCCGACCGGCTTCGAGATCGACTGGAACAAGGTCATCTTCAAGATGCTGCATCTCAAAGGCATCTACGGCCGCGAGATGTTCGAAACCTGGTACAAGATGATCGCGCTTGTGCAGGGTCCGCTGGATGTCTCCGGCCTGATCACCCACCGCATCGGCATCGACGATTTTCAGATCGGTTTCGATGCGATGAAGAGCGGCAGTTCCGGCAAGGTGGTGATGGACTGGTAGGGATTGCCTTGGCCGCTATTCAGGAAAAGCTGACGACAGCACCTCTGGTCCGCCGGACATTTTCCAACTAGGGGAACATGGCTGGGTGGAGAGCTATGGCTCCGCTACGTGCGCTCGCTAATCATATACGGCGACGTATCGCGGCCCACCCGGTGACGGTCGATGGGGCAATTCGCTTCAGTCGATGACGGAAACCCGGTGAACCGATGCTGAGGCCCCGACGCGATCGTCTATTTCCTATGATCTGCGATTGAGGTCGAGGTGTTGCCGCTTTCAGCGGGTAAGATGCGATAGACGACTTCCGGTACCCTTCCGGTCAGCGAAAAGGAAGGCAACGAGCCGCATTGCCTCAAGCAAAATGTTACCAATAGTGTCCTGTTCCAAAGGGGATGGACAGGTCGTGCCATTCCGGTTCGGGGGAAGGATGGCGCGGCTCAGCATGGCGACACGGTGAAGCGGCGATCGTGGAGCTTTATTGCGGCGTTGACAAGCGGCGCATTCTGGATGAGTTCGAGGCGGTAACCGGCTATTATTCGCAAGCGCGCGATCCGTCTTATGAACCGTCGTGAGCAGAGGCCGTCTGCGGGCAAGAGCCGCAGCCGCTGTTACGGCAGCGATGTCCGCGACGCGCTCATCGTGTTGTGGGAGGATTCGGAGCGGCTGGGTCCGCATCGACGCTCGCGGCGGCCAGCGCCGCCGGGCAGGAATGAGTTCGCAGTTCGCCGCTCGGTGCCAGCCCGCACCTTCGGCGATTGGAAAGATCCGCCGCCCGGCTTTGTTGAGCGCATTCGGGCACGTCTTCGTCAGGGAGCTTCGTGCAGACGATGGTGCTGACCGGATTGCCGCCGGCTGGACCGATTGCATTCCGCTCCGCACGCGCGACAGCGGCAATGTGATCATGGCGATCAAGCAGGCCCGCTCCCGGTTTCGCTGACCCTGTGCTGCTGTTTGCCGGCATCCGCCCGCACAGGAAGAGCTTGTAAAAGTGCGGAAATCGAGGAGCCGTTGGTCGTCGATCTTCAGCCTGAACGCGGTCGTTTGCTGGTGCCGCAAATCGGCTGTTGCATGTACATCCCTGTCAGACGTCAGTTTTCCTCGCCTATTTTGGTGTCGAGCGCGAAGTGCTCCAACCAGATTGCAAGGCTTTTTGGAAATGAGAGCGGCTTTGCGCAGGGCGCTCCGTTGTTGAGCATTCAAGCTACCAAGCCAATGACGCGCAGGTTCCACCAGGCTCGCCAGCCTTGAAGGACAGCGAAAAAAGCAGAGCACGACAGACACAACAGTGCATCAGGACGCCGCAGTCGTTGAAGATGGTGCGCTGCATCCATACCGTGGATGCATTCGATCCAAATAATCGATTTGTTCAATCAGTTTCTCGAAAGCTAACCCTACCCTCTGTGGGAATCGGGCTCTGAGCCGCGACGCTGCCTTGCGAGCGCAGGGGCTGCACGTAGGAGAGATGATGCAACGAGAAATCGCACGCGGGTTGCTGGCCTCGTGGGTTCGCCGACCGGCGTATTTGAGCCCGTCAGTTGGTCCTCACCCGCGCCTATTGCCACCGAGCGACTTGCATGTCCCTCCGACTCGGACCAGTTCCGAGAGCTGCGACGAGTTGCGCGCCGTGTGCTCCGATCAGATGGCCGCCGGTGACGCGTTCGATGGGCCGTCCCTCTTCGAGAGGAGATGAAATGCGAACGCTGCTCGTGGATCATCATGCGGATCTTGCGCGCGCCATGCGACTTGCGCTCGGGGATGGCGGCTTCGTCGTTGATGTCGTTGGTACTCTGGAACTGGCTTCGAGTGCATTTTCTTGCGCCAGCTATGAAATTCTCCTGCTGGAATTGGCTCTGCCAGATGGCGATGGCTTGGGTTGGCTGAGGCAGTTGAGGACCCACGGGCATTCAGTTCCTGCCGTCATTATGAGCAGCCTTAACGATCTCGATAAGCGAATTGCGATCTTCAACGGTGGTGCGGACGACTTTCTGCTCAAACCCATCTCTACCGATGAGCTTATTGCCAGAATGAGAGCCATTCTGCGCCGGGCGACACAGATGACCGACCTGAGGCTCGTATTTGGCAATCTCGACTTTGATCCGGTCGCCCGCCAGGTTTTCGTTGATGGGCACCCAATGATGATCGCACGTCGCGAACTCTGTGTTCTAGAGCACCTGCTTAACCGGGCAGGCCGCATCGTGCCCCGTGCGCAATTGGAAGATCACCTCTATTCATTCAACGACGACGTGTCTGCCAACGCGCTTGAAGTCGGAATTTATCGTTTACGGGGACATCTGACCAGATCAGGTGCAACGCCACGGATCAAGACCATCCGAGGCATTGGTTACATCCTAGAATTGACTGACGCCTCGTCCGCATAGTTTGTCGAATCGAAAGAAGATCTATTTTGCTGATCCTTCAACATCCTTGCGCTGCGCTCAATTGGCGGGCGATCGCCAACAAGGTTACAAGACCTGCAGTGCCCCGTTACCTGGGCCATCTCCTCTGCGCGCTTATTGTGACTTTCCCACTTGGTGTCGCGGCGCAAAACAAGCAGGACAAAGGCCCGCCGCATGCGGCTTCGAATAGCATCAACGCCACGCTGACCCTTTCCTCTTCGCTCGGGGAGACCGTTCATCTGCCCGGGCCAGCCACGACCATCTTTGTTGCTGACCCCACGATCGCGGATTTTCAGGCGCCATCGAGCAAAACAATCTTCGTCTTTGGCAAGAAATCGGGGCGGACCAGCCTATTCGCCTTGGATGGCAATGGCGAGCCTCTCGCCGAATTGCGTATCGTTGTCACGCAACCGATCGGGGATTTACGCGCCATGTTGCGGGAGCAGGTCGGCGACTATCCCATCCGCGTCAACTATACGCCGCGCGGCGCAATCCTTAGCGGGACGGCGCCCGACGCAGAGGTCGCCGACACCGCAAAAAGAGTCACTGAGCAATATCTGGGCGACGGAGCGCAAGTCGTCAACAACATCAAGGTCGCTGGATCCCTGCAAGTTAACCTCAGCGTGCGCGTAGCCGAAGTCTCACGCAGCGCCATGAAGTCACTCGGCGTCAACTTGTCCGCCTTCGGTCAAATCGGCAATTTCAAAGTGGGCGTTCTAAGCGGAAGCGCTGCAAGCGCTGGGTCTGGTTCAACCCAGGGTGGCGGTACAGCAGAAATCGGATTCGACAACGGTGCCGTCAACGTCAGCGCGGTTCTCGACGCGCTCGCCAAGGAGCATATAGCTTCCGTCCTGGCTGAGCCGAACCTCACCGCTATGTCGGGTGAAAAGGCCAGCTTTCTCGCGGGCGGCGAATTTCCCATTCCTGTCCTGCAGGAAAACAGGCAGGTATCGGTTGAATTCCGTCACTTCGGCGTCAGTCTGGAATTTGTGCCGACAGTTCTCAGCAACAATCAAATCAACATTCACGTAACGCCCGAAGTCAGTGAACTGTCGACGCAAGGTGCCGTGCAAATCAACGGAATTTCCGTGCCGGCAGTTTCCACGCGCCGAGCCGATACGGTCGTCGAACTCGCCAGCGGCCAGAGCTTCGCAATCGGCGGTCTAATCAGGCGGAACGTCAACAATGATGTCAGGGCCTTTCCCTGGCTCGGAGAACTGGCGATCCTGGGACCGCTTTTTCGCTCGACCTCGTTTCAAAAAGAGGAGTCAGAACTGGTCATTCTAGTTACGCCTTACATTGTAAGACCAGGCTCCAACCCAAACCAGATGAGCGCACCGACCGAGCGGGCGGCACCGGCTTTGAACGGAGGGGGCGCTCCGACGAATTCCGTGACAAGTCCCCCGCGAGACCGCGCTGCTATCCGTGCGGGCGCGCCAAGCGCCCAGGGCGGTCTCGGCTTCATCATCGAATAGTGTCATCCAAAGATGTTGCGTTTTATAATCCTCTTTGTCGCTCTGGCACCAAGCGTAAGTGGCTGCACAAGCACTACGCCAGTTGATGTCGAACCATCGGCACCAATGCTTGTCCGAGAGGAGACCACCGTCCTGACGTTGCAAAGCCTGCGCGCTTCCGAACGGCAGCGTTTGCGTGTTTTCCTAGACAAGGCCAGTCGCGGCCGGTTCGATGCCATCCACCTCCTCATCAGCGGTTCGCCCCAGCTCAGCGCAGGGGTAGCCCATCAGGCCAGGCAGTTGGCAATCGAAGAAGACAACATTCAATTGCGCGATCAACACGACGCCGGCTCAGTGCGAATTGAGGCGATTGTCTATCACGCCCGTCCGCCGGTCTGTCCCTCATATGGTGCCTTACCCAATGAAGAATCCTTCAAACAGCCGCTTGGTTGTTCGACAGGACATAACCTGGCCGTGATGGTCAACGATCCGCGCGATCTGCTCGACAATCAGGCCGTCAAGGCCGGCGATGGCGATCGTGCTTCTGTACCAGTTGCAACTTACAGAACATTCGGGACGGATAAAGGTGGCTGATACCGCCCTTATCTCGGCAGCACTCCTACCGGAGATTGAAAGCTTCCAATCGCGTCCTGATCTAAAATAAAAGGAACCGCTGGATGCAATATAGGCGCTATATCGAGGGCCTTAGGGCCGTTGCTGTACTTCCGGTCGTACTCTTTCATTTCGGAATTTCGGCGATCCCGGGTGGCTTTAGCGGGGTCGATATCTTCTTCGTCATCTCCGGCTACCTAACCAGCGGAAGCCTCCTGGATGACCTTGAACGCGGCCAATTTTCCATCGTCAACTTCTACTGGCGCCGTGCCCGGCGCATTCTGCCGGCGCTCGTCTTTGTGATGCTTCTCACCTGCATTGCGGCATTGTTCATTCTTCTGCCACCGGATCTGCGCGGATTCAGTCTTAGCATCATAGCTACCTCGACCTTCTGGTCGAACGTTTTCTTCTGGAAAACGTCAAGTTACTTCTCTATCGATGCCGCGCTTCTACCACTGTTGCACACTTGGCCGCTTTCCGTAGCGGAGCAGTACTACATCTTCGCACCAATCCTGATGTTCCTAATCTATCGCTACATCGGGAAGCGCTGGCTGACGACACTTCTTCCGATAATTCTCTGCAGCTTCGTAGTGGCGGTGATGGCGACATCGCTGGCACCCACCGCCGGATTCTATCTGCTGCCGACCCGAATCTGGGAACTCATGTTGGGCGCCCTGCTCATGCTCAAATGCCCCTCGCCGCTGGGCAACCGACTCCTGATGGAGTCGGTGGGGGTGGCCGGATTTGGCCTTCTCGCCATCGGGTTCTTCGCGATTTCGGCGAGTGATCCGTTCCCAGGCTACAACGCCTTGTATCCATGCATCGGAACGGCCCTTCTGATCTATGTTGGCCAAAATACCCCCTCGACGGTCGCCACCCGCATGCTCGAAGTCAGGCCGCTGGTCTGGATTGGGCTCATCTCGTATTCGTTGTATCTTGTTCACTGGCCTCTCAATGCGTTCGCGCACTATCTTTCGTTCCAAAAACTCGATCCGTTGATGACCGGTGCGATGTTGGTGGCAAGCCTCGCATTGGCTGCATTCTCCTGGAAGTTTGTAGAGCAGCCGTTTCGACAGAAGAGGGCCTTCACCTCCCCGGGGCCTATCTTCGCCTTTTCAGCGCTCGCGATCGTTGTCCTTTGTGCCGGCGGAGCGGCGGGGGCGCTCGGCAACGGCTTTCCGCAACGGTTTCCGGACTATGTCCAGCGGCGCATTTCCGTCGGGGACTGGAGGAATGGCATCTGTTTCAACGAGGGCACCAGCCGGATCGAAAGCTGGAATATGGAGGATTGCACGCGCACCAGCGGTTTTCCAACAACGGTTTTTTTGTGGGGCGACTCCTTCGCCGCGCACTATGTTTCCGGCTTGGGTGCTAACATAAATCGATTGCAGGCGAACATCGTTGAATATACGTACGCCAGCTGCGCGCCGATACTCTATTACTACCCGTACGATCGTCTTGATTGTGTCCGGTTCAATCGCAAGGCCTTGGACGTCATCTTGGAAGCGGACATCAAGACGGTTATCCTCAGCGGTAGATGGAGTGACTATGAGGTCAGAGGTTTCGACGGTCTTCAGCAAACAATCGCTACGCTTCGTGCCCTGGGCGTGCGCGTGTTTGTCATCGGCCAGTCTCCGCAGTTCCCAACTGACGTCCGGAAAATTGCGTTCTTCGCCAAGCGCCAAAATCTGGACGATACGTCCTGGCCGATCGCGATGGACCCCGACGTCAACGAACGTGTGCGCTCATTTACCAAAGGCGCCACATTCATCGATCCGCTGAAATTCCTGTGCAGCGCAGGACGCTGCGCCTATTTCGATAGAGGAGAGTTTTTATATTTCGACTATGGTCATTTCTCTTCAGCCGGCGCCACACTGGCAATCTCGAAATACTGGCCGGCTTTTGGCAAGGACAATGCTCTTCCTAAGACGAAGTAGCGGCTCAGCGGCTGACAAGCACCAGTACGGGTCCCAGTGATAGCTCCTGCTTCCGCAGCAGCCGCGACGATGGAGCTGTTCAGGTTTAAGGCCCCCCGATAGTGACCTAGGTGTGGAGCTTCAACAGGTTGTCCTCGATCAGGGCGAGGCGACTGATAGGCGTTTTTGACTTTAGGCTGCCATGTGGA
>NZ_VFTB01000026.1:0-36615 GCF_007003945.1 Mesorhizobium sp. WSM4307
AATCCTGCAATTCCAAAGCCGCTATCCGCCTCAATCAACAGGCCAGATCAATGGCTTGCGGATAGTTCACGGCCGACTCACTATTTCTATGCTGAACAGTCTCGCCTGAGTATATGTTTTAGCTAGTCGCTAATTAGACGGAATTCTGCCAGTCTGCATTCCCCCCTGATCTGATGTAGAGCAGCTTCCAAGTGGGAATTAGCCCCCCATCGACCGGATCGGGCGACACGAACATGCGCTGAAGGCTTGGCGGAACGGCTACTGGGACCATGATGCTACTCGAATGCAAGATAGTGTCAGAACGTCCCGGGAAGGCTGCAGGCAGGGGATGTCAGGTCAATCAGCCTATAGATATGATACCGCCCATTCGCTGAGACTTCACGATGGGCATAGGAGGTGGGAATTCTTGCCTTGAGATGGACGCGGCTGTCGGAGCAGGCGAGCACGGCAGCAGCGATGGCCTGAACCTTCGGGCCGCTGACAAAAACGTTCACCACCGCACGCGAGCCGAACCCGTCGAGATACGTCTCGAAAGCATCGAGGTGGGCCATCAGCCCGAAAGCCTGGATGTCGCGAACTTCGCCATCTTCGAGCCGGTGGGTTTCACGTACCTTGGCCACCTGTTGATCGAGCAAAGCATCGATATGCGCATTCTTGTCGCTTCTTGGGACGAGGAGCGAGATCCGTTCCGGACTGACGATATCGATCAATCCGTAGAATACGTCGGCATCTCCTCCGATCCCCACGAGCAGGACTTTCTCTTCGCCCATTCCTCCGCTGCCTTGAAGATGAGGGACGGTGACGTATCGGTCCAAGCCGCTGGAAAAATCCTCTTTGCCGATCGCGTTCCCGTAGATACCTTCGGCGTACCCGAATTCGAGAGACTGAATCGACATTTTCTTGAATGCCACCGCAATCAGCCATTGGATGTAGATTCGCGGCATCGTCGAGCACTCGACGAAAACCTTCCGCAGGCTTCCTTCGTATGAGCCACATGAAGCGGCCATCTGAGTGAGCAGGTGATCGAGGAGATTGATGTTCTTCTGATACTCGATGGAAGGCTCGAGGGTGATCACAGTCACTTCGACGCCCCATCGGGTACCCATAGCGATGAGCTTTCGCCGGTTTTCTTCGACGGCTGGGACGTTCGCTTCCTTCAGAGCAAAGTCCAGAACCACGATCTTGCCGACCTTCAGGTCAAGATGGTTTTCGAACGCGGCGAAACGCGTTTCCCATCCAAGCGCGACGATCGCGATATCTGCCTCCATCGTTTCGCAGGTACCTGCATCTCTCGCCTTCTCGGTGACGGCCAGATGGCCGAAGACTCGATACTCGACAGTTGAAGCGGTCATTCGAGATCGCTCTCGAAAAGCGAGTGCTGGAATTCGGTCTTGAGTGCGGGCCGCGCGACGAGCTCCTTAAACACCGAGTCGGCCCAGTCTTCTGGGAGCCGATGCCTGGTAAAAAGCAGGTCGACCATCCGCGCCGCAGGGATTGTGTTGATTTCGTACGGGCCGCGATAGGAGAACCCGAAGTAAGGTGCAAATCGCCGATGCAATCTGATCATCATCTCCTTCGATGCGGGGTCGGCGCGGTCCACCTCAAAGTTGCCGGCGGCGGAGACCTCCCGGATAAACCCATCCCTTTCCGCCCGACGCAGGACCTCGTCCAGTTTTCCGCTGGGTTGCTCCAGTCGGTTCACCAGCGAGCGCATTTCCTTTAGATCAACCCTGAAAATGCCTCTCTCTGTCGTTCCTAGAGCATTTTCTTCGGCAAACTCTGTCTGGAGGCGAGCGGTCAGGTAACCCAACGCCCGCACCATGCGCACGCTCTCTTCTTCGTACGGATGTGAAAGCGCCTGAAGTCCATCAAGCTTCCGTTGAGAGGCGGCGTTCACAGCCTGTCTCTGCTGTTCGAGATGAATCTGTAAATCCGAGTTGATGAATTCCACCAGTTTTCGTGGATCACTGGAACTCGGAACACTGCGGCGGAAGATCTCTCCCATTATATCAAGGAAATCGCGTATACAGACGTCGCTCAATGATGTGATGATCTGGTGCCCTACGTACGGGTAGTCATGCAGACGCAGCATCTGGCACGCTTTCAGAAAAGCCCATCCCTGTTTCCGGGCGATCGACCTCTTCAGATTTGAAGCATCCGCCTTGCTCATGGGCCGGCGCTTAATTTCCGGGTTCATGAGCGCGAGCGCCAGCCCTTCGGCATAAGGGCGCGCTTTTCGATCAAGAAGGAATTGCTGCTGATCCGCCGTCCTCAAATTCACGGAGAGGAATTCACGTGCTGCATCAGCAAGTGCCACAAGCTCTTCTCTGCCCTCGGAATGACCCGATATGATAACCCGCTCGATGATGTCATTGACGGAAAGCCGCCCCAGCCGGTTTTTGAGCGAAAACGCGCTGAGCGCATCGTTGCGCTCGAGATCACTCCGCAGATGGTCAGGAAGCGCATAGTACAGCCGAAGCGACGACACGTTCTCGCACAGCGTGGCGAACTCCCTCGGATCGACTGAATCAAGATTCTCGACGTCCCGGTCAGCATTCGAGAGCGACTGGCCGGGTATGATCGTCCGGATCGTGTCGTAGAGGCCGCCGATGTAGGCGAGGACCCATTTCACGTTGCCGCGCGTCTTTCTCACCAAGGTGTTCAGGAACTGCTGTTGGAGCGGTGTCAGTGCTTCACAGTCGTCAATCAGTATCTTGAAGAAGGGCGCCCTGTCACCGGCGAAAGATGGGCCATTTAAAAGTGGAGTGATCGCGGTCGCGACCTTGTTAATGATCGCGCCAGGGTCTGTTGCTCTGAAGCCGGTCGCTCCGGCATCGGCGGCAAAGAAGAACGCGTTGAAGCATTCGTCGACGTACCGGGTTATCCCACCCCGCAGCTCATCGATGCTGAAGAAGTCGAGACGGGCAGGTTGGGGTATGAAGTGCAGCACTTCGCGATGCAGTGCCAGGGCGACGTCCCTATCTTCGGAGGCCCGGTATTTCAAGTGGCCGTCGCGTCTGAGCTGGCCGATGCTCTCGAGCAGGCGTTCGACTATCTTCAGCTCCAGATAGTGAGAGAAGATTACGAATTGCCGCGGGATCACGGCGGCCGTGTCGAAGCGTATCCGCTCCGGAATGAGGTTCAGAACGGCGTTGTCGATTAGGGGCGAGAATGTCTCATTGAGCTGGAAGAAGACGCCATACCAAGCGAGCTTGCCGACTTGGTCCGAGAGACTTTTGTCTTCAAGAATATGGACTGTGGAAAGCGAGCGAAGAATGCTGGTCTTGCCGCTGCCTCTCGTCCCTGCGACGAAGACCGGCTTGGCGGCGGCAGAAATCAACGCCGACTTCTGACTGAACCACAGTATCGGGCGGCTTTCGTACTCGATCCTGTTGGGGCCGAACGGATTCTCCATCGCTATTCGTCCCTTACCTTAATGCGCCAAGCCGAGTTTGCCTTGGTGAGGCCGTCTATCTCGATGAAGCGCGCCGCTTGGAGCATCAGAAGAGAGTCTTCCAGATCTAGCCCGAGCTCGGCGGAGGCAGCAATCTCAGTGATCTCGTCCCAGAAGAGTAACCCATTCCCGCGCCTGGTGGCATGGTCGCGCAGTCGGCGCAGCAGGTCAAACGTGTCGTTGTTCAGAAAGGCCTTGCCGTTGGACATGGTCGAAATAAAGCAATGTTCGCCTTCCATGACCGTCCCGTCGGCGACATTGGTGCGGTAGGGTATAAGTCGGATGCCGACGAGCTCTCCCTGATCGGTCGTGAAGAAGACGAGCTCATTGAAACCTGACTGTATCTCTGGTGCTGAGATGCAGATCAATTTGCCGTCCGGAAACCTTGGATCGTTGACGATCTCGACCGGATCAGCATGTATGTGTCCATGCAGGTAGACGATAGGCTTGTTGCCCTGCAGCAGCTGAGTTCTGACAAATCCGCTGTTGAGCATCTCCGCGTATGGCGTAATGCGCGGAGTCTTTTGTGGCAGCAGATTGTGATGGCCGATTATGATGCCGTAACGCATGTCGGGCTGCTGGAGCAATTCCTGTAGGCCTGCAAGCATCTCACGCGAGATGTATGGCGTGTCCATCTGACCGTAATACTCGTCGTCGGACGCCTCCTTGTCTGGATCGCTGGGAGGTGTCGCGGGCGAATGTCCCGAGATGTCCGGCGAGCCGAGATCTAGAGGCTCTGTAGAAGGACTGAGTGCCTCGAGACGATCACGAAGGAACGCGGGAAGGTTTTGAAGCTCCCAACTGCCTATCGCTGTGTTGACGAGGATGAAGTTTGCGCCTGCGGATCCTGTCGGAAGTCTGAAGTGCACGGGTTGGTCCACGGGAACGGTCTGCCAACCCAAGCGGGCGGCTAAACTCGCCATTTCGCTGAATTTCTCAGTCGGTCCAAGTTCGCGCGCGTCATCACGGTTCACATCGTGATTTCCCGGTACGAATATCAACGGAAGCGCCTTTGAACTGCGTCCCTGTGCGCGGCAGAGCAACGTGAAATGCTGGAATGCCGAAGCAATGAAGGTCTTGTCGCCACGGCTCGTGAAATCCCCCATGAAGGCGATCGAATCCAAGGGCTTCGAAGTCGTCAGCCGCCGAAGTTTCGTCAAGACGGCACGCAGCGAAGACGCGCGTAGCTTCTGCGTTATTTTCGGAGCGAACTTGCTATCCTTGGCATCGATGTTGCTAGAGGAAGGATGCCAGTCCGGATAGTGAATATCGCCTACTTGAAGGATTCGCACCCGCCGCATAACTCGCCCCCCTGCCGAGAGCCATAGACTAATCCGTTCGCTTTTGCCAAGCGCGAACGATCATCCGCAGTGTCCTTAACGAGGTAGCCTGCACTTTTCGAGAATTGCCACGGCGGCTATTTTTCGGCTGTGAAGCACACGAGACCCGTGACGTGAGACCCAGTTGCTCAATGCCCAGTTGCTCAATGAGCTTTCTTACGAATAAGGGAGAATTTCCGCGGCCGGACTATCTCTGAGCGAGCGTGCATGACTGCCAACGGAAGGTCTTGCACGCACCCTTGCGATCTTGAGCAATGGTCGCCATGACTTTCTTCTTGCAGGCTTTTGAGTGGCCCAGCCTGCGATCACCAGACCCCACCGATTCTAAAGAGCGTGGCAGATGGGATAGTCGAGGTTGCCCGTGCACAGTCACGCTCAGGGCTTGCGCCGCCCAGAGGACACGCTGAAAAGGCAGATTGGGGCGCAAGCACGCCATTCACGAGAGGTTCGACATGAAGACCATGCAAGAAAAAGACATTCCGGCATTCGTACAAGCAGTTGTGGACGCCGGCTGCAAAATTTGCGCGATTGGCAACTTGGGATACGTCTTTGGCGATGCTGATTTCACGCCAGCGCAACGGAGGGCCGTCGAGCCACAGCTGCGTAGGATTGCTGAAATCTACGGCGAACGCGATCATCTCATGAACGAGATAGCTGTATATCTGCGGTCGATCGGACGCCATGTCGAGGTTGAGCCGAAGACAGGTATTTCCTGATGGCCGTGATCGCGAGAAGCCGTCTTCCAACCTCTGAATCCTAAAGGAGGTGACCCCCAAGGCCGTTCGTCACCTTCGACCAGAATAACCACATCCGTGACCGCCTGAGCTACTTGGTCGATACGCGCACATGGCCAATACAGTTTCTCCATCCTTCACGAAGCGAATGAGGCTTTGGCCATTCAGCCCCGGTCTACGGGGCGTGACTTGTCCCCGATGCATGCGCGAGCTCTCCGCCCGGCTGGCCGCCGGTCGTCGCCACCGGCCGAAGGCGCCCGAATGCGCTTGACAAGATAGCGTCAGCCCGTTCAACCTAAGGCATTCACCAGGGGAGTCCCGGCAAGGGGCTGAGATACTGCTGGCTTTCGCGGCGCAGTGACCCGTTGAACCTGATCCAGTTCATACTGGCGTAGGGACGGTGCAAGCGCTTTGCGGGAGTTTACGCCCGAGGTCCTGTTGCAGCAGGTCTACAGAAGCGTCTTTTCATCCTTCCGGCACAGAACTGGGTCTCCAATGCATGAGCAAAGGAGCCTCACGATGAATGCCCTCACCCCCGCCGTATCGACGGGACCACTGCCCGCCTCGCGGAAAATCCACAAGCCCGGCGTCCTCTACCCGCAGATCAGGGTGCCGATGCGCGAGATTTCCGTCCATCCGACGGCCGGCGAACCGCCCGTCACCGTCTACGATCCGTCCGGCCCCTACACCGATCCATCAGTCGAAACCAGCATCGAAAAAGGCCTTGCCCGGCTTCGCCACGAATGGGTCACGGCGCGTGGCGATGTCGAAGCCTATGACGGCCGCCACGTCCGGCCGGAAGACAATGGATTCGCCACCGGCGAGCGCCTGACACCGGAATTTCCGATACGCAATCGGCCGCTCAAGGCCAAGCAGGGCAAGGCGGTGACCCAACTTGCCTATGCGCGCGCCGGCATCATCACGCCAGAAATGGAGTTCGTAGCCATCCGCGAGAATCTCGGCCGCGAGGTGATGCGCGGCAAGCTGCAACGCGACGGCGAAGCCTTCGGCGCGGCGATCCCAGATTTCGTCACACCCGAATTCGTGCGCGACGAGGTGGCGCGCGGGCGCGCAATCATTCCCGCCAACATCAATCATCCCGAGAGCGAGCCGATGATCATCGGTCGCAATTTTCTGGTCAAGATCAACGCCAACATCGGTAACTCGGCTGTCACATCGTCGATGGCCGAAGAGGTCGAAAAAATGGTCTGGGCTATCCGCTGGGGCGCGGACACGGTGATGGACCTGTCGACCGGCCGCAACATCCACAACATCCGCGACTGGATCGTGCGCAATGCGCCGGTGCCGATCGGTACGGTGCCGCTCTATCAGGCGCTGGAAAAGGTCAACGGCATCGCCGAGGATCTGAACTGGGAGGTCTACCGCGACACGCTGATCGAGCAGGCCGAGCAAGGCGTCGACTATTTCACCATCCACGCCGGCGTGCGGCTGCACTACATCCCGCTGACCGTCGACCGGGTCACGGGCATCGTCTCGCGCGGCGGCTCGATCATGGCCAAATGGTGCCTGCACCATCACCGGGAGAGCTTCCTCTACGAGCATTTCGAGGAGATCTGCGACATCGCCAGAGCCTATGACGTCTCCTTCTCGCTCGGCGACGGCCTTCGTCCCGGTTCAATCGCCGATGCGAACGACGCGGCGCAATTCGCCGAACTGGAAACACTTGGAGAACTCACCAAGATTGCCTGGGCAAAGGACTGCCAGGTGATGATCGAAGGCCCGGGCCATGTCCCCATGCACAAGATCAAGCAGAACATGGACAAGCAGCTCGCAGTGTGCGGTGAGGCGCCGTTCTACACGTTGGGGCCGCTGACGACCGACATCGCGCCGGGCTATGACCACATCACCTCAGGGATAGGTGCCGCCATGATAGGCTGGTTCGGCACCGCAATGCTTTGCTACGTCACGCCGAAAGAGCATCTCGGCCTTCCCGACCGCAACGACGTCAAGATTGGCGTGATCACCTACAAGATAGCCGCCCATGCAGCCGATCTGGCGAAGGGCCATCCGGCAGCGAAAACCAGGGATGATGCCCTTTCGCGCGCGCGCTTCGAGTTCCGCTGGGAGGACCAGTTCAACCTGTCGCTCGACCCCGAAACCGCACGGTCCTTCCACGACCAGACCTTGCCCAAGGAGGCGCACAAGCTGGCACATTTTTGTTCGATGTGCGGGCCGAAATTCTGCTCCATGCGCATTTCCCACGACATCCGTGCCGAGGCCCAGAAGGAAGGCATGGCGGCAATGGCGGCAAAATACCGGGAGGGCGGCGATCTCTACATGCAGGCGGACGAGACTGGCGTACCGGTCGTGCCAGAGGCTCCCAAACCATCATGAGGGTGCTCGTCAAAGGGGCCGGCGTTGCCGGCCTCACCGTCGCTTTCGAACTCGCCGCCCGCGGCGCGACGGTCACCGTCGCCGAGATGCGGCATGGCC
Source organism: Mesorhizobium sp. WSM4307 (assembly GCF_007003945.1). Taxonomy (NCBI): domain Bacteria; kingdom Pseudomonadati; phylum Pseudomonadota; class Alphaproteobacteria; order Hyphomicrobiales; family Phyllobacteriaceae; genus Mesorhizobium; species Mesorhizobium sp. WSM4307. Next base: position 7,983 of record NZ_VFTB01000026.1, read on the forward strand.
TTGGTGGCAACGCGTCGTGGTTCGCCGGCGGCATGCTGGCGCCATGGTGCGAGCGCGAAAGCGCGGAGCAGCCGGTGCTGGATCTCGGACGCGATGCTGCCGACTGGTGGGATGCGGTGCTGTCGGGTCAGGTGACACGGGCCGGGACATTGGTCGTGGCCGCGCCGCGTGATGCCGGTGAGCTTGACCGGTTCGCCAGTCGCACGTCAGGGCATCGGCGCGTCGATGAAAACGAAATTGCGCTCCTGGAACCCGACCTCGCCGGCCGCTTCCGGCGTGGATTGCTCTTCCCCGACGAGGCTCACCTCGACCCACGCCCGGCGATGGCGGCACTTCATGACAAGCTTGCGACCATGGGTGTCAAATTCCACTTCGGCTGCGACGCCCGGCCTGTTTCGGGATTCGCCCGTCAGATAGACTGCATGGGAATGGCAGCGGCCGATGACAGGCTGCGCGGTGTTCGCGGCGAAATGCTGATCCTTCGCACGCCTGATGTCTCGCTGTCGCGGCCGGTCCGTTTGCTTCATCCACGCTTTCCGCTTTATGCCGTGCCGCGCACCGATCACCGTTTCATGATCGGAGCGACGATGATTGAAAGCCAGAGCGCCGGACCGGTGACGGCGCGTTCCATGATGGAGCTGCTGGGCGCCGCCCATGCCCTCCATCCGGCCTTTGGTGAGGCCGAGATCGTTGAAACCGGTGTGGGTGTCCGTCCGGCATTTCCCGACAATTTGCCACGCGTCGAAACAGACGGTGAGATCATCGCGATCAACGGTCTTTATCGTCACGGTTTTCTCCTCGCCCCCGCCATGGCGCGCCAGGCTGCCGACCTGGTTTTCAGTCAAGACAGAACCAAGGAGCATGCTCATGAAACTGATGGTCAACGGCGAGGCGCGTGAGATTGCCGCCACCACGCTGGCCGAGTTGCTTGCCGCGCTCGACTATGAGGGCGATTGGCTCGCCACCGCCGTCAACAGCGACCTCGTGCACAAAGCCAACCGCGCGGAGTTCCAGTTGAGCGACGGCGACCGGATCGAAATCCTCTCGCCCATGCAGGGCGGCTAGCATGTTGGAGCTTTATGGAACCGAGCTTTCGTCGCGCCTGCTTCTCGGCACGGCTCAGTATCCTTCGCCGGCCATCCTTGCCGATGCAGTCAAGGCATCGGGCACGTCGGTGGTGACCGTCTCGTTGCGGCGTGAGATGGCGGGCGGTAGGGCCGGCGAACAATTCTGGTCGTTGATCCGCTCGCTGGGCGCCAGAACCCTGCCCAATACCGCCGGCTGCCTCTCCGTCAAGGAAGCCGTCACCACCGCGAAAATGGCGCGCGAGGTCTTCGGCACCAACTGGATCAAGCTCGAAGTGATCGGCAATCACGACACGCTACAGCCGGATGTGTTCGGTCTGGTTGAAGCCGCCCGCATCCTGTGCGAGGACGGCTTTGCGGTATTCCCCTATACCACCGACGATCTCGTTGTCGCCGAGCGGCTGCTGGAAGCGGGCTGCAAGGTCCTGATGCCGTGGTGCGCACCGATCGGTTCCGCCTTGGGACCGGTCAACATGACGGCGCTGCGCTCGATGCGCGGATATTTCCCTGGCGTCCCGCTGATTGTGGATGCGGGGCTCGGACGGCCGTCGCACGCGGCCACCGTCATGGAACTCGGCTTTGACGCCGTGCTCCTGAACACAGCGGTCGCCAAGGCGGCAGATCCGGTCGGCATGGCGCGTGCTTTCGGTAAGGCGGTCGACGCCGGTCGTGAGGCGTTCAGTTCGGGAATGCTCGAACCGCGCGACGTCGCCGTGCCATCGACACCGATGGTCGGCAGGGCCGTTTTTTCATGAAGCTCGATCCCTTCTACCTGATCGTCGACAGCGCCGCCTGGATCGAAAGGTTGGCGCCGCTCGGCGTCAAGCTGATTCAGCTTCGCATCAAAACCATGGATGAAACCGGGCTGCGCGCGGAGATCCGCAAGTCGAAGGCCTGGTGTGTCCAACACAAAAGCCAGCTCATCATCAATGATTATTGGCGCCTGGCAATCGAGGAAGGCTGCGATTTCGTGCATCTGGGCCAGGAGGATTTGCAAACGGCCGACCTCTCGAGGATACGGGCAGCGGGCGTCAGGCTCGGATTGAGCACGCATGATCATGTCGAGCTGGAAACGGCCATGTTTGCCGAGCCCGACTATGTCGCGCTCGGTCCGATCTATCCCACCACTTTGAAGAAAATGAAGTGGGCACCGCAAGGGCTAGAGCGGATCAGCGAGTGGAAGCGGCGGGTGGCGCCGATCCCATTGGTCGCCATCGGCGGCCTCAACCCCGACCGCCTCGACGGCGTCTTTGAGGCCGGCGCCAACAGCGCCGCAGTGGTCACGGACATCACGTTGAGCTTCGACCCCGAAGCGCGCACGCGAGAATGGATCGAAAAGACGGACCGATGGCGATGAGACGAGAACCGCATGTGCTTGTCGTTGGCGGATCAGATTCCAGCGGGGGTGCTGGAATAGCACGCGACATCGAGACGATCTCTGCCGTTGGCGTGCGCACCTGTCTCGCCGTCACAGCGCTAACGGTGCAAACGCACGACGCCGTGATCGAAATCCATCATTCGCCACCCAGCATGGTGGCCAATCAGATGTGTGCCGCGCTACAGGCCAACGACGTAGCCACAATCAAGATCGGCATGCTGGCGACTGCCAAGATCATTGTTGCCGTTGCCGCAGTGCTGCGCAAATTTCCGCAAGTGCCGGCAGTACTCGACCCTGTGCTGGCCTCCACCTCAGGCCGCGCACTTCTGGAAGCAGGCGCTATCGCTGCCATGAAGCGCGATTTGATGCCGCTTTGCTGCATTGTCACGCCCAACCTTCCTGAACTGGCGCTCCTTACTGGTTCCGAACCGGCTTCGGATGAGGACGGTGCGCTCCAACAAGGACAAAGACTGCAGGCCGTCGGCCCTCAGGCCCTGCTGATCAAGGGTGGGCACGCGTCGGGTCCCCGATCGGCCGATATTCTGTTACGCTCCGATCATGAACCCATCCACTTCGACACGCCGCGCCTTGCTATATCGATGCGCGGAACAGGTTGCATGCTGGCCAGCGCGATTGCGGCGCATCTGGCGAAGGCGAAGTCGCTCGAAGATAGCGTGCGCGAAGGCAAGCTGTTTGTGTTCGAGAAGCTTCAGAAATGCCGGCTGAATAATCACAACGTTCTGCGTCCAGCCAAGCAGACCCATTTTCCAGAATTTTTCCAGTAGCGAGACTGGAGGGCTACTGCTTCTCTATGCCATCCTTACAACGCGTTGAGTTCCACTGTGCCGTCCAGAATTATCTGTCGTTGTCCAGAATTAAGCCGGGCTTAGAACTGAAACGAACCCGCCGAAAGGTACGAGCGGCCCTCACTCGATAAGGGTTACCAAACCTATTCCTGTGGGCTACCAATCCGCGTGGTGGGTGGCCTTAGGTTACCAATCAGTGTGGCGTCCGGAATTATCTGCCTCTCTCCGGAATTAAGCCGAGATTAGAAGATCGGTGCGGTATTGCGCCCGGTCAAACCGTGTCGATTTGCGGCGTAGCCGACGTGTCTCACGCTTGGCGGCGTCGCACGCTGGTCCCGATTGTCGCCCGAATATCTGCCTACCGGCGACAGTGAATGCGCCAAGCTAGACCTTCGTCGATAGGGCGGCTCCGGTTTACCAATCCTGTCGTCCTAGGTTGACCAATCCGTTGTCGACCGTGAGCGGGTTTACCAATAAGGGCGGCTATATTCTGCGCAAACCCAATCACCTGATGCCAATCCAGAATTAATCGTCATTAAGGGCATTGGTAAACTCAGTCTGAAACCCCACCCTTAGCCAGAAAACTCTCCTGTTTTCAATCGCATAGCCCGCCCGCCAGCAACCGATAATTCGGGACCGGTAAACCCGTGAAAGGCCCAATAATTCCGGACGTCACACCAGTCTGCCCTTTTATGCGACTTTTCGAGCACAGACCGGGAACATCTGACCGTTTCCATTCATCGCCCAAGGCCGGTTTAGCGCTGGAAAAGCCAAAGTGCGGGAGTAAGAATGGCCGCAACGGGGCCGGAAGCCGTCGGTCAGCTTTCGGGGAGTGATCCCGGTAAGTTCGCAACTCATTCGCTTCTTTTCTGCAGTCCCCGCCATTACGAGTTGGCGGTGTCGGTCGCCGAGGGGATCAACGCCATTACTGCGGCTAGTTCGGCCCTCCGGACGAGGAATGGCATGCGCGTCGTCCCATAGTGCTTGGCAAGATGGAAGCGGTGCATGCCTCCTACGATGTGAACTTGGCCTTGGTACTCGCCGAGCAAAGGCGGTGTGACACCGCGGCCATGCAGCCATCGGTAGGCGATCCCACAGCTCTTGCTCTTGTAACGTTGATGCCAAGGACCCTTGTCCCTGCTGGCGGCGTAGGTAAGCCTGCCGCCAACGTCAGTGACATCAGCGTCGATAAGAATGAAATCCGTCGAAGCGTGGTCGCTGGGATCATCGCCGTCGAACGCGAGATAGAAGTTTGCAGGATCGCAGTCCCATATCGCAGTCAGTGCAACCGGAATGTTCTTTCTTCCTTTGCACCAGATGTCGACCTTGCGTTTCTCCTGAGCGCGGGCGACCTCGAAGGCTTCGTCTAGTTTTCCTTCCGCGACATCCATGGCTGTGATGACGTTCAAGCCAAGGGCCGTCAGACGGTTGATCTCGTCCACGTTCGCCATGCCTTCTCCTCTGGCAGCAGATTATTATCCACCGTTGGAAGATGCGGCGGCAATCCAAGCCTGAGGCACGAGGGCCTGTCCACGCCATTCCTCAATCAACTTGACTCCGGGAAGCTTGCCCCAGACGTCCTCATCTGCATGATCCAGCACGATGATCTGGAGGCGACCTTTCGCGGCCATGACCTCAGCGCCTAGGAGCGCAAAGACCTTCCTGACGGCGACCACGTCCTGATCCCTCCACGCGATGAGGTCGGGGCCCTCGTCGCCCGCCGCCCGCTTAGGAAAATAGACTTGGCTAGGTTGGTCGAAGATCAGCTGACCAGGGACTGGGTGATGAGGTTCGGCCAGGAAGTAGTGCTGCAGCGCAAGCATTAGTGCGACGTGATACGCGAGCCAATTGGCGCCGCTGCCAATCTCCCACAGGTAGTCCTCACGCGTTCCCCTAGTCACCTTGACGGTCAGGTCTTCAATCAACAGCCTAATCGGGGCCTCGGGCCACTCCGCGTCAAGCTGCGGAATCAGCCGATTGGCATGATGGGAGACTTGGTGCAACGCGTTGAATAGCTTGCGCTGGATGTCGGCCTCGGAGATCGTCTTTTGCAGCGTTGCAATATCGGCCTGCAGCGAGGTGAGTTCCTGCCGCAAATCCGACGACTGGTCGGCGCGGTCGTAGACGTGCAACGCCTGCTCCAATCGACCGAGGAAGCGCTCAAGCCTATCGAAGCGATTGGCCTCGTCTCGGGCGACGTCAGAGTCCCGTTCCAGCACCGCTATCTCGCTACGGACATCGTTCAACTCAGATAGGACCGCTTCAGCGGCGCCGCGCTGGCGCAGGATTTCCTTGTCAAGCGTGTTAGACATCGCAGGGTGGGTCCGCAGTCGGATCTCCAGACCGCCGAGGTTGTCGCAAAGGGCCAAGACCTTCTCGCGGCCGCCGTCCCCGAGTGCGACCAACGGATCGGCGAACTCGTCGGCCAAGTCCCTCAGCCACGTGGAAAGGTCCAAGCGGTCACGTTGGATGCGCATGGCGTCGCCGTACGCCTCGCTGCTCTCCACCAGACGGCGCAGTTCGTTCAGGCGCTGACGATGCTCGGTAAGTCGCGCGGCGATTTCAGTTTCCGACGCACGAAGGGTTTCCAGACGCGTCAGCACCACATCGATGCCGGCCAGGCTTGGTCGAGCAAGACTTGAGTTGCTGTTCGACACGCGCCGAAGCAGGTCAACAACGTCACTCCAGTCCTTCGGCACTTCAGTGGAGGAATCGACTAGGCCAAGTTCGACTGCCTGACGCAGCCACGCCTCCGCCTCCGCCCGCCAAGCGCCAGTTGCCGACACGATCGCGCGTAGCTCAGCCTCCTTCCGGCGGAGGTTGCGCTGGAGCCGATCGATCTCAAACCGCGCCTGGAGAATCTTTGCCGTGACCGCGCCCAGAACGTACGGGAAGATGGTCTTTAGCTTCTCCCGGTGTTCCGTCGTATCGGCCTTGAAAAACATCACGTCGGGATTGGCGATCACGTTCTGAGGTTGGAACGTGAAGGCCATGAGGTCGCGGAAGCTTGGCCTTTGCTTGAATCCATTCTCTGTACCTGGTTCGAAGTCGAGGTCAGTCAGTCCTGCCAGGCGGTTCATCGCGCGCTTGACCGTGTCGACATTGGTGGTCTTGTCGGTGATCGTCTCCGGAATTTCGACCTGTGCGCCCTCCAGCAGCACCATGTCGCCTGTGCTCTGTTGGTCCCCCGGTTCGCGTCGCGCCAAGAGCTTTTCGCCCTCCAGCGTCTCGATCAGAATGCCGAACCAGCTGCAGTTCTCGCGGATTACGCCCACCGGAATCGCGCATTTCTCCGAGCCCAGACAGTAATCAACAATAGGGATAACGGCGGACTTCCCGGTCTTCGACGCGCCGCTGATGACGTTGACGACACCGGGCTCGAACTTGACGACCCGCGGCGCTGCACCATTGCGGGGCCAAAGGATCAGTTTTCGAAGCTGGAAATACATCTAGAACTCCACCCGTAACAGGTTGGCCACCTGCGCGGTCCCCAGGTTCGAAAACCAGAAACCCAATTTCTCCGAGGCAGGTCCGAGGTGCTTGACGCGCTCTGGAAGGACGAGCCTCCTCGGTTTCGGTTCTGGTACGTTTGCTCTTAAAGTAGCATCCTTGTAATCCACGGACAGCAGCCGCCCGCTCACACCGACAGCGGCCGATTGCAATGTCAGAGTACGCAGCAGCAGCGCTCGCTCGTGGACGGCGAGGAGTTGTTCCCGTTCCTTCCCGAGCTTGGCCGCGAAGAGCGCCAGTCCAGAGGGTCGGTTTGTCGAAGTCACGATTTCGAGCGTTGCGCGATGCAGGACGATTGGCAGCACGAGAAACGCCAAGGCGAACGGCGCTGGACGTTCGTCCTCAGCCTGGAAACCTTGGCCAAATTGCCACAATGCGAAAGCCCCAAGTCCTGGATTCTGGACAAGGGCGAGGTCGCTGAGCGGTAGGTGCGATCGGCCAGCCTCAATCAAGTCGCTGGCTCCAAAAGAGTCTGGTAGTCGGGATGCCAGCCGAGGCGCAGGCCGTGGGCAAGGGCGTTGAATGATCCGTGGACGAAATGACCGGGGACGACTCGACCATCGAGTGGAGGCTGCAACTGCGCGCAGCGCCTGTAAACTATTCTACCACGAACCGTTGCGGGGTGTCCGGCCTGTATGTCGTGCACCTCTGCACTGACGTGCTCATAGCGACCGACAAGATCATCGTCCCAGTCACTTAGGTTCTTCTCAAAGATTAGCCCGCTTTCGCCCCAGATCGAGATGTCGGCGAGCGTCCTAAGGTAATCGCTAACAGCCCGGACGCACGCTTCGTCTCCCACCTCGATCAGCTCGAGTTGGCGGACGAAGGCGGGACGGTCGGCGATCAATTGTTCGATGGCCTCGACAGGCGGTTGCTTGGTGAAAGACGACAGCAGCCCTGGAAGGTTGTTCTTCTGAACAAATGCTCTTTGCTCGGCCTGAAACGCGTCCACGTCCAAGATGGCGGGCTTGCCAGCTCTAATCAGCCTGTCCGCCGCCTCCTTCGCAGCGCCGATCGCGCGTTCGCACACTAGGTCGATGATGAGCGGAGAGACCGTCGGCTTGAAGATCGCGCGTATCGGATCGACGGGATCTGCATCGACGCTGATAACGGCGAGATTCTTGACCAAGGCGGCGCAATGAGCCGCATCAGCGTTCAGGAAAGCTTGGACGTCGGCGTCGCATGCCGGTGCAGCTTTCAGCTTGCTGTGGGCTTTGGCGAGGTTAGCGACCAGCGCCTCCACGTCGGCATCTGTTTTCGCGTCGTTCAGCGCGATCGCGAAGGCACCCGCCTTCACCGGTGTGACATATAGCCGGAAATGGCTGGTCGCCGGGTCGATCTCTCCCGCCGCCATGAAGCTGAGCCAGTTGGCCAGAGACTTCCACAGGTCCGCAGCCCAGTCGGATATCGGATTTTGCTTCAGTGCGCTCTTGCTTTGCTCAAGAACGACTTCGCCGCCGACCAGGTGAACCGCCACATCGTCTAAATGTTCAAGAGAGACCAAGGCGCCGCTAGGCGCGTTGAGCAGGTGAAAGCAAAGGCGTACAGGTTGAAGCGCATAGCCGAGGTATTGGCCAGCGGCGCTGTGTTTTCCCGTTTGCGTCTTCGCGTTCATTGCCCATCCCGTTCTCCCGAGTCGCACCGGAAGAAGCCAGTAACGATATTGGTATAGTTCGCCGTTGTTTACAATTGGCGCCCCGGCGATAGGACGGCTAGGCGCGATACAATTGCTGTTTAGGGCCAGCTCTCGAAGTCCAGATTCGGCAGGACAATGAATTTGCAGGACGTCCATTATGGGCACATCGGGGCCGTCTATGGCTCGGGCGATATGTCCGCTTTTGGACGAACGCGAAGTTTGCCGGAACGTCTGACTTTGGGCGCATACTTGCCGTCAAATTCGGCGTCCTTCACTGGTTCGTTCACGTATTCCGGAGAAAATTACTGTGCGAGTTGATGGATCCTCGTTCCCGGTACGACAGCCTCAGCTATTTCACATAGATGCTTATGGTGCGTCAGGTAGATGACCTGACCTGTGTTTGCCATCGCTCCGAACAGCCTGAAAACCTCCTCCGAGCGAATATGGTCGAACGTCTCCATGATGTCGTCGGCGACGAATGGGACCGAGGGCCGAAATTGCGCGAACTCGTAATAACCGGCGAGTCTTAGGGCAAGGTACAGCTGAAATCGTGCACCCTTTGAAAGCGCTTCGGTGACCTTGGATTGCCCGTCACCCTGCACAGCAATGAGAACCTCACCACCTCTTACAGGCTGGGTTGTCAGCCCCGAATACTGGCCACGCGTCATTAGCTTGAACGCGTCTGATGCGCGCGCCATCATGCCGGAGCGATGGCTCTCACGGTAGATCCGCAAAGCATTGCCAGCCGACATGATGCCAAGCTTCAGCTCTATGTAGCGAACGGCCTTCTCCTCGATTTCCAGCAGGGTTGTGCGCCGTTCAGCATCCAGGCGTGCAACCGCACTATCACCGCCGATGGCGTCCAGCTTGTCGGCCGCGCGCGTCTGCCGGATCAGCTGTTGCTGGATGGTTTCATCGAACAGGCGAAGCCGCTGCTCACCCTCAGCCTTCTCGACCGCGAGGCCGTCGAAATCGATCGCGTCCAGGATCGAGCGGGCCTGCTCGAATCCGTCGACCGCGAGCTCCGCCACTATCCGTTCCTCAAGTTCGGCGACGGTGGTGCGCAAGCCATCGCGCTCACGCAACAGCTCATCGCGTTCGACTACCTCGGGCAGAGTGGCGACACCAAAGACGCCCAGCACCTCGTTCTTGCGGCGTTCGTGTGCCAAAATCTCAGTGTCGAGGATGTCGCGCGCCTCCTTGAGGCGCTTCAGGTCGTTGCCGAGGCTTGCCTTCGTTTCACGTGTCCGCTCGGCACGCTCTAGGCGCTCGGCAAGGCGGATGGCCAACTGCTCCGGGTCGGTATCCTTCGTCGGCTCGTCGGCTTCAACCGCAACGGCGATGACCTCGACCAGAAAATTGGCCCTGTCGGCCTCCATCTTGTCGATACGCAGCTGCAGGTCGTCCCGTTCCTGCAGGCTTCTTGAAAGTTCGGCCAATTGATCGAGCACAGTGCCGACGCCGGATGCGGAGAGCCCGCTTTCGAGCCAAGTTCCCTTGAGTGCTTCGGTAATGCCGGCCAGCCATTCCTCCTCGCGACGCTCCGCCACACCTACTGCAACCCGTCGTGCCGCTAGATCCTCTTCTTTGGAGCTCACCATTCTGAGCGCCTCGGCATACTCGGCGTCCACCTTGCGCTGCCGATCCAGAAACGGCTCCGCGATGGCCATGATTGCTTCGAGGGTGTCGTTGGACTCTGATACAATGCCGACGCTTCCCAGCACTGCTCTCATTTCCAAGCGTATCTGCTCGCCGGCGTCAGCGGCTCGCTCGGCCTTCAAGCGAGCAAGTTCGATCTGCTCCCAGGCAGCGAGCGCATCGCTGCGCGCCTCGATCTGATCCTCGATCCTTTCGATCAGGCGCTCAGACGAAGGTTCCACGGCGTCTCCGAGCAGGTCCCTGGCGGCCGCGCGGATTTCCAACAATTGGGTATCCACATCCTTGCCGAGCTGTGTGCGTTGGATGCCGTTGCGTGACAGGTTGGCCGCGGCCTCGGCCAGCTCGCGCGTAGTTGCCCGGATCTCAGCCAGATCCGCCGCGCCGGCCAGCCGGCCTGCGCTGGCAATGTCATCGCGCGCCAATGCCACGGCGAAGTCGTCAGCGGTGTCACCGGTCAGCGCTGCGCGGTGCGTTGCCCACGCATCATCGCGAACTCGGCGGATGGCGGTAGCCGCTTCATCGTCGACAATGTCGCCCGAGGCACGAAGGGCATCCAATCGTGCGGCGAGCATGGCATGGTTGCCCTCGTATTCAGCAAGGCGTTCGGCAAGTACGGCGGTGTTCCTTGCCAGTTCTGACGCTACCGTCTTCCAGGCGGCAATCTGCCCGGCGCTCGGAACCGCGACGTTGGCGAGAGCGAGGGCATCTCCGTTCCATGGACGCAAGCGCGCGAGCGCCGCCTTCCATCGGATTGTTCCCGCATCTTCCGCCTCGCGAGCCGTCCTAATCTCTGCCTGGTGTCCGCTTGCTCGCGCTTTCGACAAAGCCGAGCCCAGCCTTGCCCTGGCAGGTTCGGGCACCGCCCTTTCCTCGCCGACCCGCTGCCTTGCCACCTGCAGCGCATCGAGTGCCGCCGCGGCTTCGTCGCGAGCGGCACGCATCCCGGTAGCAATCCCGGACCTCTGCTCGACCATGGCGCGAACGACGCCAACGGTGACGGCAGGCAGAAGCAGCGCGCCAGGATCCGCCTCGGAAGATCGGCCCAAGGCGGCAAGGCAGCTCGCCACGCTGTTGTTGAGGATTTGCAGCTCCATCCTGCGAGTGGGCAAGTCAAAGCCAGCCGCGGTATGGCGCACCTTGCTCTCCGCCAGCCCGCGAATGCGTTCGGAAATCGACAGGATCGGTTCGTCCTCGTCGACCGCAGTGACTTTTTCCGCCAGGCGCTCGGTCTCGTCGATGTTTGCGGACAGCCGCGTTCTGAGGCTGGCATCGTCATCGATCAGTTCGGTGACACTTCCCGTCGATGTCCGGGCTGGGGAGGCGATGTCCGGCAGCTGATCCAGCCGGGCAATCTTGCGCCGGATATCCGCCAGCATCGGCGCAGCACGCACGTAACGAGCAAAGGTATCCAGCCTGGCCACCAGCACCGCCCGATCGCTGATGGTTCGGCCGTACTGCTGCGCTGCATCGAGACGTTCGGCCTCCAGGCCCTCGTAGGTTGATGCAAGGGTGTCGATCGCATCCCTGCGCGACTTTACGTCAACAAGGCGCTTCTTCAACAGCGCCAGTTCGGTTCCATGCGCCTGCTTCCGATACAGAGCGTCTGCTTCGGCCTCGAGGGCGTTCAACGTATCACTTGCGTTCCCAAGACCGGCGCTGGCCGTGAACAGAAGCTTGCCGAGGTCGCCCCGCGACTCCAGGATAGATTTTCCGCCGGCTTCCAACGTCTCGTCATCGAGTGAGAACATCGTCGTGTAGGCGTCGCGCGACAGACCGGCGAGATGCGCCGTGATCGCCACCTCGCTTACCGGTTGGCCCGTCGCATTCAATAGCGAATTACTGCGCTGTTTCGTACGCGTGAACGTGTGTTCGGAGCCGGCCAGTTCCAGCACCCCGCCGATGCGCATGGCACTGTACTCGTGCAGGAAGTTGTAGCGGCTCCGTTCCTCGATGCCGAACAGCAAGTCTAGATAGGCCGAAAGCGCAGTCGATTTGCCGGCCTCATTCAGGCCAAACACGATATGCAGATCAGGTCCGGATTCCGGTTTGGGTCCGAAGTCGATCGAACGATCGGTGAACTTTCCATAACGAATGAGGTCAAGGCGCCGCAACCTCATGACGATCCACCGGCCTTAAGGCGGGCAGTCACCAAGTCCGCGCCCTTGGAAAGCACCTGATCGAGGAACTGTTCCAGCCCGGCTTCGTCCGTCCCAGCAAAATCCCGCCCGTCGGCCGGAAGGTCGGCGACCATCTTTTGGACGAACGCCCTCGCCTCAGCGCGGAAGGCCTCCGAGGTGGCATCGGCACGCATTGATTGCTCGAGTTCGAAAATCGGATCAGCAATATCCTCGGCGGTCTCCGTCCGAGGCGGCGCGAGGTCAAGCTCGAGCTTCTCCACCCACGTATGGCCTAGCTGTTCCGCAGCCTGTTCGGCTTCGGCAAGAAGGAGGTCCCTGTCGCGGATCAGCGCCCACATCAGTGGTGACGTTCCTGTCAGGCCAATGCGAGCCACAGCATGACGCGATCGGACGGTTGCCCGCATCTCTTCGAGTGCGAAGCGAACACGCGCGACGGCCTCGGGCCACTCCACCGCTCCGGTAAGGTCGACGCTCACCCGTTCGAACTGCGCAACGCTGGTCAGCCGTTCCTCGATCTCCACCGAACGGTCGTGGCGCACCGTCACCAGGGTGACTGATTTCTCACCGGCCTCGTTGATATCCCTCCCCTGCGGTATTCCCGGCATCACCACGGCACTGGCGCCAGGATGGACTTGGCGAGCATGGATGTGGCCGAGGGCCCAATAGTCGAAACCGTGGGCGTGCAAGTCAGCGATGCTGCAGGGCGCGTAAACGTCGTGACCTGGCGATCCAGCCAGACTGGTATGCATGATGCCTATGTTGACGGCCCCTTCACGAGCCGCCGGATATTTGGTTAACAGGCTGTCCGGCGCCTTAGGGTTCGCAAAGCTCAAACCATGGAATACGACGTCCAGACCGCCGGCTGTCTGCAATACCGACTGAGCACGACCACCAAAGATGGTAACGGTGTCGGGAAATACCAGCTGTTTGGAAATCCGCGACAGGGCGTCATGATTACCGCGGATCTTGAAAACCATGATGCCGGCCTGGTGCAGGCGTGTCATCTGCGCGCCCAAGAACCGCGCTGTCTTCATTGAAGTCTGGTCGCCATCGTATAGGTCGCCAGCAATGACCAACGCGGCCACACGTTCCTCAAGGCAGAGATCCACTATCGAAACGAATGCCTGGCGGCTGGCGTCGCCCACCAGCCCGGCAAGATCGGGATTTCGCATCGCCAGCGAACGAAGCGGCGAGTCGAGATGAATATCGGCCGTGTGTACGAATCGAAATGCCATTCGGCCTCCGCCAGCAAAAGAGGTGTTCCGAGCTTCGACAGAAATTGCAACGAGGGCGCTGCAGCGCCCCGTTACACTTCAGCTAATTTCTCGCTCGCGGATTCGCCGGCCACCAACAAGCCGTCTTGGGACCGTAACACTCCTTTGGCAACCAAATCGGCGACCCCAGCTGAAATCAGCTGCCTTAATTGTGCGCTTGTGGCTTTGAAGCCCAGCATCCTGGCAACGCCTGTGGCGATTTCTTCCTCTGTCGCACCGAGGTTGGATTTCACGACTTCCATAGCGCCTTGGGCGACCTCGTCCTGCGCAATCATTTCGGGCTTGCGCAATCCAGCGGACACGACCCCACTGCGATCCCTGAGACGAACAGGAACACCTGGCTTGAAGCAGAAGTTGCCTCGACGGGCTACTGAACCACCTCTCTGTGCTATGCTTACCCCCCGCTCGATTGCATCCTGAATCCTGCCACCGGCCCGCTGCAGACCCCAGGCGTCCCGAATACGCGAAACTATTTCGTCGACATGGATTGGCGTTTCTGTAGCCACGACCTGCTCGACCAGTCCGGCCATGATTCCGCTGGGCGTCTCGTGGAGTTCGAACGATCCCGGTCGCTTTAGTTCGGCCTCTTCGTAGGCTCGATTGGGTGTCTCGGATCCGTTTGTGCTTTCGAGACCGATTTCCGTCACGTTGCCTCGGTCGACCGTAACAACCTGCACGGCTACAGCTCGATTTCTCTGGACCCCCAATTCGGCCCGCTCATCGAGTTCTTTTCTGGCGGCCTCAATCGCTAGTATGGTTCGCTCCAGCTGCTCACGAGGCCGTTGGAACCAGTCAGCGCTCCAGATGCGATGGATGATCCAACCATGGTCTTCCAGAACCGACTGCCGAAGCCGGTCTCGATCTCTGGCCGAGCGAGATGAGTGATATTCTGCGCCATCGCATTCGATGCCAAGAATATAGCGGCCTGGCCTCTCTGGATCCGCAACTGCGAGGTCGATGAAGAAGCCGGCAATGCCCACTTGAGCATGAACCTGATAACCCATTTCGATCAGCGCGTTGGCTACCTGTTCTACAAAGATTGAATCCATTTCGCGAACCGTGACTTGGGCAAGCGAAATTCGCCCTGTTCTCGCGTAGTGCAAGAAGAGCTTGAAGGCGAAGATGCCTTTCCCTTTGCCACGCTCCAGGTCGATGTCCTCGTCTGTGATGGACGCGAATACTTCGCAGCTGCGCTTGGCGCGGCTTATGAGGACGTTGAGCCGACGCTCGCCGCCTTCCGCGCCAAGAGGGCCGAAACGCATGGCCATGTATCCCTGGGCATTCTTGGCATACCCCACCGAGATCATGATCACGTCGCGCTCATCGCCTTGAACATTTTCGAGGTTCTTGACGAAGAATGGCTCGCTTGGATGAGCGTGAAAGAATTCCTCGGTGTCGGGATTTAGTCGCCGCAGCGCTTCGAGTTCATCCTGGATCGCGCGGCGTTGGCTAACCGAAAATGTTGCAACGCCTAGAGTCTCTTGCGGGTTCACCTTCGCATGACGGATGATCGCCTCCGCTACTGCTCTCGCCTCTACCGGATTGGTTCCTGTGCCGCCGGAATCGAAGACCCCCTCCGGCACATGATGAAACCGCAACCCCATACCTGCCTCTTGGGTATAAGGGCTTGGCACGATGAAAAGCCGGTTCTCGTAGAACTGGCTGTTCGATACTGCGATTAGAGATTGGTGACGGCTACGGTAGTGCCAGCGCAGCATACGCTGCGGCAAGCCGCGGGCCGTGAACAGGCCGAGGATGCTTTCAATGTCGGCGACCTGCGCGCCCTCACCCTCGTCATCTTCAGACTGCGAGCCTGTCATCTTCGCGAAGAATGTCGTGGGTGGCAGTTGGCGTTCGTCGCCAACGACGACCACCTGACTGGCCCTGGCGACCGAGCCAAGTGCGTCCACGGGCTGGATCTGAGACGCCTCGTCCATCACGAGCAGATCGAAGGACATCCGGCCGGGCGACAGGAATTGCGCCACCGAAAGCGGGCTCATCATGAACACTGGCTTCAGCGCCTGGATGGCAGGGCCTGCCTTCTGCATCAATTGCCGGATGGGCATGTGGCCTCGTCTGCGCGCCATCTCAGAACGAAGCAGTCCGACAGGTCCAGCTCCGCCGTCTCTTGAAGGAATTTTCCGGTGATGAGCCGTTACAACTTCGATGGCGCCGGCCTTGATGCGCTGGCGGTCCAGATCTGCGAAGTCACGTACAGCCCTGGAATGCAGTTCCCCGTCGAACCTTGCCAGCTCCGGCTCATCGGTCGCCATCGCCAGAAACATTCGTTCGTAGTAGGCCATATCAAAAACTGATCGAGCCGATCCTGTTGTAATCTGGCCGTTGGCTAGGCCGTCTATCAACTGTCCCAGTCCAGCCTTTCGGGCCGTTTCGGATCGCTCTTCATAGGCAACCCATTTCGAGAGCTGCTCCTGATGATCGAGCCAACCCTGCAGCCGAGAAACGACCTCGCCTATCGCGACGTCCGGAAAATCGACTACTCCAAACAAGGAGGGAGCATCGGCTTTCAAATCCCCTGTAAGCGCCTTCAATTCCCGCGCTGCCGCTTGGGCCGCTTCACGTGCTGAACGTGCCGAGTTTGCGATCTCGATTCTTTCAGGCAACCGCGCAGCCAGATGTCGGATCGAGCCATTTTCTTTCAGCCAAAGCTCGGCTTGCGTGAGAGCGGCCCAATCGGATCCTCGACCGTGCCACGACGAGCCGAATACGAACTTGCCAAGGCTCTCTCCCGCATCGATCCCTTGAGCAAGTGCTTGTAGTCTGCCTAGTCGGCGCAGTAGCTCCACCCGCTCAGTGATTAGATCCGGAACGTCAGTCAGAACCTGTCGTGACGCATCATCGGCTTGAGCTACAGTGCTCGCCTTCGCTTCCATCAGTTGCAGCGAGGCCCGCTCGGCGGAAGCCACGTCGCCTAGCATGGATGACGCGAGGTGCCCGAGATCGTTCCAGAAACCTTCGATAATTGGCCGACCGATTTCGATAACCTTGCGAACGCGCGCTGCACGCGCACCGGCCTCGGAGCGTTCCGCCATCCGGCCGGCGATAATCCGAGGTTCGGGGCCTAGCCCTCGTAGAGTCCGCATCCACTCCACTAGCGCGAGCAGTGGCGCGGAAGCCGATCGCTCCCCACGCCAATCTGCCCCGAAGGCGGAACGGCCAAAAGCGTCGCCTTCGCGGACTCTTGCTGCGGCAGCCTGACCCTTCATCAAAAGGTCGAGGAGACCAACTATCTGCGTCGCAGGCGCGCTAGGGTCGACCACAATAGTCCGCGCAAGTGCTGTGGCGCGACGGTAGTCGCCGTTCAATGCTTTCAATATTCCCGTGTGTGTGGCGAGCGCCTGCCGCGCCGCGGCCACCTCGGTGCTCCACGCCGCGTCAACAACCTTGCCCTGAAGGTCGGCTCTGGCAGCCTCAAGCGTCGCTACGCTGTCGGCAAGGTCGCCTGCCTGCTCAAGTCCGGAGTCCCAAACGGTGGCTGCGAAGGCCTCCGGACTTGCGTCAGGTGCTGCCGCTACTCGCTCGCCGGTCACGGCCAGCCTGAGCAAGCCTGCCAACGTGTCTGGCAATATCGCCGATCCGAGTTCCTGATTCAGGCGCTCAGCTTCTTCCCTCAAGCGTGGGAGCAGAATGGTGAGCTGTCGCGCACGATGGAAACCATCTTTCGGAAATTCCGAGGGAAGCTTTGCAAGCTCTGTCTCGAGACCTTCAATTGGCGTGTCGATAGCCGTTGCCGCCAACTGCTCCGAAAGTTCCTCGGACTTGCGGGCGAAATCCGTTCCTGACCAGAGAAGCGATGAAATGTCTTTCGGACGCTCATCCCATACCGGCGAGACGAGCGCCTCGGCAGGAAGTCCAGGCGCGGACGCGAGAAGCTCAGCGCGATCTTCTATCTCGCCGCTGTCGCTGAGAATTTTCGGAGGCTCGGCCTTGATCCGCTCAGCGATACCGACCAGTTTGGCGTGCAGTGCCTTGGCTTGGTCCAGCAACGCCGCGATGCGTGGGACGAGCCTCTCAATGGTCGTTGGAAGAACGACATCCAGGCCAACTCCCCGCCACGGGTGGTGGATCGGCAAGCCGATCTCGTTGATCCGCTGAGAGACCTCATCGAGCAATTTGCGACGTTGCGAAACGCCGTCAGTTGTCCAGCTTGTGGCATCCGTAAGTTCGATGTCCACTGGTTTCTGACCGACCTGCCTTAGTCGGGTTAGCTGGCCGAGAACCTGATAAGGAGTGAGTTCGGACGCTCCGAACGCAACGTGCATTCGTGCAGCATGTGCGTTGAGTTTATCGCGAGCCTCCAGCAAGCGATCAGTTAGGGAAGAAGGAAGCTGGCCCCTGGGCGATCCGAGTTGCCAGGTTCGCCGCAGCTCCTCTAGCATCATGCGCTTGTTCGCCTTGTTACTATGCAGCTCAAGGCAGGCGTCCCCCACCCCAGCAGTGTCAAGCCGTCGCTTGACGACCTCCAGCGCTGCCATCTTTTCGGCCACGAACAGCACGGTCTTTCCGTCGGCAACGGCCGACCCAATAATGTTTGCGATCGTCTGCGATTTTCCTGTCCCAGGCGGACCTTGGATAACGAGGTCGCGACCTTTTCTGACGTCATGGATCGCCAGTGTCTGAGAACTGTCACTGTCGACGATATGCAACATTTCGGCGGGCGCAATGTGCGGATCAATCGCTATGTCGTCCGACATAAGCGGCTCGCGTGTTTCGAAACCATCTGAAAGAAGCGAGCGGATCTTCGGTTGTTCGATAATCTTTGCGCCATCGGGCCAGAGATCCGGATCCAGATCACGGTACATCAAGAACTTCGCAAACGAGAAGAAGCCGAGCACCATATCGTCGCGAAGCACCTCCCAACCCTCTTTGGTCGAAATTGCTTCGGCAACGGCATCGAGATAGGCCGAGACGTCGAAGTCATCTCCCACCTCAAAACGCGGCAGAGCGAGCTTGTGAATGCGGTCGAGATAGAGTTCCAAGGAGAGGTTTGCGGTAAGATCTTCCGGCCGGGCTCGTAGGCGGAATTTTTCTCCAGCGGCCCCTCGCTCAAGCCGAACCGGCACCAAAATGAGGGGGGCCTGACGGATGTTCTCTTTGTTGTTCGGGTCAATCCACTTCAGCATTCCAAGGGCCAGAAAGAGGATATTGACGCCCTGCTCTTCCTCGAGTGTGCGGGCATCATGGTAGAGATCAAGGAGCCGCCGCTGCAGCCCAGTTGGGGTCATACGCGTCTGCAGCTTGGTGTCCGAGTGCCGCGCGGATATCCCTCTGTTATCGACTCCATCGTCCTCTGGTTGGGCGAGAGCGACGGGGGAATAGTCGATCTCTTCGTCTGGAGGGCTGCTTTCATCCTGGCCCGCTTTCGGCCTATCGGGCTTGCCGGCCAGGAAGGTAAAAGCCTTTCCTTCGGTCACCAGCAATCGATAAATTTCGGACGACTTCTCATCGACGATATCGATCGTCTTCGCGCTCTTGGAAAACCGCGGCACATTCAAAAGTCGATTGCGGGCGGAAAGATCGAGCAACTCCATCCTGGCGCGCTCGAGTTTCTCCTTTAGAGGGAGATCGCTTTGGAAGACTGACTGTTTTACGTCCAAGACTTACATCCCCTTTGAAAGGAGAACCAGCTAGAGCCCGCGTAGAGCGTTCGCGCAAGAAAAAACAGCCGTGTTCAATTAGAAACGACTGCGATCACTTCTGGACACCGTCCAATATTGCGACGTGTGATATGGGTCAGAGCCTGCATTCTTGGCCCCCTTTGCCTAGTCGCTATCCGACGAGGATTCTCGCTCCCTGCCCCCGTATTTAGCCGCCTCCACAATGTCTTTTTCTGACACAGAGAGTCCGTTGCGGACCCGAATGGCTCCCGCACTTGGAACGCGGTCCAATTCAGATCCAGTCTTTGCCTTATCCTTCTGGGGCTTAACCTCCGGCGGCGGGTCTTTCGAAAATGTCATGCGTAGGTCCTACTCGTCCAAATCTAAATGCATCCGCCTGTGAGCCTCAAGCCGCTTTCCTGGTCATACAAAGAAAACGCCGCGCCCAATCAATCCACCGTCTCTCGTGGTTCCGCATTCTGATTGGCGCTTTAACATTCATCACTATTAGCGCCTGGCATTTAGTATCCTCCCTCTACTGGTTTTTTTAGCCGATAAGTAATAGATCGGGATTTCACTGCAGAAGTCCGGAGCCATGAAGTGACTGACGAAATCCAAAATACGGCCACCGCGCTGATGGAGCTTACCGCCGATATCGTTGCGGCTTATGTGAGCAAGAATTCAGTGCCGGTCTCCTCATTGCCGGACCTTATTGCCAGCATCAATTCGTCATTAGCGCGTATCGGCCAGCCGTCCGAACCGGAAAAACCCGACCAAGTTCCCGCGGTCAACCCCAAGCGCTCAGTCACTCCAGACTACATCGTCTGCCTCGAAGACGGCAAAAAGTTCAAGTCCCTCAAGAGACACTTGAACACGCATTTTGGACTGACGCCCGACGCCTATCGCCAAAAATGGGGCCTCTCCAACGATTACCCCATGGTCGCGCCTAACTATTCAGCCAATCGCTCCAGATTGGCAAAATCGATTGGCCTCGGTCGCACAGCAGCCGCGCCCAAGAAAGCAGCAGCCAAGAAGTCAAAGACGCGCTAGCAAAACATTTGGCAGCTTCGCAAAGGATCGAAAATTGAATCGCGATCGCTATTCCCATCGCCGCAGCTCGCGGCCAAGACGCGGCCGGGTTTCAATTATGCGCAAGCGTTTCTTTTCACATAAATCATTAGCCGCGATCCTGGTGATCACGCTAGCAGTGGGCGCTTATGTCACCTCCTACTTTACAGGGTGGGGCAACCAGATCGCGGGACCCAATACAGCAAGCGCACTCGGGTCAAAACCGAAGCCTATCGTCGGCGTAGCGTCCATCGTTGACGGGGACACGATCGAGATCCACGGACAGCGTATTCGTTTCAATGGCATCGACGCACCTGAAAGCAGCCAAAACTGCAGCGACGCAAGCGGGCAAGAATACCCATGCGGCCGCAAATCCGCAGAAGCACTGGACATCTTCCTCAGTCAATCCCGACCCATCCAGTGCAACTTTGTTTCGTGGGATCGTTACAACCGCTTCGTTGGTGATTGTCAGCGGGCGGACGGTGCTAGCATTGCGTCTTGGATGGTCGAACAGGGTTATGCCCTGGATTGGCCTCGATACAGCCATGGTAGTTACGCGTCACAACAGGCAGATGCCCAAAGGGCCAAGATTGGCATCTGGGTTGGCACTTTCACAGCCCCTTGGGATTGGCGAGCAACACATGCAGCCAACAATAAACCCGGTAATGACACATCCTACGGCCTTACAGGCCGTCGCCAAATAGCTCAGAGCTATTCGTGTCAACCGCGTCGCTATTGTAAGCAAATCTCCTCATGCGATGAGGCGCGCTGGTATCTCAATAACTGTAGCTGGGGACCCAAATTGGACCGGGACGGCGACGGAATTCCGTGCGAAGGCATTTGCTGACCAAGCCAATTCCTTAGCGCGCTTTCAGCAAGCCGGACTGGCCACCAGCGTTTCGGTGCATTTGCGCGAGTGCCAATAGAGCCTGGCAA
This sequence comes from Mesorhizobium sp. WSM4307, assembly GCF_007003945.1. NCBI lineage: Bacteria > Pseudomonadati > Pseudomonadota > Alphaproteobacteria > Hyphomicrobiales > Phyllobacteriaceae > Mesorhizobium > Mesorhizobium sp. WSM4307. Next base: position 29,091 of record NZ_VFTB01000026.1, read on the forward strand.
AAGGGCTGGCTGACGTTTGTCTTGGAAAATTCCACCAGCTCGTTGAGCCCGGATGGGCTAGAAAACCGCAAGGCTTCGTAGCGACAGACAGGGATCTGCCGATTATCTCTGAAGCGTTTGTCGGGTCCGCCATTCTTATTGGGATGAGCCCAGGTATAGCTCACGATCTCAGCATCAGATGGAACTTTGCCGGTCTCAATAAAATTGCTGGGGGCAAATTGCGTCCTGAGGTCTCCATACCCAACGGCACCGTACTGGTTTCCGTCCTTCACCAAAATCATGTCTGGCATGAAATAAAGGATTTGCCGGCCGACGTGTATCGACGGTGGTGTGACATTGCTGCGAACAACCGTCGGCAAGGAAGCTTGGAGCGTCGTCGACTTTTTATCGACCAACATCGTGGCTCCCGCATTGCGCTTCCAAGTCGTCAGATCCTCTATCTTGCCACCAGCCGCGACATGCCAACTCGCCGCGCAGCGTGTGAGCGTGTCAAAGGCGGCGACAAGTCGCCCGTAGGCCGCCTCCGCGTCCTGCTCCAAATCATAGTAGAGCACGCTCACCCGGCGGTAGCTGTCCAACCAGTTGCCAATAAGCATGCCCGGCAAAAAGGCAGCAATACCGATCAGCGCCACCCCACCTCCCAGCATTGCGCCTGCGATCAATCCGGCGATCCCAAACAGCACGGCCAGGATGAGCGACATTCGCGTCTGCGATTGCCTCGCATTGATTTCATCAAGCACATTGGCAAATGTCTCATCACGCATCTCGATCACATCGGCGGACTCGATTTCTCTCATCACGACGCCACCGCTGACATATTCCACGGGTGAGGATGTTGGATGGGGCTTTGGCCCAGATGGGAATTCAGACAGTTGCAGCGTCTGCTTGGCGCTGCGCTTTCCCAAAGTGCCTCGGTAGTAGAGACCGCCGACGCCTGCATGAATATAATGCCCTCGTGGGCCAGTCCCGATACGAAGACCTTGCACGCCAACGGACGCGCCAACCCCGCCAGACGAGAAGTTAAAGCGGAAAGGTCCCGCACTAATCGATTTTCGAACGTAAAACCCCATCCCCGCAATCCCCCCCAAGCCCTGTGAGCGAAACCCAAGGGCAGTTCGCCTCACAACTTTGGTACCGGAACCAGTCCAATATCTGTCTCTCGCGAACGTTGCCTGACCCTGATCTCAATTCGCCTCCTCGCCTTGACGTCGCCGGCCTGTGCGCCGTCGGTGAGCCGGTCGCCAGGCAATATCAACTGGCCGCCGGACATTGGCAGGATGGTGAAGCCTTTCAGTTCCGGCATATCGCGCAGGATGCCTGTGACGGAGATCGCTCGCGCTAATCCAAGCCCGGCATTGTCGGCAGGATGGAGTGTGCCAATGTCCATCTTGCGCGCCAGTACGGGCTGAAGGCCTCTGTCCATATTCGATGAGTCACCGGACATCGCCTGCTCGTCCGTGTGGCCAATCACCTCAATGACGTCCACACCATAGGAAGTTGCAATTCCAGCAATGGTCTTCGACATCTGCCGCAACTTCGTTTTGAAGCCACCGGAAAGCTCCGCACTTCCAGTATCGAAATTATAGCCATCGAGCTCGCTAAGACTGATGATCGGTGGCCAATCGTGTGGCTTGTCAGCAGAGGCCTCGTTCCTTGCCTTCTTCAGTGCGTCAGCAAGATCCTTGGACGTCTTGCCCGTGCCAACGTAGCCGAGCTCGCGCAGAACCTTCATCTTCTCGATCATGGCTTTGGCCTGATCAACGTCGACGTCGTTGTCAGAGAGGACTTTGGCGGCCGGCGCGCTTTTCACCGCTTCCTCAAGGGTCAGTCCCACTTTTTTGATTGCCTCTGCGGCCTCTTTGGCCCGGACCAATTCACGCCATTCTTGATCTGGTACATTGCGTCGACTTGCAGGCTTGACCATGGCATTCAGCTGAGCCAGCAACCGCTTGTTTTCCTCGTCAAGCTTGCGAGCGTTCTCATTGAGGGACTGCGCAATCTTCTGCGCTGCCGCAGCCTCTTTCTTTGTCTTGGCGATGAGCGCGCCTGCAGCAAGCAAAAGGCAGAAAACGAGAAGCAGCATCGTCTCAGCCATCGTCAGGCCGAGTATCAGGCCGCGGCCATAGCCCTTGCGCTCAAACGTAATGGCTGTTCCGCTAACCTCACTCACCTGCCCCACCAACTTGCTCTCTTTGGCGGTTCACCCTTCTCCACCTCCGCCGGACTGCTTAACGATCGGAAGGTGTCGCCCTCCGTGTCATCCGAAACCTTGATTGGCGTCTCCACAGGGGAGGCAACAGTGGAAGGTGCCGCCACTCGCTCGACATCGTTCGCTATCGCATTGCTCAGAGGCTGGGGAGTGCGCACGGCCGGGAGGCTATGTTGTGTAAGGGTTGCGACGAGGCCGCGTGTTTCATTGCTGTGTTTCTGCATCACAGCCATGAACTCCTCAGTCAAACGCTGCTGCGCTTGGACAGTTTCTGCGGTCTTTTCTGCGGCCGCTGCCGCTCTCTCCACTCCAGTCGCCACCTTGATCACTGCGTCGGCAAGACCGGTCATCCGCGTTTGCTGCTCTTGCGAGGCTGTTTCGGTTTTTATCGCATATTGTGCGACAGCATTACCCAGGAGCTTGACCATCGGCGCCAGATCGTTCTTCAGCACCTCATCAGGAACAACCACCTTTTCCAGCTTGGCAGCCATATTGTCGGCTTGATTACCGAGCTTTCCAACAGAGTTGGACATCGAGCTGTTGGCTTTATCCAGCAAATCCGCTGCAGCTCCAACGCGGTTCGCTATCGAAGCAAACTGGGTTTCGACTTGCCCGAAATTGTGCTGCAACGCGTCACTGAGCTTGGCAGACGCCTCTTGGACAGGCTTGATCGATTCCATGGCAATATTGTCCAGGGCAGATCGAATGTGCTCCCCATTGCGTGCCGCTTGCTCGGCAATCTCTGCAAAGCCCTCTTCGAGCATTTGATGGCTGACACGACGAAAGTCGGCGAACTCCCTGGTTACGCTTTCCATCTCGGCTCTTACACGCCGTGTCATGTCGGCAAGTTCGTGCCTCGCCGTTCGCTCAATGTCCGCGGGATCGCGCCGCATCTGATTGTAGAAAACCCTCAGAGCAATACCGGTGATCGTCGACGTGATCGCGATGCCAAAATTTTGGACGATCGTGTCGGTTGAGCCTTCCGTTCCAAACTGAAACAGCGAGACCCCAAGGCTCGTCAGGGTGAACAGGAAGCCCATATAGTAGAGGTTATCGCCGGTCTGCTCGTCGTGCAGTTGTAGCTTTCCAGCAAAGATCGAAACCCCGAGATAGAAAAACATCAGGCAGGCCGGTGCTACCGCCGCGACGATCGGATTTACGCCTGAGAGTTTTGCAATGGCGATGAATACACACCCGCCGAGTGTCAATGCCGCGAAAACCACGACCGGCAGACGTGGATGATCCAGCAAAGGTTTGTCGTGCGCTCTCGCCATCAGTTTAACCCATCCAAGCCAACCAGCTTTTCGAACTCGCCGTGATGGTTCTGGACCCAATGTGTCCAGAACTCCGCGTGATCCAGGGTCTGAAATGGCTTCTTTGCCCGATCGATATAAAGAATTGTGATGCCCACCCCATCCAGCGACGTCCCATATGTGCGGTCGGCGGCGCTGTTGAGGTATTTTTGGTAATCCAGTCCCGATCGGTACTGCGAGTAAATCGTCGTATGCTCGATCATGTCAGAGGCGACCACCAATCGCTTGGGACTGCCCTGTTTGGCCAAGCTGCTATCGAAGAGCGACAGCTTGATTTTCTGAATTCCAGCCATGATCGGAGATTGGCTCGCGGAAGCCGCATTCGGGATTTCATCGGGAAGTTTGTTCAAAGGATCGCCGAAGGCGTTTTCCCACTTCTTTTGACGCCGCGCAGGATTGTTGGTCCAACTATCGACGGTCGACCCATCACCGGGATTGCATCCATCGAACATCACCGTCAGCTCACCAGGCGCCGAGCTCAGGGTATAAATCCTCACATACCCACCCGGCTCGACCTGCCCAATGGTCTTTCGGAACTCGTTCTTGAGATCAGCCATCGTCGTTGCCGAAATTGGATCAGTGGCGTCGATGAGGACGGCGGTCAGGCTGGAGGGTCCGTCCAATGGGCAATTCGTGTTGGCGTCGATATGGCCATTGCCAGACCTGGTCCACATCCAGCCGAAGCCGGCCAACATCGCAACGGATAGCACACCAAGGGCAATGGCCGCGGCAATGGTACCCGCATTGCCTTTCTTGCGTCTGCGGGTTCGCCTAGACATTCACGCTGTCCGGGTGAAGCTTATCAAGATCTCGGTACTGCTCAATTCCCCGTTCGCATTCCTGACCAATCAGACGAACCTGCTCGTTGAGTTCCTCCTGCGCCTGGCGAATTGATGCGCCAACATCTCCCTCATTCCACTCCCGCTCGCCGGTGACGTATGGCTTGATGCGATCAAGTTTGTAGGGCGTTCCGAAATGCTTGGGCGCCGGCTCGGTCCTCGCCTGGATGTTGGCTTCCCGATACATCGACAAAAGCTGATTGCAGGCTCGCTCCAATTGGTCTTGATGCTGCGCAAAAAGAGCCAGAAGCCTCGATCGATGATCGACAATCGCGCGGTGCTCGCGCCGGCGACTACCAAGCTGCTTGACGATTTCCTCCACTTTTTCGTTGTGGTCGTCGCGGACATCCTGCAGCTCTTCGATCAGTTCCTTCTTTCGATCGATGTAGTCATCGCGCCGTCGAACGAGCCGATTTTCAACGCCAGTGTAGCCTGGGTAAGGGTCGAGCACGAACCAGCCGTCGATAAAAGCGAAAAGCGAAAACATCAGGCCGATCGCAAACAGCAACCAGGACTTGATGTCCGTGAGACCCGCTGGATTGGCGAGCATATTACGGATGACCTCAGCGCCGGCGCCGTCAGCGAGCGAGCCGCTGACCTCACGGTAGTGCGCTAGCGCCAAGTTTATCGAAATCGCCAAGCCGATATAGAAAAGGATTGAAATGATCCCAACGAATTTTACGAAAAACGACCGATGGGTGACGAGACGAGCGCAGAAAACCGCCAGGAGCAAAGCCGCCCCGATGTTGATGAAAGAGAATGCCGCAGCCTCAAGGATGCCACCAAAAAATCCCTGCTCATTGCCCTTGGCCAGGAAGTTGCCGTTCATCGCTGTCTCGACCAGAAACAGAAATAGCAGAAGCGATAGCCGGAAAATGTGAGCGGCACCGTGCTGCACACGCGCGGCACGAACGAGACCGTGCTTCTCCTTAAACCATGCATGCTCTTTTTCGGCGTCGTTCAGGGCCCTTCTCAGGCCGTGAAGTTCATCGAGGCCCACGGCGACCGAGGCTTTGAAGTCCGAAACGCTAGCGGCATTCGTCTGACGGATTAGACCGAATTGTTCCTCGAAATCGAGGCCGGCAAGACGACCTCCAAGGAGTTGCAGGTTGTCCTCAAGAGTGTGATGCGCAGCCTTCTTCTCATCCTCAACGCGTTCCACGATGGCATGTTCGACATCGTCGAGATTCTTTGCCGTTTTCGGGGGTTGGTTCACCTCGCCGCGCTGCTTTCCGCGGTTAATGACATCCAGGTCGCCGTCGATCTTGGCAGGGTCCAGGCTGTTGAATAGCTGAGTGCTCGCCCGAAAATCGTGGTTGGATTCTCGCAGTGAGTCACGCAACTTATTTAGTTTTTCGAATTTAGAGCCCACGCACTCACAACCCCAACTTTACGCCCCCCGGCAGAGTGGTTTCTATGCATAGTAGAGCTAAAGGGCAACCGCACATTCACTTCTATCCACTTGCTAGTGCGGATCAGGCTCAATTGAGTTCCAACAAATGATCATGGCTGCTGATCAACTGGTTGATCGGCCGCGACTAGTCATGTCATGAGCCGTGCTGCGATGCTCTAAGGACAGAGTGCTACGAGCGGGTTCGCGACTGGGAAATTATCCACAGTCGTATACGTGTACTGGATCTCACCGCCCAGGCGAACGAAGGCAGATAGTTCCTCCGCACGACAGACATAGTTTTTGGTCATTTCATCGATCTTCTGGACATAGACCGGCCGCGAGACGCCAGCAGCCAACAATTTGGCGTCTACTTCCGCATCGGTCTGAGCCCAGGTGGCGTTGAAAACGATCCTTGGCCCGATTGCGATGATGCTCCGAACGGAGATGTTCGAACTGATCAGCATGGGCAATGCTGGAGCCATTTCGGTTTGCATTTTTTTTGCGTAGGCGCAGACGTCGGTCTTGGTGTACTTCGAGAGGCATTCATTTGCCGTCGCCACCCTTGGCCATGTCAGCAGGATCGCCAACGGGACGTGCATCAATCGCAATCCATCCAAAGTATTCTCCTCGCCCGATCTTGGCCTGCACAGAGGAGCATCTATCCTATTTGTGTTCACAGTGCCACGAGCAGCTTGTGCCCGACCGGCAATAGTGCTCTGTCTGAAATACTTTGGGAGGGCAATAAAATGAAAACAACATTTCTCGCGGCTATGGCCGCTGCAATAATCGCTTGCGCGACCGGCGCGTTTGCACACAGTGGCGGCACTGATGCCAACGGTTGCCATACCAACCATAAGACCGGCGCGTATCACTGTCACTGAAGGTCACGCCTTTCTGAGGGACACAAACATGCTGAAGAACATCATGTCAGCTCCGCTGGGCCTCCTCTTCATGCTGGGCGGGCCGATCACCTACGTGATGAATGTCGTCGACACATGGCAGGGCCATGCATCAGTGGTCGTAAAAATCCTGATTAACTTGAGCCTGGATGCGATGTTGGCGTTCATTTGGCCGATCACTTGGGCAATCTGGCTTTTCAAATATATGGCGGGCGCCGAAACTCCACTAACAACCGTGCTGGGCGTTTGAGGATCAAGTTTGCTGAAAATAATGCTTTTCGACGCCGGCCGGAACGGTCCGGTTGGTCTGCATCTGTGTAGCTATTGCCTCGCTGCTGGCGGTAGCGCCATGGCCGTACGGCTATTACCAATTCCTCCGCGTGGTGGTCTTTTTCGCCGGGATCTACTGCGGAGCCATGGTGTGGCGATCAGGCCCTGAAAATCGCACCCTGGCTTGGGCGCTGTTTGGAGCGGCAGCGATCTTCAACCCGTTCATGCCGGTTCATTTGCCGCGCGAGCTGTGGGCAATCTTCAACGTCGCAGCGGCTACTCTGTTCGGCTTTGTCGCATACCGGCACCGGAATTAAGCCGATAATCTGAGATGGCCAAGAGTGGACCTGAGACGCCGAAGGTCAAGGCGCGCCCGAGGGTCACCGTGTCACAGCCGTTGGCGCTTTATGCGGGAGATCTCCTCGAGCGGACGAAGGAGTACTTCGAGGCTTTCAACCATCTAGGCTCGGAGTCGGAAAAGGCGCATCTTTTTGCCCGTTATTTTCTATTTTCGCATGCCCTAGATGTGGAGCTTCAACAGGTTGTCCTCGATCAGGGCGAGGCGACTGATAGGCGTTTTTGACTTTAGGCTGCCATGTGGA
>NZ_VFTB01000027.1:0-31505 GCF_007003945.1 Mesorhizobium sp. WSM4307
GGTGCGGCCGCGCCCCGGGGCGCGGCCGCACCGAAGGCCGGAGCGTGAGCGGAGGACGGCGCAGCCGTTGCGGCCGTGAACGGGGGGTGGCAGGGGTCGCCTCTCGGGCAGGCCGCGGGCGCGGCCTCGCCCGGCGGACCGCCGCCATGCCTAAAAGTCTTCCGGTGACGCCACCCCCGCCCGGCTGCCTATTAGGGCCGTTTATCCGGGCGGCAGGAAGAGACGGGCATCCTCCGGGACGAACTGATCGCGGAGCCATGCCGCGAGATGGGCCGGGCCGAGATGGCGCAGATCGTCGTTGAAATCGCCGAGCTGCGGCCACAACACCAGGGCGAGAACCCCAGCCTCGCCTGCGCGCTGGCTGAGACGCTCGATGCCGTGCCGACCGGCGGCGTCGGCATCGGCTGCGATGTAGAGGCGACGGCAGCCGGGCGGGAACGTCAGGCCGGCGAGGTGATTGGCCGAAGTGGCGGCGGCCACCGGCAGCGCCGGCATCACCACCTTAAGCGACGCCATCGTCTCAAAACCCTCGCCGGCGGCCATGACCGGGACGGGCGCACCGGGCTCAAGGCCGAGCCAGATGCCGTTGCCAAAAAGATGCCCGAGCGAGCGGCGTGGATCGGCAAGTTGCGCCTTGCCGACCTTGCCGCTCGGGTCCAGCCCAGAGGACAAGCCAGAGGAAAGGTACGTGCGCTGCAGGCCGGTGATCTGCCCGTCAGGGTTGGTGACAGCGGCAATCAGCGCAGGCAGCGTCTGCGTCTCGCCGGTCACGAGATCCCTGTAGTAGCAGCCGGGATGGAACCGCAGGGCACGCTCATGCGCGGAGAGCAGAATGCCGCGGCCAGCAAGATATCGTTCGGCCAGCGTGCCGACGATCGGTTGGGACATGGCGAACAGGCGACGCGCGGCCTCGGGCGAGCCGCGTGTTGCGACAGGTTGGCGCTGCGTGCCGGCGGGCTGGGGCGGTGGCAGCGGCATGGCGAGGAAGCGACGCGCTTCATCCGCGACATCGCGGAACTCGGTCAGGCCGCAGCTTTCGCGGATGACGTCAAGCAGATCGCCAAATTCGGCTGTGGCGGCATCGGTCCAATGTCCGGCGGCGCCGGGACCGGATTCCGGCCCGCTGAGCCGGACGAACATTGACCGTCCAGGCGTGTTGTGGACATCGCCGACCATCCAGTAGTTGCCGGAGCGATGGCCGTTGGAGAGATAGCCGCGACACACCGCCTCGGCATGTTCGCCAAGGCGGCGCGCCAGTTCGGAGGCCGAGACGGTCATGATCGTCCCCCCTTACGCCGCTGACGCGCGGTCGGTGACGCCGACCAGTGTGTGGCGGTCGAGGAGCTCGGCGAGGATGGACGGCCCTTGCTCGCTCGTCGGGATGAACAGCCGGAGCTTCCAGGAGATGATCTCGGAGATCAGGCCTAGCGCCTTCAGCCGGGGAACAAAAGCGTCGGTGAAGCCGATCAATTCGATACGGTAGTCGTTCATGACCCGACTGCGACGCAGGGTCAGGCCATCGGTGAGTTGCAGTCCGACCTTGCCTTCCACGAGCCCGGTCCAGGCATCTTGCGGCGCGAGCGTCGGCACATGATCGAGCCCTAGATTGCGCAACATGGTCGCGACAAGGGTCGGCGCGATGTGACGGCCGATGATGCGTTCGCCGGCATCGGTCTGGATCCGGTAGACCTGGCAATCATGATCCGGCAGCCGACGCCAGATCGGCAGCAGCAAACCCGTCACGATGTGAAAGGTGCTGGTGGTGAACTCCGGGACGGCGGCGACTTCAGCCTGCCACAGGTCGCAGAACAATTTTCGGTCGGCGGGTTGCCAGTGGGTTTCGGCAAGGGCGTCGAGACCGAAGCGCAGTTCGTCCGTCGGCCGCAGCAGGCGCACTCGGTGTTCGACGGTTCCGTCGTCGAGCATCAGGCTCGCCGTCGGCAGCCGGATCGCCGTGCGGTGCGATCGCGTGTTCACCAACAGAACCGATTGGGGTTCCGCCTGGACGATGGCCAGCGCGTCGACGAGGCTGAGCGGCCGAATTCGGTCCTTGCGCGCGACGGTCAGCACATGCGACTGCGCGCCCGAGACTGGGTGCGCGTAGACGGTGCGGCGATCGGTGACGACGATACTCTCCGCCGTGATCGTCTCCAGGCCTTTGTCATAGGAGCCGGCAGCGATCGCGCCCTCGACCTTCGCCGTCATCAGTTGCTCGAACACCTCGAACAGCAGGTTCTGGGTTTCGATCCGCAACGCCAGCAGGCGATTGAGCCAGGTCGTGATCGGTGGCAGGTCGTCGCGCAGCCCGCCCTCGTCGGTCGTCAGCGACAGCCCGGTCACGGTTTCGAAGGTGGTGAGCGAACAACCTTCGATCCTGCCCTGATGCAGCAGCATGTAGAATTGTCGAAGTGCGGCCCGCGCGTAGGGGCTTTCGAGATTGTCCTCGGCACGGAACAGCCCTGCCCCGCCGGTCTGGCGCTGGCCACGCGTGATCGCGCCCAGCGTGTCGAGCCGCCTGGCGATCGTCGACAGGAAGCGCTTGCCGGCCTTCACATTGGCGGCCATCGGCCGGAACAGCGGCGGTTGCTTCTGATTTGTGCGGTGGGTCCGTCCGAGCCCCTGGATGGCATTGTCGGCGCGCCAGCCGGCTTCGAGCAGATAGTGCTTGCGCAGCCTCTGGTTGCTGACGCCGAGATCGGCGTGGTAGGAACGGCCTGTGCCGCCGGCGTCGGAGAAGATCAGTACGCTCTTGTCGTCATCCATGAAACTCTGGGTCTCTGCGAGATTGGCCGAGCCAGGGCGGTTTTCCACGGCCAGCCGGTCGATGCCGTCGCGGCCAGTCTTCTTCACGATGCGGCGCGACCGGCCGGTCACCTCTGCGACGGTGTCGGTGCCGAAGTGATGGATGATCTGGTCGAGCGCGCTGCCGACAGGCGGCAGCGATGCGAGTTTTTCGACCATCTCGTCGCGCCGGCGAACGGCCTCGCGGCATTGGACGGGATTGCCGTCGGCGTCGTGGACGGGCCGCGAATAGACATTCCCCTCGGCGTCCGAATATTCCTCGAACAACTGGGTGGGGAAGGAGTGCATCAAGTAGCCGCCGACGTACTCGCGCGGCGTGACGTCGACATGCAGGTCAGACCATTCCTCGGTTGGGATTTCGGCAAGCCGTCGTTCCATCAGCGCCTCGCCGGTCGAGACGATCTGTACGACCGCCGAATGACCGTCGGCGAGGTCCTGCTCGATCGCGCCGAGCAGGCTCGGCGTCATCATCGAGGTGATGAGATGGCTGAAGAAGCGTTGCTTGGTGCTCTCGAAGGCTGAACGCGCCGCCGATTTTGCGTCGCGGTTCAGCGTGCCGGCCTTGCTGGTGATGTTGGTCGCCTCGAGTGCTGCGGTCAGGTTGTTGTGAATGACCTGGAACGCGTCGGCATAGGCGTTGTAGATGCGGATCTGTTCGTCGCTCAGTGCATGCTCGAGCAGGTCGTATTCGACCCCGTCATAAGAGAGCGAACGCGCCGCATAGAGGCCGAGCGATTTGAGATCGCGGGCGAGTACTTCCATCGCCGCGACACCACCATCCTCGATCGCGGCGACGAACTCGGCGCGGTTGGCGAAGGGAAAATCCTCGCTGCCCCAGATGCCGAGACGCTGCGCATAGGCGAGGTTCTCGACCGCCGTCGCACCGGTCGCGGAGACGTAGACGACGCGCGCGTCGGGAAGGGCGTGCTGCAACCGCAGTCCCGCCTTTCCTTGCTGCGACGGGGCGACGTCGCCACGCTCGCTTTTGGCGCCAGCGGCGTTGGCCATGGCGTGGGCCTCGTCGAAGACGATGACGCCATCGAAAGATTTTTTCGCCCCCGACGGGTTTTCTCCAATTCCTGTCTGGCTTTCGGCCCTCCCTGCCGACTCTTCTCCGTTCCCTGTCGGGCCTTCGGCCCTCCCCGCCTCTTGGCCAACCCATTCGAGGATCTGGGCTATCCGGGATTTCTTGCCTTCCCGTTCCTGCGAGCGCAGCGTCGCGTAGGTCGTGAACAGGATGCCCTCGGCAAGGCGGATCGGCGTGCCCTGGCGAAAACGCGACAGCGGCTGCACAAGAAGTTTTTCCTGGCCAAGTGCCGCCCAATCGCGCTGTGCGTCTTCCAGCAGCTTGTCCGACTTGGAAATCCAGATCGCGCGGCGTCGCCCTTGCAGCCAGTTGTCGAGTATGATGCCGGCGACTTGCCGTCCCTTGCCGCATCCGGTCCCGTCCCCCAAAAACCATCCACGACGGAAGCGGACAGCGTTCGCAGCCCCTTCTGGTGCGGCCGAGACGACATCGCAGGTCTCGTCAACCGCCCAGGTGCCGGCAAGATGGCCGCAATGGGCTTCGCCGGCATAGACGACGCTTTCGAGCTGGGCGTCCGACAGCAGGCCTTCGTCGATGATCGCATCAGGAAGAAGCGGCCGATAGGAAGGTTTTGGTGGCGCGACGGCGGCCATTGCGGCCGACTGCACGAGCGGCGTCGGATGCGGCTTTGCGCGGGGAATGTCGATCGACTGGAGCGCGTAGGGTTCGTAGATCGTGTCGGTGAGCCGGCCGCCGTCCTCCGGCATCCAGTCGCGCAGCTCATAGGCGAGGGGAACAGCCGGGGTGGTGCTCGCGATGATGGGGCGGGTGGGCTTTGCCCGGAGGACAATAGGGCGGACTGGCCGGATGACCTGCGGAACGGCCGCAACGGGTCCGGCTCTCGCCGCGGATCGGGCGGCCATCTGCATGGCGGCATTGCGCAGGATCCCGTTCGATAGGGTGCCGATCGAATCGGGAAAGCCACCCGGTGTCCGGGGCGGCAGATCCGTGATCCAGGCGAGCAGCGTTTCGACATCGGTGGCTTTGCCCGGCGACCGGACGAAGTTTTTCGGTTCGGCGGCCGGTACCTTGTCGATAATTGTCAGACGGGTCTCAGTGGTGGTGCCATGGCGGGCGTAGACACGGCCGTCGATCGCCGCGGTAAAGACAATGGTGCCCTGTTGCTGCAGGCCTTCGAAGGCCGGCCGCCATTTGGGGTTTTCCGGACACAGCCCGGTGCCGGTGATGGCGACCAGGCGCCCGCCGGCGCGCATGCGTGCGAATGCGGAAGAGAGATGTCGCCATGCCGCGTCAGTGACGTGGCCGTCGACATTGGCGCCGACGCTGAAGGGTGGATTCATCAGCACGACGGACGGCTCGATGACCGCGTCGAGATGGTCGTCGATATGGGCAGCGTCGTGCCGAGAGACGGAAACCCTTGGAAACAGCAGGCAGAGTAGATCGGCCCGTGTCGCGGCAAGCTCATTGAGGGCGATCGAGGCGCGCGCCATCTCGGCATGGACGGCGAGCAGACCGGTGCCGGCCGAGGGTTCCAGAACGAGGTCACAAGACGCGATCGCCGCCGCGTGCGCCGTGACGAAGGCCAGGGGCAAGGGCGTGGAGAGCTGCTGCATGGCTTGGCTCTCGTCGGACCGTCGCGTATGGGTGGGAAGAAGCTCGGCAATGCGCTTCATCATCACCAGCATTGCCTGAGGCGTGATCGACCGCGACAGGATCGTCGGGCCGAACCGGCGCAGAAATAGCACCTGGGCGGCTTCCAGCGCCTCATAGGCGTCCTTCCAGACCCACAACCCTTGCGCATCACTGCCGCCCAAACTTGCCGTCATGGCAGTGCGCAATGCGGCGGTGGTGACACGCTTGCCCTGCTCGAGGAAATGCAGAAGCCGCATTCCGGCCTGATGGATCGCCTGGGCGTTGTTGATGGGGGTGGGCGTCGGCGCGTCGGGGGAAGCGGCCGTCCGGGCAACAGCAGACGTGGTCGAAACAATGTTCATGGAGATGTCCTTCGCGAGAGGGGAGTGGCGCCCGCGCCGGCACTCTCTCCGCGCCAGCCGGGCACACTCCTCCCGGCTCCCCTCTGCCTCTGGCGCCGATGCACCAAAGGGGTTGCGCTCTTTGCAAACCCATGACTTGAATGCGCGCACAGGGATGCGGCGGCGACCTGGAGCTGTGGAGGTGATGCGACGGTTCAGAATTGGCAGTGCGGTCTACGAGGAGGCAGCGCCTGACCTGCAGGCGGCGCTGGCGAGTGCCTATGCCCGCACCGAGCGTCCGCTATGCCTGTGCCGCGAGCCGGGCTGCCCGATGTACATCGCCCGCATCGGCGACCTTCACCTGATCAAGCGCATGCCGCTTAGCGGCGGCGGACATGATCTATCCTGTGATTCCTATGAATCACCTTACGAACTGTCCGGGCTGGGCGCCTTGATGGGCAGTGCGATACAGCTCGATCCGCAAAACGGCTTGGCCGCCCTTAAGTTGGACTTCAGCCTGTCGAAGACGGGGAGCCGTGCGGCATCGGTGCCTGCGGGGCAAAGTTCCGCCAGCGTAACGGCCGATCCCAGGAGGATGTCGCTGCGTGGCCTGCTTCATTATCTCTGGCACGAGGCCGAACTGACGGTCTGGACATCGAGGTGGGCCGGCAAACGGCATTGGTGGAATGTCCGCTGGCATCTGCTCGAGGCTGCCGGGCAAATGACGGTGAGGGGCGGCCCACTCGCGGATATCCTGTTCGTGCCCGAGCCGTTTCGCGCCGAGAACAAGCAAGCCATCGAGCAACGTCGCAACGCGGTTCTCGGCACGGCCCTCCCGCCTAAATCAGGTCCCCGAAAGCTGCTCGTCCTGGTGGGGGAGATGAAGGAGATGGTTCCCGCCCGCTCCGGTCAGAAACTCGTCATCAGGCATTTGCCCGGTTTTCCCTTCATCATCGACGATGCATTGCATCGCCGCTTGCAGGCGCGTTTTGAAAAAGAATTGTCCCTGTGGGCAGCGGATTCCAGCTCGCATCTCATGACGATCGCGACGTTCGGACTGAACCCGGCCGGCCTCGCCATTGTCGAGGAGATTGCGTTGATGGTGGTCTCCGAGAACTGGATTCCCTACGAGACGGTCCCGGAGAAAAGGCTCGTCGATGGGCTCGCCCGCCTTCGCGAGAAGAGCGTGAAGGGATTGCGCTTTGACCTGCAACCCGACCAGCCGATCGCCAATGCGTTGCTTCAGAAGAGGGACGAGCCGATAGCGCTCTTTGTCGTTCCGGCCGGAGCGGACGAAAACTACGAAGCGTCGCTCGACGAAATGATCGCCGCGCGACCGGAGATCGGCTCCTGGGTGTGGCGGGTCGGCGAAGGCGATATGCCGCCGCTACCCCTTTGAGCGTCGGGCGGAATTTCCAACGCGCCTCAGTATGCCTTAGGCCAGGCCCAGCTTCTTCTTGAGCTCGGCATTTTCCTTGCGCAGACGGTCGGCAAGCAGGTTCTTAAGGCGCTTGTTTTCTTCTTCGAGCGCGACAAGATCGCGAAGATCGCCGCTGTCAGAGGAAGGTGCGGCAGCCTTCTTCCAATAATAGTAGGTCTGCTCCGATATGCCGGCCTGGCCGACCGCAATCTTGCTGGTCGCGCCGGCAGCGATCGATTTCTCGATCTGGGCAAGCTTCTGGGCGCGTTCCTTCTCGGAATATGTCTTGCGGGCGGTCTTCGCTGCCACGGGAGCTTCTGCGGCCGCGGGCGCAGGTTTCGCTCCGTTCTTGCGGGCCGGCTTTACGAGCTCTGCCTTCGATTTCTTTGCTCGCGGAACTTTCTTCTTCGATTCAGGCACTTCCACTTTGGCTGGCGCTACTGTCGTCTGAACAGTCTGAGCGTCCTGAAAATCGGCCATCATATACTCCGCTTGTGGTTTATCCCCTTCTTCAGCATCAAGGGGTCTTATACTGAAGTCAATGACCTGGGAATTTGGGAGCGGAGCAGCATAGCCCGGCTGCGTCATCTCCGTGGCAATCTTGGACAGGTCGAGATCGCCCCAGATCGAATGGCTTGGCTTCTGCTTACCGCGCCTCTGTTTCATTTCCACGATGAATGGCCGGATCTGGCGCTTCATAGTCTGTTCCTTGATGTGAGCATGACTTGCAAGTCAAGTCGCTGTTCGTGTTAGCGAGTATCCGACCTATCTTATCGCTCTCGTCGTGCTTTATCGGAGAAACCCCGCAACGAGCAAGCGGTGTGTCATGGGCCTTGCGCAGCCGGCTCAATCAACGGGAGGGCGAACATCCCTACTGAGAGGTGATGGGCTGATCTTCAGAGCTGCATCAACACCGATGCTCAGGCGTCCAGCCGGCGGAGTGCGATGACTGTGCACAATCCGGCTGGAGCGATTGCAATCCCTATTTTCTTGGGAACTAATCTTCTTATGGCGGCGGAAGAGCTGGACGCGCTTGTTTTCGGGATGGCGGTCGACAGCGTTCGTGCGCTTTCTGTTCCTTTCGCGGAAAAAGTCGCGGAAGTCGCCCACAGAAGCCAGGGCGTGCTGCTTTTCAATTTGCGCATCGATGGCGACATGGAACTTCAGCGCGTCGCCGCCATCCGGTATCCAAGCAATCAGACAGGGGTTCTGGTGCTGGATAAGCAGGGCTTGTTGACCAGCCATTGCATGGTCAATGGCACTTTCTCCAACTTTATCGCTCCGTTGGAGGACTGGAACACGCTGCCGCTGGCAACGCAAGCCAGGACGAGTATCGCAGGCCCGGCCAGCCTGTTCATCGGCGCTTTACGCAATGCCGGATACCTCCCGCGTGGCGGGCACTGAGCAGACGTTTTTCTGAGGGCGGATGCTTATTTCCTCGGGGCAGTTGGCCATACGGTCTCGAAGGTCTCAACAGCTGAGGATGGAAGCGGGTGCATACATTGAGCGAAAGTCGGTCACCGTCATGGAGAGGTATCGCCGTCGAGGCGCGGTTCTCATAGATATCCATCGTCGCCCTCCTTCGTCAGCTCCGACGCAATCGCACTTTGGACAGGAACTCGTCGATCTCGAGATCCGACAGATCATCGAGCGGCTTGAAGGCAGCATCATGCCTTCCGGCGTTGACGAGAATCGTGCGTTTGCCTTGATGTCCGGCCCACCCGGTCTCGGGGTCTGCGTTGCGGGCGATCCCCCTGAGCTCGACAGGGGTTATGTTCCAGATCGCCTCGAGCTTCCGCGCGGGTCATGCTGTCGCTCGCGCCGGTCTCGTGGGCGATGATGGCGGCGCGCATCTTGTCTGGCGACTGGCGATCGGTGAGATCGCAGAAGCCATGAAACCAGCGCTCGCGGCCCCGGATCCGGATCGCGAAGAATACGCTGGTCACGTTGCCGGCCTTATACTCCGACATTCCGAACATGCCGGTGCGCAGGAAGAGCGGCGGCAACAAATCTAGCATGAAGTGGTATTCGGACGCGGTGATCTCAAACCACTCGCCTGAATAGGGAGTGCCGGAATTGGGATCGATGCCGGGAGTGTCTTTGTGACGGCTGAACAGTTGGAACATCTGCTCGCGGGTGGCGACGCCGTCGAGCACCTTCCTGAAGGGTGGATGTGCGGTCATAAGGTCTCCTGAAGGCAGGTCGGCCACGCGCGGCATCACCGTGCCATGGCAACTGCTTGCTGTGTTGTGGCTGGCGACGGGCAGAGCCCGCGGCCGGCACGTGCATCGGCGATGATGGGGTTTGCAGGAGTTTAGGCGGCGCGTCGTTCGGAGGAACGCGAAGCGTCTCGACCAACTCCAGTGATGGCACGGACGGCGGCGGCGAGCGCCGGAATGTCGTCCAGCATGCCGAGGGCGACGAAGTGGTTGGCTCCGCCGGTATAGTCCTTGCGGCCCTTGCAGGTGCGGATCAGGATACCGTGACCTGAGGACAAACCGAACTGGCCGACCTGGATGTAGGCGTGGTCATGGTGCAGGGTAATTTCACCGCAAACGGCGATGCCTGCCCTGTTGGAGCGCAGGTCGAAGCTTCCCTGCGGCAGCGCGAGTTCGGCGGCGAGTTTCTTCAGCCGTGAACGGGCTGTGGTGTGGAAACGTCTCTTCTGCTGCTCGTCGTAGGAGCAGGATCTTTTCCAGTCGAACATGTCGATCTCCATGAAACAAAAACGCCCGGGCGCGCTATGGCGATCCCGGGCTTGAGAGTGAGTTGGAACTGAAATGAGGTCCGGCGGGAGTGCCGGGCCGGTGCGAGCGTGAGGCGGGTTATTCGGCGGCCTGGAGGTGGTCCGTTTCGTCGCCGTCGATGGTCACCGGCTCATCGGAGGACGGATCCGCATCGTCGGCGAGGAAGGCCGGCAGCTCGGCGGCATCGCCGTCGAGGGCTGCCTCGTCCGACATGTCGCCGGTGACCGCGTTGCCAGCATCGGCAGACACTTCATCGACCTCAACGCGCAGCGGCTCGGGCAACCAGTTCGAGCCTTCGAGAAGCCGGGCGGCTTCACGGGCCATGATGTCCTTCTTCATGTGGTCGATCAGCTGCGCGGAGTCTGCGCCACGCGCTTCACGGACAGCCTGCAGGATCCGCGCCTTGGTGAGCCGCCCGAGGAACTCGACCGTGGGCGTCCACCCGGCGTCGACCATGTCGAACTGGAGCGAGCGGCCAAGCACGTCTGCATGCTCGAGCGCCTTAGCTCGCCTGTTCCAGGGTTCGACCACCGCATTGAGGGTCAGCGAGACGCAGTGCGCGAACAGCGCCTTGCGGCTTGCTTCATCGAGGCCGAGAAGGAAGTCCCACAGGCCTTCCGCCTCATCGGGCAAATCGCGGTCCCAGGCTTCGTGCCGCTCGGCGAACTCCTTGGCCCAGGAGGTCTCGGCAAGACCGTCAACCTGGCTGAAGCTGGCGCTCTTCAGGCTGATCTCCAGGCACGTGTCCGGCGCGAAGCGATAGAAAACCTGCAGGACGAAGGCATGGAGTGCGGCGACGAAGGCGATGTCGACGTCGCCGGCGAGCGCGTTGCGCAGTGCCAGCGTCCGCTGCGCGGTCAGGTCGAAGACGAGCCGATCGGGCAGTGGCTTGATGCCGTCGTCCTCGCCGTCGTCGCCAGAGGCGTCGTTCACCAGCTTACCGTTGACGACAACACCATCGCAATCGTCGTCGCCATTGGACCGGGTTCCGCCGGCAGCGCCCCCTTCCTCGCCCTCATCGACATCGCCGGTTTCGGGCCGCGGCTCGTCCTCGGACCGCACGAAACCGGCGTCGACCTGGAGCTTGCCATTCGCGGCAAGGGTAACGAACACACCGGCAGTGGCCTTCTGGGCGGGATCGTAGCTTTGAGGACGATCATCGATCGCATCGAGATCAGAACCCAGCTGGTCGAGCTTCGCCTCGATTGCTTCGTCGGCATCCTCGGCCTTGGCATAGTCCGCATCCAGCTTGTCATATTCAGCCTTCAGCGCATCGTAGCGTGCGATCTCTTCGGCGCTGAGCTCCTGCGCCTCGGCGTAGATGCGCCGCATGCCGGAGGTGTGGCCATAGGGAAAGCTGATCGCCGCCTCCACCCATTTCCAGCCTTCAGCGCGGATCGCGTCGGCATCCACCTTCAGCCTGTCGAAGACAAGCTGCTCGAGGAGTGCGGCATCCTGGAACCAGCCGCCGGAATCCTGTTCGAACAGGTCGCGAAGGATGACCCCTCCAGCCGCTTCATAGGCTTGGGCGCCGACATAGACGGCCCGGCGATCGTCGGCGCGAACGGTGGTCTCGGTCAGCAGGCGCCTGATGTAATAGGGTTCCTGCGTGTGCGAGCTGGAAATCCGCTCCCAGACCTGTTCCTGGCGCGCGTGATCGTCCGAGATCGAAAACGCCATGATCTGTTCGAGACGGATTTCGTCGTTCTCGTAGTGATCGAGAAGTTTTGGCGACACCGAGGCCAGCCGCAGGCGCTGCCTAACAGTCGCCGGCGATACGAAGAACCGGGCGCCGATCTCGTCTGGATCGAGACCCTGATCGCTGAGCGTCTTGAAGGCCCGGAACTGGTCGAGCGGGTGCAGGTCGGCGCGCCGCAGGTTTTCGGCAAGCGAATCCTCCTCGGCCGAGGTCTCCTGCCCGCGGTTGACGATGCAGGGGATCGGCTCGTTCTTCGCCAGGCGCCTCTGCTTGATGAGGATGCCGAGCGCGAGATAACGCCGGCCGCCGGCGGGCACCTCGAACATGCCCGTCTTCTCGCCCTCGCCGTCGAGCACGGGACGGACGTTCAGGCTCTGGATCAGCCTTCGCCGTCCGATGTCTTCGGCCAGCTGCTCGATCGACACCCCGTCCTTGATGCGCCGGACATTTTTCTGCGACAGCATCAGCTTGTCATAGGAAATATTCTCCGCGGCGTTCATCGCGATCTTCTGAATGGCGTTCTTTGCCATGGTCAGGTTCTCCATGACGGGCGGCCCGGGGCCTCTCCCCGAACCTCCAAGCCCGTCAAAAACCCTCCCCTCCCCCCTCTGCCTCCAGGCCTCACGCCGACCCGGCCCCGGCTCAGACCTCGACGAGGCCGAGCCGCCGGAGGTGCATCCTTCCAGCATGTTGGCTTCACCGGGTTCTCAAACGAAAAAAGCGCCGTCCTCTTACTTCGGAGGACGGCGCTGGGATCGATGGAGACGGCCCGGAGGCGAGGCCGACAACGACAGTTTTCGCTGCCGGCCTCCGCAGGATCAGGCGGCGAGATCGAGAAGCTTCTTGGCTTTGCCCTCCAGGTCCAGGCGGACATCCTGATGCGGCTTGTCGCGCGCGACCCGCGTGATGCCCTGCACGAAATCAAAGATCGATTCCGGTGGTCTGCCTTCCTCCATGAGAACAGTATCGATGATCTTCGCGGTCTCGGACTTGGAGAAGCCCCGCTTGCGCAGGAAGCCCTGGCGGTCTTCGTCGTCTCGGGCAACGATGCGTTGCCGCGCCGTCTTGATGCCGTTGACGAACGGCATGGGCGAGGAATCGGCAAACTGGATGAGGGCCGGCTCGGCTTCTAGGGCGAACCGGGAGGCGGCGTATTTTGAATGGCGAATGGTGATTTCCTCGAAATCTTCCACGCCCCACAGATTGCGATTCTGACAAACCGCGCGCAGATAGAAGCTGGCGATCCCTAGGGTGCGGGCGCCGACTTCGGAATTCCAGCAATAAAAGCCGCGGAAATAGAGATCCGGTTCCCCATTAGGCAGCTGCCCGGCCTCGATCGGGTTCAGATCGTCGACGAGGAAGACAAAGATATCGCGATCAGACGCGTAGAGCGTGGTGGTGTCGCTGGAGATGTCGACGTGCGGATTGTAGATCCCTGTCGACCAGTCGAGCACTCCGGGCACTTTCCAGCGCGTGTCTCCGGTTCCGTTGCCGGCGATCTTTTGAACGGCGTCCACCAGTTCTGAGTCAAATATTCTGCCGTAATCAGGGCCTGTTACCGCCCGCAACTCGAGGCGTCCGTTCTCGATCTCCAGTGTCTTGACCTGCTCGGCGCGATGGTTGAGGAGACCATGCTGTAGGTTGATCGCCGCTAGCGGAGCCGGTAGCTGGCGCAGATAGGTGGCCGGCGCGCCGACCAGGCTGGCGAGTTGGCCAAAACTCCAATGCGTGGGGGCAACAGGCGCACGCGCATCGGGTAGCATTAGTCTCAGGCGCTCGGGATCGTCGCGGCTGGCCTCGACGCGGATCAGCTCACTTTCGACGATGCGGGTCTTGCTGCGCTCCGATCGGCTCTTTACCGAATTCCGGAGGTCGGTAAGCGACAGGTATCGCTCGTCCGCCGGCCGGTTGAACCATTCTGACGAGACGCGGCCGATGCGCTGGCCGCGGCTGACGTCAACCTTGTAACCGGCACGGTCGTTGCGCTTTGGCGTGTGAATTTCCATCTGGGTCATGAGTGTCGCTCCTCGGCGGGCGCCGGAAGACTCTCTCCCGGCCGTTCACCCGCCACCCCAACCCGCCCGCCTTCTTTCTCTCCCGGCACCCGCGCCTTGGAAGCGTCGCCATTGCGGCAGCGGCCGCTTCGAGGCCGGCACCCAGGAAGGAAGGCTCGGCCTTCAGGAAAGCCCGAGCCTGGACCCAGCGCCGCTTCACCTTCCGGACGCGACAGAATTCCGCTGTGCTTTCTTGCGTAACAAGACCGAGGCCCCCTCGGGATTCAGGTAGCGGTCTGCTGAAATTGGGGCAGGCAACTTCTCTCGAGATTGAGCAACTGCAGTTTCTCTTCGGTGCCTAGCCAATACCTGTATAAACTGACCCAACGTCATGATACGCGAAGTCCGTGTCATGGTCTGAATTGAAAGTGTAATTGCATGTCGAGCAGGTTCGTCCGGCCCGTGGTGGTGCAAGTTGGCCGGCAGGAGCGTGAGCGCGTCATATTCGACGTGAACGACGCAGCCGCGATCCTGCTGCGCAGTTTCCCCCATCAGACGACGAAGCGAAAACTGGCTATGGATGCATGTCTTCAGGTTCTGCGCGGTGAAGCTCAAACGCCGGTTGCGAGACGGGCCTTCGTTGCAGCGGCGTTGGAAGCGAACATCCTACGCAGCGACTGAGGGCAAGTTGATAGTAGCCGGAAAAGTAGAGCTTCACGCCAGCACAGCGATGACCGGGGTTGTTCAGCCGGCAACAGAGCATCGAGTCCTGCCATCGCGGGAAACAACCCGACGTTCATCTTAAGCGACATTGGTCAGGAAGACCGTAAGTAACGCGATCGGAGATGGGATATGCGAGATTTGCCGGGCGACATCGATGCTGACGTTGTGATTGAAGTCAGTCGGCTTCTCGACGATGCCGAGGATCTCGCACCTTTGCCGGTGCACGAACTGGTCAAGCGGATTCGTACGACACTGCAGACCCGCCTTTCCGATCTAGCAATCGAAAAACTGGTCGTCGAGATGGCGTCTAAACGTGGATTGCCTATGGTCTTCGACAAGCCTGCATGACCGGAGAGACCGGCAGGCCGAGAAAAGGGCCATGTACAAGTCTTCGCCTGCCGGGCTGGCGAAGATAAGCCGTTGGCTTGACAGCTCTGACCATGGTTCTCAGTTCACCGGTGAACCGGCAACGCGATATTGGACGATCTTGGTAGCGGGATGGCCAATCAGTGGCCGGACGTCGTCGCCCCAGTTTTCCAGTTTCTCGCGCGCAAGAAAAAGGCCGAACCAAGGGTCCGGCCAGGTATGAAGGTCAAAACCTCCAGAGGGAACGCGCCAGACGAATGGGAGGAAACATCCGACGCACCGCGCATACGGGTTATCAAAGGTGACACTTCAACGACGTGCCGGTAGGCCACCAGACCTGTCCTCTTTGGTGCACTGAAGCTTGAAGCTTGCGTGCCTGATGCGCTTGCCTAAATCACATGGCTGGTTCAGCCAGCCTTGCTCAGGTTGCCGGCCGACGATTTGCCGGTCCGCCGATCTTGTTCTATCCTATAGTTGACCTTCTGGCGTCAACGAGCGTCGACGCGCCAGCGCGCTCGAGAGCAGAAATTTGGACAAAACATCCTGTCCACCACCGTCGGGCTGAATGAAGCCAAAGCTCTTGGTCGCGTTGAACCACTTTACCGTTCCACTCGCCATACGTGTCTGAAGATCGACCGCGTCTTTGTTGACCGAATGGCGACCCGCGCCGGCGACGTAGCCATCGTCAAGGCAATCGTCAGCCTGGGTCTGGGCTTTGGCCTCAAACTCGTCGCCGAGGGAATTGAGAGCGGAGAGCAGGCCGCGACGCTTCGTCGTCTCGGCTGCCGGCCAGGGTTACCTGTTCGGCCGGGCCATGCCCTTTAACGAACTCCTACAGGCGGTCGAACAGGATGTATTTCGGGGTGCAAAATTGCTCCAAAAGGCGGGGGGTCAGCTTCGCGCCTCATGCCAGCCGTTTAACGTTTTAACCGCCACGTCCAAAACCCGCCGTTCTTTCTCCTGAGTGGGTTTTCGCATTTTTCCAGCTTGCTAGCATATTGAGGCTCGTCCCACGTAGTGCTTGACAATAATCCGGATGGTTGACAAATTCTTAAAAATGCCCGATTCGGAAAAGAAGGAATGGCGATGCTACCTTGGGACTATCACCCTGAGTTGACGGTAGAACGGCTGGTCAAGGTTGCACAGTTGCTCGCGCTGGGCCGTGGCAGTGCGGTCGATCGCTTTGACCCCACAATAGGTGACGACAATTGGACCTTGGGAGTCTGCGCCTATAATTACGGCTGCTTCCAGATCGCGCGAACTGCGGGCACACCGGGTTTCGAGTGGCTGGGAGTGATTGATCCCGGCAAGCATTTCCAGTTCAGCATCGGCGGTGTTCCGATGCGCTTCTGGCGCGGAGATCCAGCAGAGCCTACCGCAAAGATCTCGGTTGCCACTCCCTTCGAGCAACTGCAGCTCGATCTGGAGCCAGGCATCCCTACGGCCGGCATGCTGTTTCGAATCGGTGTAACGACCGACATGGATGGCGCCCTCCTCGGAGCTAGCTTCGTCGCGCTACGCAACAACCAGCCCGAAGTCGTGTGGCCATTGCCCCTTGCTGAGGCAGAGCCTTTGATCGTGTTGCTCGATGACGCACGGCCAGAGGGTATTGAACTTTCATCGCCGTCTGTCGGCGATCATCGGGAAGACGAGGACGAGCGCGGCGACGATATCGCCTCTTCTTCCGACGGGGTTTAGGCGTGACAACGAAGGGAAGTGCGCCGGGCCAAGGCCCGGCGGGTCGAGCACGTTTCTTTTACGGTGACAAGCTCCGACTGGCGCGACTGATCACAGGGCTGTCGCTCGATGAGTTGGGCGGGCTCGTGGCCGCTAGCCGGCAGTTTGTTCATCAGCTTGAAACGGGCGCCAAAGAACCAACCGACGAGATGCGCGATGCTTTGGCAGCCGCGCTTGCGGTGACGTCCGCGTTCTTCGCAACGCCGGCGACAAACCCCGTCCGTGAAGAAGACTGCCACTTCCGTCGGCTGGCGAGCGCCCCAAGAGCGCTGATTGCGCAGGCGGTGGCCCGGGGGACAGCGTTAGAAGCGCTGGTTGACGCGCTCGAGGGCCAAGTTCGCATGCCGATCGTCGACTTTCCAGAGGAAGCGCGCCCCGCTTCGCCCGACGCGATTGAGCGCATCGCCGAGAATGCTCGACAGCATTGGGGCTTGGGCCTCGACGGTCCAATCACCAGCATGATGCGTGTTGTGGAGAATGCTGGTGCGGTGGTGGTCCACTTCGACGATCTCACTGACCGCATCGATGCGCTGTCAATGGCTCGGCGCCGACCTATCATCGTTCGCTCAACCGCGAAAGCTGCGGGCGCCCGCTTGCGCTTCGACCTCGCACACGAAGCAGCTCACCTGATTATGCACCAAGGCATCGTGACCGGCGACAGCGTCACTGAAGGGGAAGCGCACCGGTTCGCCGGCGCATTTCTGATCCCGCGCACTGCCTTCGCGCGTGAATTTCCCCGAAGTCGGCGGGCTCTCGATTGGAATGCTCTGTTTACAATGAAGCTTCGTTGGAAGGTTTCGGTGCGCGCCATTGCCCGCCGCGCGTTTGATCTGGGCCTGATCGACGCTGCGCAATATCGCACCGCCAACATCCAACTGGTAAAGACAGGACAAGCTAAGGCGGAGCGCTACGACGAACGGGTTGCGGTCGAGGAACCGGAGTTGCTGCGCGCGGCCATCAGCTGGGTTTCCAACCGTGACACGATTTTCATGCACCACCTGCTTGCCAATCTTGGCATGGCCCCCGAGCTATTTGCCCGACTTACCGGCGAGCGCATGCCGACGCTCCCTGACAATGTTGTACCGCTCGGTATGGCTAAGCTTTTGTAGATGCCGTTCCGTGTTTGGCTTCACGGCATGATTCCGCTGGGCGATGTTTCCTGCCCGATATGAGGCAAGAAGAGGCGGCGCGACACGAACTCGGGAGCCGGCGGCACCATTCGAGGCGGACATTCCCTCTAAAATCATGCGATCTGCTCGATCCGCCAGCTGCTCTTGGCTTTGGCCGAGAGCATCCGGTTCAGATATGCAATGAGCATGCTGGCGTGCTGTGGCTTCGGAACGAAGAACATCACTGCCCCTCTATCGAGCTCAACCAACTCATGATGAACTCGGGGAACCTGAACGCCACCCTCCGTCATGAAGTCGCGGACCGAAAGGTCGTGCCAAGGCATCGAGTCCAAGGCGTAGTAAGAGCCGACCGACTTGAAATAGGCGAATAACGTGTCCCTGTCGGATCCGTATTGGTCAAAACGGGCCGCGTATCGCAGATCAATCACCGACCTAGGCTTGTTAGACAGCACGGCCTTCTGAAGCGTCCGGCCGTGCACGGTATCCATGGCAACGACGAAAACGCGCAAATCGGGAAGGGCAGGCGCGTCGAACAGATCAAGCTGATCGGCACGTGGTAAGCTCTGGACAGTATGACGGGTGGTGACCTCATGCGTCTGCGCGACAACGCGACCATCGACGCGGCCATGCCAGCTTCCGGTATTCTCGACGAGTGTGAGTTGCGGTTTCGCCACGCTATTTCGCCAAGGCTGCTTCGAGTTCGGGATAGCCTACCGTTAAGGTGGCCCATTCGCTACCCCATTCTGGTGCCCGCATCTCAAATTCTCCGCTTGTCTTATTCTTAAGTTGCCACGTCTTCTCGAATGCACGGACGTACATCCGCGGTGCGACCCCTACGAACGGTCTGAAAAGCACCTTAGGCTCGTTGAGCTTAACGTCGTCCTTATCGACGTCCGAAGCGGTACGCATCTGTGCTCGCGCGGCAGCGATGCTCTTTGCGACCGGCGGTATCCACTCGGACGGGGTCACCTCGATGGAATCGCTATGCAGCTTTCTGGCCAGGCTCTTGGGGTACGGCTCGATGAACTGAACTTCGTACACGCCGGCACTGACGATGTGCCTGGCGCAATAGTGGCACGGATATGTTGTGACGAAGAGGCGGGTACCGACGGTCGAAACACCTTCGCGTCCGGCCGACAGCAACGCATCCATTTCGGCATGAACCGCACGACTGAACTCGATAAGGCCCCCCAGCCGAGTCTTCCGGATGCGCGCAGCCAGTTCGATCTTGTCCGCAACCTGCTTCAGCTCTGGAAGGACCTCGATCAAGTTGTCGATGATATCGTTTTGCTCACGATTGCTGCTGCAATACGCCTCGGCGCGGAAAGCACAACGATGATCGTCATTGCCTCTGCTCGACGTCGCGAAGCGTTCGCCATAGACGCCGCCTCCCGCCGCCGGCACTTCGTTCGTTCCGGTCGCGACCACGGTTCCATCGGCGTCGACCAATGCCGCTCCCACCTGCCGGGATAGACAGGCGCTACGCACGCGCGCGGAGTGGGCATGGTGCATCGCGGTCTCCTCGATGGTGGGCCGCTCCACACGATCATGCGAGATGATGCTAACGAACCTGCTCAAATCGGTGTCGAGCAGGTTCTTGGTGCCGTTCGGGTCATCACGGGTATTGTCGATAAAGAAATCCGCCTCGTAGAACGCCTCGGTCACATGCTGGCCATGCTTGCGGTTGGAGTCGTCCGAGTCGCGATCCATGAAACGATCGACTGCGTTCTGTGTTTCGGGCAGCCCCTTCTCCGGCCCGCGGAAGTATTTCTCGAGGATTCGTGCGCGACGCACGCCCTCCTCGCAAACGACGCCGATCAGCCCGAAGGCGTTGCCGTACGTTCTGCGCAACAGGTGAATTTCGGCCGGGTGCCTTATCGAATCGATAAGGTAGACGCGCTTGACGCTGTCGGGAATGACCTTCTCGCCCTTGACGTACGTCTGACCGGTGCGGTCAGCACGTCGCTGTGCAATTTCGCGCATCGCCGCCTTGGCGACTTCTGCCATGTCGTGCTCGCGCATGGAGTCACCGAGGTTCTGCAACTCGGTGACCACTTCCAAGGTCTTGGGCCCGACATCAGGGAAGGCGAGGCCGTTCTCATGTGCCCAGGTTCGGATCAAGTCACTTGCCTTGATCAGCTCAACTTCATAGCCGCCGGACTTGCAAACGCGTTGCAGTGCCTTGATCGCCTGCGACGCGCCTGCCCCTACTGGACCGACAACGGCGAAGAAAAGCTCTTTCGAGTGGCTCCCGGCCAAGACGGTCTTGCTATCCGGCTTCTGACCAGCCTTCTGCTCAATCTTTGCGACGACCGTCGATCTCGCCATGCCAGCACCCCCCGTTCCCGATTCCAATTATTCTTTTCCATATCGAAGAAATCGCAAAGTGGTAAGCGGTATACCATTGGATACAATCACGAAATCCAGAAGAACCTCCAGATCCATCCCGCTTGGGGTGGGCAACACCTTTTGCGGTTCCCGGCACTTAAAGAAGGGAGCCAGATATTAGATATTGGACTATGTGGGTGGGAACTCAGGAAAGCTGGGACCATCGGAGCCGGAGTCGCAACGTCGGCGGAGGTGGTCGACAATCGTCGAGGCAACGGGTGCCGCAAAAGCTTCGGGTTAGCAGACCCCCTGCGCAATGCCGCAAAGGGGCGCCAGCGGAACGGCTACTTCAGCCAAATGCATCTCGATAGTGGTCGTTCGGCTCAGGCTCACCCCGGTCGTTCCGTTGCACCGGCTTAGTGGACGCTTCTGGCGCTACAGCCCTCTTCGCCAAGCGATACGGATCCGAGCTGGATCTTTACACCAACCCCACTCTGAAATCCTCCAGAACCTGAGCCAGCCCTCGCGCGCCGAGAAGGGCCGTAACACGCTTCGCCTGAAGCTTCGGTACCGCGCGATCGTAAATGGCAAGATTGGTCGCCTCATTGAGGCGTGAGGGATAAATGATCCCGTCGGGCTCAGATGGGTGCTCGTGAAACGCCAGAGACCACCGGCGTGCCAGGTTCTGGCGCTGTGCCCGAACGACATCGGTCGGCACACCCATCCGAACGGCATTGTCGCCTCTGAGATCGACCAGGCGTAGGTCTGTCGTGGTCGCGATCTCCGCGTAGCGCCGTCGGGTCAGCTCCACCTCCTCTATTGGAAGATCGTCAAGGATTCCTTCGCGGCGGTCGCGGAAGCACGGTCTCCAGGAAGCACACCTTCAGGGAGTCACCGAGGTAAAGAACGCCAAACCGGTTGGCGTCAAGACGGCGTCGAGGATCGCTGAACCGGCTCGGCGACTTCCCGTACCCCAATGGATCAGGATAGGTGCTCCAGTAGATCCGACCGAACGTCCGACCCCGCGGTATGGTCTCGATTTCGAGCTTTGCGCGCGC
The DNA here is from genome assembly GCF_007003945.1 of Mesorhizobium sp. WSM4307. Taxonomy (NCBI): domain Bacteria; kingdom Pseudomonadati; phylum Pseudomonadota; class Alphaproteobacteria; order Hyphomicrobiales; family Phyllobacteriaceae; genus Mesorhizobium; species Mesorhizobium sp. WSM4307. The sequence continues at coordinate 21,026 of NZ_VFTB01000027.1, forward strand.
GAAATCGGGTGGAGGTGGAACGCCGGGCATTCAATCGAAATCGCCCCTGGCCATGCCTTCCGCCGCGGCCAAAACCGAGGCGTCATCGCCTTTTTGAAGGGCTTGAAGGCCGGTCCGCCCATCGAGGGCACCATGGCGCGACACCAGAAACCGATAGACGGCCCAGGCACTATTGCCCAACATGGCATGCAGCGCCGGCAATGCGCCTAAGGGACGACCGTCCTTGTCGAGTTGCCAGACAGGAAAGCGGAAACCACGTTTGGCCCCATCGATCCCGAGTACCTGTCCGCTTTGCCGCCTGGCGTTGACCGTCACGCGCGACGTGCCAAGCAGCTTGGCAAAGGCATCCGCGCTCAGCATCTCCTTGCCTGCGACAATTTCGGCGACACGCTTGCGGCCGCGCGCGCGCGCTCCGGCAAGAGCCGCCTCGAGTTCGGCATCGGGCATGCCCGCGTCCTCGACGGGAAAGGTATCGTCTGAAGCCATCGGTTGCTCTTCGACCGGCGTGATCGTCTGCGCATCAGCCGCCGGATCGACCTCTACCCGAAACGATACGCGGTGGCCGATCTTACGGCTGCGTGCGATCGCTTCCTGATAGCGTTCGAGCAATACCTTCTTGAAGTCTGCCTGTGCCGGAAGCTTTGTCGTGAAGCTCAGGGTGGCGACTCCCGCCTGCGATGCGTTCCCGCTATGATTGCTGCGTTTTGGAGCGACCATGATGACAACCTCCTGCTGGCACCAATATGGTTGCAGATCGCAAGTTCGTCAAGTTCGATAATTTCGTAAAGTTAGTAGCGAATGGCTGCGGACTAAACAATTCCCCATGCCCGAAAATTTCCCCTGCCCGTCATCTGGCGCAGGTCGAGCTCGCCGACCAGGTTGAGCGCTCGCTGTTCTGTCACCTTCAGCCCGTCCTGGATCAGGCTTGTCGAGACAAGTGGCCGCGAGACCACCAGTTCGACCAGGTCGGCCAATTTCGAGTTGGAGCGCCGTTGTTTGAGCTGCCGCTCCATCTGGCTTTTCGCCAGCACGAGACAGTCATGCTCCTTCAGGCCACTGCTGCATCGTGAATGGCATCGAGAGAGGCCAGCAGGCGATCGCTCCGATTGCGCGCCTGCCGCCGCTCCCTCGGAATGTTTTTGGCGCCGAGATGCAGGCTGGAGAGATGGTGCGCGGCAAGCGCCTTCCTACCGCAGGAGCGCGGCCACCAGTAGCGGCCCTAGCCAGGCGGCGTGCTGCAGCACTTCGATGTTTTGCCAAGCCTCGAGCAGAATCGCGGCGCTCATCACCGACGGCCACTCCCGCGTGGCGGCGAGCTTGGCCTGCCGTGGCGCTAACGATCGACAAGACCGCTCTCTCGCGCTTGAACTAAGCGCAAAGCGATAAGCTGCGGGATTGGCGACCGTCATCCCGTCATCCTCGCCGTCGCCCCGTTCGCCTTCAGCGCCGCCATCAGCATCGGCCCGACTGAGAACTGCCCTGCCGTCGCTTTTTCGGTCAGTACCCGCAGATAGCCGCCGGCCGAGCTGATGTGCTGCGCCCTTTGTAGGATGCAGGCAATCACGATCGCCGCGACCTCCTGGCCCATCACATGGCAAGCCTCCTCATACGCTGACGGCGAAACGCCCAGATATCCCCGCACCTGAGCGGCGGTTATCATGAGATCGCGCCAATTGCCGATGCCGTCGACGGCATAATCCCCAATTTCGGGGCAGGCCTTCAGCACCATCCCCAGCGGGTATGTTTTAGGCGCCTCTGCGGTCCTCGTCCTGGGCTCGGCCGTTGCCCCGCTTTTCTCTAAAGCAGGTTCAAATTCAAAAATAGAGTCGGTATTTGAATCAGATTGCTGCCGCTCGTTTTGAGAGTCATTGCCGATCGGATTCGTGGATTTCATATGGTTTTCCAGCAGCTTATCCACATCATCACGCAAGGCGGCCAGATCGGCAACGATGGGCTCGAGCTCGGCAATACAAGCTCGGCGCGGAATTGCCTCCACAACGCCGCGGAAACGCTTCCACAGGCCTCCCCAGTCTCCCGGGACATCCTCGTCAAGGGCCGCCTCTATCAGCTTGTGGATGTCACGGCGATGCAAGGTGATCCGCTCGCGCATAAGCCTGAGCGCCCTGTTGTCGGCGCGAATACGCTCGGCCGCCGCCTCGAACTCGTAAGCACGGGCCAGCAGGGGCGCCAGGGAGAAGCCAAATGCTTCCTCTATCTCCCCTCCCCGGCCCTTGCGGGCGTAGCGCTTGCCGTTCGGGCTATCCCGACGGATGATCAGCCCGCAGTCAACAAGAGCCGCCAGGTGCCGCCTGACTGTGGGCTCGGGCATTCCGTGCGCCCTGAGCGACAGCTGTGCGTTCGAGGGAAAGACGATCAGGTCGTTTTCCTCACTCAATTCGCTGTCAGGATAGAATGATAGCAAAGCATTCAGTACGGCCAGCGCACGATCGCCGATGCCGACGATGCTCTTGCCCTCGCAGAGGTTGCGGTAGATCTGCCATTTGTCGACAACCCTGCCTTTGGGGATTTCACGTGAATCGTTTTGCGCTGCCAGCATGGCAAGCGACATCGGCCGCCGCCCAAAGGGCGTCGTTGCAATACCCGTCTCCATTTCTTCCTTCGCCTTCAGTTAGGCAAAAGAAATCTGCTCGCCGAACCGACGCTTAAAACGCTTGACAGTGATTCGCGAAAATGTGATTCTCAGCTTGCTAAAGGATGAGAAGGGCTTCCGCGACGGTGACGTTCGGGGGCCTTTTTCTTTTGCGGTTTCAGTCTCCCGTTGCTTCCTTGGTGGACATCCGGAAGGCCACATAGAGATCGTCCAGTTGTCCGGTGATGAACTCAGCGAAACGCGGCCCATCCGGAGCCTCAAGGGTGACGACGGCCTTTTTCGCGGACTTCTTTAGTGTGACGCTGACTGATCTATCCGTCGGCGCCCAGGATTTGATCGGCCCTCTCCGATCGGGTGCCGGAAGCTTGCCTGAGGGTTTCCCCGCCAGATGTCGGGCCAGCATTTCCAATCGGTCATCGCTTGGAGCTGCTTTGAAATCGGGGGATGCCATCAGTTCCTTGACGGTAACGCCCCCCTCCCTGACTTTCTTGGCAAGATCGTACCAACGGTCTCGGCCGCTGTTTTTGGCGGCTCCGATAACGTTGATGATTTCCGCCGGGATGTCCTTGGTGACAGAAATCATCTTCGAGACCACGGTCTTGTCGACAGACAACGCTGCCATGATGACTTCGCGGTCGTAGCCGTTGCGCTCCAGGTTGCCAGCAAAGACGGCCTTCTCAATGAACGAGAGATCGGCCCGGGCGCTGTTTTCCTGCCCTTGGGCGATTACATGGTCCCTATCGTCCAGTTCCTTGACGACCGCCTTCACCGGTCTCCCGAGCGCCTTAGCAGCCCGTGCCCGCCGGTGGCCAAATACTGTCATGTAACGGCCGGCTAAGCCGGGATGCGGACGCACTAGGATTGGACTATCCTGCCCCCTCTGCCGGATGGCTTCCACCAGATCGTCAAAGGCCTCCTTATCATCACCTATGCGATCTGAGACAAACGAGATGTCGATCATGTCAGGATCGAGTTCAATGACCGTAGCGCCTTCTAGGAGTCGAGATTCAATGTCTTTTGCCGCCTGCGCCTTCTCGGCTAGCTCGTCGATCGACCTCGTAATGGCTCCGAAAGCACCGCGGCTGCGGTTTCGCTCCATTGCTGGCGAGAGATCACTCGCCGGATCTGAGTTGACTGCGGTCAACTTTCGATCCGTGAATGAGGTCAGCAGGTTCTTCCTGGACATCAGCGCCCCCATGCCTTGTGGATTAACTCCGTTATCTCGGAGTTGACGCGATGCACCGATTCTATCGCGCGGTCATACGTTGACCGGGTGAACTGGGAGCGTTCGACCTCGTAGAGCGTCTGCTTCGTTATCCCTGCATCCGAGATCGCGGTACTTTTCAGCATCTCGTTGACAAGCACATGCTGCTTGAACAGCGATCGCATGAAGGCGACCATCTGGCTCTGCGGGCCGTCAGTAGGCTCGTAGCGGGTAACAAGGTAACGAAGCCAGTCGAGCCGCATGTTGGCTCCCGCCCTCTTCAGCGTGCCCATGACCTCGCCCATCATCAGCAAGAACTGGCACATCGACATCACATCGAGCATCTGTGGATGCACGGTGATCAGGATGCCGGTAGATGAAGAGAGCGCCGTCAGTGTCAAATAACCGAGCTGAGGCGGGCAATCGATGATGACTACATCGTAGTGGTCTGCAACATCCCCCAAGGCCTCGTCGAGACGTCCGAAAAAGATGCGGCCCATGGAGCCGTCCTTTTGAGCGAGGGCCAAGGGAGTATCGTATTCGAATTCCTGCAGCTCGAGATTCGCGGGCACGATATCGAGATTCGGGAAATTGGTCTTCTGCACTAGCGCCGACAGCGGCTTTCTCTCGTCGTCATAGCGCAGGGCTTCGTAGAGGGATTCGTTGTGGTCGATCTCCGGCTGGAAGCCGTGCAGGGCGGAAAGCGAGGCCTGCGGATCAAGGTCGATGGCCAGAACTCGGTGCCCGGTCAGTGCCAAATGCTGTGCCAGGTGGGCTGCCGTCGTCGTTTTTGCGGAGCCGCCCTTGAAATTGACGACCGCAATTATCTGCAGGTGTTCCGCGCTTCGACGGTGCGGAACATATTTCGCTGCCGCCCGGCTGTTTCGATCCAAATACTGTCGCATCTCCAGTAGCTGCAGGGCCGTGTAGGAACGGCGGCCGGACGGTGTTACCATCGGCTGTGGCCCCTTGCCTTCGAGAGACAAATTCTTGAGATAACCGCTCGTTACATTGAGATATTGCGCAGCCTCCGCCAACTGGAACGGTCGCAATGTCTTTTGTGCATTCGGCGGGAACATTTCGAGCCGATGTTCGTGAAGCATTGCAGAGAGGTCATTGGCCTGTTGGGTGATTAGCAGATCGACCTCTGCAATCTCTTCCCGGATTATCACATTCATCGAAATCTTCCGCACATGCGTTTTGAAAGCCGATACGGCCCACCAACCGCATGTAGCTCTGATTCTTTCGTTCCGGCAACAAATTTAATATTAACGAGAGGTTAACAGAGAAATCGCCCGTCCGCAGTTGACTGCAGTCAACTTGCGCCGCCGGATTCGACTCACGTGAAACTAACGCCCTGCGATCAAGGAAGAGGCCCTGACGTGGCCCCTTCGGGACTACCTCTGGCCTTGCGGATGTATAGTTGCCCCGGAGCCGCAGTTGAAGGGACGAGATCCGCGATTTGGATGGCGAGATCAATTGCTATCGATAAAGGATCTCTTATCGATAGCGAGGCTATCGACCACTCTACGGCGATGGAGGTAACCTTGTGTCTCCGACCCGAAACGATTATCTTACGGCCATTATGAGCAAGCATTTGGCATCAATCCTGACGACCGTGAACGCGCCCTACAGCGTGCAGTTGGACGACGCGGCGCTGGCTCATTGCCTGGCGGATATCGATTTGGCCAAACAGCATCCTGGCCATGTCAGCGCCTTTCTCGGCGAGGTCCCCCCCGCACTGCAGATCGAGTTCGCTGTCGTGCACGACATCCCGGTTCCTGATCTGAAGGCCTTTGCCGCTGCGTTCTCTGCCTGGTCCGGCGAGAGCTATCCGCTCGCTGCGTGATGTCCCCACACGTTAGCCGGCGCCCTTCCGACTGGCGGTGGCTTTTTGGCATCGCTGCCGATCTGATTGACCAGCTTCGGGAGAATGCGGGCGGTTACGACTTCGAATGGTCGTTTGGTGGTGGGACGGCTATGATGATCCAGATTGGTCATCGTGAAAGCCATGACATCGATGTTTTCCTCAATGACCCGCAACTGCTCGGCTTCATCGACCCGTCCAGAAGCCGCCTACGCTTTGAGCTGATGCCATCGGACTATCAGGGTGACGGGCTTCGATTTCAAAAGTTCGCCTTCGAAGGCATCGGCGAAATCGACTTCATCGTAGCCGGAGCACTGACAAAGGCGCCCTTCAAGACATATGATATCGAAGGGAAGACGGTTCGGCTCGAGACCATTCCCGAAATCATTGCCAAGAAGGTCTACTATCGCGGCTCCGAAGCCAGGCCCCGTGACATCTTCGACATCGCAGCCGCAGCCCGGTCGCAACTCGGCGCAGTCGTGGATGCCTTGCGTGCGTTTCCGCAACAGGTCGCGAGCACCAGGGAACGGTTGGAAAAGCTGAATCGGGAATTCGTTAGTCGTGCAATCGCGCAGTTGATGATCATGCCCGACTACGAAGCGTCAGCCGCCGACAGTCTGGACGCCGCGATCGTTGTGCTTGATGAGGCGTTGTCATCGTCCAAGCCGACCTGATCGCCTCCCTCCGGGTCGTTGCGGGGGAGGGGAGGGCTTCTTCTACAACCCCGACGCCTTGGTAAGGTTGGTGGGACCTTTGACGGAAATCAACTCGTCTTTCGATTCAAAAGGGGAGGGGCTTTTCCCTATCTCCTACAGCCCACTCGCCTTGGTGAGGTTGACGCGGAACCTGTCTCTGCGGCGTTGATAGCGGCGGGTCATTTCGGCTGAGGCATGGCCGAGTTGCTTTGCACATAGCGCTCGTCGACTCGGCTGAGCACGCGAGGCCCGCGCGCAGCGAATGCCAGAAAACTTTTGGCCGCGCTCGCCCTCGGGAAGATCCCCGCGCACGCCGGCGGCCAAGGCCGAGCGTTTGACCAGCGCGCCACCCCCTGATCGTCAAGCCGTTCGGCTCCCACCGCTTTGCCCTGACCGGTGACGCGGCGGAAGAGGGGGCCATGCGCGATGCGGGCCAGCTTGAGCCAGGTCTGCGGGGCGACGACCGGGCCGTCGGTCCTTCCGATCGAGCGGTTGACCGCGTTGCGTATAGTTCCAGGTCAGCGACGACAGGCGGCGCTAGATGGTCGACACCGACTTGCGTCCTTTGCCGATCCCGAGGCCTGGGCCTTGATGTAGAGGCCGACGATTTGTGGGTCTGGTGGCAGCGGATCAAACGACTGACGCCGGCAGCAGGCGCAAAAAAGCTTCCAGTCGGTGGTATAGGCGCGGCGGGTGTTCGCCGAACTTGCTGCCTTGACATGATCGCGCGCACGGTCGGCTTGATCCGCGTGCGTGCTAGGGCGGTGGCAGCAGCTTGGTTCAGTCCCTGAGCTTGAAAGCTGTCGAGAATTGCCATATCATTTGCACAGGAAATATGACTCTCAATATGGTGGGATGAAATCTGTGGCTCATGCACTCAAGATCCCCGAGCAGAATGGACCTCTCATCTTGTCTTATATGGACCGGAACGGGAAGATTGCGATCGAGCAGGTCGCGGACGGTTTTGGCATGTCCAAAGGCCAGTTGGCCCAGACTGCCGGTCTAGCGCGCGAGACCCTTTATCGCTCAGAGCGCAGCGCCACGGTAAAGACCCAGGGGCGTCTACGGGAAATGCTTGAGATTATCAGCCGCGTGACGGATTGGGCGGGCGGCAAGGAGCAGGCGATGGCCTGGTATCGGGCTCAGCCGCTCCCAGCTTTTGGCGGACGCACCGCTGAAGCGCTGGTGAAGGACGGCAAGGCAGCAGCGGTCCGTGATTATCTCGATCACATGGCCGTTGGCGGGTTTGCGTGAGGTTCGTCAGAACCTGCTACCGCGCACACGATCCACGTTGGGCATTCAAGCCGACTTCCGGCGAAGGAGCGGCGATCCGAGGCGCCCGATTCAATCCCAAAGGCGTGCCGGCACTCTATCTGGCACTGACCATCATGACAGCGATCAAGGAAGCCAACCAGGGCTTCGCGCAGCGGATCGATCCGTGCGTGCTTTGCTCCTATGAGATTGATTGTGACGACATCGCGGATCTGACAACGCAAGAGGGGAGGGGAGAGTTTTCTGTCGCGCTCGAGGACATGGCCTGCGCCTGGGCGACGGCGCTTAGCGACGGAGAGCGCCCGGCGTCCTGGTCCATTTATGACCGGCTGCGGCCTCGAAATATCGCCGGCATCGTGGTCCCAAGTTTCGCCCCGAGCGCCGAGATGGAGGATCGCAACCTGGTCCTTTGGGACTGGGGTCCGGATCTGCCGCACAAGCTAACTGTATTCGACCCGAGTGGTCGGTTGCCGAAGGACCAGCTATCCTGGCGATAACGCATTCTCGGCATCCAAACGGCAGGGGAGGGGTCTTTCCGCCCTACAGGCCTGACGCCTTGGTGAGATTGACGCGGAACCGGTCACGTCGGCGCTGGTATTTGCGAGTCATTTCCGCCGAGGCGTGTCCGAGTTGTTTTTGCACATAGCGTTCGTCGACCTCGGCCGATGAGGCAAGACCGGCGCGCAACGAATGGCCCGAGAATTTTGTTGCACGCTCTCCTTCCGGCAGGTCGCCGCGGACGCCGGCGGCGAGAGCGGCGCGCTTGACCAGCCGTGCCACCTCCTGGTCGTTGAGCCGCTCGGCGCCGACCGTCTTGCCTTGGCCGGTGACGCGGCGGAAGAGGGGACCATGGGCGATCCGCGCCAGCTTCAGCCAGGTCTGCAGGGCAACTACCGGGCAGGTGGCGTCGGACGAGCCGCGTCCGATCTCGACCTCGCGCCAGCCGGTTTTGCCCCGCAGCGTCACCAGCAACCCCTTTTCCAGGATCTCGATCCAGCCCGAAGAATCCTCGGTCTGATCGCGCCCGACGTCGAGACCGACGATTTCGGAGCGGCGCAAGCCGCCGGCGAAGCCCAAAAGCAGCATGGCGCGGTCGCGTAGGCCGCGCAGCGTACCGCGATCGAGCGTCTCGAGCATCGCAATCAGATCCTCGGGCAGGATGGCCTCTTTCTGCCGGGGAGGGGAGGCGTGGCTGTTGCGGATGCCGGCGAGCACCGTGGCGATATGCCGGTCTTTGCGGTCCAGCGGCTGGCCACGCTGAGAAAAATTCCAGGTCAGCGAAGAGAGACGTCGCTCGATTGTCGAGACGGCGTTCGGCTTTTTGTCGCCTGTTACCTTTCCGGACGCGCAGGCCGTGATGTAAAGGCCGACGACCTGCGGATCCGGTGGCAACACATCGAGATGCTGGCGGCGCGCCCAGGCGCAAAAATGCTTCCAGTCGGCGGCGTAGGCGCGCCGGGTGTTGGCCAAGCTCGCCGCCTCGACGTAATCGCGAGCGCGCTCGGCGAGCCCTTCCAGATGAGCCGGAAGGCCGACAATTGGCGGCGCGGCCGCTGCCGTGTTCTCCCCCGAAAAATCGTTCGACGGCTGTCCCATGGCGAGCACGACATCGATGATATCGGGGAGATCGTCGACGACCGCCTCTGCTGGCGAATGATCGATGATAGCGGCCGTGCTGTGGGACGGTCCGGAGGTCGGGTCGACGTGTTTTTCGGGCTTCTGCTCGACGAAAATGGCCATTTCTACACTAGACGCCACAACGAACGATAATGCAAGATTATCGTTCGTTTTATCTCCGCGACATGCTGTGCGTTTTGGTGCAAAATTCATGGCACAAAGCGCACGAGCGCTTTACCCTCCACAATCATGATTCGCCTTGATCCCGCGACCGCCAGCTCCTCTGCGCCGCCCTCCGTTCCGGCCTGGGCGATTGCAAGCGCAGGCGCGCCGCGCGACGGCGAGGCCGCCTTCCGGGCTGGCGCCGCGCTGGGTGTCCTCGATCCGCTGGCCCGCGCGCAGCCTGCCTGGGCCGGCGCGTGGCGGCAGCGGCTGGCGCTCGATTGCGCCGCCTCCGGCATGCGGCTCGCCGGCCGCGCCGAGGACGCGGCCGCCTTGCGCGACGCCTGGTATCTGCGCCAGGCCGGGGCTGACCCTGGACCCGCCGGCACCATTTTTGGCGCCTGGCGGCAGTTGGCCGGGCAGCCGCCGGTCGCTACGCCTGACCGGCTCGGGAAGATAGTCGACCAGCTTGGCCTCCATTGGGATGTCGAGGCGCTGGCCGCGCTTTGTGAACACATCGACGACCTGGCGCGCTCGCGGCGGCCGGCGCCGTTCGCCGCCGCGGCGATCGCCGTCCGCGTCGTCACCATGCGCCCCGATGCCGAGCTTTTGGCTTGGTGGCTCGCCGACCTGGTGCTGGCGCAATGCCTGCGCTGGCCGCGGCCGCTGCCGCTCCTGATGGCGCAGGCCTTTGGCCCGTCTTTCCGCGCAGAGGCCGTCGGCGCCAAGCGCATCCGACCCGCGGAGAAAGATTTTGAGCGCGCGGTCTGCGCGGCGCTCGTTCAAGCGGCGGCGCAGGCCTGCCGGCTGGCTGACGAGTTGTCGCTCCGCGCCGCAAAACTCCTGGCGGTGACGCCGAAACTGCGCGCCAAGGGTGCCGGCGAGGTGATCTTCCTGCTGCTCAACGAAGACGCCGTCTCTGGATCGCTGACGACGAAGGATCTGTCGCGCTTTGCATCGCGGCGGCTGTTCGAACGGCTGCAACAATTGGATGCCGTGCGCGAGCTTTCCGGCCGTCCCAGCTTTCGGCTGTTTGGGCTCTAGCAATGAGC
>NZ_VFTB01000028.1:0-30049 GCF_007003945.1 Mesorhizobium sp. WSM4307
GCGCACTTCGTGCGCGGCGGTGCTGGTTTGCCATCGCATCGGCCGGGAAGCGCAATCGATTTTCGGAAAATCCGGTGCGAAGATTTGAAGGCTGGAGCACAATGGTCCCATCGGACAGGCGTGTTCCGGATCAAGTGGGGCACCGATGCTGCGATACGTATTCCGGCGGCTTTTGACCGCCATACCGACGCTGTTCGTCATTGTGACGATGGCGTTCTTCCTGATGCGCGTCGCGCCAGGCGGGCCATTCAACCAGGAGCGGGGGCTGAGCCCCGAGATCAAAGCCAACCTTGAAGCCCAGTTCGGCCTCAACGATCCGCTCTGGCTGCAATATGTCCACTATCTCGGCAATCTCTTACGCGGCAATTTTGGCCCGAGCTACAACATGCCGGATTTCACCGTCACCGAACTGTTCGCCAAGGGCCTGCCCATTTCGGTGCAGCTCGGCGCCTCGGCCCTGATCCTGGCGCTGCTGCTCGGTTCCGTGCTCGGCTCCATCGCCGCGCTCAACCAGAACAAGCTTGGCGACTATACGGTGATTGCGCTGGCCACGGCCGGCAGCACCATCCCCACCTTTGTCATCGCGCCGGTGATCCAGCTTCTCTTCGGCCTGACCTGGAAATTTCTGCCGATCGGCGGCTGGGGCGATGGCGCCTTCATCAACAAGGTCGGCCCGGTGCTGACGCTTGCCTTGCCGCAGATCGCCATCGTCGCCCGCCTGATGCGCGGCTCCATGATCGAATCGCTGCGATCCCATCACATCCGCACCGCCCGCGCGCTCGGCCTTTCCGACTGGTCGGTTGTGGTCAAACACGCCTTGCGCGGCGCCATCCTGCCGATCGTTTCCTTCACCGGCCCGGCGGCGGCGGCCCTTTTGACCGGCTCCGTCATAGTCGAGACGATCTTCTCCATTCCCGGCGTCGGCCGCTACTTCGTCGATGCCGCGCTCAACCGCGATTACACGCTGGTGATGGGAACGGTGGTGGTGATCGCCATCTTCACCATCGTCTTCAACCTGATCGTCGACGTCATGTACGCGGTCGTCGACCCGAGGGTGCGCTATGACTGACATCGCAGCCACTGCTCCCGCTATCGTCGGCCGCTCGCTGTGGGGCGATGCCTGGGCGCGTCTCAAGGCCAACCGCGCCGCCATGTTCAGCCTCTACTACCTCGCCTTGATCGGGCTCGTCAGCGTGTTTGGCCCCTGGTTCGTGCCGCATCAGTACACGACCATCTATGCCGACTATGTGCGCATGCCGCCAAGCCTGACAGCCTATCCGAAGCCCGACATGATCGAGTCCGCGCTCAATGATGCGATCAAGCGCATGCGGGTCGATATCAAGGAATGGCACCAGGAGGGCAATCAGGTCTTCGTCGCAGTCAAGTCGACCAAGCCGATCGATGACCGCAACATCCGCTACCTCGACCGCTCCGATGCCTTTGACGACACCAAGATCGAGAGCAAGTCGCCCGACGGTCTGGAAGTGACGATGAGCGCGTCGGTCAAGCAGCAATATTTTCTGTTCGGCACCGACAACACCGGCCGCGATCTGCTCTCGCGCACGCTGATGGCCGGTCGCATCTCACTGGCCATCGGCCTGCTCGCCGGCGTCGTCGCGGTGGTGATCGGGGTGATCTATGGCGCCGCCGCGGGTTTCTCCGGCGGCAGGATCGACGAGGTGATGATGCGCATCGTCGATGTGCTCTATTCCTTGCCGTTCATCTTCTTCGTCATCATGCTGGTGGTGTTCTTCGGCCGCAACTTCGTGCTGATGTTCCTGGCGGTTGGCGCGGTGCTGTGGCTCGACATGGCGCGCATCGTGCGCGGCCAGGCGCTGTCGATCCGCCGCCAGGAATATGTCCAGGCGGCGGAAGCCATGGGCGTCGGCCAGCGCGGCATCCTGCTGCGCCACGTCATCCCCAATCTGCTCGGCCCGGTCGTCATCTACATGACCTTGCTGGTGCCGCAGGTCATCATCCTGGAGAGTTTCCTGTCGTTCCTCGGCCTTGGCGTGCAGGAGCCGATGACCAGCTGGGGCGTGCTGATTTCGGTCGGCGCCAAGAACATCGGCACCGCCAACTGGCTGCTCCTGTTTCCTGCTTTCTTCCTCGTCTCGACGCTGTTTGCGCTGAACTTCGTCGGCGATGGCCTGCGCGACGCGCTCGACCCGAGAGATCGATAAAGATGGGCACCGCTGACATGGCCACTCCCGAAACGATCCTCAGCGTCAAGGACCTGCGTGTCCGCTTCCGCACGCTCGACGGCGCGGTCGAAGCGGTGAAGGGCATCAACATCCACGTCAATGCCGGCGAGACCGTCGCCGTGGTCGGCGAGTCCGGCTCCGGCAAGAGCCAGACCATGATGGCGGCGATGAGCCTGCTCGCCTCGAACGGCGAGGCCACGGGCAGCGTCGACTATCGCGGCCGCAACCTGCTGACGCTGAGTAAATCCGACCTGAACAAGGTGCGTGGCGCCAAGATCAGCATGATCTTCCAGGAGCCGATGACCTCGCTCGATCCGCTCTATTCGATCGGCAATCAGCTGATCGAACCGATCCGCCGGCATCGCGGCCTGAATGCCGCCGAGGCGCGCGAAGAGGCGCTCAAGCTCTTGCGGCTGGTGCACATTCCCGATCCCGAACGGCGGATGAAATCCTACCCGCACGAAATGTCCGGCGGCCAGCGCCAGCGTGTGATGATCGCCATGGCGCTCGCCAACGATCCCGACATCCTGATCGCCGACGAGCCGACCACGGCGCTCGACGTGACCATCCAGGCGCAGATCCTGATGCTGCTCGCCGAATTGCAGCGCAAGCTCGGCATGGCCATCGTCTTCATCACCCACGATCTCGGCATCGTCCGGCGCTTCGCCGATCGGGTCTATGTCATGCGCCAGGGCGAGGTGGTCGAGGAGGGCGAGGCGGGAGCGATCTTCGCCAACCCGCAGCACGCCTATACCAAGATGCTGCTGGCGGCAGAGCCGACGGGAAGCAAGGCGCCGCCGCCCGCCAATGCACCCGTGGTGCTCGAAGGCAGGCATGTCGAGGTCACATTCAGGATCGGCGGCGGGTTTCTGGCCGGCGAGCCGCTGATGCTGCGCGCCGTCGACGACATTTCGATCCGGCTGCAGCGTAACCAGACCATCGGCATTGTTGGCGAATCCGGCTCGGGAAAATCGACGCTTGGCCGCGCTCTGCTGCGGCTGCTGCCGAGCGACGGCTTGATTCGTTTTGGCGATCGCGACATTTCGACAGCCGACCGCCAGGCGATGCGGCCGCTGCGGCGCCAGATGCAACTCGTCTTCCAGGATCCTTTCGGCTCGCTGTCGCCGCGCATGACCGTCGGCCAGGTCATCACCGAAGGGCTGCTGGTGCATGAGCCCAATCTTTCGGGCAAGCAGCGCGACCAGCGCGCGGTCGAGGCCTTGCGTGAAGTCGGCCTCGATCCCAACGCCCGCAACCGCTACCCGCACGAATTCTCCGGCGGCCAGCGGCAGCGCATCGCCATTGCCCGCGCCATGATCCTGAAACCAAAGATGGTCGTGCTGGACGAACCGACCTCGGCGCTCGACCGCTCGGTGCAGAAACAGATCGTCGAACTCCTGCGCAAGCTGCAGGCGGACCATGAACTGTCCTACCTGTTCATCAGCCACGACCTCGCCGTGGTGCGCGCCATGGCCGACTACATCATCGTCATGAAACAGGGCAAGATCGTCGAGGAGGGGCCTACAGAGGCAATCTTCAGCAACCCGCAGCACGTCTACACGCAGACGCTGATGGCGGCGGCGATCGATGTCACCCGATTCCGGCTGAGCGCCTGAGACGTTTCAGGTAAAGGCAATCATTTTGGCGGCGTCCGTTCGCTCAGCCCGCTGACTTGGGACAATTGCGAGCGCGCGCAGCGGCGATGGCGTCCTGCTGCTGTTTCAGCCGGTCGATCCGGGCGGTTTCACGGTTGGCGACAGCGGTCTTCACGCGCGAAACACCAAGCAGCCAGCGCGGAACACTGGTGTTGACGACCTTGCCCCGGGTGACGGCGGTCTGTGAGATTTCGGTGGCCTTTTCGCCTAGCGCGCTGTTGAGTTCGGTGCAGCTCATTCTATCGTACGTCGCCGGATCGGCGGTCGTGCCGATCGACGAGCAGCCGGTAACGAGAAGCACCGCAATCACAAGAACCGGTGTCGAGGTCGTCGTCGCGATCAAATTCATGTCCACACCGGCTCACCGTTTCACTGGCTTCATCATATCCACCGAACTATCTGGAGCCGACGATTATTTCGTCAAAGATTGGGCTCGCGAAAGAGCCCTACGGGCATGGACCACAGAGGCCAGCCGATATGGGAACGTTCCCGGTCCCTCGAAGTTGGTGTCCGTCCCGTGTCTTGATGCAATCACTGGAAACGAAGAGGGGCCGCCTCGGTTGATGCCGGGGCGGCCTTCCGTCGATTCCTGGCCGACGGTGCGACCTCGGCGGCTCGCGCTGGTTGTGGCGCCCAGCCTTCGTGCCGCCGTTCGTTCAGCCTGCCTGAAATTCAGGCTGCTTCGGCGATGATCGCGGTGGGAGCGCAACCGTCCAGCACTGCCTGGGCGATGCCGGTCTCATTTTCATCGACATGCGCCGTCACCAAGACGATGCCCTCGGCAACGCTGCGATCATCCGACCTTGCCGCTGTGGTCATGAAGGCACCGAGCAGCCCGCCGGCACCGCCGCCACAGACCGCGCAAACCAGTGCTGTTGCCGGCAGTCCGGCCGGAGGAGAACTGACGCCGTAGACCGCGAGGGCGCTCACGCAAGCCAATGCCGCACCGACGGCACAAAGGATGACGCCTGGAGACCTTAGGACTGTTAGTTCGTCCTGGTAGGGCCCGATAATGGCAATCTGAACGCGCGGAACACCGACCGCCACCAGCTCTCCAGCAACCCGGGCGGCTTCGGCGTGGGAATCAAAAAGCTTGCTGATTGTCCGCATGGTTTCAGAGCGTTTTCTCGTCCAGGAATGTGTCCGCAACGAAGGACGCGGCGATCAAATCGTCGCCATCAATGCTGCCTCGTCCGCCGACCATCATGGCCGCGACCTTTTGGAAGGTCTTCATTTCGCTCATGGTAATCCGGGCCTGCCGCATTCTGGCCTCGAGGTCAGCTACGCGCACCCCCAAGACATCGGATTGTATGGCCTCGCTGTTAGACATGGTGACGTTCATCCAGTTTCGCTTCCTCGTTTGATCGTCCCCGCGCCCAACCACTCGAAACTGAGCCGCAGCGAAAACGTTCCCTGGCTGGGCTTCGGTCCGGCGGAGCGCCGGACCTTGGTCTGGCCGCAAAATGCAATGGTCCTGCCTGTGTTGCTGCTCGGAACGGCCACCGTTCGTAGCCGTTGTCGCCTACACGTTCGGGAGGAAGCTGATGGACAACAGTGTTCGCCAGGCACGCTGGTTGCTTGCAGTGATCTTCGCCATGCCCATCACCTTCATGGCGATTGGAATAGCCTTTGGCTGACGATCCGAGAGTAGGAATATTTGGCAGATTGGCGCAGCTACGTCCCTTCCTGCGCCGATAGGGTTCGTCCGCTGCGCTGGCGTGGTGGGCGAACCCAAATATCTGCAGGCGCCGGTAGCCGGCATCCCAGCCTACAAGGCGAGATTTCGCGAGGCCGAATGGCATCGTAATCGCGCGACCGTTCGTCGATGATGCCTTGTGCCGGCACGCAGATCGCCCAGCGGCATTTCAGATTTCATGCAGAAGGCCCGGCTGTAACGAGCCGGGCCTTAGGGCCAATCAATAGTCGTTGTTTTGGATCACCACGGGGCGACGGTGATGGTGCTTGGAGACCGAGCTCGTGACAATGACGGCATCTGGACGATGGTGCCGGCGGCCATGATCGTAGAACGCTACCGTACCGTGGTGGCGGTGATGCAGGCGCTGGCCGTACTCGTTGATGATCTTGACGTTGCTGTGGTGGCGATGGTGAGTCCTGATGATGACGTCGGCTTCGGCCGCCGAAGCGACAGCCGGCAATCCGATGGAAAGCGCCAAGGCGCACATGATAATTGATTTCATTGCAATTTCTCCATTACCTTGATTAGCCCTTCGTTGGATAACTGCCGCTAGGCCCTTTGGTTCCGGGGTGTCCCAGGACAGTCAGACCGCCTCCGGCAAACCGAATGGGCCAGCCGTAGGGCTAAGGCTGAGAGGGGGCCGCCTCTCGCTGGCGGTACTTGCAAAGAACGAAGTGGCTCGATGCATCGGACGCGCTCGCGACGGGCAGCACGACGATCTGTGCCCAAAAATCGCAATACCTGGCTATCGCTTCCGGCACCTCTTTGGCGGTGACGCCGGCGATGGTGGCGATGTCGCCGTCTCTGCAGTTGGTCTTCCCGGAAAGCAGGGTTGCGGCTGCCATGATCTGGCATGACCGCTCATCGTCAGCCTGAGAAGGCGCGCAATGGCAGGCAAATGCAAACACCACCGCTGCGAAAACCAGTCTTTTCATATTGGCTCCGATGCCACCGGCATTCTGGCATTCCTCGGGAAAACATGCCGACGAGCTGTGAGCTTTCAGGAGGTTGTCCCTTCGGACCGGACCAAGGAGACTGGAGTTACCAGGCTTCAGCACTCATCGGAGGGTCCGAATGAACATCCACAAGAATGCCCGTCTCACGCCGCTGCGTCGAGAGGAGATGGCGATTCGGACATGCGTTCCATCGAGCACGATCGTGTCGCCGTCCAGAACGACCGGCCAATTGGCGAGCAGCATCGCAGGAATCAGGAAGGACATAGGGCTACGCTCCCGCTGCGCGTAAAACGCGATCCCAAACCGTGGGCATCGGGAGAACAGATATTTAAGTATCTGTTTTTTCTGGTCGGAGTGGCAGGATTTGAACCTGCGACCCCCTCGTCCCGAACGAGGTGCGCTACCAGGCTGCGCTACACTCCGTGACCAGACGGCGGGCTTATAGCCGCCACACTTCATTCCTGCAAGCGGCAATGGCAGCGCTTCTGTCGCATTTCATCAGCTTTCGCCGCGCAGGCCGCTGGCGCCCCAGTCGAACGCGTGCGCCCAGTCGGCAAAACCACGCCACCGCACCTCGGGAAATTGCCTGCGCAAGGCCGCGATATCGACAGCGTAGCCGACCCGGTCGAACCATTCGAACATCAGTGCCGCGTCCTCGCCCTGCTGTTGTCTGGAGCAAAATTAGGCTCTATCTCGTTGATAATTGCCTATAATTGGAAAAAATTGTCCCACAAATAAATACAATGATCGATCTCAACGATGTCGTCGTGTTTGCCCGCGTCGTCGAAGCCGGCAGCTTCACCGCTGCCGCGCGCCTGCTGGCTATGCCCAAGACGACCGTCAGCCGCCGTGTCGACAAGCTCTACGTGATCGAGGACGGCGTCGACCTTGCCTTCCGCACCGGAAGGCTCGAGGATTCGACGCTCATCGCCCGCAGGCTGGGTTCCACCCACAGGCTGCTCTGCGCCAGCCATGACTATCTCGCACGCTACGGAATGCCGGAAGGCCCGGCCGATCTTGCCCGCCATCGATGCGTCATCGCGGGCCCGTCGGCCTCAGGCGCTCATCGGGTGCTGGATGGACCACAAGGCCAGGAAACTGTCGTGGTCGCCGGGCGCTTCGCCGCCAACGAGATGCAGGCGGTGGTGGCGGCCGCGCTCGCGGGTTTCGGCATTGCCCAATTGCCCCAGCCGCTGGCCGACGGGCTGATCAACGAGGGGCGGTTGCGGCGCGTTCTGGACGGCTACACGACGCCGGCCGGCGGCCTGCACGTTCTCTTTCCCAGCAGCCGGCACCTTTCACCCCCGGTTAAGGCCTTCATCGACCTGGCGGTCGAGCGGATTTCCAATCGGGCAAACACGGCTTAAGGCATGTCTGCTACTTCCGACCAACTTCTCAGCGAGACCCGAATGAGTCAGCGCATCGTCAGTTTTGTCATGAGCGGCGGCGTCGGCTCGCGGCTCTGGCCGTTGTCGCGCGAGGACAATCCGAAGCAGTTTCACGATTTTTCGGGTGATGGCTCCATGCTGGCCAAGACCTTGCGCCGCCTGGCGGTAAGGCCCGACGGTAAAACTCCGATCTTCCTGATTGCCTCGGAGCGCCACGCCGAACGCGTTCATGCCGATCTCGCCGGCCTCGATCTTGCCGGTGGCGGTCCGCTGTTCGAACCCACAGGGCGCAACACCGCCGCGGCGGTGGCCCTTGCAACGCTGCGCACCTTGTCCGAATTCGGCGACAGCCTGATGCTGGTGGTGCCGTCGGACCACGAAATATCGACGGCAGGGCAATTCTGGCAGAGCGTCGAGGCAGGCGCCGAGGCGGCGCGCGCCGGCCGGCTCGTTGTGTTCGGCATCAAGCCGACACAGCCCGAAACCGGCTATGGCTATATCGAGGTCTCCGCCGAGAAGGGCGGAGTGTTCGACGTTTCGCGCTTCGTCGAAAAGCCGGACCTGGCGACCGCGCAGGGCTATCTCGAAGCCGGAAATTTCTATTGGAACACCGGCATCTTTCTGTTTCGCGCCGGTGCCATGCGCGACGCTTTCGCTATGTTCCAGCCGGACATCTGGCAGTCGACCGAAGCGGCCTACACAGCGGCGACATCGGATCTGTCCGGCCTCTATATGCCGCTCGAGCTCTACGCGGCCATCCCGTCGAATTCGATCGACTATGCCATCATGGAGCGGGCGAGGGACATCGCGATGGTGCCGGCGGGCTTCCGCTGGAACGATCTCGGCTCCTGGCAGTCCCTGCTCGATGTCGGCCCTGCCGATGACCTGGGCAATGTCATTGTCGGCGATGTCGTCGCCATCGATTGCGAGAACTCCTACATCCGCAGCGACGGCCGCCTTTTGTCGGCGATCGGCATGAAGGATGTTGCCATCGTCTCGACATCGGACGCAACTTTCGTCGCTCCGGTAAGCCACAGCCAGCACGTCAAGAAGGTGGTCGAGCAGCTCGAGAAATCGGGCCGGCTGGAAACCAGATTCACCCCGGCGCATGATCGCGTCATCGAAAGCGGCGCCTGGCGGCGGCGCGTGCACCACTGGCTGTTCCAGGAAACCTTGCCGCTGTGGTCGACATCGGGCGTCGACGAGCGCCATGGCGGCTTCCATGAAGCGCTTGGCTTCGACGGCTCACCGCTGATAAAGCCGAAGCGCATGCGCACGCAGGCCCGCCAAGTCTATGCCTTCGCGGTTGCCAAGGAGCGCGGCTGGACTGGCCCGGCCGAGCGGCTGATCTCGCATGGCATCGACTTCATGGCAGGAAAGGGTCGCACCCAACGCGGCGGTTGGGTGCGCACGCTGAATGTCGACGGCGCTGTCGCCGACGCCACGGAAGACGCCTACGATCATTCCTGCGTGCTCTTGGCGCTGGCGCATGCGCATATGTCAGGCAATCCCGATGCCTTGCGGCTCGGTGAGGAAACCTTCGCCTTCCTCGACGCCCATCTCGAGGATCATCGCATGACTGGCTTCCTCGAGACATCGGACGGAGAGGGCGAGCGTCGCTCAAATCCGCATATGCATTTGCTGGAAGCCTTTCTCGCCTGGTATCAGGCGACCGGCGAGCGCGCCCATCTGCGCCGCGCGGCGCGCATCATCGACCTCTTCCGCAGCCATTTCTTCGATGCCGAGAGCTGGACGCTCGGCGAATATTTCGATGCCGAATGGAAGCCGGCTGCAGGCGAAAAAGGCGGCTGGACCGAGCCAGGCCATCACTTCGAATGGGCTTCGCTCCTGGTCGATTTCGCCGGACGCAGCGGCCAGGCCGAACTGAGCGGCTTCGCCAGGAAACTCTACGCCTCGGCCATCGCCAACGGCCTCAACCGGGCCACCGGCCTTGCCTATGGCGCCGTCTCCAGGCAAGGCCTGCCGCTCGACCTGATCTCGCGCAGCTGGCCGCAGGCCGAAGCCATCAAGGCGGCGATCGCGTTGGACGGCTCAGGCGGCCCCGACCTGAAGCCCGAGATCGAGGCCCGTGTCGGCCGGCTGTTCCGCTGGCACATCGACCCGGCCCCGCTCGGCCTGTGGATCGATCGCATCGACGAACGCGGCCGCTCGCTGGCGTCAGATGTTCCGGCCAGCATTTTTTATCATCTGGTCTGCGCACTGACGCAGTATCTGGATGGGACGGCGGCGGAGGCGGTCTAGGCTCGGCTCAATACGGGCTCGCCACGTCCCCGGTCTCGACATAGATCGACTTCAGTTGCGAGTAGAGCGCCAATGCCGCCAGAGAATTCTCGCGGCCGATGCCGGACTGCTTGAAGCCGCCGAAGGGGATTTCCACCGGCGTCAGATTGTAGGCGTTGATCCAGCAGGTGCCGGCCTGCAGCTCGGCGATGACACGGTGGGCGCGCGGCAGGTCGCGGGTGAAGACGCCGGCGGCAAGGCCGAATTCGGTGTCGTTGGCGCGGTCGATCACCTCGTCCTCGCCGTCGAATTTCAGCACGCTCATGACCGGTCCGAAAATCTCCTCGCGGGCGATGCGCATGGTGTCGGTGACACCGGTGAACACCGTCGGTTCGACGAAGAAGCCGCCCTGGAAACCCTGCAGCGAAGGCACGTTGCCGCCACAGGCCAGAACAGCGCCATCCTGCTTGCCGACTGCGATATAGCCGACGACCTTGTCGTGCTGCGCCTTGGAGACCAATGGTCCCATCTGCGTTTCGGGATCGAGCGGGTCGCCGACGCGGATTTTCTTCGTCCGCTCGACCAGCCGCTCGACGAAGCGGTCATGAATGCCGCTCTGCACGAAGACCCGCGTGCCGTTCGAGCAGATCTGGCCGGTGGAGTAGAAATTGCCGAGCATGGCGCCGCCAATGGCGTTTTCGATGTCGGCGTCGTCGAAGACGATCAGCGGCGACTTGCCGCCGAGCTCCATCGTCGCGTGCTTCATCTTCGAACCGGCAAGCGACAGCACCTTGCGCCCGGTCGGCACCGAGCCGGTGACCGAAACCTTGGCGACGACATCGTGGCCGACAAGGCCCGCGCCAACATCGCCATAGCCCTGAACGACGTTGAACAGCCCGTCGGGCAGGCCGGCCTCGCTGTAGATTTCGGCGAGCGCCAGTGCCGAAAGCGGCGTGTTTTCCGACGGCTTGAACACCATGGCATTGCCCATGGCGAGCGCCGGCGCGGATTTCCAGCCGGCGATCTGGATCGGATAATTCCAGGCGCCGATGCCGACGCAGACGCCAAGCGCCTCGCGCCGCGTGTAGGCGAAGGGCCCGCCGAGATCGACGGCCTCGCCATTGTAGGCGGCGACCGCGCCGCCGAAATATTCAAGGCAGTCAGCGGCGGAAGGCGCATCCGCCACCAGCGTCTCCTGGATCGCCTTACCGGTGTCGAGCGTCTCGATGCGGGCGAGGTCGGCATTGCGGGCACGCAGAATGTCGGCGGCGCGGCGCAGGATGCGGCCGCGCTCGACCGGCTTCAGCCGCGCCCAGGCCGGCTGCGCGGTGCGTGCGGCCTCGATGGCGAGTTCCAGCACATTCGGCGTCGCCGAGCGCAGCATGGCGATGGTCTCGCCGGTTGCCGGATAGATGACCGGCAGCGGCGCTCCTTGCTCGTCGTCGATATAGCGTCCGTTGACATAGTGCGATGCCGTGGGCTGGGCGCGCATGGGTAGTCTCCGAATGTCTGCGCCCCAAGAATGGGCGGCTCGATCTAGGGACGGCTCAATCTGTCGGGTGGATCATGCTCTATCTGTCCGACTGCTGCCAGCGCGGATTGATCCAGGGTTCCTGGTTGGACGGCGCCAGCGGCGTGCGGCCGAGAATGTGGTCGGACGCCTTCTCGCCGGTCATGATCGACGGCGCGTTGAGATTGCCGTTGGTGACGCGCGGGAAGATCGAGGAATCAGCGACCCGCAGCCCGTCGACGCCGATGACCCGGCATTCCGGATCGACAACACTCATCAGATCATCGGCGCGACCCATCTTGCAGGTGCCGCACGGGTGGTAGGCGCTCTCGGCATGGTCGCGAATGAAGACATCGAGATCGTCGTCCGACTGCACATGGCTGCCCGGCGAGATTTCCTGGCCGCGAAAGGCGTCGAACGCCGGCTGGCCGAAGATCTCGCGGGTCAGCCGGATGCAGTGGCGGAACTCCGCCCAGTCGTCCGGATGCGACATGTAGTTGAAGCGGATCACCGGCTTCGCTTTCGGGTCCGGCGAACGCAGGGTCACAGAGCCGCGCGACTTCGACCGCATCGGCCCGACATGCGCCTGGAAGCCGTGTGACTTCGCCGCCGCCTTGCCGTCATAGCGCACCGCCGCCGGGATGAAGTGGTACTGGATGTCGGGATAATCGACGCCGGCGCGCGAGCGTACGAAGGCGGCGGCTTCGAAATGGTTTGTGGCGCCGAGACCGGATTTGAAGAACAGCCACTGCGCGCCGATCAGTGCCTTGGAGAACGGGTTCAGCACGGAATTCAGCGTGATCGGCTTGGTCGATTCCTGCTGGATATAAAGCTCCATATGGTCCTGCAGATTGCGGCCGACGCCGGGCCGGTCGGCGACCACGGCAATGCCGTTTTCGCGCAAATGCTCGGCCGGCCCGATGCCGGACAGCATCAGGATTTTGGGTGAGTTGATCGAAGAGGCGGCGACGATCACCTCACGTCGCGCCTTAACGACCTGAATCTGTTTGTGAGCCTCGATCTCGACGCCGACGGCCCGTTGATTCTCGATGATCACCCGACGGGCAAAGCCCTTGACCAGACTCACGTTTTTCCGGTTGAGCGCCGGCTTCAGATAGGCTGATGCCGCCGACCAGCGGCGGCCGCCGCGGATGGTCTGTTCCATCGGCCCGAAACCTTCCTGCTTCGAGCCGTTGTAGTCGTCGGTCAGTTCGAACCCGGCCTGGCGGCCCGCTTCGACGAAGGCGCCGTAGAGCGGATTTTTACGCGAACCGCGCTGCACATGCAGCGGCCCGCCGTGTCCGCGCCAGCCGTCCTCGCCGCCGTCATTGTCCTCCATGCGCTTGAAGTAGGGGAGCACGTCGGCAAAGCCCCAACCCGTTGCACCTTCTTCGGCCCAGTGGTCGAAGTCGCGGGCATGGCCGCGCACATAGACCATGCCGTTGATCGAGGACGAACCGCCGATCACCTTGCCGCGCGGCGTCGCCAGCACGCGGCCGCCGAGATGCGGTTCCGGCTCGCTGGCAAAACCCCAGTCGTAAAGGCTCATATTGAGCGGGATCGACAGCGCCGACGGCATCTGGATCAGCGGTCCGATATCGCTGCCGCCGAATTCGATGACGATGACCGAATGCTTGCCGTCTTCCGACAGGCGGTAGGCCATGGCCGAGCCGGCGGAGCCGGAGCCGATGATAACGAAATCCGCTTCAAGCATGGTTCATATGCGCCATAAAATCGGCGAGCGAGACATTGCCGCCGGTAGCCACAACAAGGACGGTTTTACCCGCCACATCCACCTTGCCGCCGAGCAGCGCCGCCAGCGACGCAGCCCCGGACGGCTCCAGCACCAGCTTCATCCTCTCGAAGGCGATCCGCATGGCACGCCGCACCGATTGGTCGTCGACGGTGATGCCGCGAACACCCGCGGTCCTGACCGCCGCGAACGGCGCGTCGCCCGGCCGCCGCGACATCAGCCCGTCGCAGATCGACTTCGGGCCGATCGGCATGGTCTCGATGCTGCCATGCGCCAGCGACGAGCCCATGCCATCAAAACCTTCCGGCTCGACGCCGATGATCTCTGTCGCCGGCGACAGATAGTGGAAGGCCAGCGAAACGCCGCCGATCAGCCCGCCGCCGCCGACCGCGCAGAACAACAGGTCGGCGCTGGCACCCTTGGCCTCAAGCTGGTCGAGCGCTTCGAGGCCGGCGCCAGCTTGGCCGGCGACGATCTCCGGATCGTCGAAGGGATGCAGCAGGGCCAGCCCTTCCGTCTCGGCGATCTCGCGCGCCTTGGCCGCGGCGACCTCTTCACGCGCGCGCTCGCCATGGTCGGTCAGCACCACGCGCGCACCATAGCCCGCGGTCGCGTCACGCTTGGCGGCCGGCGCATCGATCGGCATGACGATGGTGACGGGAATACCGAGCGCCTGGCCGGCGGCCGCCAGGCCTTGCGCGAAATTGCCGGAGGAATAGGCGACGACGCCCTTCCTCGCCTCGTCGGCCGACAGCCGCTTCAGCCGCCAATAGGCGCCGCGTATCTTGAAGGATCCGGCCCATTGCAGCGATTCCGGCTTGATGAAGACGCGCGCCGCACCGGTCTCCCGGGCCAGTGCGGTCGATTCCAGCAGCGGCGTGATCTGCGTCGCCCTGGAGGTGACGGCATAGGCCCGCTTGAGATGATCGAGGGAAGGGACGAGAAGGTCTGCCATCATTCGCCTCGCGGAAAGCGTTTCTGCTCTTCGAGCACGTTGAGATCCATGTGGTTGCGCATGTAGCGTTCCGAGGCCTTCTGCAGCGGCTGGAACTCCCAGGGGTAGTGCGTGCCGTTGCGCAGCGCCGGATAGACCACCCAGCGCCGCGCCTGGCTGGCCCGCACTGCCGCGTCGAAGGCCGCCATGTCCCAGCGTGCGCGCACCTTTTCAGTGAAAGCCGCCACCAGATCGGCATGCGCCGGATCGGCGGCGAGATTGCTCAATTCATGTGGGTCGGCTTCGATATCATAGAGTTGCGGCGGATCGATCTCGCAATGGACGAACTTGTAGCGGCCGTCGCGGATCGCCACCAACGGTGCGTTGGACCCCTCGGCCGCGTATTCCATCAGCACCGGTGCGGTGCGTGGCTTCCCATTCAGCAGCGGCAGCAGCGACTGGCCGTCGGTCCATGGCGCGATCGCACTCATGTCGATGCCGGCGAGATCGCACAGCGTCGGCGTCACGTCGAGATTGGAGACCGGCGCTTCGATCATGCCGGCGGGAATGTCCTTGCCGGCGATCATCAGCGGCACCCGCGCCGAGCCCTCGAAGAAGCACATCTTGAACCACAGGCCACGCTCGCCGAGCATGTCGCCATGGTCCGAGCAGAACAGGATGATCGTGTCGTCGAGCATGCGTGTGCGCTCGAGCACGGACAGCAGCTCGCCGACCTTGTCGTCGAGATAGGAGATGTTGGCGAAATAGCCGCGCCGCGAGCGGCGGATTTGCTCTGCCGTGATGTCGAAACTGTCGTAGTCGGAAGCCTTGTAGAGCCGCTGCGAGTGCGGATCCTGGCCGTCGTAGGGGATGAAGCCCACTTCCGGTTCGAGCGCCGGGCAATCCTCATAGAGATCCCAGTACTGCCGCCGCGCCACATAGGGGTCGTGCGGATGGGTGAAGGAAACCGTCAGGCACCAGGGCCGGTGCGCCGCATCGTCGGAGATGCGCGCGAAGTCGTAGAGTTTTTGCACCGCGTGGAAGGCGACTTCGTCGTCATATTCCATCTGGTTCGAGGTTTCGGCGACGCCGGCGCCGGTCACCGAGCCCAGATTGTGATACCACCAGTCGATGCGCTCGCCGGGCTTGCGGTAGTCCGGCGTCCAGCCGAAATCGGCGGGATAGATGTCGGTGGTCAGCCGCTCCTCGAAGCCGTGCAACTGGTCCGGCCCGACGAAATGCATCTTGCCCGACAGCACGGTGTGATAGCCGTCGGCGCGCAGGTGATGGGCAAAGGTCGGGATCGACGAGGCGAATTCGGCGGCGTTGTCATAGACCTCGGTGCGCGACGGCAACTGGCCGCTCATGAACGAGGCGCGGCCCGGCGCGCAGAGCGGCGAGGCCGTGTAGTTATTCTTGAAACGGGCCGAACGCGCCGCGAGCGCCTTCAAATGCGGCGCATGCAGGAAGCCTGCCGGGCCGTCGGCGAAAAAAGTGCCGTTGAGCTGATCGACCATGACGATCAGGAAATTGGGTCGCTTCGCCGTCACTGTTTTTGCCGCTCGCCGAGTTTGGTTTCGAGATAGTCCTCGACCAGCGCGATCGCGGTCGCGGCGTTGGGCACGCCGTCCTTCAGCGCGCGCCTGATGTAGAGCCCGTCGATCATCGCCGCTGTCGCTTCGGCGGCGCGGTCGGCCTCGGCCCTGGGCAGGATGCCGGTCAGTCCGCTCATCAGGTTCGAATGCAGCCGCCGCGCGTATATCTTGAGCAATCGGCGCAACGCCGATGATTTCTGCGCCTCGACATAGAAGGCAAGCCAGGCCGCGATGGTTTCGGCCTGGAACTGGATGTCGGAGAAGTTGACGGCGACCACTGCGGCGACGCGTTCGCGCGGGGACTTGGCGGATTGCAGGGCGCGGCGCATGTCGATGGTCAGTTCGGCGAGGATGTGCCGCATCGTTGCAAACAGCAGTTCGTCCTTGGCGCCGAAATAATGATGGGCAAGGGCCGAGGATACGCCGGCGCGCCCGGCGATCTCGGACATGGTTACGTCAAGCGAGCCGCGCTCGCCGATCGCCGAGATCGCAGCGTCGATGAGCGCCTTGCGGCGCAGTGGCTCCATTCCGACTTTTGGCATGCTGTTCCCGATTTTTGCCGGAGGTTATTTTTTATTGACGCGTCAATCAACAAAAAATCGACGTGAGCACGACCTGTACCAAGCGATTGTCCTGTTCCGGCCCTTCACGGTATGGGCGAGAATGTTTATCTTTGAACAATAAAGGCGAAGTGCGCCATGAGCCCGGTATGCTAAGGTGTGTTGAGCTGCAGGGGAGGCCATTTGCAGGCCGGCATCATCTGAATCCCAATACACCTTGCATGGCGCCAAGGATGGAGATTGCAATGACCGTATGCATCGTTGGCTGGGCGCATTCGCGCTTCGGCAAGCTCGAGGGCGAGACGCTCGAAAACCTCATCGTCAAGGTCGCGACGGATGCGCTCGACCATGCCGGCATCGGCCCGGAGGAGGTCGACGAGATCGTGCTTGGCCATTTCAACGCCGGCTTCTCGGCGCAGGATTTCACCGCGAGCCTGGTGCTTCAGGCCGACGACCGGCTGCGCTTCAAGCCGGCAACGCGTGTCGAGAACGCTTGCGCCACGGGATCGGCGGCGGTCCGGCAAGGCATCCGTGCCATCGACGCCAACGCTGCCCGCATCGTGCTGGTGGTCGGTGCCGAGCAGATGACGACGACGCCGGGACCCGAGATTGGCAAGAACCTGCTGAAAGCGTCCTATCTACCAGAGGATGGTGAGACACCGGCGGGCTTTGCCGGCGTCTTCGGCAAGATCGCGCGGGCCTATTTCCAGCGCTATGGCGACCAGTCGGACGCGCTGGCGATGATCGCTGCCAAGAACCACAAGAACGGCGTCGACAATCCCTATGCACAGATGCGCAAGGATTTCGGCTATGAATTCTGCCGGCAGGAGAGCGAGAAGAACCCCTTCGTCGCCGGTCCTCTCAAGCGCACCGACTGCTCGCTGGTCTCGGACGGCGCTGCCGCCCTTATCCTTGCCGACACGGCGACCGCCCTGAAGATGCGCCGCGCCGTCGCCTTCCGCGCCAACGAGCATGTGCAGGATTTCCTGCCAATGTCGAAGCGCGACATCCTGGCTTTCGAGGGCTGCGAACAGGCCTGGACCCGTGCGCTGAAGAACGCCGGCGTGACACTCGACGACCTGTCCTTTGTCGAGACGCACGACTGCTTCACCATTGCCGAACTGATCGAATACGAGGCGATGGGCCTCGCCAAGCCCGGCGAGGGCGCGAAGCTGGCGCTCGATGGTACGACGGCCAAGGACGGCCGCCTGCCGGTCAATCCCTCCGGCGGGCTGAAGGCCAAGGGCCACCCGATCGGCGCCACCGGTGTCTCCATGCACGTCTTGACCGCCATGCAGCTTGTCGGCGAAGCCGGCGGCATCCAGGTGCCCGGCGCGAAGCTTGGCGGCATCTTCAACATGGGTGGCGCTGCGGTCGCCAACTACGTTTCCATTCTCGACCGGATCAGGTAAACCGCCCCGACATTACAGCGCCACGCGCCTTTTTGGGGCGCGCAAAGGACGCTGTAACACTTTGATTTTGTGCATGACCCCGAGATCGATTTCGATTTTCGAGGACATGCGCTGCGGGAGGTGGCATGGCAAATCCGGTTCTGATCGAGGTCCTGCGCGGCGCGATCGTCGAGAGCGCGCATCGCGGTGCAGTCGCGGTTTTCGACGCCGACGGCAAACCGGTGTTGGAGATCGGCGACACCTCGAAACCAGTGTTCCCGCGTTCGGCGGTCAAGGCCATCCAGGCCTTGCCGCTGGTCGAAACCGGTGCCGCCGATGCCTATGGCTTTGGCAACCGCGAGCTGGCGCTGGCCTGCGCCTCCCATTCGGGCGAACCGGAGCATGTCGACCTGGCGCGGTCCATGCTGGCCAGGGCCGGGCTCGACGGGTCCGCGCTCGAATGCGGCGCGCACTGGCCCTCGAGCCATGCCGCCGAGATTGCACTCGCGCGAGCCGGCGGTTCTCCAAATGCGCTGCATAACAATTGCTCGGGCAAACATTCCGGCTTTCTCTGCACCTGCGTGCATTCCGGCATTGCGCACAGTGGCTACGTCAAGGCGGGCCACGCCTTGCAGGAAATGGTGCGCGACGCGATGCAGTCGGTCACGGGTGCTGTCCATGGCGCCGATGAGCGCGCGACCGACGGCTGCTCGATCCCGACCTATGCGGTGCCACTCAGGAGCTTCGCGCTCGGCTTTGCCCGCATGGCCACGACAAATGGATTCGGCCCCGAGCGGGCCAAGGCGGCAAAGCGGCTGCTGGCTGCCTGCATGGCGGAGCCTTTCTTTGTCGCCGGCACTGGCCGCGAGGACGTCGCGCTGATGCAGGCAGCACCTGGGCGGATTTTTGCGAAAGGCGGCGCCGAAGGTGTGCACTGTGCCGCAATTCCGGAACTAGGCCTCGGTATTGCGCTCAAATGCGATGATGGCGCCCACCGCGCCAGTGAAGCCATGGTCGCCGCCGTCCTCGCCAAGCTGCTGCGTTCGGACGAGGCCCTGGCGGCGAAACTCATCGAACTGGCAAATGCGCCGATCCAAAGCCGGATCGGAGCCAAGGTAGGCGCGGTGAGGCCGACTGCCGCCCTCAACTGACGCGGTTGCGCTCAACGGTCAAATGCGCAAAGCCGCTGCTGCTTAGCTGGGTGAGGTCTGACGTCACCGGCTCGGCCCAGCGCTGGCCGATCACGGCGCCGTTCAACGCGCCGTCGATGACGTTGTCGGAGATGACGGCAGTGCCCGCACCCTCTACCACGCTGACGACGATGCCTGTGCCGGCCTTGCGGATGATGTTGCCCGTGGCCACGACATTGCGCAGATACGGTCCCCAGCCGATCGACATGCCGTAGAGCGGCGCGTTCTCGATGACGTTGTTGGAAGCGATGGTGTCTGCCTCGACGCCGATGCCGACGCCGAAGCCTGGCGGATCGGCGGTGTAGGGCCCGCTGGTCGACAGATTGCGCACGATGTTGCCTGAGCAGACACCCATGCGGCCGCCTTCGTTGAAGTTGACGATCGAGATGCCGTTGGCCGCGCCGTCGACGATGTTGTTGCTGATGACCGCACCCTCGAACGAGAATTCGGAATAGACCGCGGTCTCGCCCGAGCGCGAGCAGGTATTGCCGGAAATCTGCAGATTGCTGGAACTGTTGGCGCGGATCGCCGAGAAAGCGCAATCCGAGACGACATTGCCCGAAATGATGACGTTGCCGGCACGGAAGGCGTTGATGCCATTGCCGTTCTGGCCGGTCCCGCCGCTGCGCGCGCCGATGCGTTCGACACGATTGCCCGTGACCATCGTGCCGTCTTCGGCCGCCCGCCAGCGATGCACGAGGATGCCGCCATTGGCACAGTCGAAGACCGTGTTGCCTGATATCGTCAGTCCAGCCGCCTCGACCGAATAGATGCCGGCGTCCGCGGCGCCCGATATGTCGGAGCGCTCAATGCGGCCTGTCGCATGTTCCAGCGCCAGCCCGTTCTTGCCGCTGCCGGTTATCTGGCAATTGTCGACAACGAGATGGCCGACCCGTCGAAGATCGAGCAGTCCTTGCGCATAGTCGCCCATCGAGCGGTTCGAACCGTCGAAGACCAGCCCGCTCAGTTCGATATGGTCGGCCTGTTCGGCCATGAAGAGATGACCGTCGCCGCCATAGACGATCCGCGTCGCGCCCGGCACGCCGGAAAGGCGCACGCGGCTGGGCAGCGAGAGATTGGATACCACATAGGTGCCCGCTGGCAGGAACACCGGCATGTCCCGGCTGTTCGCGTCGCGCAGCAGCTTGGCGAAGGCCTTGCTCTGGTCGTCGAACGTGCCGGGCTGCACGCCCAGTTCGGTGGCATTGATGGAACCGCGCATCGAGGCTTTTTCGATACCGGTCAGGCCGGCGGCCGCCCCCTTGCCGAGCGCGAGGCCCACAACGGCAAAGCCGGCGGTTCCGATTAGCAGCGTTCGTCTGTTCAACATCGGCACAGAATCCCAGCGTTCAACCTGACGTCGCAGGAATCGTGCCAAACGTTCTGTTCGTTTTCACAATGACTTGTAGAGCAGGCGCTCAAGGCCTAGGTTCAGCCAATGAGCAGAGCTTTTACCCGCGAAGAAGACAGCGAGAATGCTATCGCCGGCGTCGGCGAGCGGCCGATCAGCACGCATCGCAATCTTGTGACGGAACGCGGCCTGGCGCAGATCGAGGAGAATCTGGCCGATCTGCGCGACGTTCTGGCGAAAGCCGAGAAGAAAGCCGATCGCGAGCGCATCGCGGTGGTGTCACGCGATCTACGCTACTGGACGGCGCGGCGCGAAAACGCCGAGCTTTCCGTGCCGGAGCCCGGTAGCGACGTCGTCCGCTTCGGCATGGGCGTCACGCTGGAAGGCGACGATGGCAAGAAAGTGCATTGGAAGATTGTCGGCGAGGACGAGGCCGATCCTACCAAGGGAAGCATTTCGCATGTTTCGCCCATGGCCGTCGCGCTGTTCGGCAAGAAGGTCGGCGACGTGGCCGCGGTCAACGGCAAGGAATGGGAAATCGTCAAGCTTTCGGACAGTTAGGGCAGCATAGCCTAGTTGGCTGCCAGCAGCCTATCCATCAGCCGATCCGCTGCTTCCGGAATAACGGTTCCCGGCGGGAAGATTTCCGCGGCACCCGCCTGCAGCACCGCGTCATAGTCCTGCGGCGGGATGACGCCGCCGGCGACGATCAGCATGTCGCCGTGGCCGAGTTTCTTCAGCGCATCGCGCAATTGAGGGATCAGTGTCAGGTGTCCCGCCGCCAGCGATGAGGCGCCGATGATATGGACGTCATGCTGGACCGCCAGTTTGGCGATCTCTTCCGGTGTCTGGAACATCGCGCCGACGGTGACGTCGAAGCCGAGATCGGCGAAAGCGGTGGCGATCACCTTTTGCCCACGATCGTGGCCATCCTGCCCCATCTTGGCAACGAGGATGCGCGGCTTGCCGCCGTTTTTCTTCTCGAAAGCGCTAATCTTGTCCTGCAGCCCGTCGACCACGGGATTGTCGCCAAGCGCCTTGCGATAGACGCCGGAAATGGTCTGCACCGTTGCAACGTGGCGGCCAAAGGCCCGTTCCAGCGCAAGCGAGATTTCGCCGACCGTGGCATTGGCCCGCGCGGCGCGGACGGCGAACTCCAGGAGGTTCTCATTGCCTTGCGCGGCGCGGGTCAGCGCATCGAGCGCGCTTTCCACCGCAGCGACATCGCGCGTGCCCTTCAGCCGTTGCAGCTTCGACAGTTGCCGGGCCCTGACCTCGGCATTGTCGATCTTGAGCACATCGACCTCGATGTCGTTCTCGGGGCGATGCGCGTTGACGCCGACCAGCATCTGCTCGCCCGAATCGATGCGGGCCTGCGTGCGCGCCGCCGCTTCCTCGATGCGCAGCTTCGGAATGCCTTGTTCGGTCGCGGCGGCCATGCCACCGAGAGCCTCGACTTCCTCGATATGGCTCAGTGCGCGCGCTGCCAGATCATGCGTCAGCCGTTCCAGATAGGCCGAGCCGCCCCACGGATCGATGATGCGCGTGGTGCCGGACTCCTTTTGCAGGATGAGCTGCGTGTTGCGGGCGATGCGCGCCGAATGGTCGGTCGGCAGCGCCATCGCCTCGTCGAAGGAGTTGGTGTGCAGCGACTGGGTATGCCCCTGGGTCGCCGCCATCGCCTCGATCATGGTGCGGATGATGTTGTTGTAGGGGTCCTGCGCCGTCAGCGACCAGCCGGACGTCTGGCAATGGGTGCGCAGCGACAGCGAGCGCTCGTCCTTCGGCGCGAAATTCTTCTTCATCAGCGTCGCCCACAGCAGGCGCGCGGCCCTGAGCTTGGCCACTTCCATGAAGAAGTTCATGCCGATCGCCCAAAAAAAGGACAGGCGCGGCGCGAAGCGGTCGATGTCGAGGCCCGCCGCGACACCGGCGCGGGCATATTCGATGCCGTCGGCGATCGTATAGGCGAGCTCCAGGTCGGCTGTCGCACCGGCTTCCTGCATGTGATAGCCGGAGATCGATATCGAATTGAACTTCGGCATGTTCTTCGACGTGTAGGAGAAGATGTCCGACACGATCCGCATCGAGGGTTTTGGCGGATAGATGTAGGTGTTGCGGACCATGAACTCCTTCAGAATGTCGTTCTGAATGGTGCCTGCCAGATCCTTCTGCGCAACGCCCTGTTCTTCCGCCGCGACGATGTAAAGCGCCATGATTGGCAGCACAGCGCCGTTCATCGTCATCGACACCGTCATGTCGCCGAGCGGAATGCCGTCGAACAGCTGCCGCATGTCGAGGATGGAATCGATGGCGACGCCCGCCATGCCGACATCGCCGGCAACGCGCGGATGGTCGCTGTCATAGCCGCGATGCGTGGCGAGATCGAAGGCGACCGACAATCCTTTCTGGCCGGCGGCAAGATTGCGCCGGTAAAAGGCATTGGACTCTTCGGCCGTGGAGAAGCCGGCATATTGCCGGATCGTCCAGGGCTGCTGGACATACATGGTCGGGTAGGGGCCGCGAACGAAGGGCGGCAGGCCCGGATAGGTGTCGAGATGCGGCAGGCCCTTGAGGTCGCCCTGATTGTACAGATGCTTGACGACAAGCCCTTCCGGCGTTGTCCGCTGGCCCTTGACCTCGACAGGCGCGCGGCGCGGCGGCGCCCAGCCGATTTGACTGAAATCCGGAATCAAGAGGCGGCCCCGATGGATTGGTCGATGCGGACCGGAAACAGCGGTTCGCACAGCACGACGCCTTCGGTGAAGGCAGGCCGCTGCTTTGCATCCAGCGTCTCGACCGGGCGCTCGCTCTTCTGCGGATAAAGTGTGGTGCCGATGATGGCCCGCTCACCCGCCTTGAAGGCGGCGTCGCGCCGGGCGGCCGCGGCGTGAACGCGCTGTTGGATGTGTCCGTCCCGAAGGCTCGACAATACGCCTCCTTCGGCCTCGATCGCCTGCAGCTCCGCCCAGGCGGCTTCGCAAAGGTCTGCCGTAAGCGCGTCGACTGCGCCGGACCCATAGGCGGGATCGGCGACGTGATCGACATGGCTTTCATTGGCTATGATCAACTGGGCGTTGCGCGCGACGCGGCGGGCAAAAGGCGCCGGCAGGCCGTGCGCCATCGTGTGCGGCAGGATGGAGATCGAATCGGCTCCTCCAGCCGCCGCCGCGAAGCAGCTGATCGTCGTGCGCAGGATGTTGGTTTCGGGATCCAGCGCCGTCATCATGCGGAATGATGTCTCCGCATGGATGTTGGCCGTGGAGTTGGGGATCGAGCAGGTCTCCTGCACACGTGCCCACAGAACGCGCAAGGCCCGCACTTTGGCCATCGAGAGGAACTGGTCCTGGTCGACGCTGAGCGCGAAGCCGATATGCGGCGCGGCATAGACCAGCGGTTGCCGTGCCTTCTCGAACATTCTGAGATATGAGACCGCCGAAGCCAGCATGATGCCGAGTTCCTGCGCTTCCGTGGCGCCGGCATTGTGGAAGACGCGGCCGTCCGCTTCCAGCAGCACGCCGGGAACGCCCATCGAGAAGAAATGCGCCAGCGACTGGGGCATCGATTCCTGCAGCGCCTCGATCGACATGCGCAGCCGGCCGGTGCCGGCAAGGATCGCCGCCGGATCGATGCCGAAGGACAGGTTGAGCTTTGCCGGATCGGAGCGGCGCTTGCTGAGGAACGCCACCAGCCAGTCGGCCATGGGGCGGCTCCACGGGTGCGTGTCGATGCGGATCTGGATCCGATTGAGAGGCACGCCCTCCAGCACTGTTTCCAGCGCCTGAGCAGTCCTCGGCAGGCCGTAGCCGAATGCGTTCGGGGCTCCTTCGAAGACGAGCGACAGTCCTGTCGCGCCCTGTGCGATATCGTCCAGAACCTGGGCCTTGGCGCGATCGACGTTGGGATCGTCGACGCGTTGGCTGACGATCCAGGGCGATCGGGGATTCGTGCGCACGAGCGGTTCGGCCCCGGTCGCGCGGTCATAAAGGGGCTCGATGCGGATGGCGTCGTCGGTGTGCGAAACCAGCTTTTCCTCGAAGGACGCGCCTGCCAGTGCCTTTTCCGCCAGGGCCAGCCATCGCTGGCGCTCGGCGCCAACTGGTTCAACATCCTTGGTCAAGGCTCCGGCGCCCATCCATCTTCCTCGTTCATATGGCCGCACCAGCCGGGCGGTTCAGTCTACGGTTCCCGGTCGGTTATCGCAATGCGCATCCCGAGCCTGAATTCGATCCACCTGATATAGGTCGGCTTGCATGGACGAACCATGAACGATTGCCAAACACCAGCAAAATCCGCAAGTTCCAAAATCCGATTTCGACGATAGGCCTGATCGGGACGGTTGGCCCCGCTCTGGACAATTGGCATTGTCGCTGTGCAACAGCCTCACTATACCTTCGGGCAAAGGCTGGCTTTTGACACATCAGTTTGCGGAGACCCGACATATGGCTGACGACACCAGTATTTTCATCGGCGCCAGCCGCAAGCCCGACGACAGCTATCAGCGCCCGGAGCAACTGCTGCTGCAATATGGGAATCGCCACGGCCTGGTGACCGGTGCCACCGGCACCGGCAAGACCGTCACCTTGCAGATCCTGGCCGAAGGTTTTTCGAATGCCGGCGTGCCGGTGTTTTGCGCTGACATCAAGGGCGACCTGTCCGGTATCGCGATGATGGGCACGGCGCAGGATTTCCTGGTCAAGCGGGCCGCGCAGGTCAAGCTCGACCCTTACGACTTCCAGGAATTCCCCGTCATCTTCTGGGACCTCTTCGGCGAGCAGGGCCACCCCATCCGCGCCACCATTTCGGAAATGGGACCGCTTCTCCTGTCGCGGCTGATGAACCTGACCGACGCGCAGGAGGGCATCATGAACATTGCCTTCCGCATTGCCGATGAAGAAGGCCTGCTGCTTCTCGATCTCAAGGACCTGCAGGCGTTGCTTGCCAACATCGCCGAGCGCGCCGAGGAGATCAGCGCGCGCTACGGCAATGTCACCAAGCCATCGGTGGGTGCCATCCAGCGCACGCTGCTGGTGCTGGAGCAACAGGGCGCGGC
Organism: Mesorhizobium sp. WSM4307; assembly: GCF_007003945.1. NCBI lineage: Bacteria > Pseudomonadati > Pseudomonadota > Alphaproteobacteria > Hyphomicrobiales > Phyllobacteriaceae > Mesorhizobium > Mesorhizobium sp. WSM4307. The sequence goes on from NZ_VFTB01000028.1 coordinate 25,478, forward strand.
CAACTTCTTCGGTGAGCCGGCCCTGCGCATCTCCGACATCATGCGCACCACACGTGACGGCCGGGGCGCCGTCAGTGTGCTGGCCGCCGACAAGCTGATGATGAATCCGCGCCTCTACGCGACCTTCCTGCTTTGGCTGATGTCGGAGTTGTTCGAGGAACTGCCCGAAGTGGGAGATCCCGACCAGCCGAAGCTGGTGTTCTTCTTCGACGAGGCGCATCTGCTGTTTGACGAGGCGCCGAAGGTGCTGATCGACCGCGTCGAGCAGGTGGTCCGCCTGATCCGCTCGAAAGGCGTCGGCGTCTATTTCGTCACGCAGAACCCCCTGGATATCCCGGAAAAGGTCCTGGCCCAGCTCGGCAACCGCGTCCAGCACGCGCTGCGCGCCTATACGCCGCGTGAGCAGCAGGCGGTTCGAACGGCGGCGGAAACATTCCGCCCCAATCCCGATTTCGACTGCGCCATCACCATCACCCAGCTCGCCACCGGCGAGGCGCTGGTCTCGACGCTGGAGGCCAAGGGCGTGCCGTCCATGGTCCAGCGCACGCTGATCAGGCCGCCGTCGTCGCGGCTTGGACCCATAACCCCCGCCGAGCGGCAAAAGCTGATCGCGGAAAGTCCGGTCACTGGCCAGTATGATCAGGTCATCGACCGCGAATCGGCCTTCGAGATCCTGCAGAAAAAGGCCAAGGACGCACAGGACGCCGAGCAGCAGGCGCAGCAGGCAGGCACAGGCGGCTCGCGCTGGACCATACCGGGTTTCGGCAATGACGATCCCGCGCCGCAGTCCGGTGGCCGACGCGCGCCGGCGCCGCGCCCCTCCAATCGCCAGACCGTGGCGGAGGCCGCGATCAAGTCGGTGGTGCGCTCGGTGGGCTCGTCGGTCGGACGGGCGATCGTGCGCGGGATTTTGGGAAGCCTATCGAGAGGCCGTTAGACCTTAGCGCCGCGCGTTCCCTTGAACGCGGGGTGCTAAGCATCTGTATAGGCGCTGTCGGATCAGAAGATCGCGTCCGTCACCGCCTTGACCGGGCCGAGCAGCACCGATCCGTCCGGCACGCCGGCGTCGATCGGGATCGCCTTGTGGTTCGCCGTTGCCGCCGCCGCCATTGGCTGGCTGGCATCGCTGGTCACGATCACAGGGGTTTTCGAGGGCACGCGGTCATAGAGGTCGATGATGTCCTGGTTTATCAGGCGCACGCAGCCCGACGACACCGACTTGCCGATCGACTTCCATTCCGGCGAGCCGTGTAGGCGGTAAAGCGTGTCCACATTGCCCTGGAAGAGATAGAGCGCGCGCGCGCCGAGCGGGTTCTTCAGCCCGCCAGGCATGCCGCCATTGTCGGCGCTGTATGGCTTCAATTCCGGCTGCCGGGCGATCATCTCATCCGGCGGCGTCCATTTCGGCCATTTCTGCTTCCACTGGACGACGGCGTCGCCCGACCATTCGAAGCCGGCACGGCCGAGACCGACGCCGTAGCGGATGGCCTGGCCGCCCGGACGAACCAGATAGAGGAAATGGCCCGTCGTATCGACGACGATGGTTCCCGGCTTCTGCCCGGTCGGGTCGGGAACGATCTGGCGCAGGAACTGCGGATCGATCCTGTCGAAGGGGATGGCCGGCAGGTCGAAGCCGCCATCGCTGACGGCCGCGTACATCGACGCATAGTCGGCGAGCGGCGGCTCGACATAGGTCGGCGGCGGAGGCTCGACCGGTCCCGGCCCGGTGGTGGCGCATGCGGAAACCGCGACCGATGCGGCGCCCAATGCTGCGGCGTTGAGAAAGCCGCGACGGCTCAGGCGATAGGATTCGGTTATGGACATGGCTGCCTTCTTTAGGACTCAAATTGCAACAAAGCGTGAATACGCTTGCCGCCACGCGGGTGCCTGACAACACCTGAGGCGATAGGCGGTTCCGATTCTGGCCCGAACGTGGACAAACAAAGGCGAAGCTGTGACTGCGCCGCCACTGTGGCGCCTAGGTCACAGCTCGACAGCTCAGGCGGTGACCAACGCCTCGAGGGTCGGCAGGATCAGGGCCGGCGGAAAATCCCGGTATTCCTCGGGCTGATTGGAGCGGTTGATCCATACGGTGCGGAAGCCGAATTTGGTGGCGCCGGCAATGTCCCAGCGATTGGAGGACTGGAAGGACACCGCGCCGGGATAGAGGCGCCAGCCTGTGGCAACCATGTCATAGACCGCCGGGTCGGTCTTGAAGCGCCGCACCGTATCGACCGAATAGATGTCGTCCAGAACCTGATCGAGCGCGGCCGATTTGACCGCCGCTTCCAGCATTTCGGGCGAGCCGTTCGAGAGGATCGCCAGTCTGGCTCCGGAGGCCTTGAGTGCCTTCAGCACTGCCGGTACCTCCGGGTAGCAGTCCAGCCGCCAGTAGGCTTCCAGCAGTTTTGTCCTGAGGCCGGGATCGGCGGAGGGGACCTTGCGCAAGGCGAAGTCGAGCGCCTGCTCGGTCAGCTGCCAGAAATCGGCATAGGCGCCCATCAGCGAGCGCACCCAGGAATATTCGAGCTGTTTGGCGCGCCAGATTTCGGACAGCAACTGGCCGTCCGGGCCGATCCGGTCGGCATGCCGGCGCACGGCGGCATGCACGTCGAACAACGTGCCGTAGGCGTCGAAAACATAGGCGGCGTATTGCATGGCGACAGTTTTGAGGCGAGGCGAGGCAAGGTGCAAGCCTTGATTGCACCGCTGCGCCGCTGGCATCAACAAAACTCCCCAATGCCCGTTGACGGCGACGGCCAAAGCATCATCCAATGTTGTCACACAAGATTGATCGGAACGGGATGACGCGATGACACTGGCGGCAGCGGCGCAATCCGCGACATGGACTTTCGTCGACGGCGACTGGTACGAGGGCAATGTCGCCATTCTAGGCCCGCGCAGCCACGCCATGTGGCTCGGCACCAGCGTGTTCGACGGGGCACGCTGGTTCGAGGGCGTGGCGCCCGACCTCGACCTCCATGCCAGGCGGGTGAACGCCTCGGCGATCGCGCTCGGCCTCAAGCCGAACATGTCGCCCGAACAGATCGTCGGGCTGACCTGGGACGGATTGAAGAAGTTCGACGGCAAGACGGCGGTCTATATCAGGCCGATGTATTGGGCCGAGCATGGCGGCTACATGGGCGTGCCGGCCGATCCCGCTTCGACCCGTTTTTGCCTCTGCCTCTATGAATCGCCGATGATCTCGCCGACCGGGTTTTCGGTGACGGTGTCGCCGTTCCGGCGCCCGACGATCGAAACCATGCCGACCAACGCCAAGGCCGGGTGCCTCTATCCCAACAATGGCCGCGCCATCCTCGAAGCCAAGATGCGCGGCTTCGACAATGCTTTGGTACTGGACATGCTGGGCAACGTCGCCGAGACCGGAAGCTCCAACATCTTCCTGGTCAAGGATGGCCACGTGCTGACGCCGGCGCCGAACGGCACCTTCCTGTCCGGCATCACACGCTCGCGCACGATGACGCTGCTGGGCGAGTACGGATTCAAGACGACGGAAAAGACGCTGTCGGTGCGCGATTTCCTCGAAGCGGACGAAATCTTTTCGACTGGCAACCACTCCAAGGTGGTGCCGATCACCCGCATCGAGGATCGCAATCTGCAACCCGGCCCGGTGGCCAAGAAGGCGCGCGAGCTTTATTGGGATTGGGCGCATTCGCCGTCGGCCGGCTGACGCGCTGGTTCGGCCTTTTGTGGCTGCGCGCTTCGCCGCAGGAAAACCGTGTGACAGTTTTCCGGAACCCGCCTAGAAAGGGAACCGGCGCTTCACTTCCGGAGTTGTTCCAGCTCAATCCAGTCCTATCTTAATCCGGTATCCACACCGGATTTTTTCCACGAGGGAGTACTACCCATGGCTTTTGAATTGCCCGCTCTGCCCTACGACTATGAGGCCTTGCAGCCTTACATGTCGAAAGAGACGCTGGAATATCACCACGACAAGCATCACAAAGCCTATGTCGACAATGGCAACAAGCTGGCCGCCGAGGCCGGAATGGGTGATCTGTCGGTCGAAGAGGTGGTCAAGCAGTCGTTCGGCAAGAATGCCGGCCTCTTCAACAATGCCGCGCAGCACTACAATCACATCCATTTCTGGAAGTGGATGAAGAAGGGCGGCGGCGGCAACAAGCTGCCGGGCGCGCTGCAGAAGGCTTTCGACAGCGATCTCGGCGGCTACGACAAGTTCAAGGCTGATTTCATCGCAGCCGGCACGACGCAGTTCGGTTCGGGCTGGGCCTGGGTTTCGGTCAGGGACGGCAAGCTGGCGATCTCGAAGACCCCGAACGGCGAAAACCCGCTCGTCCATGGCGCCTCGCCGATCCTCGGCGTCGACGTCTGGGAACACTCCTATTACATCGACTACCGCAACGCCCGCCCGAAATATCTCGAGGCATTCGTCGACAGCCTGATCAACTGGGATCATGTGCTGGAGCTCTACGAAAAGGCGAAGTAATCGACAATCAGAAAGGCCCCGGCAATCTGAACTGACCCCGTAAAGTTGGACGGTTCATTGATGTGGTGAGTTTAGGGGCTGGATCCTGTATTGCACAGGGGCCA
>NZ_VFTB01000029.1:0-5986 GCF_007003945.1 Mesorhizobium sp. WSM4307
CAGCTCCTGTCTTCCCAGATGCGCTCGACATGCGAGATGAAGCCGGGAACGAGCACGATATCGGCCGGGCCGCTGCCTATCGTCTGGTAGGCGATATGGATGCCGTCCACGGCGACATAGCGGGTTCTGGGCCTCCGCACCATCGCCTGGCACCATGTCTGCATGAACACCCACAACGGTGCTGATGCCCGATACGGCTGAGCGCACGATCGATAGGGATAGCCCTTTTCCTTCGGCGGCAACCAAATCTCGCCGCAGATGCCGGAGGGGACAAGGCGGATCCTGTTCGGGCTGATCGTGCTGTTCGTGACGGCGGCTTATTTGCGGATCGTGGAGGAGCGGTGACAAGGACCTTGAGCGGCAGGCCATGAATTTGTCGCCTGCGCGCTTCCAGATCCCATCAAAATACAATCAATTTCCAGAGGCTCGTCGCCTTTGCGGATTCGCCAATTATATTAGCTGTTGTTGAATTGTATTTGGCAAGCGCTACCGGGAGTAACTATTTCCTCCCGGCACTCACTTTCAACCCTTGCTTAACTGCGATGCTACATTCTGCAAATCGCAGGCAAGAAATTCAAGGATTGCTCGATGCAGGTCACCTCGGACCTCACCGTTGCGATACGGAAGCTGCTGTCGGCCAGGAGCGGTGTTGCTGGCACCAGCCAGCAGACGTTCGTCAAAGCGGGCACAGCGCTGCGGACCGAGGCCCCGGTCATTCGTCCGGGCGCGACCGGCGACGAGGATGGCACGTTCGGCAGCTTTGGCCAGGCCCCTGAGACCGACGTGCCGGCTGCAGCGGGAGGGATATATCAACGCACTGCTCGATGCCCCAGCGTTGCAGTCCATTCAATCTGGCCGGCGTGGTAATGCCCATATCGGTCTCCTTCGACCAATATGAATCATAAGCCGTCCATCAAAGGGATCCGCAATCCTTTAATTTGCGGACTGGCTTTGGCCCGGTGGCGGAGCAGCCACAGGGTGGACATTTCGGCCCACATGGAAAATGATCATGTTGCCATGCACAACACTGCAGTGCTCTGATCTCAACGAGAAAGCCTTAGCGTAGAAGCGGATCAACCGACCTCCGGGTCCAGCGAGCGGGGACGCAAATGGACACACCAGAGAATGCGCAATTGCATCGCGACGCGGGCGGGCGACCCGGTCGATCGGCCGGCTGGCTTGCCCGCGCCGCCGTGTCGGCGGCATTCCTGGTCGGCATGGCTTTCAGCAGCACTGCGTTTGCGCAGGACCAGCAGCTACCCGTGGTGACGGCGGCCAAGCCGGTGGTCCGTGACATCGTCGAAGACGACGAGTTCGTCGGGCGCTTCGAAGCCGTCGACCAGGTCGCCATCCGTTCGCGCGTCAGCGGCTATCTGGACAAGGTCAGCTTCCAGGACGGCGCACTGGTCAACAAGGGCGACCTGCTCTTCACCATCGACCAGCGTCCGTATCAGGCGGCTTATGATGCCGCCAAATCGCAAGTGGATGTCGCCAAGAGTCTGCTCGAATTCTCCAAGATGCAGCTGGATCGCGCCGACGAACTCGCCAAGACCGGCAATATATCAACCGCGACGGTCGACGACCGCCGGCGGGAATACCTTTCGGCGCAGGCGCAGATGCAGGGCGCGACGGCTGCGCTGACGACCGCCAGCCTGAACATGGAATTCACCGAGATCAAGGCGCCCTTGTCCGGCCGCATCGACCGCCGGCTGGTGTCGGTCGGCAACCTCGTGCAGCCGGATTCCACCTTGCTGACGACCATCGTTACGCGCGATCCGATCGACTTCTATTTCGACGTCGATGAGCGCCTGTATTTCAGCTACGCCCGCGACGCGAAGGCGCGTGGCGGCACCATGCAGGAAGGCGCTGGCGGGCTCGAGGTGGTGGTTCGCGTCGCCGACCGCGCGGAGGCGGTATTCAAAGGCAAGCTCGATTTTGCCGAGAACCGGATCGACAACGCGACCGGCACCATGCGGGTGCGTGCGACGTTTCCCAACGCCGACGGCATTCTCCAGCCAGGCATGTTCGGGCGCATCAACGTGCCGGGGTCGCTGCCGCATAGCGGCGTGCTGGTGCCCGACGAGGCGATCGGCGCCGATCAGGATCGCCGCATCGTGTTCCTGGTGGATGAGGCCGGGATGGTTTCGGCCAAGCCCGTGCGCACCGGACCGCTTCTCGACGGCTACCGCGTGATCCGCTCGGGCCTGGCCGGCGGCGAGACGATCATCGTCAACGGCCTGATGCACGCCAGGCCCGGCACCAAGGTGAAGGTCGAGATGGTAACGCTGCCGCCCAAGGCCGAGACCGCCGGGTTGCAGCAATGAGGTTCGCCCATTTCTTCGTCGACCGTCCGATCTTCGCATCGGTCGTTTCGATCGTCCTTTTGATCCTCGGCGGGATTGCCTATACCCAGCTGCCGGTCGCGCAATATCCCGAGATCGCGCCGCCAACCATTGTCGTTCGCGCGCAGTATCCGGGCGCCGACGCCGAGACGGTCGCAGCGACTGTGGCAACGCCGATCGAGCAGGAGATCAACGGCGTCGAGGGCATGCTCTACATGTCGTCCTATTCGTCGGGTGACGGAGCGATGGCGCTGACCATCACCTTCAAGCTGGGCACCGATCTCGACAAGGCGCAGGTGCTGGTGCAGAATCGCGTGTCGGTCGCCGAGCCGCGCCTGCCCGAAGAAGTCCGTCGCCTCGGCATCACCACCACCAAGAGCTCGCCCGACCTGATGATGGTCGTGCACATGCTGTCGCCGGACAATACCTACGACCAGCTCTACGTCTCGAACTACGCCCGCTCGCGGGTGCGCGACATACTGCTCAGACTCGACGGCGTCGGCGACCTCATCATCTTCGGCGAACGCGAATATTCGCTGCGCATCTGGCTCGATCCAGAAAAACTGTCCGCCCTGGGGATGACCTCGGGCGATGTGGTGCAGGCGTTGCGCGACCAGAACGTCCAGGTGTCGGGCGGCTCGATCGGCGCGCCGCCGACCAACACCGGCTCGGCGTTCGAGTACACGGTCACCACGCAGGGCCGCTTCAACGACGCACGCGACTTCCGATACGTGATCGTCAAATCGACCGACGACGGCCGCCTGATCTCGCTGCAGGACGTGGCGCGCATCGAGCTTGGCGCCAAGGATTACGTCACCAACTCCTATCTCAACGGCAAACCGGCGGTGGCGCTCGCCATCTTCCAGCGGCCGGGCACCAATGCGCTCGCCGCAGCCGCCGAGATCCAGGACAAGATGAAGGAGCTTTCCCGCGACTTCCCGAAGGGGTTGAGCTACGACATCGTCTACAATCCGACCGAGTTCGTCGCCCAGTCGATCCACGAGGTCTACAAGACGATCCTCGAGGCGATGCTGCTGGTCATCATCGTCATCATCGTCTTTCTGCAATCGTGGCGCATGGCGATCGTGCCGATCGTGGCGATCCCCGTGTCGCTGATCGGCACGCTGGCGGTGCTTTTCGCCGCCGGCTTCTCGCTCAACATGTTGACGCTGTTCGGCCTCGTTCTGGCCATCGGCATCGTCGTCGACGACGCGATCGTCGTGGTCGAGAACGTCGAGCGCAATATCGCCAGAGGGCTGGCGCCCAATCCGGCGGCGCACCTGACCATGGACGAAGTCGGAACGGCTGTTATCGCGATCTCGCTGGTGCTGATAGCCGTGTTCGTACCGACAGCCTTCATCCCCGGCATTTCCGGGCAGTTCTACCTGCAGTTCGCGATCACCATCGCGGTATCGACGGCGATCTCGGCATTCAATTCGCTGACGCTCTCGCCGGCGCTGGCCGCACTGCTGTTCAAGCCGCATCACACTGCTTCGGCGCCGCCGCGCTTTTTCCTGGCGCGGTTCGGACGGGCGCTCGCCGACGGCTTCAATAATGGCTTTGACAGGCTCGCCCATTGGTATTCGAGCATCGTGCGCGTGCTGGTCGGCTCGTGGATAGCGATCGGCGCCATGCTGACCGTTTTCGCGGCCCTCATCTGCGCCACGGTCTACATGGTGCAGGCGGTGCCGCGCGGTTTCATTCCGTCGCTCGACCAGGGCTATGCGATCGTCGTCGTCCAGCTGCCGGACGGCGCCTCGCTGTCGAGGACCGATGCGGTCATCCAGCAGGCGTCGCAGATCATCCAGAAAACGCCAGGCGTCGACTACGCAGTCGCCTTCGCCGGCTTCTCCGGCGCGACCTTCACCAACGCCAGCAACGCGGGCGTAATCTTCGCCAGGTTCAAGCCGTTTGATGAGCGACTGAAAGCCGGCCAGTCGGCGACCCAGGTCATCGGCAATCTGTTCGGCAGCCTGCAAAGCATCAAGGAAGCCTTCATTATCGCACTGCCGCCGCCCCCGATCCGCGGCGTCGGCAATGCCGGCGGCTTCAAACTCCAGATCCAGGAGCGCAACAGCGCCGACATGCGGCAGATCCTGGCGCTTGCTTACGAAATCGCCGGTAAGGCCAACAAGACGCCGGGGCTGACGGGCGTGTTCACCACGTTCTCCGCGTCGAGCCCGCAATTCTTCCTGGCGATCGATCGCGACAAGGCGCGCATCCTGAACGTGCCGATCCCCAACATCTTCGAGACGCTGTCGATCAATTTGGGCACCGCCTACGTCAACGACTTCAACGCTTTCGGGCGCGTCTACCAGGTGCGGGCGCAGGCCGACCAGGCGTTCCGCCTCGATCGCGCCGACATCTTGAAACTAAAGGTGCGCTCGGCGACCGGCGCGCTGGTTCCGCTCGGCACGTTGATCGAGATCCGCGACGTCACCGGCCCGGCGCTGGTCCAGCACTACAACATGTACGTCTCGGTGCCGCTGCAGGGCAACGCCGCGCCCGGCGTTTCCACGGGCGACGCGCTGGCCTTGATGGAAGGGATCACGGCAAAGACGCTGCCGGCCGGTACCTCTTATGAATGGACCGAGCTCGCCTATCAGGAGCACAATACCGGCAATGCCGCTGTCTATATCTTTGGACTGTCGGTGCTGTTCGTGTTCCTGGCGCTGGCGGCGCAATATGAAAGCTGGGTGCTGCCGTTCGCCATTGTGCTGGTGGTGCCGCTCGGCGTGCTCGCGGCGTTGCTCGGCGTTTCTTTCCGAGGGCTGGACAACAACATCCTCGTGCAGATCGGCCTCATCGTGCTGATCGGGCTTGCCGCCAAGAACGCGATCCTGATCGTCGAATTCGCGCGGCAGGCGCAGGAACGCGGCCTGTCGGCGGCCGAGGCTGCCGTCGAAGCCTGCCGGCTCAGGCTGCGGCCGATCCTGATGACCGCCTTCTCGTTCATCCTCGGCGTCGTGCCGCTGATGATCGCAACGGGCCCGGGCGCGGAAATGCGCCAGTCGCTCGGCACCGCGGTGTTCTCCGGCATGCTCGGCGTTACCTTTGTCGGCCTGTTCCTGACGCCGGTGTTCTACGTCACGCTCAGGTCGCTGTTTTCACGGCGCAAGCCCCGTGCCGAGGCCGAGCCTTTGGGGCCGGCAGAGGCGCCATCGGAGACTGCCGCCGAGTAGGGTTACGAATTCGCCGAGTCGAGCGCGGCTTGTCACTCCAGAAAATCGGCACGGCGCGGCAACGGCCACGACGGCATGGCTGAAGACCAAAAGCTCTGCCGTAAGCGACCTCGAATTGCTCGGCGTCGAGCGGGAGAGGGGCACGCCGGCCTTCGCCCTCGTGGGAGAGCCAGGCACCCGCAAATATGACATGGCCATTCAGGCCCGACCTGACCCACACCGTCGCCGGCTGAACGCGTCGCTCCAAGGATTGTTTTCGGGAGGTTCGAGCACTAGAGGCGCAAAGCTGACGTTGAACTAGCGTGAGCGCAACGTGTCGGTCCGCAACCGACTGATCCGCGCCCGAGCCTACAGCCTGTCTCCGCTGTTAAGCAAGCGTCGGTTGATGCCCTGCCTTGCCCCTTACCATCCCCGCAATCCCCTCCAGCAGCGCCCCCTGCTCGCCCACCCAGAACCAGTGGT
>NZ_VFTB01000002.1:0-667176 GCF_007003945.1 Mesorhizobium sp. WSM4307
GACCGCTTGAAGCGCGCACTGTGTTTGGACATGCAAAACCCCCGAAGGTTGTGTCCAACTTTCGGGGGTCAGTTCAAATCCCGGGGCTTTTCTTTTTCTGTGCCGATATCAGTGGCTGCGCAGGCCCGGAAAAACCATCCAAGCAGAGGGAATATTCCCTCCGTCGCAGCCGTTAACGTCGTGTCCCAAATACCTTCATCACGGAGCCAAATGAATGAGAAAGCTTGTCATCGCCATCTCAATGCTCGCCTTCGCCGGTTCGGCGGCCTTTGCCGATCCGATCATCGACCGGCAGGCTCTGATGAAGGAACGCGGAAAGATCGTCGGCGGCTTGGCGAAGGTCGCCAAGGGCGAGGACTCCTTTGATGCCGGCGCCGTGCTGACGCAGCTGCAGGCGTTGCAGGCGAATGCCGAGAAGTTCGACGTCGATGCGTTGTTCCCGAAAGGCAGCGATGCCGGCGACACCACGGCGGGGCCGAAAATCTGGGAAGACACGGCCGGCTTCAAGGCCGCCGAGGACAAGTATCTGTCCAACGTCAAGGCCGCGGTCGCGGCGGCTCCCGCCGATGTCGACGCGCTGAAGGCGCAAGTCGGCGCCATCGGTTCGGATTGCGGCACCTGCCATCAGGGCTACAGGGTCAAGAAGGGCTGATTGCCTGATATGGCATGGCTGAAGAAGCTCGTCGGCACGGCCATCATTCTGGGCGGCGTCGGCGCGGTCGGCGGTTGGCTGCTGTCGGCGTCGGTCAAGCTCGATGCCGCGGCCCTGGCGCAACTCGGGCCGGGCGACGCGATCAAGGGCAAGCGCATTTTCTATGCCGGCGGCTGCACCTCCTGCCATGCGAAGCCGGGCTCGCAGGGCGATGCCCGGCTTCAGCTGGTCGGCGGCCTCCAACTCAAGACGCCGTTCGGCACCTTTGTCCCGCCCAACATTTCGCAAGACCCCAAAGATGGCATCGGTGCGTGGTCGGTCGACGATCTCGCCAACGCCATGCTCAAGGGCGTTTCGCCGTCCGGCGAGCATTTCTATCCGGCCTTTCCCTACGCGTCCTATGCCCGCATGAAACCGTCGGACATTGCCGATCTCTATGCCTTCCTGAAGACGCTGCCCGCCGTCGCCGGCAAGGCGCCGGACAATTCGCTCGGTTTCCCCTTCAACATCCGTCGAGGCATCGGCCTGTGGAAACGGCTCTATCTCAACAACCAGCCTGTTGTTGCGTTGGCCGGTAGCGCACCTGATCCGGTGGTAGCCGGCCGCTATCTGGTCGAGGGGCCGGGTCATTGCGGCGAATGCCACACGCCGCGTGACTTCGCAGGCGGGACGAAGAAAGGCGACTGGCTGGCGGGTGCCGTGGCGGCCGAGGGCTCAGGCATCGTGCCCAACATCACATCGGGCAAGGGCGGCCTCGCCAATTGGTCGGAAGCCGACATCGCCAACTACCTCGAAACCGGCTTCACGCCCAATTTCGATTCCGTCGGCGGCGCGATGGTCGACGTCCAGCGCAACATGGCCGAGCTGACAGCAGGGGACCGGGCCGCGATCGCCGCCTACCTTAAGGCTGTGCCGCCGCATCCAAACGGTTATCCCGCGCGCAAGCCGGCGAGTTGATTGTCGATTAGAGGTGCCGATCGCCGAGGAAATCGAATCCTGTCTCGAAGAAGTGGTTGTAGTTGCAGGTCAGTTCCTCACCGGGTGCGATGTCGCGCAAGGCATAGGTCTCCTCGGGTGAGGAGACATCGCAATTCGGCTCGTCGTCATGGTTCATGTAGCGGGCGTCGTCGGCTTCGAAGACGATATAGGCCGGATCGCGCCGGTCCGGGTAGGAATAGCGGTCGAGATAGTTCTTCACCGGCCCGCTCTCGCCCTCATAGGTTTCGACGTCGATGATCCGGTCGAAGCGGGGGTCGAGCTTCCAGATCAGCGTGCCCTTGGGGATGGGGTGCTTGGCAAAGACGCCGATGCCCTGGATCGGCGATTTGTCGAGATAGACGTCGACGAGCAGCATAATGGACCCTTGTGCGAGTGCGGGCTTCGTCGCCCGGGAAAGTCGTACCTTGGGTTAACGCGCGACCATCGCAATTGCGAGTGGAAATGAGCAATGCGGAATTCAAAAAGTCATGATTGCCAAATCCAAAAGTGAACGTGCTATCCGGAGCCTCAGCGTTGCTGCAAGGCCAGGCGGACGCCCAAGGCACAGTAGATGCCGCCGACAACCTTGCCCTGCCATTTCAGCACGGTCGGATTTCTTCGCAGGAAGGAGCCGAGGCGCCCGGCGCTCACGGCAAAGACGACCGTGCTGAAAAGACCGAGCACGACAAAGACAATTCCCAATACGGCCAATTGAAGCATCACCGTTCCGTTTTCGGGCCGCACGAACTGAGGCAGGAATGCCAGGAAAAACAGCGCGGTCTTGGGGTTGAGCACTTCGGTCAGGACAGCCTGCCGAAACGCCTTGCCGGCCGAGATCGCGAGCGCGCCGGCGGAGGGGTCGGTCGGCGTTTTCTCGATGATGGCGCGAATGCCGAGGTAAACGAGGTAGGCCGCGCCGATGTATTTTACGATGCTGAAAAGCGTCGCCGACGTGGCGATGATCGCCGAAATGCCGACCATCGCCATGACAGTGTGAAATATGTCGCCAGCGGCGATCCCGGCGCCGGTCGCGATCCCGACCTTCGTTCCCGAACTCGTCGCCCGGGCGATCGTCAACAGCGTGGCCGGACCCGGGATAAAGACAAAGCCGAGCACGACGGCGATATAGGCAATCAACGTGGACAGATCGATCATTTGAGCGTCTCCTCGGCAAGCCGCGCCTTTCCCGTCACCTTCAGCGCGAAGGAATAGGTATAGGCGATTTCATCAAGCCTTGAGAACCTGCCGGACGCGCCGGCATGGCCGGAATCCATGTTGATCTTGAACAGCACCGGATTGTTGCCGCTCTTGCGGTCGCGCAGCCGCGCCACCCATTTGGCCGGTTCCCAATAGGTGACGCGCGGATCGGTGAGGCCGGCGAGCGCCAGGATCGGCGGATAGTCGAGGGCCGCGACATTGTCGTAGGGCGAGTAGGCGGCGATGGTGCGGTAGTCATCGGCCGACGCGATCGGATTGCCCCATTCCGGCCATTCCGGCGGCGTCAACGGCAAGGTCGCGTCGAGCATGGTGGTGAGCACGTCGACGAAGGGAACTTCGGCGACGATGCCGCCAAAACAGTCCGGCGCCATATTGGCGATGGCACCCATCAGCATGCCGCCGGCCGAGCCGCCTTGCGCGACCATGCGGTCATGCGCGGTATAGCGCTCGGCAACGAGATGGCGCGCACAGGCGATGAAATCCGTAAACGTGTTCATCTTGTGCGCCCGCTTGCCGTCATCATACCAGCCGTAACCCTTGTCCTTGCCGCCGCGGACATGAGCGATGGCGTAGACGAAGCCGCGGTCGACCAGCGACAGGCAGTTGGTGTTGAAGGCGGCCGGCACGGTGATGCCGTAGGAGCCGTAGCCGTAAAGCAGGCAAGGTGCCGATCCATCGAGCGGCGTGTCGCGATGATGCAGAAGCGAGATCGGCACCAACTCGCCATCGGCGGCGGGTGCCATCAGCCGCCTGGTGACATAATGGTCCGCATCATGGCCGGATGGGACTTCCTGGGTCTTGAGCAAGGCCCGTTCGCGGGTGCGCATATTGTAGTCGAACACCTGCGCCGGCGTCGTCATCGACGAATAGGAAAAGCGCATGATCTCGGTGTCGTATTCATAGGAGCCCGACAGGCCGAGCGAGAAAGCCTCCTCATCGAGAGACAGAAGATGCTCTTCGCCACTGGTGCGGTCGCGCACGACAATGCGCGGCAGTCCCTCCTTGCGCTCGAGCCGGACCATATGGTCCTTGAAGCCGATCACCGACAGGATCAGCCGGCCCGGTTCATGCGGCACCAGCTCCCGCCAGTTGGCGCGGACCGGATCGCTTGCCGGCGCCGTCATGATCTTGAAGTCCTTGGCGCCGTCCGCATTGGTCAGGATGAAGAAGATGTCGCCGCCTTCCTCCATCTCATATTGAAGGCCGGTCTCACGCGCCGCAACCAGTCTGGGTTCGGCAAACGGATCGCTGGCGCTCAACAGGCGATATTCCGAGGTCTCGTGATCGTTGATGCCGATCATGATCCATTGGTTGTCGCGGGTGCCGTCAACATTCATGAAGAAGCCCGGATCGGTTTCCTCATAGATCAGGCGGTCGGCTTCAGGGTCTTGTCCAAGCGCGTGGAACAGCACCTTCGAGGGTCGGTGGTTGGGGTCGAGGCGCGTATAGAAGAACCCGTCATTGCCAGCGTCCCACACGCCCGAGCCGCCTGTCGCGGGAATCCGGTCCGCCAGGTCCTTGCCATCGGCAAGGTCGCGCACGCGCAGCGTGTAGAACTCGGAACCCTTGTCGTCGAAGGCCCACAACAGCCTGCGGTGATCGGCCGAATGGTCGACACCGCCGAGCCGGAAATAGGGCTTGCCTTGCGCCTCGAGGTCGCCGTCGAGCAGGATCTGCTCGGTTCCGCCCGCGCGCGGCATGCGGAAATAGCGCGGCTGCTCGCCGCCGAGCTTGAAGGAAGACCCATAAGCATAGGCCCCGTCCTTCATCGGAACGGAAGAATCGTCTTCCTTGATGCGGCCCTTCATCTCCTTGAAAAGCTGCTTCTGCAGGTCTGAAGTATCGGCCATCAACTTTGACTGGTAGGCATTCTCGGCTTCGAGTTCGGCGCGGATGCCGGCATCGAGCAGGGAAGGGTCCCGAAACATCTCCTGCCAGTTGTCGGCCCGCAGCCAGGCATATTCATCGGTTCGCGTGATACCGTGATGCGTGTCGTAAACCGGCCGCTTCTGCGGTGTCGGCGGGCTGACGATCGGAAATCGGGAAGTCTCGGTCATTGCGTCTCGCTTGGGAGCTATCTTGAATGATGAATGAACACGCCGATCAGCGTGGGTTCAAGGGTCCGTAACCTGGAGGTGTGTCGGCTCCATGAGGTGGGCCGGGAGGAAGGATGATGACTATTCGATCTCGGATCGCTGCGACTTTCGCCGTTGCTTCGCTGACTCTGGTCTTTGCCGGCCAGTCTCATGCGACCGTATTCGCGGCTTGGCAAGTGGCCAATGTGCCGTTCGGCGACACGCTCAACGTGCGCAAATATCCCTCCGGCATCTCCCAGAAGCAGGCCGCATACCCGAACGGGGTCATCCTGCAGATGACCGGGCGATGCACCGGCGGCGTAAACCTGCTCGACATCGCCAATCAACCGGCATGGAAGCCACCAGACGGTTCGCTATCGCTGGTGCGAGGTCTGGCACGACCCGGCCAAGAACGGCGCTTTCGTCATCGGCTGGGCCTATGGCAAGTACATCGCCCCGTATTGATCGACGGTCGTCGATTGATCGTGATGCGGCCGGCGGGACATGTCGCCTGGTTGTCCGCGAAAAAGATGAGAGGCAACCTATGGTTTTGTGGACAGATGTGAACAACCAAGATTGACGGCGCCCTGGCAAAGCAAACCAGAGCATTGAAAATTGCTTTGTGAGTTATCGCGAATGTAACGCTCAGCTGACGTAACGTCAGGCGGAACCGGTTTGGCGAACGAAATATCGAAAAATTACATGATGCACGAAAGATTGAAGCTGACTGGCGAATAGTTGATCAACTTTCCTAAATATAATGCAAAGGGAGAATTGACTTACTTGCTCCATGGTCGCATTGATGTGCCCACGACACGAATCGTAGAAACACTACCTGCTCAAAATTCGTGCGATGCCCTGCCTGTAAAAAAGGGCGCATACCGACGTAACTCTTGTTGGGGCCTGAAGACCATGGATATTGTCGAAACACCTTCCAGAAACAACGATGCGCTGATCGAGCTGACCGCCGATGTGGTGGCCGCTTATGTCAGCAACAACCCCGTGCCGGTCGGCGAATTGCCGAACCTCATATCTGATGTCCATGCCGCTCTCGGGCGTGTGGGCGGAACCGCCGAACAGCCCCCTGCCGACAAGCAGAAGCCGGCTGTCAACCCGAAGCGCTCGGTTCATGACGATTACATTGTCTGCCTTGAAGACGGCAAGAAATTCAAGTCGCTCAAGCGTCACCTGATGACCCACTATGATCTGACGCCGGAGCAGTATCGCGAAAAGTGGAATCTCGACCCGAGCTATCCGATGGTTGCTCCGAACTATGCGGCAGCCCGCTCGCAGCTCGCCAAGAAGATGGGCCTTGGCCGCAAGCGCAAGGCGCGGTAGTCGCTGTTCCCTCAGGTCGAACCGACATCGACGGCGCCTTCGGGCGCCGTTTGATTTTGCGGAACAGGCTGGCCGGAGGGCGTCAGGCGGTCTGCTTGAGTGCCATCTCGGCATCGCGCTTGATGCGCTTGACCATCGAGCGAAGGCCATTGGCGCGCTGCGGCGACAGGTGCTCGTCCAGGCCAAGTGCCTTCAGCGTCGCTTCCGCATCGGTTTTCTGGATTTCGCTGGCGGTCCGTCCGGAAAACAGCGCCAGCATGATGGCGACCAGACCGCGCACGATATGGGCGTCCGAATCCCCCGTGAAGGTGATGACCGGATCGCTGCCCGGTCCCTGTTCGGTGGTCAACCAGACCTGGCTGACGCAACCCGGGACCTTGTTGGCGGCATTGCGCTCCTCATCGGGAAAGGGAGGCAGCGCCTCGCCGAGCTCGATGACGTAGCGATAGCGGTCCTCCCACTCGTCAAGGAAGGAGAAGTCGTCGCGGATCGTCTGGATCGTGGTCGTCATAACCCGGATATAGTCACGCGGCGGCCCCGCGTCACGGAAAAAACAAGGACACCGCGGGCGTCGAGAGGGCAGACGGCCCCGCGGTGCGCCGCCGAGACGGCTTAATTCTTGACCGGCAGGTTGACGGTCTCGGGCAGGACGATCTCTTCCGCCACGCTGCCCGTCATTGTCGAGGTATCGGGGCCGCTGGACTTGTCGTCCAGCATGGCTGCCGCGATCTTGGCGGTTTCCTTGGCACGCGCGGTGATGGTGTGCATCGCCGACTTGCCCGTCTCACAGACATCGGGCTTGCGCTCGCAGATGCCGGCAATGTCGCCCACCGCGTCGCGTGCCGCGAACAGGGCCTGGATCGGCCCGACGCTTTCCTGCCCCGGCTCGTCGGAACCGACACTCAGCGGCAGCGCCAGCAGCACCAGTGAAAACCAGAAAGCCATTCTTATCAGGAAGAACATGCCTTGCCTCTCGTCGTGACCGGATCATGCATCATATGGCATGACCTCTTTTATGGGCAGGATGTTGGCACACAGGCGCAAAGGACGGCTTGCGCGCACAGCGACAATTTTCCTCAAATTTTAGGCAAATTCGAAACGAAGCGTTTTGCCATGGATTTGTTTCATATCGGGACGATTTTGGTTACCTCTTGATAACTATGTATCCTGCTGTTTCCATTGGATTCTTTTGGAATTCGGCCGGCTCTCTTCTAGTCCATGATCCGGTGACGGCAGGCGTTCGCAGATAACCCTCCATTTACTATGGCGGCATTTGCCCGGGTTTTCGGCCGCCGCGATCCCGATATTTGCGACGGGCCGGGCTTTGGTCGGCCCTGCCTTATCCATTCCTTAAACGCTGGATGAGAGTTTCGGAGCCAATCAAAACAATCTGCATAAGCAGAGCTGTTCACGACGAGTGCGAGTGCGTTGAGTTGATGCCGATCAAGGCCAGATACGCTGAATTGCCTGGCGCGATTGCCGCCGGTTGCGAACGTATGGTCCATCCCTCCATTCTCGGGCAGAGCGGCCGCGAGCGCCAACGCCGTTTCATCGGTGTCATGCTGGCAGCGCCATTCTTCGCCGCCGGTGCCGCTGTCACGCTGGTCACATCAGGCATGGGCGCCGCTGTGACCATGGCCGCCATCTTCGCCGCCTTCGGTCTGTGCTGGTTCGTCGCCTTGCTGGTGGCGGCTACCGGCAAGATGCCCGTGGCGGCACCGATTGTCCTGGCGATGGCGGCTGTTGCCCTTGGCGGTCTGATCGCGGCCGCCGGCGGGTTGAGTTCTCCCGTCGCCGTGCTTGCCGTGGCGCTGCCCTTCGAAGCTTGGTGGATCGGCGCTTCGCGGCGTGCGGCCCTGTGGGGAGCGGTCTCGGCCATTGCCGCCATTGCCCTTCAGCCTCTGGCTGCGGCCTTCTTGCCCTTCGCGGGCGCGCAGATCGCGGCCTGGCACTGGCTGGTGCCGCTGGCCTGGGCGCTGACGCTGATCCCGCGCCTGTCGCCGTTTCGCGATGGCGCCGGTGCGGCCGATACACTCGATACCGGCGATCGGCTGGAAGACATCATCGACGCGGTGATCCTGCGGGTCGCCCGCCATGGCGAGGTGCTCGATGCGTCCGCCAAGGCACGCACGCTTTTGAAACTGCCGCCGGAACTGCTTTCCGGAACCGGCTTCTTCGACCGTGTCCATCTGTCGGACCGTGTCTCCTATCTCAGCGCCCTGGCCGACATGCGCGATGGTGCTGCTGCGCGCCGCCTCGAATTGCGCGTCAGGCTGCCCCAGAACGGCAATGGCCAGAATGACACGCGCTCGATGGCCGACAATTACCGGCCATTCCTGCTCGAACTGCTGCGTGGCGAGGAGCAGAGCGACGTCTTCACGCTGGTGCTGCGCGAGAATGGCGAGACTGCCCGGCTTCGTGAGGAACTGGCGCAGGCCAATGAGGCGGCGGCCGCCGCGGAAGTGGCCAAGGGCCGGTTCCTGGCGGTGGTCAGCCATGAGTTGCGCACGCCGCTGAACGCCATCATAGGCTTCTCGGACATGCTGCTGCATGAGATGTTCGGCGCCTTCAAGGATCCGCGCCAGAAGGAATATGTCACCCTGGTGCGGGATTCAGGGCAGCATCTTCTGGCCGTCGTGACATCCATACTCGATGTCTCGAGGATCGAATCGGGCGCCTACACGGCGGACCCGGAGCCGTTCCGGTTCATGGAAGCCGTCGACATGTGCCAGTCGATGATGCGGCTGCAGGCGCAGGCCAAGAACATCGACCTGCAGACGCAGATCGCTCCCGACGCCGGCGACATCAATGCCGATCGCCGCGCCGTGCAGCAGATGCTGATCAATCTCGTCTCCAATGCGATCAAGTTCACGCCCGACGGCGGCAATGTCGTCGTTGGCGCCAAGCGGATCGGTTCGCGCCTGCATTTCTGGGTCAGGGACACCGGCATCGGCATTGCCGAGGAGGATTTCGCCAATCTCGGCAAGCCCTTCACGCAGATCCAGAACGACTATACGCGCCGTTTCGAGGGGACCGGGCTTGGCCTTTCACTGGTGAAGGGGCTGGTGGCGCTGCACGAAGGCACCATGTCGATCGAAAGCATGCCGGGCGAGGGCACCACGGTGACCATCAGCCTGCCGGTCAACGGGCCGAAGGGTCGCCCGGCGAACGAGGCAGGGGTGCTGACGATGCCGGTGACGAGGGCGAAAGGGGACAGAAATGGCTCGCTCCGCAAAACAGCCTAAAGCGGTCAAACGCCGCAGCAACGCCTTCCAGGACGGCGCCATAGCCGTCGGCGGGATGATTTCGCGCAACCCCGTCCTGGTGGGCGGATCGACGGCATTCCTGGTGACGCTGTTCTATGTCTCGGCGAATGCGCTGTGGTATCAGCCTTTCCCGCATGCCGGGGCGTTCTTCGCCACCCGCAATTTCCAGGGGTTTCCGCACACTGCCTCCGACGAGCCGGAGACGACGATCAACATCGTGCGGCCCAATGCGGCGCCTGCACCGATGAAGGGCGATCCGGTGGTCGAGCAGGTGCAAGGCATATTGAAGGACCTCGACTTCTATTCCGGCACGGTCGACGGCATTTCCGGCCCCAACACGCGCAAGGCCATACAGGCCTACCAGCAGAAGGTCGGTCTCAACGCTTCGGGCGAGATCGATGCCCTGTTGCTCGATCAGCTTGGTGCAACGCCGAAGACCGCCTCCGTGCCCAAACCGCAGCCGCGCCCCGATACGCAGGCCGCCGTACCGGTGTCCCTGCAGACAAATTCTGGACAAACGAATTCCGGGCAGGCGAATTCCGGGCAGACGGATGCCGCCCAGGCCCAGGGACCGGACCCGCGCATCGTCAAGATCCAGGCCGGGCTCAAGGCGTTCGGCAATGACGACATGCGGCTGGATGGTGTCGTCGGCGCGCGCACCAAGGCGGCGATCAAGGAATTCCAGTCGCTGTTCGGCCTGCCGCAGACCGGCGAGCCCGACGAGATCGTCTACGTCAAGATGCGCGAGATCGGTCTGACCAATTGAGGTCCGACCAACGAGGCCGAAACGACGGCTCGCCGAGCGGCGGAATTATCGCTAGATAGCCCGCACGCTTTCGGAGCTTTCTCATGCGCGTCACATCGGATCTGTGGGTTTCTGCCTTGCTGCGCCGCGTTTTCGGCGCCGGCGGATTTGCCGCCGTGGTCAACCGCGGCGCGACCGAGGCCGGTGCTGTTTTCGTGCTGACGCGTGGTAGGCTGGGTGACGTCGCCCTCTACGGGCCGGCGCCGCAGACAAGCTACGATTCGGCCAAGCCCGACGACCGTTTCTTCAGCCTTCTCACCGCCGGCGATGATCCGGCCGTGCTCGATGCCCGGCTTGAAAGGGAAAAGAAATTCGATCCCGATATCTGGGTGGTGGAGATCGAGGCCGGCACCGTTCCCGTCGAGGAGCTTATTTCCGTGAAGACGCCCTGAGGGCCGGAGCGGTGGCATCGTCGCTGTACGACGCCTGGCGGCTGTCGCTGTTTGCGGGCGACGCATCACGAACCATTCTGGAGAGGGCCTCGGCCTTCCATCCCCGTACCCGGTCCAGAGCTACATCGCGATGTAGCAGGCGATAGCGGTCGAGATAGGTACGGATGGCCTGGGGATGCGGGAACAGGCTGGGATAGATGGCAACCGTGATCAGGAAGGCCCTGTCTTCGCTGAAGTCGAGCGAGCGCAGCGCCGCGAGCAATGATGCATAGTTCTGGCCGGCAGTCAGCGAGCGTGCGGTCGAGAAATCAATGTCGAGTGCGTCCGCAAGCGCGGTCTGGAAAAACGCGGCGTTTCCCGTCAGCGCCGTCTCGCGCAGTTTGACATAGGTATCCGAGCCGGGAAACGCATCGACCCTCGCCGCCGATGCTTCGTCGCCGGTGCGCATCATCGAGCGCAGCCTGCGCCGCGCATTCTCGGCGGCAATGCCGGGAGACTGTTGGCTTGAAGCATTGTCCTCGGCAGTTTCCGCATCCGCGGCTGCGACGGTTGGCGGCGTCGAGGCTTGCACGTCCGGTTCCCGCACCCGCACCAGTGTCGGCCGTTCGAGCGCCCTGATCAGGTCAGCAATGGTCGGGTTCAGGCCCTTGCGGCGCGCTATGGCGCGCGCATGCGGCAGGCCGTGCCTGCCGATCAGCGCGATGAGGTCGATATCGCTGACGGCGCGTGAGCGGATCAGCAGCGGCGCGGCAATGTCGACCGGTTCCTCGCAGAGGCGCCGCACGAGTGCTGCGGGCGCATATTCGCATTCGGAAAGGGCGGCGGCGACGTACCGTCGCGATTCGACGGACACATCGTCGAACAGCGGCAGCGTCAGGTCTTCGAGCTGGCCGATCTCGCGCCGTGACGGGCGGGTCAGCGAGCAGAACGCCGACACCGCGGCGCGGAACAGCCTCTCGGCCTTGCCCGATTCCGTCCGTATCGCGATTTGCCTGAAGTCCGAAGATGACACGAAGGATACCCGATACTCGATACACAGCCTTGGCCACGCTCAACCGGGACCGTGTCGGTTTCGCGATTGCTCCGGTCAGAACCGCCTGACCTCAAGACAAAGTTCAAGTTAGCGGTGATCCGTTAGCGCTCCGTTAACCCTCTGCCGGCCTTAATGATATTTGGAGGCGTTGCGTTGTGCTCCGGGGAAACCGAGAGGAATGCGCGAATCATGGGCATGGTACTGTCTTTCGTGCCGCGTGCGGCACCGACCAATCGAGCCAAGCAAACCACCGAAATACCGGCGGCGGTGATCATCTTTCCCGGCATCCGTTATGAGCGGTCCAGCACCGGCGAAGTTCGGCCCGCCGGCCCCGACAAGCCGGGATCGCCACGGACGCCGGTGCCGCACCACTGAAGCCGCGGCCTGGCCCGTCAGGCCGTCAGTTCTGCGCCTCTGGCCAGAGCAATTCCAGGAAAAGTGTGAAGCGGCTTTCCCGGGAAAAGCGCGCAGTGCTTCCCTGGGGAATTGCGCCAAAGACAAAGGGTCTAGAAATCCTGCAGCTCGCAGGAACTCTGGTCGAGAAAGCGTGACACGATCGGCTTCCAGCTGTCGTCCGGAACGAAGCTTCGGATGACGAAGATGCCCTCGTCGATCGGCGCTTCGACGAAGATCGCTCCCTGTAGGTCCTCGGGCAAATCCTTGCGCACATCGATCATCTGCGCCGGCGTCAGCACCACGGCATCAAGCTTGCCGTCGCTCGCCGTATGATCGTTGAAGGAATAGATGTTGTGGCCGTTGCGGTCATAGACCGACACTGACCAGAAGGGGACGTTCCCCGGCGCCTTGATCCGGACCATGCCTTCCTCGAGATCGAACCGGCAGGCCGCGGCGTAGAACAGCGGGTCGACCGATTTCACCACCGGCGCGCCGCCCGCCTCGGCATCGAGCCGGTTCATCCGGTAGAGGTCGGATGCCATGGACAGTCGCGACCAGGCATCGCGTTCCGAAAATTCCGGCACCAGAAGCAGCACCACGATGTGGACGATGCCGGCACCGACCAGACCGAGCAGGACGGCGTGAAAAAGACGGCGCAGCGCGGCCAGGACATTACGCATCGCAGCCGGCCTTCACGATCCTGGGCAGCGAGACGTCCGACAGGCCGGTGCTGCTGGCGATCGGCGTGTCGTAGAAGGTCAGGACGAAATACATCCGTCCGGAACCATTGGTCAGAAGCCAGTTGCCGGGCATGGGGTGATGGCCGACCGAGATGGTCACCGAATTGTCGGCCTGGCGCAGTACCTCGTAGGATTGAAGCGCGGCAAGCCGCGGCTTGCCGGTTTCGACGACGCCGAGCGATTGATCGGCGGCATAGAGCGTCCAGAAGCGGGCGGTCGGGAATCCACCCTCTATCCTGTAGCTGCATTCCCGCTTGAGCTGGTCGCCGGCAGCGTCATTTTCCGCGACGAAGGACAGGCCTTCAGCGCGGCCGAGCGCAAGCACGCCCTCGCGCGCCACGCGAGCCTTCGAATAGGGATCGGCTGCTGGCGTGCCGATGTCGGGGAAGGCCGTCCATTGGCCGATGCGGATGGCGCCGACACCGTCCTGGATCTTCAGCGCATACCAGACGCTGGCGCCGCCGCCGCCAATGGCTATGGCAAGCGAAAGCAGCATCAGGAAGGCGTTCTTGAGCATGAAGGGCCGCGTGCGCGAAGGATTGCCGTTCGGGGATATCGCGGCGCGGGGCCTCGTGGCAAGCGGGCGCGATGGATTTGCCTGTTGGCTTGCTCCGCGCCGAGGCCGAAGTCACAGCGCCGAGAGCGTTTCGGGCGAGGCGGCGTCGAGTTTGGGCGCGGATTGGAACAACTGCGTCATGTCCCTCAGCGTCTGCGTGGTCCGGCTGGACAGCACCGCCGGGCGTTCGGCGGCCGCGTCGGCCGCAGCCTGTTCCTCGCCCTTCTTCTGCGCTTCGGCCGCCTTGGCCGCGATCTCCTCGTCGATGAACGGCTTGTCGATGCCGGGGATCGGCTTCAGGTCGATGTTCTGGTGCGCGTAGACCATCAGGCGCTGCCACACCATCGCCGGCAGCGAGCCGCCCGTCATGTTCTTGGTCGGGGTGAAATCGTCGTTGCCCAGCCACACGGCCGCCGTGTAGTTGCCGGTGAAGCCGACGAACCAGGCATCACGATAGGATTGCGTCGTGCCGGTCTTGCCGGCGACGACGATGTTGGGAATTTGCGCGCGCCGCGCCGTGCCCATCACCGGCACGGCCGCCAGCATGGTGTTCATGGATTTCAGCGCCTGCTCGGACAGCACCCGGTGCGGGGGCGGCGCATCCTTGGTCCAATCATACACCACGTCGCCGGTGCGGGTGACAAGCTGGGTGATGCCATGCCTGGAACCGACGAAGCCGTTCTGGGCGAACACGCTGTAGCCCGTCGCCTGGTCCATCACGGTCATGCCCGAAGTGCCGAGCACCATCGTCTTGTGCGCCTCGAGCGGCGATTCCACGCCCATCGCCTCGGCCATCGCCTTGATCGGCGCGATGCCGAGATGGTCCTTGGCCAGCCGCACCGGTACGGTGTTGATCGACTTGGCCATCGCCATGATCAGCGTGATGTTGCCGGCCGATTCGCCGCTGTAATTGTGCGGTGACCAGTTGCCCCAGCTGATTGGCCCGCCTGAAATGATCGAATTGGGCGTAAAGCCGTGTTCCATCGCCGTGGCGTAGACATAGGGTTTGAAGGACGAGCCGGTCTGACGCAGCGCCTTGGTGGCGCGGTTGAACTGGCTGGCGCCGTAGTCGCGGCCGCCGACGATGGCGCGGACCGCGCCATTGGTCTCGATGACCACCACGGCACCTTCGGTGACGTTGTACTCCTTGCCGAACTGGCGCAGGTGGAACTCGACGGACTCTTCCGCGGCCTTCTGGATGTTGGCGTCGAAGGTGGTGTGGGCAACCAGCGAATGCTGGCCGGGCTTGGCGATCTTCTTGACCTCGTCGAAGGCCCAGTCGAGGAAATAGTCGGGGCTTTTCTGTTCGCCGCGGTCGACGACGTCGGCCGGATGCAGCCTTGCCTGCAGCACCTGGCCTTCGGTCATGAAGCCGGAATCGACGAGGTTCGACAGCACCACATTGGCGCGTGCGCGCGCCGCCGGCAGGTTGATGTGTGGCGCGTATTTGGTCGGCGCCTTGAACAGGCCGGCCAGCATCGCCGCCTCGGCGAGATTAAGATCCTTGACGCTCTTGCCGAAATAGAAGTCCGCCGCCGCCTCGATGCCGAACGTGCCGCCGCCCATATAGGCGCGGTCGAGATAGAGCTGCAGGATTTCCTTTTTCGACAGATTGGCTTCGAGCCACAGCGACAGGAAGGCTTCCTTGATCTTGCGCTCGAAGGTGCGCTCATTGGTCAGGAACAGGTTCTTGGCCAGCTGCTGGGTGATACTTGAGCCACCCTGGACGACCGAATTCGCCCGCACATTCTCGAAGATCGCGCGTGACAGGCCGAGTACGTCGATGCCGTAGTGGTCGAAGAAGCGCCGGTCCTCGGTGGCCAGCACCGCCTTGATGACATGGTCCGGCATCTCGTCGACCGGCACGGAATCGCGCTGGATGATGCCGCGCTGGCCGATCTCGTTGCCATAGCGGTCGAGGAAGGTGACGGCGAAATCGCCCTGGGCGCGCCAGTCGCCGGCCGTATCCTGGAACGCCGGAATGGCCAGCGCCAGCATCACCACGATGCCGCCGGCGCCGAGCGTGAAACCCTCGCTCAAAATCTCGATGATGCCGCGCCGCCAGCCCTTGAGACGGAAGCGCCGCGAGAAGATCGTCGCCGCTTCCCAGAACTGCCGGGCCTTGAACCCGATCTCGTAGAGCGAGGAATCGATCCAGGCGTCCAGCGCCAGAAGGCGCGACGCGATCGGACCTCTTCTCTTGCGCGGTTCAGGGCTGACCATTCAAAAACCCGGCTCGGCTGTGGCGTGACCTGAAAACCGCAAGCCGGCAATTTCAGGGCAGCGCCCTGTCCTGACTATTCATCCATTTTATGGTGCCCACAAGGGCTGCGAGGACACAGCTGCGAGGTTTGTCGACGAGAGGGCAGGGCAGCCATGATTGGCGACGGTCGCCACCTCGAAACCGCGCTTCGTCGACTGACTGCGATCAGCCTGTCATAGACGGGTGCTATGAATGGTCATCGCGGCGAGGCGGCCATGATGGCCGTCCGCAGCAGGACGTGCGCGCCGATCACTGCGTCGCCAGGTTCCACATACTCCGCCTCGTTGTGGCTAAGCCCGTCACGGCACGGCACGAATATCATTGCGGCAGGCGCGACGCGGGCGAGGAACAGCGCATCATGGAAAGCGCCCGATATCATCTGCTTGTACTGAAGCTGCAGGGAACTGGCGGCCTCCTCGACGGTGTTGACCATATCCGGCGAGAAGGCCGCCCCGGGCATATCGAACGATCGCTTGATCACTGCCGTGCAATGCTGGGCCTCTGCTTCCGCCGCGCAGACCTGGCGGACCTCGGCTTCTATGACATTGAGCTGCTCTGCCCGCGGATGCCTGATATCGACGGTGAAGGCCACCGATTGCGGTATGGCGTTGATCGATCCCGGCCTGGCGGCGATCCGGCCCACCGTCAGCCGCGCGCTGCTGTCGAGCGGCATGATTGTCGTTTGCAGCCTGTGTATCGCGGCAATCGCGGCGACCATCGGATCCCTGCGGTAGGCAAGGTCTGTCGTGCCCGCATGACCGGAAGTGCCCTGGATGGAGACTTCCAGCCAGCGCGTACCCTGGACGGCGGTCACGACACCGATCGGCAACTGCTCCTTTTCCAGTGATGGGCCCTGTTCGATATGCAGCTCGACATAGCCTGATATCGGCATGCCGGTTGGACGAAGGGCAGCCTCCGGCAAGGCGGTGATCGTCGCCTCCAACTCAGCTGCGAGGAGTGCACCGTCGGCGCCGACAATGGATTTCCACGCGGCGGTATCCGCACCGGTGAAGGCCATGGAGCCCATGACGCCCGGCGCGAAGCGGCTGCCTTCTTCATTGGCCCAGGCGACGACCTCGACCGGCATTCGGGTTTCAGCCCGTGCGTCCTCCAGCGCCTCGAGCACCTCGAAGGCGGAAAGCGTGCCGAGCGCACCGTCGAAGCGCCCGCCTGTCGGCTGGCTGTCGAGATGGCTGCCGATCAGGAACGGTGGCAGCGTGGCATCCGTGCCCTCGCGGCGAATGAAGAGGTTCGCGATACCGTCCTGAAAGACCGTGAAGCCGCGCTCCAGGGCCAGCTCCGCCAGGAGGCGCCGGGCCCTGCGATCCTCGACGCTGAACGCCTGCCGGTTGACACCGCCGGCTGGTGTCGCCCCGATCCTGGCGAAAGCGTCAAGCCGCCCGAGCAGTCTGTCGCCGTCAATCCGAGGCGTCAAACTCATCGCTTGAGGCCGCTGATGAAGGCCTTCACCCGCAGCGGATCGACTTGGTTCCACCAGACGCCATCATGTTTCAGCGAGCTGGCGACGATGACGCCGTCGACAATGTCGAGAATGTCGTTGGCATTTTCGGGCGTCACGCCGCTGCCGACAAGCGTCGGCAGCCCGGCCGCGTCCTTGATCATCCTGATGTAGCCGAGGTCGGCGGCGTGGCCCGTGCGCTGGCCGGTGGCGATCACCGCATCGGCATCGAAGAACACCAGGTCCTTGACCTGTTCCTCGACCGGCCGGTCGCCGACGATCGCATGGGCGCCATGCTTGACATGCGCATCGGCGAAGATGCGGATGCCGTTGGCGCGAAGCCTGGCACGGAAGCGCATGGCGCGCGCCGCCTCGCCTTCGATAAAGCCCTCATTGGCGACATAGGCATTCGCCCACTGATTGACGCGCACGAAGGAGGCACCCGAGGCGCTGGCGATCGACAGCGCGGGGATGGAGGCATTGGCGAGCACATTGATGCCGATCGGCCGGCCGAGTTCCCTGCGGATGCGGTCGGACACGACGGACATGTAAGCGGAGGTCTCGGGGCCGATATCGTCCGGCTTGGCGAAGGGCACGTCGCCATGGTTCTCGACGATCACGCCATCGCAACCGCCATCGAGATAGGCTTTGGCATCGTCGAGGCCGCGCTGGTAGATGGCCTCGACCGCCTCGCCATCGTAGCGCGGCGCGCCCGGCAGGGGCGCCAGATGCACGACGCCGATCACCACTTTCTTTCGACCGAAGATCGATTGCAGCGCGTCATCGGCGACCTGCTTGGAGCCGATGGAGTTGGGGGATTTTGTCATGCGGTTTCCGCTTCCGTCGTTTCCATGAGTATCTTCATCTCTTGCCTGTCGGGGCAGGAGCCGAGCGTGCCGGGGCGACCGACCGAAATGGCCGCGGCTCGTACCGCGATCCGCGCTGCCGCGGCGAGGCCGATCCCGGCCGCAAGGCAGCCTGAGAGGCAGCCGCAAAAGACATCGCCCGCGCCGCTGGTGTCCACCACGTCCACCTTGGGCGCCGCGAACCGGTCGATCCGTCCTTCACGGTCGGCAACCAGGCAGCCGGCCGCGCCAAGTGTCACGATCGCGCTGTCGGCGCCTTGACGGATCAATTCGCGGGCCGCCGCGGCTGCATCGCCGGTTCCGGTCAGTTGCTCTGCTTCGCCTGCGTTGACGACAGCGAGGCTGACGGCACCCAGGCACGGTGTCGAACCGACCGCAAGCGGACTCGGATTGAGGATTGTCATGGCGCCCGCGCTGCGCGCCGCTTGCAGGCAGGCTGTCGTTATATCGGGAAGAAGATTGCCTTGCATCACCGCGATGTCGCCGCGTTCGATCGACGTCGCGAAACCGCTGTCGGCCAGCGGATCGAAGGCGGCGGCGCAGCTGGCGCCGGTGACGATGAGGTTTTCGCCCCGCTCATCGACGATGATCGTCGACCGGTCGCTGGGCAGCGCCAGCATTGTCAGATGGCTGGCGTCGAGGTCGCGGCTCAGCTGTTCCCGTATCCAAAGGCCGGCGGCATCGTCGCCGATCGCCGCATGGAAACGGACATCGGCTCCGGTGCGGGCGGCGGCCACTGCCTGGTTCGCCCCTTTGCCGCCAAGTCCGTCAACATGACTGGACGCGTTCAGCGTCTCGCCAGGCCGCGGAAAGCGGCCCAGCTGAAACGTCGTATCGACGCAGACATTGCCGACGACGTGGACGCGCATGGGCTAATCCCTGGCTGTCGCCCAGCCCAGCATCTGTTCGAACAGCGTCTTGTAGCCATTCCAGGCGATGAAGCCCGGCGGCAGCCAGTGCGGCCCGACATCCGATGTCCAGGCGACGGTGCGGCCCTTGCCATATTTGCCGGTCACCAGCAGGGGCATGGAACGGTAGTCGGAAGACACGGTGGCAAGGATTTCGGCGCCCTCCTTGACAGTGACCTCGTTGAAGCCGAGCAGGATCGGCCAATCCTTGCCCAGGCCCTTCAGGATCGGATGGCTTTGAGGGCCGACAACGACCGGCGCATAGCCCTCGGGCACCTCGACGCGATCGTCCACCGGCAGGCAAGTCACCGGCAGGACGTCCTCGACCGGCGTCTTGTGGTAGCGTGCGCCGCCGTTGATGCCCTGGAAGCTGTAATAGCCGCCGAACATCAGGAGGCCGCCGCCATTGCCGACATAGTCGCGCAGCAACCGCAGCCGGTTCGGCGTCGGCTTGGAGTGGACCCAGGTGTCGGGGTGAAGCAACAGCGTATTGGCGCCAAGGTCGGAAAGCACCACGGCGTCATAGGCCGAAAGCGTCTCCATGGTCTGGGGAAAATTCCGCTGCGCTTCGTGCGCCGGCATGAAGGTGACGTCGAACGGACCATCCTTCAGCGCCGCCAGCAATTCATCGGCGCCGGTGTGATAGGTCACGGTCGGGAACTGGTCGAAGCCCTTGATGTGGGTCGCGGTCGAGACCCAGGACTCGCCGGCGAGAAGAACTTTCTTCCTGGACATGTATACTCCCTGTTTTTTGCTGTGGCCGGCAGCTCAGAGGCTCGCGGCGAACACGGTCTTTGGGT
This sequence comes from Mesorhizobium sp. WSM4307, assembly GCF_007003945.1. NCBI lineage: Bacteria > Pseudomonadati > Pseudomonadota > Alphaproteobacteria > Hyphomicrobiales > Phyllobacteriaceae > Mesorhizobium > Mesorhizobium sp. WSM4307. The sequence continues at coordinate 19,746 of NZ_VFTB01000002.1, forward strand.
TGTCGATGAGCATGCGGTCGATTGCCGATTGCTCGACACCGTGGCGTTTCAGCCTTGGCACGAAATGCTTGAGGATGAAGCCGTAGCCGAAGCCGCCGAAGCGCGTCAGCATGATCTTCAGGAAGACGTCCTGCGACAGCAGGATCCTGTCGACCAGCCCCATGTCGATCAACGAACGGATCGCCTGCGCATTCTGCTCGTCGGAAGGCGATTGCGCATCCTGGTCGGCATAATAGAAATCCATGCCGATCATGTCGTATTCCAGGAAGGCGCCACGCGCGGCGAGGCTTGTCTGATAGCCAAGATCATTGTGGCTCGGATTCATATGGCAAAGGACCGTGTGTCTCAGATCCGCGCCTTCGGCCTCGACCACGTCGAGCACGTCATGCGCCAGCCGTTCCCAGCCGGGCAGATGGATGGTCAGCGGTACGCCGGTGATCCTGGCCGCGCGCGCTGAAGCCCGCAGCGACTTGCGTTCCTCTTCGGTGAAATCCTTGCTGACGCCGACTTCGCCGATGATGCCGGCCATGATTTCGGGCTGCGTCGAGCCGCCGCCGACATCGTTGACGAGAAATTCCGTGACGGCATCGACGTCCATCGCCTTCAGCCAGTCGGGATGGGTGTGCTGCAGGTAGAAGCCTGTGCCCATGACGATGCGCAATCCGGACGCGCGGGCAATACGCGCCAGTTTCACCGGATCGCGGCCGATGCCGATATTGGTCGCGTCGACAACCGTGTGGCCGCCCAGCGCCCGGTACCTGGCGAGCTCGGAAAGCGCCAGGTCGCTGTCGTCGAGCGAGACATTGTCGCGGTTCATGTAGGGGTTCATCCGCAACTCGCCGATGATCTCCATGCTGACCGGCTGCTCGGCGATCTTCCTGTCGTCGGGATGGCAGGGGCATTTCCAGGATGTCGAGCCATCGAGCAGGATATGCTCGTGCATCAGCGTCACGCCCATGTCGGCGATCGCGACCGGGCCGGTAACGGTCATCACGGTCCCGGAGCGAACACCGATCGGCACCCTTTGCCTTGGCGTGTTGTCGAACAAATGATCCATGTCAGCGGCTCCGCGTCGCGCCCTTGAACAGGCGGAAATTCAGCCAGATGGCAACGAGGATGATAGTGCCGGTGACAATCGGCGTCAGGAAGGGCGACATGTGCGCCAGGATCAGGCCGTTGCCGATGACCGCGACGGTCAATGCACCGAGCACGGTGCCGATGATCGTACCGCGCCCGCCGAACAGACTGGTGCCGCCAAGCACCACGGCGGCGATGACATCGAGCTCGAAACCCTGGCCGGAATTGGACGAGCCGGAGCCCAGCCGCGCGGCCAGAATGACGCCGGCCGACGCTGCCGCCATGCCCGATAGGACATAGACGAAGAGCGTCATGAAGCGCGTATCGACGCCGGCGCGGCGCACAGCCTCGGCGTTGGCCCCGATGCCGGTCACATAGCGGCCGAACGGCGTCTGGTTGAAGGCGAGATAGGCGATGGCCAGGACGACAAGGGCGAGCAAGGCGGGTACCGGCACACCGAGGAACCAGGCCCTGCCGATGTTGACGAAGAAGCTCGTCGGCTCGACCGGGATCGAATAGCCGCCGGTGATCAGCAGCGCCACGCCACGGATGACCGAGAGCCCGGCAAGCGTGACGATGAAGGCCGGGATGCGCTCATAGGCGATGAAGAAACCATGCAAGGCGCCGATCGCCGCGCCAAGCGCCAGCATGCCGACAATGACCAGCGGCCATGGCAGGCCGGCCTGCAGCGCAACGGCCGAAAGTGTCGCCGTCAGCGCCAGCACGGACCCAACCGAAAGATCGATGCCTCCGGTGGTGATGACGAAGGTCATCGCCGCCGCAACGATCAGCAGCGGCGCCGATTGGCGCACGATGTTGAGCAGATTGGGCGTGGTCAGGAAGGATCCGGTGACCAGCGAGAAGACCACGCAGACGACGATGAAGAACAGCGCGATGGAAACGACGCTGCCATTGGCTGCCGCCACATCCTTCCAGGTGCTGATGTGGGCGCGTTTGGGCGGCGAGGCGCCAACACCGGCGGAGGTGACGTTCATGGCTGTACCCCCTCGTCGCGGCTGGCGCGCGCCGATCGTGCGGTGAATTTCCGGCCGACGATCAGGTTGACGACCTCCTCGATGCTGGTGTCGCCGATCCTGCGTTCGGCGACGTTGCGGCCCTCATACATGACCTGGATGCGGTCGCAGACCAGGAACAGGTCTTGCAACCGGTGCGTGATGAGGATGACGCTGACGCCGCGGGCGCTGACGGCGCGGATGAGGTCCAGCACCGCCTCGACTTCCGCCACCGCGAGGGCGGCTGTCGGTTCGTCCATGATCAGCACCGATGGATCGAAGGAGGCGGCGCGGCCGATGGCGATCGACTGGCGCTGGCCGCCGGACAGGTTCTCGACCTTGAGCCTGGTATCGGCGATGACGATGCCGAGCCGGTCGAGCATCTCGCGCGTCTGTTCATGCATGCGCCTGTTGTCGAGAAAGGGGACGCCGAGCACGTGGCGGCGAGGCTCGCGGCCGAGGAAGAGATTGCCGGCCACATCCACCGTGTCGCAGAGCGAAAGGTCCTGGTAGACCATCTCCACCCGTGCCGCGCGGGCATCGGCCGGCGAGGAAAAGGACACGGCCTTGCCATCGATCTCGATCGTGCCGGAATCCGGAATGACCGCGCCGGACAGAACCTTGCTCAAGGTGGATTTGCCGGCGCCATTGTCGCCGACCAGGCCGAGCACCTCGCCAGGTTTTAGGTTCAGCGAAACATCATCCAGCGTCTGGATCGGGCCGTATCGTTTGGAAATACCGGTCATCCTGACGCGGCAGGTTTCGCCATCGCTCATCATGGTTCCAGTTCTCATGCGGCATGTTCAATCGGTCGCCGGGCTGCGCGACGACCACAAAGTCGATGCGCGGCCGGGCGGTCTGGGGAGGATCTTACTTGAACATGTCCTTGAACTGGCCGACATTTTCCTTGGTTACGATGGTGATCGGAACGTTAATGATCGGATCGATCTTCTCGCCCTTCTTGAGTTTGCCGAAGGCTTCGATGGCAGCCTTGCCTTCACCGGCCGGATCCTGCTGGACGACGGCGATTACCCAGCCCTCTTCGAGGCCTTGCACCGCGGATTTGGTCAGGTCCCAGCCGAACACCTTGACGTCGCCGGTACGGCCCTGGCTGGTGACGGCCGAAACGGCGCCGAGCAAGGCCGGCTCGCCGGTCGCATAAAGCGTCGTCATGTCGGCATTGGCCGTCATCAGGTTTTCGGAGGCCGACAGCGCCACGTCCTGCACGTTCTGGCCATCGACCGTGTCGAGGAAAGTCACCTTCTGGCCGCTCTCGGTGACAGCCTTCTTGAAGCCGTCCAGGCGCTGGTTCTGGATGAACGAATTGAGCGCGCCGACAACGCCGATCTTGGCGGTTCCGTTCAGCTTGGTCTTGACGTATTCGGCGTAGAACTTGCCGATATCCTCGCCGGCCTTGGTGTTGTCGACGCCGACGAAGGCGACATTGTCGCCATTCGGGATCTGCGCGTCGATGGCAATCACTGGAATACCGGCGGCCTTGGCCGCGGTGATCGCGGGCTTCACGCCGTTGACATCGATGGCGACGAGAATGATGCCGTCGACCTTCTGGGTAATGTAGTTCTCGATCGCGTCGTTTTGCGCGCTCGGCACATTGTTGGCGTTGAAGATGACGAGGTCGACGCCGGCGGCCTTTGCCGCGGCCTTGGCACCGTCATTGATCTGGTTGAAGAACAGGGCCTGCTGGTTGATGGTGACCAGCGCATAGGTTTCGGCCATGGCCGAGGCGGAGCCAAGCGCGAGGGTCATGGCGATGGCTGCGGCGCAGCCTGAAAGGATCTTGGTAAGACGCATTCCGGTTCCCCTTGGTTTTGCGGAAAAGGCCCTTGATCGGGCTCATCTGGCGCTGGGCGCAGACGCATAATTCAAGATACTTGATTTCTTGTCAAGTGACTTGAATTGGCGCTGCCGAAAGGAGATGGGGGCCGGCGAGATCAGAATGTCGCCGGCGTATTTACCCAGAAAATGCTGGCGCGTTCGTCGCCGACATTGCGGTACCAGTGCGGCAGTTCGGAGTTGAAAACGAAGGAATCGCCGGCGGACAGGCGAAACGTCTTTTCACCGACCATCAGTTCGATGGCGCCTTCCAGGAGATAGCCGACTTCCTCGCCGGCGTGCTGGATCGGGCCGGCGCTTTCACCGCCCACCTCGATATGATGGATATTGCACTGCAGAAGGTGGCCCGGCGAATAGGGAATGACGCGCTCCAGCGATATGCCTTCGCCGCGCCTGAGCGGATCGAGCGCGATCAGCGGCCGTGCTCCGGCGCGAAAGACGATGCCTTCCTCGCCATCGGCTTCCTCGAACATCCAGCCGATGTTGGTGCCGAGCACCTCGACCAGACGGTGAAGCATGGGCAGCGAGGGTGAGACCTTGCCGTTCTCGACCTTGGAAAGCAGGCTTTCAGAGCAGTTGGCGGCAGCCGCGAGCGCCTTCAGGGTCAGGCCACGCGTCTGCCGGGAGAGCTTCAACCTTGTGCCGAGCCGCAGCAGGCTGGTTGCGGTAGAGCGCTCGTCGGCGCCCTTGCTGTTGTGGCTATCGATCTTGTTCATTGGGGGGCGCGAACATCTCCGCTGGTTGGGCTGACTCGTAAAACCGATCCCGGGCGTTGTCCATCCTGTGAAAACGGACGATGCATCGGATCGAGCCTAGAACCCGTCCAGGGCAGTCTCCGCGCCCCGCCGTATAACACCGGCGGGGCAGTGATCTCTTACGCTGCTTCGCGCTTCAAGGCCTGCGCCATGCAGTGGATGCCGCCGCCGGTCTTGGAGATCTCGCTCATGTCGACGGCCGCGACCTCGAAGCCGCGCGCCTTGAGCTGGCCGATCAGCGTCTGGCTGGAGGTCGGCGCGATCACCCGGTCCTTGCCGAGCGACATGAAGTTGCAGCCGAGCGCCATCGTGTCCTGGAAGGGAACATCGATGATCTCGTGGCCCTTGCCCTTCAGCCAGTCGACGATGCCGGGCTCTGTGCAGGCGAGGCACACTGCAGTGAGCTTTTCGGCGATCGGCACCACCATCAGGTCGATATGGACATAATATTCGTCGATGAAGGCGATGCGGGTTTCCCAGCCCTCCTTCTCGAACCAGGCCTTCACCTGGCGGGCGCCTTCTTCCTGGGTGCGGGCGCCGCCGCAGCCGATCAACACCACGCCGTCCTCGATGACGTTGAAGTCGCCGCCCTCGAATGTGCCTGCCGTGACCATGTCGTAGATCGGGATGCCGAGCTTCTCGTAGGTGCGGATGGCGGCATAATTTTCGCCGCGCCGCCACCAATTGGCCATGGCGGTAATGATCGCACCGTAGGGCGTCATGACGCTGGAATCGCGGGAATAGACCTGCATCGGCAGTTCCGGCGTCGGCTCGTGCCAGTGGATGTTGACGCCGAAATGCTCGTAGGCGGCGACCAGGTCCTTATGCTGCGCCTGCGCGATCTGGATGTTGCAGGGCGCCTCGCGCAGGTGCTTGCGCGACAGCGAGCTGGTCGACAGATGCCGCAGGAAATTCGGCGATCCCAGCAGCACGTCGGTCAACATGTCGGTTTCGTTGGCGAAGCCCCACGATGTCAGCGGCTTGGTGCCGCCGGCCGGATTGCGGCGCTGCAGCGAAAACGGCTCGGCGACGATGCGATCATGAACGGTCATGCGGTTCTCCTCGTGGGCTTGTTCTCAAGAGTTGGTCGGGACCTGTCTTGCTTGGGATCCACCAGTCGCGGCCGCGCGCCGTGGTGACATATTCCGGCCAGCGGAAGTTGATCGGCGGTTCGTAGTCGCAGAGCGGCGCGATCCAGTTTGTGCCGCCAATTCCGCCGCCGGTGCGAGTGACGAACTCGTCCATCGCCGCATCGCGGGCCTTTCCGTCCTCGAGCAGGCGCAGCGCCGCCAGCGCGACCGTCTTGGCCGCACAGGCAACCATCGGATCGATCGTCGCTGAAATGCCGCCCAGCGCATTCATCACCCAGGAGGGATAGGCATGGCCTTTGGCCGAACGCAGCGCCGGACGGGCGACGTAAAAGCGTGCGGTCGGCGCATGCCAGCTCATGTCGGTGTAGTCGTCGGAGGTCGAATTCAGCTGCGAAGGCGGCAGGTCGCGGCGCAGGATCGCTTCCGCCTCCTGTGGTGCGACCAGCCGCTCCAGCTCGTCGATGAACGGGTTCTCGGTCGCGGTACCACCGGCATTGACCTGGATTTCGCGCCCGATCGCCCTGGCGGCCTCGTCCCAGCGTGGCGGCCCGACCGTCGACAGCGCTTCATAGGCGATCTCGGCCATGGCGTGATTGGCCAGCCCGGGCCGCGACTTCGATACCCAGTGGCGCTCATAACGGCAGCTGCCGATCGCGGCCGCCGCCGCCGCATTTCGGTCCAGCACGGCGGTGACCTGCTCGGCCATCCGAAGCGTCGGCACGCGGATCATGTACTGGATCTCGGCCAGCCCTGCCGGCAGATTGTCGGCCGTGGCCTGGCCCGCCGTCAGGATCGCCTCGCTGATCGACCAGCCGCCCTGATGCGGCAGCATGGAATCGCGCAGCGCCTTGGACGCCATGTACATCGTCATCAGCGCGTCGTTGGCGCCCGGCGCGCGGACCGCCGAATGCGCCTGCGGGATCGGTGCGCCATCGCCTGCGCGAACCCAGTTTTCGGGTTCGTCGCAAACAAAGCGGTAGATCATGGCGTAGGCTGCTCCACAATGCGTGTCCCAGCGCGCGGTGTTGCAGAGCGGCAGCATGTAGAAGGGATGGAAGGAGATCATGCCGGCAAGGCCGTCATAATAACCCTTGGCCGCATGGATAGGTTTCGAGCCGCGCACCTTTTCGGCCGGCTCGCCGGTAAAGCGCAACGTGCCTGGAATGCCATGGTGCTGCATCGCCGCCTTGGTGGCCAGCAGGCCGCCGAGGCTTGCCATGCCGAGCCCCGAATGCGGGTCGGTGTGGCCGCCGGCCTCGACGCCAAGGCCGGGCCGCGGCTGCTTGACCGTGACCGCGTCCTGGCAGTTGCCGGGAACCGCGTCATATTCGGCATACAGGCCGACCGTCGGCCCGGCGCCATTCGTCCAGTGGGCGCAGAAGGCGGTCGGCATGCCGCCGGAACCTTCCTCGACGGCAAAGCCCTCCCGCTTCAGTCGCTCCACGTACCACGCGGCTGACTGATACTCGCGCCAGGCGGTCTCGCCGAAATCGAAGATGGTGCGCGTCCACGCCGACAGCAGCGGCTGGATGCCGTCGAGGCAGGCAAGGGCGGTCTCTTGCGCCGATGTCGTCACCGGTTTGTCCATGCATCAAAGAAAGCAGTGAAGCGGCTCGCCAAAAAGTGATATGTTTTCCCGGTTCATGCAAATTCGGTTCACCTCTTGAGAATTCCATCCACACAGGCGCTGCGCGCCCTCGACAGTTTCGCCCGCCACGGCAGCGTCTGGCGTGCCGCCGACGAACTGCACCTTACCCGCAGCGCGGTAAGCCACCAGCTGCGGCTTTTGGAACGCGATCTCGGCTTCGATCTGCTGCAGCGCATCGGCAAGGGGGTGGCGCTGACGCCGCGTGGCCAGCGCTACGCAGCCGATGTCAGAAAGGCGCTGACCGTGCTCGGCGACGCGGGAGCGCAGACGAACGGCGCCGGCGTCGGCGGCTCCTTTGCCATCTCCTGTCCGCCCGGCTTCGCCTCCATGTTCCTGTGCACCCATATCGGCGAGTTCCAGCAGATGTACCCTGACGTGGCGCTCTCGGTGCTGACGCCGCGCCGGCTCGATGACGTCTCGAACCCGGACGCCGACGCCTTCATCGCCTTCGGCGTCGGCAACTGGCCGAACCGGGTGGTGGAGCTGCTCTGCGAAGTCCACTTCACGCCGCTCTGCAGCCCGACATTGCTCAACAAGGTCGGCGGCTTTTCCAAACCGGCGGACGTCCTGCGCGCCAACCTGCTGCATCTCTCCGACACCGAGGACTGGGCGCGCTGGCTGGCGCTGTCCAAGGTGGAAAACCCGGATACCGAAGGCGGTATCTTCTTTTCCGACATGAACCTCGTCTTCTCGGCGGCGGTCGCCGGCCAGGGAATTGCCATGGGCGACGAGCTGACCGGCCGCCGGGCGCTGAGCGAAGGCCGGCTGGTCAAGCCGTTTGAAGCGTCAGTGCCCTCGCCACGCTCCTATTTCCTTGTTTTCGAGCACGCCAAGGCCGGTCATCCCGTGCTCAACGCCTTCAGCGACTGGCTCAGGGCGAAGCTGTCGGAGAACAGACTCTGATCTGTCCCTCTTAAGGGACCCTCGATGCGGAGATTTGGCGCGTCCCGACTGCCAGACGTGAATCAAATTTGCCGATCAGGCGAAAACTATTCGGTTGCGGTGAGCCGCCAGCCTGCCTACGATTTCACCTGGGACTGAGGAAGAGGCAGGATGCAGCAACCCGGCCGGGCCGCAGAGATCAAGGCAATTGGAATCGGCAAGAGCTTCGGCTCGTTCCGTGCGTTGGACAATCTGTCGCTCAATATCGGCCGCGGCGAATTCCTGACGCTGCTCGGCCCTTCCGGTTCGGGCAAGACCACCTTCCTGATGATCCTGGCCGGCTTCGTGCAGCCGACAGACGGCAAGCTTTTCAGCGACGGCACCGACATCACCGACCGCCCGGCCGAGCAGCGCGCCGCCGGCATGGTGTTCCAGGGCTATGCGCTGTTCCCGCATATGAGCGTCGAGGCCAACATCGCCTTCCCGCTCAAAGTGCGCAAGAAATCGGCCGCAGACATCAAGAAGCGCGTCGGCGAGATGATCGAGCGCGTCGGCCTGATCGGCCATGAGAAGAAACTGCCCTCGCAGCTCTCCGGTGGCCAGCAGCAACGCGTGGCGCTCGCGCGCGCACTGGTGTTCGAGCCGGGGGTGCTTCTGCTCGACGAGCCGTTCTCGGCGCTGGACAAGAGCCTGCGCGGCCAGATGCAGGCCGAGATGAAGCGCCTGCACCAGGAAACCGGCACCACTTTCGTCTTCGTCACCCACGACCAGAGCGAGGCGCTGGCGCTGTCTTCCCGCGTCGCCATCTTCAACCACGGCAAATTGCTGCAGGTCGGGGCGCCGGATGAAGTCTACGACCGGCCGGACAACCGCTTCGTCGCCGAATTCCTTGGCGAGATCAACATGCTGCCGCTGAAGGGGGTCAAGCCTGCCGACAATGGCTCGACGGGCCTTTGCGAAGACCGCGCGGTCAATATGCACTGCAAGGCCGAGAAGGTCCGTGGCGACGCCATCCTGGCGATCCGGCCCGAGCATATGTCGATCGCGCGCGAAGCGGCCGCCGGCGAAAACGGCATCGCGGCGACCGCCATTGCCTCGACTTATCTGGGCGCCGCCACAAAGCTCGATCTGACCACGCGCCAAGGCGCGAAGGTGACCGTCTCGGTGCCGAACGAGGTTGCCGCTGCGGCACTGAGCAAAGGCAATTCCGTCTGGCTGACCTGGCCGGCGGAAAAGGGTTTCCTCCTTCCGGACGGAGGACAATGAGCACCGGCGCGGCCTGATCCGCCGCACCGGCTTCCGGACTGAAATCAACGAAAAACAAAGGGGAACTGACATGAACGACACCAAGAAACACGCCATCGAGACGCTGTCCGAAAGGACCAGACGCGGCGAGATCTCGCGCCGCCAGTTCACGCAGCTGGCAGCCCTCGTGCTTGCCGGCACGCCGATGCTGCTGCGCTCGACCGGAGCCTTTGCCGCGGCCAAGGAACTGGTGCTGGTCAATTGGGGTGGCGACGCCATCACCGCCTATGATGCGGCCTATGGCCAGGCTTTCACCAAGGACACCGGCATCACCGTCAAGATGGACGGCTCGGGCCCGACCGAAGGCGCCATTTCGGCGCAGTTCAAGAGCGGCGCGCCGACCTGGGACCTGGTCGACGTCGATCCGTTCTCGGCAATCACCCTCGGCGCCCAGGGTGCGCTCGAGCCGATCGACTACAACATTGTCGACAAGAAGAAGATGCGCCCCGGCTTCGGCTGGGAATATGCCGCCTCGACCTATTTCTTCTCCTACGTCATCGCCTATGATTCCGAGAAATACGGCAAGGACGCCCCGACCGGCATGGCCGATTTCTTCGACGTGAAGAAGTTCCCCGGCAAGCGCTCGCTCTACAAATGGGGCGTGTCGAGCTGGGAAGCGGCGCTTTTGGCCGACGGCATCGCGCCGGCTTCGCTCTACCCGCTCGACCTCAAGCGGGCGCATGACAAGATCGCCGCCTTCAAGGAAAACGTCGTCGCCTACTGGGGTGGCGGCGCCGAGAGCCAGAGCGTGCTGCTCAACGGCGAAGCTTCGATGGCCATCGTCTGGTCAACCCGCGCTTCGCTGATCGAGCAGGATTCCGGCGGCAAGATCAAGTTCATCTGGGACCAGGGCCTGATCTCGCCCGGTGCGCTGGCCGTGCTCAAGAACAATCCCGGCGGCAAGGACGCGGCGATGAAGTTCATCGCCAGCGCGCAGGATCCGCAAAAGCAGCTCGTCATGTTCGACAAGCTCGGCCAGGGTCCGGCCAACCCGGCGGCCGACGCGCTGATCCCCGCCGACAAGAAGCGCATCAACCCCGTCGATCCCGAAAACATGAAGAAGCAGATCGCGCTCGACATGGACTGGTACGCCAAGAACTACGGCGCGGCGCTCGACGAATACACCAAGATCATCTCCGCCTGATCGGCAGCGATGATCTGAGATGAGAGGCGTTCTCTCCGACAGGATGGGCGCGGCGCTGTTGATGGCGCCGCTGCTCCTGTTCCTCGTCCTGGCCTATGCCTGGCCATTTCTCGGCGTGGTGAAGTGGAGCTTTACCCTGCCGACGCCGGGGCTTGGCCAGTATGATGCCTTGCTTACCGACGATCTGGTGCAGTCGGTGTTCATCCGCACGCTGCGCATCGCGGCGATCGTCACGGTTGTGTCGGTCGCCGCCGCCTACGCCATCACAGTCGTCTGGGTGCGCGGCAGCCCGGCGCAGCGTCTCATCGCCGAATTCTGCATCCTGGTCCCGTTTTGGATCTCTGTGCTGACGCGCGCCTTCGGCTGGGTGGCGCTTTTGTCCAATCGCGGCCTGATCAACACCTGGCTGCAGTCGATCGGTTTCATTTCCGAACCGCTGACCCTGGTGCGCAATGAGTTCGGCGTCGTCGTCGGCATGACGCATTTCCTCATTCCTTTCGCGGTCTTTCCGCTGGCGTCCGCCATGCGCAGTCTCGACGACCGCGTGCTGCTTGCGGCGCGTGGGCTTGGCTCCAGCCGCACGCGCACATTCTGGACGGTGTTCGTGCCGATGACACGCTCCGGCATCATCGGTTCGGCGCTGATCGTGTTCGTCTTCTCGCTCGGCTTCTTCGTCACGCCGGCGATCCTTGGCGGCGGCCGCAGCGTGATGATCGCCGAACTGATCTATCTCAGGATCTTCCAGAGCCCGGACTGGGGGCTGGGAGCTGCGATCAGCGTCGTGCTGGTGGTGTTCGTCGGCGCGCTGATGGGGCTGCTGTTCCGCTATGTCAGACCGAAGCAGTTGATCTGATGCCGACCTATCGCCCCGGACCCGTCTCGCTGATCCTCGCCGCCCTTGTGGCGCTTTTCCTGCTGATGCCGCTGCTTGCGGTCATCCCGGTGTCGCTGACGCCGAGCCGCATGCTGGCGATGCCGACAGGCGAACTGTCGCTGCGCCACTATCGCTCGCTGATCGAGGATCCTCGCTGGCTCCAGTCGATCCTGTTGTCGATCCGCATCGGTATCGTCAGCAGCGCGATTTCCACGGTGCTGGCGCTTTGCTTCAGCCTCGGTGTCTGGATGTTCCAACCGCGCTTTACCGCAGCACTGGTCGGTTTCGTGCTGTTGCCGATGGTTGTGCCGCCGGTGGTCTCGGCGATCACGCTTTACTTCCTGCTGACCTCGATCTCCGGCTTCAGCTCGTTCTTCGGCTACGACACCTGGCTCGGCGTTGCCATGGCCCATTCGGTGATGACGGTGCCTTTCGCCACGGTGCTGATCCTGGTCTCGCTCAGCCAGCTCGACCGCCGCATCGACCTTGCCGCGCGCGGCCTTGGCGCAACTGTCTGGGAGCGCGCCACCCGCATCATCATGCCCAACATCAAGTTCGGCATCATCACAGCAGCGCTTTTGTCCTTCGTGCTGTCATGGGAAGAAATCGGCGTCACCCTGTTCATCACCTCGGTCAACGCCATCACGCTGCCCCGCCTGATGTGGATGGGCCTGCGCGACAACATCGACCCGGCGATCGCCGCCCTCTCGGTGATCCTGATCATCATCACGGTGCTGGTGCTGGCGGTGCGCAGTGTGATGACCAGGCAGAGCGCAGGGCACTAGACAAACCGCACTGAGGCGCGGCCGAGCCTGGCTCGTCTCCTCGACTTCATTCACGATGCGGCGCTAAATATACAAAGCACTGGCGTTTTCGTGGGAGGTGATGATGTCGGTGACGTATGATTTTGCGGGCCGAACAGCAATCGTCACAGGCGGCGCCCGTGGTATCGGCCGAGCGATAGCCCACAAGCTCACTTTGAGTGGAGCGGACGTCTGGATCTGGGATATTGAGCCCGTCGAGCTTGAAGGCACACGCTCTCTTTCAGTGGACGTGACGAAACGCGAGAGCATCATCCAAGCGCTGACCATCATGGGTGAAGTCGGGGTCGACATTCTCGTCAACAATGCGGGGTGGCTGGGTGGCTATAAGCCGTTCGAGGAATTCGAACCGGCGGAATGGCAGAGAATCCTGCAGGTCAACCTTCTTGGTACGTTCGAGGTAACGCATTGCGTGCTCCCGCTTATGCGACAAGCGGGCAAGGGTCGTATCGTCAACATGGGATCCCTTGCCGGGAAAGAGGGACTGCCGAGCCTTGCGGCCTATTCCGCGGCCAGTGCCGGTGTCATCGCTTTTACCAAAGCACTGTCGCGTGAGGTCAGCGATACCGATATTCGCGTGAACTGCATCGCCCCGGGTCCGATCGATACGCGCCTTATCCGGGACCTCGGAAATGAGACCGTCGACGCGATGATATCGGCAAGTCCGCTGAAGCGGCTCGGCGATCCGAACGAGGTAGCGGCGCTCGTGGTGTGGCTTTGCTCGGATGCCTGTGTGTTCAACACCGGCGCTGTTTTCGATATGTCGGGCGGCCGAGCTCGATACTGACAGAGATTGCGGAAATCAAAGTCTTATTTTCGAGATCATCGGCGTTCATCATCGCGCCGGGGCGAATCATGCGATATGGCGCAGGCTTGACGAGCGGGTACGCCTCGCGTGAATTTGCCAGTATGACGAAACGCTTGCACAAGGCATGACAGGCGAGGGGGACGATAAATGACCGCGCCCGGCGATTTGCTGCAGGCACTTTTTCTAAGGCTCAAAAGCGATAAGGCGCTGTCTGCCCTGCTTGGTGGCGCCGGGCTGCTCGAACGGGCGACGGAAAATGCCGCTTTTCCCTACGTGACCTTTGGTCAGACCACCGCCTTCGACTGGGACACCGGCGCCGAGAACGACGACGATCAGTTGATTACGCTGCATGTCTGGTCGAAAGCCCATGGTGACGACCAAACCCTTGCCATCATGGCCGCCATCAAGGCCCGCCTTGCCAACGCCGCACTGGTGGTCGGCCGGCGCGGCAAGACGCGGCTGTCGCTTGAATTCACCGAGGCCCGGTACGACGAGGAACTCCTCGTGCATCACGGGCTGCTGCGGTTTCGCGCGCTGACGCAGGAAAATGCCTGACACGCTTCCAATCCGGCCGAAACGGAGTCTAGACTGGCGTCTGCGGGATTTCGTCGCGTCGGGGCGTCGAAATCACGGTCGGTCGTTTCGCGTTCATGGGGTGTAGCGGGCATGGTTTTCGCATCGATCACCGTTCATTTCACGTTCAGCACCGATGCGTTACAACGCGGACCATGAAAACGCTTCGCTCCCACTTTCGAACCGCGACCCTGGCGCTCTGTGCCGCCGGGCTCTTCGCGTCGCAGGCGACGGCGATGTCGGTGATCGCGCCCGAACAGTCCAGCCCGATCGTCCTGGCCGCATCCGACTGCTACGCGATCGGCCAGCAGGTGGCCGAGCAGAATGGCGGGACGTTGGCCAAGGCCTCGCAGTCGACACGCGGTGGCCAGCCGGTCTGCGTCATCGTCGTGCTGGTGCCTGGCAAGGACGGGCAGCGTCCGCGCCGTTCCGAAATCGTCGTTCCGCAGAACTGACCCACCGTTTCCCAGGCTGCCGGAATCGGCCTATATCTGAACCAGTCCTTCAAAAGGTATCGATCTCCGCATGCGCGTACTCGTCGTCGAGGATGACAAGGATCTCAACCGGCAGATAGCGGACGCGCTGGTCGACGCCGGTTATGTCGTCGACCGTGCCTTCGACGGCGAGGAAGGCCATTTCCTCGGCGACACCGAACCCTACGACGCCGTCGTGCTCGATATCGGCCTGCCGCAGATGGACGGCATCAGCGTGGTCGAGCGCTGGCGCCGCGGTGGCCGCAAGATGCCGGTGCTGATCCTGACGGCGCGCGACCGCTGGAGCGACAAGGTCTCCGGCATCGATGCCGGCGCCGACGACTATGTCACCAAGCCGTTCCACATCGAGGAAGTGCTGGCGCGGCTCAGGGCGCTGATCCGCCGCGCCGCCGGCCATGCCTCGTCGGAACTCACCTGCGGGCCGCTGCGCCTCGACACCAAGGCCTCGAAGGCCGATGTCGACGGCGTGCCGCTGAAGCTGACGTCACACGAATTCCGCCTGCTTGCCTATCTGATGCACCATATGGGCGAGGTGGTCTCGCGCACCGAACTGGTCGAGCATCTCTACGACCAGGATTTCGACCGCGATTCCAACACCATCGAGGTCTTTGTCGGGCGGCTGCGCAAGAAGATGGGCATCGACATGATCGAAACCGTGCGTGGCATGGGCTACCGCATGCGCGAGCCGGAGGCGTAACTCGGAACCGCTCAAACCAACCGCAAGGGCGCCGCTTTCGCTGCGTTTGTGGCCGCGTTCGCTGACGTTCCGCGTGATCGCCTTTTCCACTGTGTGGGCGATCCTGACCCTTGTCGTCATTTTCACCCTGATCACCACGCTCTACCGCCAGGCCAGCGAGCGCGGCTTCGATAGCCTGCTTTCAGCGCATCTGTTCAACCTGATCGGGTCCGTTGGCATTTCCGACACGGGTGCGCTTACCGGCGCCCCGGACCTTGGCGACCTCCGCTTCTCCGAGCCGAATTCCGGTTGGTACTGGTCGGTCGAGCCTGCCTCGGAGGGCGTGCATGGTGACCTTCATTCGTCGTCGATGACGAGCAAAATTCCGTCGCCAAGCGTCGCCGAGGTGCCCTTCAATGCCAGCTTCCAGCGCAGCTATTCGGCCGAAGGCATAGACGGCGAGCAGCTCGAAGTGTTCGAGAGCGAATTCGTGCTCGATGCCAAGAACCGCGCCGCGCGTTTTCGGGTGATGGGCAACCAGAGCGAACTCGAACAGGAAATCGCCACCTTCCAGCGCCGCCTGCTGACTTATCTCAGCCTGTTCGGCGTCGGCATGATCGCCATCAACGCCATTGCCATCCTGCTCGGACTGCAGCCGCTGCGCCGGGTGCGCAACGCCCTTGCCATGGTGCGCGAAGGCACCGCGCAGCGGCTCGACGGCCGCTTCCCTGCCGAGATCGAGCCGTTAGCCAACGAAACCAACGCCTTGATCGAAAACAACAAACGCATCGTCGAGCGCTCGCGGACCCAGGTCGGCAATCTCGCCCATTCGCTGAAGACGCCGCTTGCGGTGCTGCTCAACGAAGGCAGGGCGCTTGGCGGCGCCAAGGGACAATTGATCGCCGAGCAGGCCGCCTCGATGCAGAAGCAGGTCGACCATTATTTGCAGCGCGCCCGCGTCGCGGCGCAGCGCGACAGCGTCGTCTACCGTACGCCGGTGGCGCCGCTGGTGCAGCGCATGGTGCGGGTCCTGCAGAAGCTCAATCCGCAGACCAGCCTGTCGCTGTCCCTGCCGGCCACCGAGATCGTCTTTGCCGGAGAGCGCGAGGACCTCGAGGAACTGCTCGGCAATCTTCTCGAAAATGCGATGAAATGGGCAAAAAGCGCGGTCTCGGTCACGGTGGCCCCCCTGGCCGGCAAGGACGACAATCTTTTCGAGATCAGCATCGACGACGACGGTCCCGGCATTCCCGAGGACAAGGCGCGCGACGCGCTGAAGCGTGGAAGGCGCCTGGACGAGACAAAACCGGGAACAGGTCTGGGACTTGCCATTGTCGCCGACCTCGTCAACGAGTATGGAGGCGTTCTCGCGCTCGAACGGTCCGGCCTGGGTGGATTGAAGGCAGTGGTGCGCTTGCGGAGCCTTCAGTGACGCTTCCCCGGACCAACCGACAGCGATGGAAGGCGTTTGTTATGGCGGCATATCGATTGATCCCGGAGCAACCCCCGATTGCTCTCGAACTTGCCGGCAGCGGCCAAATTTCCGACAAATATCAATACTATGGCCACGCCTACTTCTCCGATGACGCGGCCCCCGGCGCATCCATGGCAGGCTCCAACTCAAGAAAACCGGTTGTTGGCATGAAGATTCGCGTCGCGCTCGTTTCCGCATTGCTGGCCGTCTCCGGCTGCACCACCTTGAGCGGCAAAGGTCCCACCGTGACGCCGACACCGGCCTCGACGCCTCCGACAAGCGGTAAGGTCACCAAGTCGATCATTTCGGCAATGGACGGCGGCCTCATCGGCGGCTCGATCGGCAATGGCCTCAGCGACGCCGAGAAGCACAGCGCGCTCGAGGCTGAATACAAGGCGCTCGAATATACGACGAGCGGTCAGAAGGTGGCGTGGAAGGGCGATCAGGCTTCGCACTATGGCGAGGTGGTTCCGGCCCAGCCTTATCGCGTCGGTTCGCAGGACTGCCGCCAGTACACGCAGACGGTGTTCACCGGCGGCGCCGGGGTGACGGCGCGCGGAACCGCTTGCCGCAATGCCGATGGCAGCTGGACGCCGCTGACCTGACAGCTCGCATGTCGCCCAAACTGCGCAGCGGTTTTGGGACAACGACATGCACAAACAAAGACCGAACCGGCTTCGATTGGAATCCGGCCGGTTGATGTCGATCAAGGACGTCAGGCGCGCTGACCGTCAAAGCGTCGCAGGATGCCTGTGTTGGCAGGGCAGGGCTCTGTCGTTATTGGAAGAACCATGCTGTTCTGGGTCATAGCCGCGATACTGACGCTCGGCGCGAGCCTGGCGGTGCTGCTGCCGCTGGCCGCGGGAGCCAAGGGCGCGTCATCGAGTGGCGATCACGATCTGGAAGTCTATCGCGACCAGTTGTCCGAGCTTGACCGCGACGCCGGGCGCGGCTTGATCCAGCCGGCCGAAGCAGCCGAGGCGCGCGCTGAAATCGCGCGCCGCATCCTGCGCCTCGACAATGCCGATACGGCCGGCAAGGCATCGGCGCGGCAGGCGTCGGTCACAGCGCGGCTTGTCGCGACCGTGGCCGTGCTGGCGGTGCCGCTGGTCAGCTGGGGTGTTTACAGCCAGATTGGCTCGCCTGACTTGCCGGCGCAGCCGCTCAGCCAACGGCTGGCCAAGAACCCGGCCGACAGTTCGGTCGACGAATTGGTTGCGCGGGCCGAGGCTCATCTTGCCGCCAACCCGTCCGACGGCAGGGGATGGGACGTGCTGGCCCCGGTCTATCTGCGCATGCAGCGCTTCTCCGACGCGGTCGCCGCGTACCGCAATGCCATCCGCCTCGACGGCGACAGCGCTGTTCGCCAGGCCGGCCTCGGCGAGGCGATTGCCGGTGCGGCGGGCGGCATTGTCTCCGCCGATGCGCAGGATGCCTTCGAGGCGGCGCTGAAGCTCGATCCCGCCAACGCAAAAGCCAGCTTCTACCTGGCCATGGCCTTGGCGCAGGAGGGACGCAACAAAGACGCGACCACGGCCTGGCAGGCGATGCTGGGCACTTTGCCGCCGGATTCGCCATGGCGCAGCGCCGTCGAGCAGGCACTGGCCAAATCCGCCAATCCCGAAGTCGCTTCCGGTGCGGCCGCGAAGGGCCCCGATGCCGCGGATATCGACGCCGCATCCTCCATGTCGCCGCAGGATCGCGAAGCCATGATCAACACCATGGTCGCGGCTCTCGACGAAAAACTGCGGCAAAATCCGCGCGACGCGGAAGGATGGATGCGGCTCGTTCGTTCCTATGTCGTGCTGGGCAAGGCCGATCAGGCGCGCGAGGCGCTCGGTCGCGCCATTGCCGCCTTTGGCCCGGGCAGCGACGAAGCCAAGAAATTCACCGCCCTTGCCGCCTCGCTCGGCCTGACGGCGACGGAGTAAACGTGTCATGACACGCAAGCAGAAGCGATTGTCGGTCATCGTGGGCGGATTGGCCTTCCTGGGTGCCGCCACCGGGCTGACCTTCTACGCGCTTGGCCAGAAGGCTTCCTATTTCTACATGCCGGCCGACCTCACCACGGCGAGTGTCCAGCCCGGCCAGCGCATCAGGCTCGGCGGTTTGGTCGAGAAAGGCACCATCCAGCGCGGGCAGGGCGCGACGGTCGCCTTTTCGGTCACCGACACGCACAAATCGGTCAAGGTCACCTATACCGGCATCCTGCCCGACCTCTTTCGCGAGGAGCAGGGCGTCATCACCGAAGGCAGTTTCGGTCCGGACGGCGTCTTTGTTGCCGACAGCGTGCTTGCCAAGCATGATGAGCGCTACATGCCCAAGGAAGTGGCCGACGGGCTGAAGGCCAAAGGTGTCTGGCAGGAGAGCAAAAGTGAGTGAGGGGCATGGTTGAAACTGGACATTTCGCCCTGGTCCTGGCGTTCGCGCTTTCGCTGGTGCAGACGATCGTGCCGCTGTTCGGCGCGCGCCTCAACAACCAGCGCCTGATGGCTGTCGGCGGTCCTGTCGCCGTGACCGGTTTTGCCTTGACGGCGCTATCCTTTGTCGCATTGGCGAGCGCCTATGCGAACTCCGATTTCTCCGTGGCGAGCGTCTGGGAAAACTCGCATTCGCTGCAGCCGATGATCTACAAGATCACCGGAACCTGGGGCAATCACGAAGGCTCGATGCTGCTCTGGGTGCTGATCCTGACCTTCTTTGGCGCGCTTGTCGCCGCTTTCGGCTCCAATCTGCCGGCGACCCTGCGCGCCAATGTGCTGGCCGTGCAGGGCGCCATCGGCGCTGCCTTCTTTCTGTTCATCCTGGCGACGTCCAATCCTTTCATCCGGCTCAACCCGGCGCCGATCGAGGGCCGCGACCTCAATCCGGTCCTGCAGGATCTCGGCCTCGCCATTCATCCGCCGCTGCTCTATCTCGGCTATGTCGGCTTCTCGATCTGCTTTTCCTTCTCGGTCGCCGCCCTTATCGAGGGGCGCATCGACGCCTCCTGGGCGCGCTGGGTGCGGCCATGGACGCTGGTCGCCTGGATGTTTCTGACTGGCGGCATCGCCATGGGGTCGTACTGGGCCTATTACGAACTCGGCTGGGGTGGCTTCTGGTTCTGGGATCCGGTCGAGAACGCCTCCTTCATGCCGTGGCTGGCGGGCACCGCGCTGCTGCATTCGGCGATCGTCATGGAAAAGCGCTCGGCGCTGAAGATCTGGACGCTGCTGCTCGCCATCCTCACCTTTTCGCTGTCGCTGCTCGGCACCTTCCTGGTCCGCTCGGGCGTGCTCACCTCGGTGCATGCCTTCGCCACCGACCCGGCGCGGGGCGTCTTCATCCTGTGCATCCTGACGCTGTTCATCGGCGGCTCGCTGGCGCTGTTTGCGCTGCGCGCCTCGCGATTGACGGCCGGCGGCCTGTTCCATCCGATCTCGCGTGAAGGTGCGCTCGTTCTCAACAATCTGTTCCTGACCACGGCGGCCGCCACGGTGCTCGTCGGCACGCTCTATCCGCTGGCGCTGGAGGCGCTCACCGGCGACAAGATCTCGGTCGGGGCGCCGTTCTTCGACCTGACCTTCGGCCCATTGATGCTGCCGCTTCTGGTCCTCGTGCCGTTCGGCCCGCTGCTGGCCTGGAAGCGCGGCGACGTCATCGCCGCGTCGCAGCGCCTGATGGCGGCCTTCGCCACGGCGCTGGCGGCAATGCTCGTCACCGGCCTGTTTATCGACGGCGCGTCGGTGTTCGCGGCCCTCGGCATCGGCCTGGCTGTCTGGCTGGTCGCCGGTGCGCTGACCGACCTTGCCGTCAAGTCCGGCGTCGGATCGGTCGCGCCTTCCGTCATGCTCAGGCGCTTCGCCGGACTGCCGCGCTCGGTCTTCGGCACGGCCCTGGCCCATCTCGGCCTTGGCCTGACCTTGCTCGGCATCGTCACCACGCTCTCTTTCGGTACCGAGAAGATCCTCACCATGCGCGCCGGCGAGACGGTGGAATTGTCTGGCCATACGCTGCGTTTCGTCGGGCTCTATCCGGCCCAGGGGCCAAACTACAGCGAGGACCGTGGCCGCTTCGAGCTGATCGGTGTCAGCGGCAGTCCTGTCGGCGAAATCAGTTCCGCCAAGCGTTTCTATCCGGTGCGGCAGACGACGACGACGGAGTCCGGCATCAGGACCGTTGGTCTTTCCCAACTCTACATCTCGCTTGGCGACGAGGCCAAGGACGGCTCGGTCGTGGTGCGCTTGTGGTGGAAACCGCTGGTGACACTGATCTGGGGCGGCGGTCTGGTGATGATGGCGGGTGCGGCCATGTCGCTGATGGACAGGCGTCTGCGTGTCGGCGCGCCGTCGCGTCGGCGCAAGCAGGCGAGCGCAGAGGCGCCCGCGGTCCTGCCATGAAGGCCAGGTTCTCCGCCGCGTTGCTCGTCCTGATGCTGGCACTCGGCTTTGCCGGCACGGCACTGGCGGTGAAGCCTGACGAGATGCTGGCCGATCCGGCGCTCGAGGCGAGGGCGCGGGCGCTGTCGGAAGGCCTGCGCTGCATGGTCTGCCAGAACCAGTCGATCGACGAATCCGACGCCGACCTTGCCCGCGACCTGCGCATCCTGGTGCGCCAGCGCCTCGTCGCCGGCGATACCGACCAGCAGGTCATGGACTATGTGGTTTCGCGGTACGGCGAATTCGTGCTGCTGAGGCCGCGCTTCGACCTGCGCAACGCGCTGCTTTGGGGCACGCCTGTGCTGTTGCTGCTGGTCGGAGGCGTGTTCATCGTGCTGACCGCGCGCTCGCGCCGGACCCTGGCGACAAAGACCCTGTCGGCCGACGAGCAGGCGGCATTGGACGCTATCCTGCACCGCGACTGACGGCTGCCGTCGCCCGCCAACATTACCAAAGTTTCATGTGTCGGAAATGGCGCGGTAATGTGCGTCGCTCTAATTCTCCTTGCCTGAGGATGCCGATCAAGGCGCGTCCCTTTGAAAGAGGATACGAGACCCCATGAATATTGCCCCCAATTCATATTCCCGCACCCGCAAGCGTCTCCTGGCTGCCGCCGCTTCCGTCGCCGTTGCCGGCGTAATCGGCGTTGGCGCGCTGACCGGCGGAACCAGCCCCGTTCTGGCCGATGCCGTACGCGTCGAGGCGCCGCAGGTGCAGGGCTTCGCCGATGTCGTCGAGCGCGTTTCGCCCGCCGTGGTCAGCGTCAAGGTGAAGGCCAAGATCCAGCCGACCGCCGATGATGGCTCCGATGGCCAGGACGGCTTCGACAATCTGCCCAACAATCCGCAACTGCGCCGCTTCTTCAAGGAATTCCGCGGCTTTGGCGACCAGGGCGGCCAGGATGACGAAGGCCATCGCCGCTTCGGTCACCGTGACCGCGGCAATGACCAGCCGCGCCCGGTGGCGCAGGGCTCCGGCTTCTTCATCTCCGAGGACGGCTACCTCGTCACCAACAACCATGTCGTCGAAGAGGGCACCGCCTTCACCGTGGTGACCAATGACGGCAAGGAACTCGACGCCAAGCTGGTCGGCACCGACCCGCGCACCGATCTCGCCGTCCTCAAGGTCGAAGGCGGTGGCAAGTTCACCTATGTCGACTTCGCCGATGATTCCAAGGTCCGCGTCGGCGACTGGGTCGTTGCCGTCGGCAATCCGTTCGGCCTCGGCGGCACCGTCACCGCCGGCATCGTGTCGGCGCGCGGCCGTGATATCGGCGCCGGCCCCTACGACGATTTCCTGCAGATCGACGCCTCGGTCAACCGCGGCAATTCGGGTGGCCCGACCTTCAACCTCAATGGCCAGGTCGTCGGCATCAACACGGCGATCTTCTCGCCCTCGGGCGGCAGTGTCGGCATCGCCTTCGACATCCCTGCCTCGACGGCCAAGCAGGTTGTCGAGGACCTGATGAAGAGCGGCGCGGTGCAGCGCGGCTGGCTCGGCGTCGAAATCCAGCCGGTCACCTCCGACATCGCCGAATCGCTCGGGCTGAAGTCCAACAATGGTGCGTTGGTGTCGAGCGCCCAGGACGATGGCCCCGGCAAGAGAGCCGGCATCACGGCTGGCGACGTCATCACCCAGGTCGACGGCAAGGATGTTGCCTCGCCGAAGGAACTCGCCCGCCTGATCGGCGCCTATTCGCCCGGCAAGTCGGTTGATGTCACCGTCTGGCGCGACGGCAAGAGCCAGGCGATCAAGGTCGATCTCGGCAAGCTGCCGGCCAGCGACAAGCAGGCCTCGAACGACCAGCAGCAGCAGCCCGCGGCTCCGGCAAAGCCTGATACGCTGGCCGATCTGGGCCTCACCGTCACCAAGTCCGAAAACGGCAAGGGCCTTGTGGTGACCGATGTCGATCCCGACAGCGCCGCGGCCGACCGCGCCATCCAGCCGGGAGACATCATCACCGCGGTCAATTCGAACGAAGTGAATGGCACCGAGGATGTCACCAAGGCGATGACCGACGCGGTGAAGTCCGGCCGCAAGGCGGTGCTGATGCAGGTCACCCGCGACAACAACAACCGTTTCGTCGCGCTGCCCGTCGCCAAGGGCTGACAACGACTTTTCCGGTGCGGCGGTGTCAAACACCCCCGAGCCGCCGCATGGGAAAGCATGGAGCCGGGTACGTTAGTCAGTCATCGTGCTCTCCTCCAGCGGCAGCGGGCCTCCCATCGCCCGCTGCCGCACATTTTGAAAGCCGCCCGAAAACGCTGCCTCGGGCATGGGCCGTGAGAATGTGATGATTTGCCCGATCATGCCCCGAAGCAGGCATGTTCGGGATGAAGACAACCAGAGAACAAGATTTTATCGCGCGAGACCTCGATCATCTTGATCGCGGCGCGCTTTGGCAAAGGCTAAAATGCAGATGCCGGCTACTCAACCTTCCAGCGAAATCGCGTATAACGGCCCCATGAAGATTCTCGTCATAGAAGACGATCGCGAGGCTGCCGATTATCTGCAGAAAGCCTTCACCGAGGCTGGTCATACCGCTCATGTCGCTGGTGACGGCGAGACCGGTTTCGCGCTTGCGGATGCCGGCGACTATGATGTGATGGTCATCGACCGGATGATGCCGCGCCGCGACGGTTTGTCTGTGATTGCCGGTCTTCGCTCACGGGGCAACACCACGCCCGTGCTGATCCTGTCGGCGTTGGGCGAGGTGGATGACCGGGTCACCGGCCTGCGCGCCGGCGGCGACGATTATCTGACCAAGCCCTATGCGTTTTCCGAACTTCTGGCTCGCGTCGAGGTGTTGAACCGCCGTGCTAGTGCCAAGGAAGCCGAAACCGTCTACCGGGTTGGCGACCTTGAACTCGACAGGCTGTCGCATTCGGTGCGCCGGGCGGCGCGCGAGATCACCCTGCAGCCGCGCGAGTTCCGCTTGCTCGAATATCTGATGCGCCATGCCGGCCAGGTGGTGACGCGCACCATGCTGCTTGAAAATGTCTGGGATTATCATTTCGACCCGCAGACCAATGTCATCGACGTCCACGTCTCGCGGTTGCGCGGCAAGATCGAAAAGGGCTTCGACAAGCCGATCCTGCATACGGTTCGCGGCGCGGGCTACATGTTGAAGGGCGGCTAGAGCATGATCCCGAAAAGTGGGAACCGGTGTTCGGAAAAGATCATGCTCCAACAAAGAGCTAGATCAGCATGACGATTCGACCAATCGTCACGCTGATCTAGGCGACAGCATGGCTCTTTCCGTGCCGGCCATCATGAAGACGACGGCAGCGCGACTTTCGGCGCTCTACCTTCTGCTCTTCGCGCTCTGCGCCGTGCTGCTTGTCTTCTATATGACCTCGCTGTCGGCGCGCATGCTGACGGCGCAGACGCAGGAGACCATCAACGACGAAGTGCTGGGCCTCGCCCGCGCCTATCAGCGCGGCGGCCTGCCCGTGCTGGTGCGCGTGGTCGAAAACCGCTCCCGCCAGCCCGGTGCCAACCTCTATCTTATCGCCGATGCCAACGGCCAGATCCTGACCGGCAACGTGCAGAGCCTCGAACCGGGGGTGATCGACACGGAGGGCTGGACGACAGAGCCGTTCTCCTACAAGCGCTTCGGAGAAGGCGAGCTTGACCGCCTGCGCAGCGGAACGTCCGACCAGACGACAGCTCCTGCAACTGGCGACAACGCGGCACGGCAATCCGAAGGCGAGCAGGGCCACAACGCCATTGCGCTGGTGCTGCGGCTGCCCAACCAGATGATCATGCTGGTCGGCCGCGATCTTGGCGAACCGGAGCGCTTTCGTGCCGTCATCCGCCGTGCGCTGACGCTGGCGCTCGGCATGATGGGGCTCGGCGGACTGCTAATCTGGTTCTTTGTCGGCCGCGCCGCGCTGAAGCGCATCGACAGCGTGTCGGAGGCCAGCCGCCGCATCATGGGCGGCGATCTCTCGGGCCGGCTGCCGGTGACCGGAGCCGGCGACGAATTCGACCGGCTTTCGGAAAATCTCAACTCCATGCTGGCCAGGATCGCCACGCTCAACGAAGGCCTGAAGCAGGTTTCCGACAACATCGCGCATGATCTGAAGACGCCGCTGACCCGGCTGCGCAACCGCGCCGAAGCGACACTTTCGGGCAAGCACAAGCCCGTCGATTACCGCCAGGCGCTGGAAGGCACCATCGCCGAGTCCGACCAGCTCATAAAGACCTTCAACGCCATCCTGATGATCTCCAGGCTCGAGGCTGGATATTCGTCAGAGCACACCAACCGCGTCGATCTGGCGGCGGCCGTGCGTGATGTCGCCGAACTCTACGAGCCGGTGGCGGAAGAGGCCGGCGTTTCGCTCCAAGCCGAAGTGAATGGTGCTTTTCTCGTCGACGGCAACCGCGAGCTGATCGGCCAGGCGCTGTCCAACATCGTCGACAACGCGATCAAATATTCGACGGACTCCACGTCCAAGCCGGCCGTTCGCGTGACGCTCGAGCGGACCCATGGCGAGATCAGGCTTTGTGTCGCCGACAACGGCCAGGGCATTCCGGACGATGCCGACCGGGCCCGGGCGACCGAACGTTTCGTTCGACTGGAGAAAAGCCGTTCTCGGCCGGGCTCCGGCCTTGGCCTCAGCCTCGCCAAGGCAGTCATGACTTTCCACTATGGGCGGCTTGATCTCCTGCCTGGCAATCCGGGACTATCCGTGGTCATGAGTTTCCCCGCACGGGAGGATCACTGATGGCTGCGGTTGCGAAACGGACGGTCACGGACTGGTTATTGAAGCCGGTGGTTGGGCTCGCCCCTCTCGACGAAGGCCGGTCGCGGCGGGAACTGGCCGAAATCGCCGCGGCGGCACGCGAAGAAGAGTTGACGCGGCTGGCCAAATTCCTGGCCGGCAAGGGGGAGGGGCAGGATTTCCTGGCCGCCGTCTTCGACCTCTCGCCGTTTTTGCGCGACACGGCGCGTCGCAGGCCTCGTATCCTGGATGCTCTTTTCGAACAACCGGTCGAGGCGCGCCTGGAGGCGATCACCGCCGCGATCGAACAGGCGCCGTTGGCCGAGACGGTCTCCGAGTCCACTCTGATGATGGAGCTGCGCCAGTGCAAGGCCGAGGCACATTTCCTGATCGCGCTGGTCGATCTCGCCGGTGAAGCGGAAACGTCGCTGACCGTGCGGCGGCTGAGCGATCTTGCCGATGCCTGCACGCGTGCGGCCGTCGACTTCCTGCTGCGCGACGCGCATGGCCAGGGCAAGCTCAAACTGCGGGATCTCGACAACCCGTCGCTGCAATCGGGCTGGATCCTGCTCGGCATGGGCAAGCTTGGCGCGCATGAGCTGAATTTCTCCTCCGACATCGATCTTGTCGTCTTCTTCGATCCGGATGCGCCCGCCGTGGTCGACCCCCTCGACGCCACGGAGCTGTTCTCGCGGCTGACGCGCCGTTTGGTGCGCATCCTGCAGGACCGCACCGAGCACGGCTATGTCTTCCGCACCGATCTCCGGCTGCGTCCCGATCCCGGTTCGACGCCGCTGGCGATCCCGGTTGAAGCGGCTCTGCGCTATTACGAAGCGCGCGGCCAGAACTGGGAACGCGCGGCGATGATCAAGGCGCGTCCGGTGGCCGGCGATCTCGCCGCGGGCGCCGCCTTTCTCAAGGAATTGCAGCCCTATATCTGGCGAAAATACATGGACTACGCGGCGATTGCCGACGTCCATTCGATCAAGCGCCAGATCCACGCCCACAAGGGCCATGGCGAGATCGCCGTGAAGGGCCACAACGTCAAGCTCGGCCGTGGCGGCATCCGCGAAATCGAGTTCTTCGTCCAGACCCAACAACTCATCGCCGGCGGCCGCTTCCCCGAACTGCGCGGCCGCGAAACCGTGCCGATGCTCGGCCAGCTCGCCGCGCGCGGCTGGATCACCGCCGATGCGCGTGACGCACTCGCCCGCCAATACTGGTTCCTGCGCCGCGTCGAGCATGCCGTTCAGATGGTGGCGGACGAGCAGACGCACACGCTGCCGGAAGACGATGAAGGGCTGGAGCGCATCGCCCACATGCTGGGCTTTGCCGATGCGGCGGCGTTTTCCCTGGCATTCCGCGCCTCGCTGCAGCAGGTCGAGCGCCATTATGCAGCACTGTTCGAAACGGCCCCGGAGCTTTCGGCGGGCATCGGCAATCTGGTCTTCACCGGCGATGTCGATGACCCCAACACGCTGCAGACCTTGCACGGCCTCGGCTTCCAGCGGCCGAGCGACATCTGCCGCGTCATCCGCGGCTGGCATTTCGGCCGCTATCGCGTCACCCAGTCGGCGGAGGCGCGTGAGCGGCTGACGGAGTTGACGCCGGCGCTGCTCAAGGCCTTCGGCCAGACGCGCCGGGCGGACGAAGCCTTGATCCGTTTCGACGAATTCCTTGCTGGCCTGCCTGCCGGCATCCAGCTGTTCTCGCTGCTGCAGTCCAACCCGGCGCTGCTCAAGCTGATGGCGACGATCATGGGCGCCGCGCCCCGGCTGGCGGCGATCATCACGCGCCGGCCGCATGTTTTCGACGGCCTGCTCGACCCGGCCTTGCTGACTGAACTCCCCGACCGCGCCTATCTCTCGGCACGGCTTTCCGCCTTCCTGGAAGGCGACAGGGCCTATGAGGAGGTGCTCGACCGGCTGCGCATCTTTGCCTCTGAGCAAAAGTTTCTGATCGGCGTGCGGCTGCTTGCCGGTTCGATCGATCCGGCCCGCGCCGGCCGCGCCTTTTCCGATCTCGCCGATCTCACCATCGAGGCGGCGCTGCAAGCCGTGACCGCCGAATTCGCCGCGCGCCACGGCATGATCGCCGGCGGCGTGGTTTCGCTGCTCGGCATGGGCAAGCTCGGCAGCCGCGAATTGACCGCGGGGTCGGACGTCGATCTCATCCTGCTTTACGACCATGACGCGGACGCCGAAGACTCCGACGGCGACAAGCCGCTGGCGCCTTCCCACTACTACACCCGCATGACGCAGCGGCTGATCTCGGCCGTATCGGCGCCGACGGCGGAGGGAGTGCTCTACGAACTCGACCTGCGGCTTAGGCCGTCCGGCAACAAGGGGCCGGTGGCCACCCACATCGATGCCTTCAAGAAATACCAGCGCCAGGAGGCCTGGACCTGGGAACACATGGCGCTGTCGCGGGCACGCGCCATTGGCGGCGATGCCGGCCTGTGCGCCGAGGTCGAAGCGGAAGTCGCAGCCGTGCTTGGCCAGCCGCGCGACGCGGCAAAGGTCAAGACCGAGGCTTCGGACATGCGCGCCATGATCGAGAAGGAAAAGCCGCCGCGCGATCTCTGGGACATCAAGCTGATCCCCGGCGGGCTGATCGACCTTGAGTTCATCGCCCAGGTGGCTGTCATCACCGGGCAGGCCGAGGCCGGGCCGCGTGTCACCGGTACGGCCGAGATTTTGTCCCGCCTCGCGCCTGGCTTCGCTGGTGCCGGCGTCAGGCAGGAGCTTGGTGCCGCCTTCGCACTCTATCTGGCGCTGACCCAGATGACCCGGCTGTGCCTCACCGGCCCGTTCGAGCGCGACGACGTTCCGCCTGGGCTTTCGGATCTGCTTCTGGCGGTCACCGACCTGCCGGATTTCGGTGTACTGGAAGCACATCTCAAGGAGACGTCGCAAAAGGTCAGGAAGGACTTTGATCTTTTGCTTCGTGCCGGACGACCATGAAACAGCTGTCGAAGCATCGGACCCAAAAGTGGAAGCCGGTTTTGGGAAAATCCGATCCTCGAACAAAGAGATAGAGCGGCAACAGGATCGAAGATCCGCCGCTCTCGCATCGGGGGTGACGATGCAACAGGAGAAGACCATGAGAAAGTCAACCAAGCTTGCCCTTGCCTTCGCAGCACTTGCCGGCGCCGTCGGCACCACCGCCTATGCCGAAAACAATGCCAGCGCGAAAATGCGCGACGGCATGATGGCCCGCCTCGACAAGGCAATGACCGCGTCAGACGGCGCCATCACCTTCGACCAGTTTTCCGACGCCATGAACGCGCGGCTGAAGAAGCTCGTTGCCGACAATGGCGGCAAGCTGACCGTCGCCCAACTCGCCGACGCACTGGAGAAGGCGCGCTTCGAGCGGATGGCCAGGCGCATCATCGCCCGCTACGACACCAAGGGCGACGGCACGCTGACCACGGATGACATCACCGGTCGCGAGAAGAAGGTGTTCGCCATGCTCGACAAGAACAATGACGGCAAGATCGAGAAGAGCGAACTGCCGAAGGGCCATCGCTTTGGCCATCACCGCCAACCGGATGATGACGACAGCGTCCAATAAGATTGTTTGATCCAGGCTCCGGCGATATCGCTCGGAGCCTGCCGCTCAAGCGGCCGCCTTGACCGCCGGCGGCGCCTTCTTCACCGGAATGCGCACCGACACGATCGTGCCGACACCTTCGGTCGAACGGATCTTCAGCGCGCCGCCCTGGAGCTCGGCCAGCGAGCGTGAGATGGCAAGGCCGAGGCCTGATCCGGCATGGTTCTTGGAGAACTGGTTCTGAACCTGTTCGAAGGGTCGGCCGAGCTTGCCCAGCGCCTCTTTCGGGATGCCGCAGCCATTGTCCTCAATGGTCAGCACCAGCGCGCCGGACGTGTTGCGGGCCCTGACCGATATATGGCCGCCCTGGCCGGTGAACTTCACCGCATTGGACAGGAGGTTGATGACGATCTGCTTGATCGCCCGGCGATCGGCGAACAGACTCAGCGCGTCGGCGATGCGCGTTTCCACGGTGATCGCCTTTTGCGCGGCCTGCAGCGAGACGACGCGCACCGTCTCGCTGATCAGCGGACCGAGGTCGATCTGCTCCTGGTCCAGCGAGAATTGGCCGGCCTCGATCTTGGACATGTCGAGAATATCGTTGATGACGCCGAGCAGGTATTTGCCGCTGCTGTTGATATCCGTGGCGTACTCCTCGTAGCGCGACGAGCCCAGCGGGCCGAACAACCCCTGTTCCATCAGCTCGGAAAAGCCGATGATGGCGTTCAATGGCGTGCGTAGTTCATGCGACATGTTGGCCAGGAATTCGGATTTGGCCCGGTTCGCCGCCTCGGCGCGCTCGGTTTCCTTCATGTATTTGCGATTGAGATCGACCAGTTCGCGCGACCGCTCCTCTTCGGCCCGCCGCGCGAGGCTGAGATCATGGATCGTCGCCATCAGCCGGCGCTCGCTGTCGACCAGCTTCTCCTGGTGCAGCTTGATCTGGGTGATGTCGGAGCCGACCGAGACGATGCCACCATCCCTTGTCTTGAGTTCATTGACCTGCAGCCAGCGGCCGTCGGACAGCTGCCGCTCGAAAGTGGCGCCGCCTTGCGGACCATTGGTGTTGGCAAGCCGGCGTTCGGACGCAAAGGCCAGCATCCGCCCTTCCAGCGAAGCGCGTGTCATACCCGGCATCACGTCGCGATCCGACAGCCCGTTGTCCTGCTGGTATTTGGAGTTGCACATGATCAGCCGCTGCGCCGAATCCCACAGCACGAA
Source organism: Mesorhizobium sp. WSM4307 (assembly GCF_007003945.1). NCBI lineage: Bacteria > Pseudomonadati > Pseudomonadota > Alphaproteobacteria > Hyphomicrobiales > Phyllobacteriaceae > Mesorhizobium > Mesorhizobium sp. WSM4307. Next base: position 50,153 of record NZ_VFTB01000002.1, read on the forward strand.
GGACTCGTTGATGTTCTCGATCGCCGTCCTGAGGCGAAGGTCGGCAGCTTCGGACCGCAGCGCCAGATGGCGCTGCTCGGTGACGTCGACGGCGATGCCGATCAGCTGGATTTCCGGCGCCTCCGGATCCATGACCTGCGCGCGAGCACGCATCCACACCCATTGGCCATCGGCATGCCGCATCCGGAACACCTGGTCGATGTGGTCGATTTCGCGGGCGACAATTCTGTTGGCGAGCTCGAACAGGTCGCCGTCTTCGGGATGGATGATCTCGTCGACCTCGCCGAAGGACAGCATCGTATCGCAGGGCTCGTAGCCCAGCATGTCGTACATGGAACGCGACCAGTACATCTTGCCGCGCACCATATCCCAGTCCCACAGGCCGCAGCGGCCGCGCACCAGCGCCATATCGATGCGCTGATGCGCCTCGAGGTAGATGCGGTCGGCGGCCTGGGCGCGCGCCGCCTGTCCGAAATAGGCGTAGAGGATGATGATCAGCACGCCCGCCGTCAGCACGAACAAGGTGACGTTGAGCGAGACAGTCTTGCGCCACGTGTCGAACACTGCCTCCTGCGGCACCAGCGCCGCCGCCGCTCCCTTCCGATCCTTGGCCACGCTGACCGCGGCGTACCAGTCCCGGCCGCCGATGTTGACCTCCATGACGCCGGCGCGGTCGCCGAACATGAACAGCGGCTGGCCGCCCTGGACGAGGCCGTCCAGCGAATGGCCTTGCCAGGGCATCGAGCGCGGCGTCACCGCGGTGATCCTGAAAGCGCTGTCGGTGATGACGAGCACATGGCTGCGGCCCATCGCGCCCTGGCGGCTGGTGGTCTCCAGCAGGTCCTGGACGGCGCCGGGCACGGTGTCCGAGGTGGTGGCCAACGAACTGGCCAGTTGACCCGCCGCCAGCGTCAGGATCGCCTTGGCGTCGCGTTCGACATCGTCACGCTCATTCATGAGCGACAGCACGCGCAGCGCCGCGATGACGAGCAGGAAGATGATGATCAGGGCCGGTATCGACCGGCGCAGCAGCGGTTCGGCGGCCAGAAGCCGCTTGTAGGCCGGTTCGGCAATGAGCCGCGTATTCCCGGCAAGGCCGTCGCTGCGCGCCTCGCGACGCGCAAAAACCATCCCACCGGGCGCGCCCCACGCGTCCGCCTTTGCCATAAATGGCACTCCCCGAATTTGCCTATGCTGCTTTGTGATCCGGCAAACGCCGCACTTCCGAATCGTCAGTAAAGAATCAAACGTGATTCGCCTTGTCCAGTGGCCCGGCGAAAAAAGATTAAAAATCGACTAAAATAATGCGCGTCTGGAGGTGCGGCGGCTGTACCTTCTCCCACACGGGAGAAGGTAAGGCGCGTTTAGGCCAGCGTACGCTCGACAATATCGCGCAGGTCCGCCGACAGGTTTTCGGCATTGGCGATCGAAAGCAGCGCTTCCCTGGCCTTGGCCTGCCGGCCCGGTTCGAGCGAACGCCACGACCGCAATGCCGTCGCCAGCCTTGCCGCCACTTGCGGATTGCGCTTCTCGACCTCGAGCACCGTCTGCGCGAAGAACCTATAACCCTCGCCGTCGGCGCGGTGGAAGCCGGTCTGGTTGGCGCTGGAGAATGTGCCGATCAGCGAACGCACCCGGTTCGGATTGGCCATCGAGAAGGCAGGATGGGCGGTTAGCGCGCGTACCGTGTCCACAGCCTGCGGCCCTGGCACGCTGGCCTGGATCTGGAACCATTTGTCCATGACCAGCGGGTCGGACGCATAGGTCTTTTCAAAAGCCGCCAGCGCCTTGTTTGCCTCCGGCGAAGCATGGTGGCGATGCGCGAGCACGGCAAGGGCGGCCGCGCGGTCGGTCATGTTGGTCGCGGACTGGAAATGCCTGGCCGCCAACGCCGCTCCGCCTTGCAGCAGCGAGAGATAGTCCAGCAAAATGTTGCGCAGGGCGCGTCGTCCTGCGCTCGCCGCGTCGGGACTGAAGGCCGCCTTATCGGCGAGCCTGTGGTAGAGGCTGGAAAACGCCTCGGCATTGGTCGTGGCGATCGCCAGCGCAAAGCCCTGCCGGGCTGCATGAATGGCATCGGGGTCGATGTTCTTGCCGATGTCGCGGGCGATGTCGGCATCGCCCGGCAGTGCCAGCGCAAGCGCCCGGTAGGCAGGCTCCAGCGTCTCGTCGCCGGCGATGCTGCCGGCGAGTTCGGTCAGCCGTGTGGCGAAGACCGGCTGCCTGCCGCCAAGGAACTCGCGGAAGGCAGCGATCAGCGCATCGGTGAGCAGCGTGTTGAAGGCTTGCCAGCGCGAGAAGGCATCGCTGTCATGGCGGGCAAGGAAGAACTGGTCGTCGGCCTTCTGCTCAACCGACAGCGTCACCGGCGCCGAAAAGCCGCGGTTGAGCGACACCGCCGGACGCTCAATCACACCCGAAAAGCGCACCATATGGCGGCGCTTGCGCAGATGGATGACGCCGTCCTCGACGCTGGCGCCCTCGACGCCGCTATAAGCGACGGGCTTGCCGCCGGCGCCGATCAGCCCGAAGGCGAGCGGAATATGCATCAGCCGCTTGCGGCTTTCGGAGGGTGTCGGCGGCACCGACTGCTCGATTTCGAGCGTGAATTCCTGCGCGGACTGATTGTGCGTCGAACTGACCGTCAGATTGGGCGTGCCAGCCTGATGATACCAGAGCGCGAACTGCGACAGGTCGCGGCCCGAGGCATCCTCGAACACTTTGATGAAATCCTCGATGGTCGCCGCTTCGCCGTCATGCCGTTCGAAATAGAGGTCCATGCCGGCGCGGAAGGCATCTGCCCCCAGGATGGTGCGGATCATGCGCACCACTTCGGAGCCCTTTTCGTAGACCGTCGCCGTGTAGAAATTGTTGATCTCGCGGTAGCGGCGCGGCCGCACCGGATGCGCCAGCGGACCCTGGTCCTCGGGAAACTGGTGGGCGCGCAGCGTGCGCACCTCGGCAATGCGCTTGACCGCGCGCGAGCGTTGGTCGGCGGAGAATTCATGGTCGCGGAACACGGTCAGGCCTTCCTTCAGGCAAAGCTGGAACCAGTCGCGGCAAGTGATTCTGTTGCCTGTCCAATTGTGGAAATACTCATGCGCGATGATCGCCTCGATATTGGCGAAATCGGCGTCCGTCGCCGTCTCCTCGTCGGCCAGCACATATTTGTCGTTGAAGATGTTGAGGCCCTTGTTCTCCATCGCGCCCATGTTGAAGTCGGACACGGCGACGATGTTGAAGACGTCGAGGTCGTATTCGCGGCCAAACGCCTCCTCGTCCCATCGCATCGACCGCTTCAGCGCGTCCATGGCGTAGCCAGCCAGCTTCTCCTTGCCGCGCTCGACATAGATGCCGAGTTCGACCTTGCGGCCGGACATTGTGACGAAACTGTCGGCGACCCGACCGAGATTGCCGGCCACCAGCGCGAACAGGTAGGATGGCTTGGGGAAGGGGTCATGCCAGACGGCATAGTGCCAGCCGTCCCCGATATTGCCTTTGTCCCCCGGATTGCCATTGGACAGGAGCAGCGGCGCCTCGTCGCGCAGCGCCTCGATCCGCACGGTGTAGACGGACAGGATGTCCGGGCGATCGAGGAAATAGGTGATGCGGCGGAAGCCCTCGGCCTCGCATTGCGTGCAATAGACATTGTTCGAGCGATAGAGACCCATCAGGGCCTCGTTGCCCGCCGGGGCCAGTTCGGTCTCGATCAGCAGTTGGAAGCGGCGCGCGGGCGGCTTGAGAATGGTGAGCTGGTCAGGTGTCACCAGCAGGTCCGCCGATTTTGCCTTCTTGCCGTCGATCTCGACGCGCTTGAGCGTCAGCCCGTCGCCGTCGAGCACCAATGGCGCCGCCGCGGCTACGCCGTCGCGACGCTCGACAGTCAGTGTCGCGGTGACGATCGTGGCCTCGGGCGAAAGGCGGAAGGTGAGGTTGGTCCGCGGAATGAGATAATCGTTGGGGCGATAGTCTTCGAGCTTGAAGACCTGGCCGGTGTCCGTGCGCATTCCGTTGTTTTTCCTGTCGATTGCGTTGGACGCGGAGTTCCCGCTGGTCCAAGAAATTTGAAGTCCGCGCTCTTTACACGAAATGGTCCCTCGACAAAACTCGGCCGATGCCTATTTCAGGCATTCGTTCTCCATATCCCGCGAGGCAGCCATGACCGTCGTCACACCGAAATTCGGCATGGGCGCTTCCGTGCTGCGGGGCGAGGATACCGCCTTCATCCAGGGCCAGGGCCGCTACACCGACGATATCCAGCCAGACGGCGTCCTACACGGCTATGTCCTGCGCTCGCCGATCGCCAAGGCGAGCTTCACCATTGGTTCGACCGCGGCGGCGAAGGCGGCACCTGGCGTCCATCTGGTGCTGACCGGCAAGGATCTCACCCATCTGCGCGATCTAAAGTCCGGCGTCATGCAGGCACAACCGGACGGCACCAAAGCGCCGACGCGCGACATTCCGATCCTGTGCCGGGATCGAGTCAATTATGTCGGCGATGCGGTTGCCTTTGTCGTCGCCGACAGCCGCGCCTTGGCGCAGGATGCCGCCGAACTGATCGAGGTCGATTATGACGGCGAGGACGCTGCCTCCGGCACCGCGACGGCGCTTGCCGAGGGCACGCCGCTGGTCTGGCCGGAACTCGGCTCCAACCGTGCCTTCACCTATCATATCGGCGACAAGAAGAAGACGGACGCGGCTTTCTCTGGAGCCGCTCACGTCACGCGCATCGAATTCGTCAACAATCGGCTGGTCTGCAACTACATGGAGCCGCGCTCGGCGATCGGCGAATGGAATGTCGGGGAAAACCGCTTCGTGCTGACCACAGGGTCGCAGGGCGTGCATTCCATGCAGTACATCCTGGCCAGCGTGTTCAAGATCAAAAAGGACCAGCTGCGCGTCATCACGCCCGATGTTGGCGGCGGTTTCGGGCCGAAGAGCTTCGTCTACCGCGAATATCCGCTGGTGCTCGAGGCGGCGAAGCGGCTCGGCCGTCCGGTGAAATGGGCCGGCGACCGCACGGAACATTTCCTCACCGACGCCCAAGGCCGCGACAATGCGGTGACGGCCGAGATGGCGCTCGACAAGGATGGCCGATTCCTCGGCATGCGGGTCGACCTGCTTGCCAATATCGGCGCCTATGTCTCGCAATATGGCCCTTTCATCCCCTATATCGGCGTCACCATGTCGACCGGCGTCTATGATATCAGGGCGCTCGAGGTCTCGGTGACCGGCCTCTACACCAACACCTGCCCGGTCGACGCCTATCGCGGCGCCGGGCGACCCGAGGCTGCGTTCCTGTTGGAAAAGCTGGTCGATGCCTGCGCGCATGATCTTGGCCTGCCCGTCGAAGAGATCCGCCGCCGCAATTTCATCCGGCCCGAGCAGTTTCCTTATCGCACGCAGACAGGCCGGCTCTACGACAATGGCGAATTCGAAGGGCATATGGACCGCGCCATCGAACGGTCGCAGTGGAAGGCGTTTCCGCAGCGGCTGGAACAGTCCAAAGCCGGTGGCAAGATCCGCGGCATCGGCATGGCGACCTATATCGAGGCCTGCGCCTTTCCGGGCTCCGAACCGGCCTTTGTCGAGCTCAATGGCGACGGCACGGTGACGCTGAAGATCGGCACCCAGACCAACGGCCAGGGGCATGCTACCGCCTATGCGCAGTTCCTGTCGGAAAAACTCAATCTCGACATCGACAAGATCCATGTCCGCCAGGGCGACACCGACGAATTGAAGGCGGGCGGCGGCACCGGCGGCTCGCGGTCCATTCCGCTGGGAGGTGTGTCAGCTTCCCGCGCGGGCGAGGATCTGGCCAACAAGATCAAGCGCATCGCCGCCGACGAGCTTGAGGCCTCGGCCGGCGATATCGAATTGTCCGATGGCGTTGCGCGCATCGTCGGCACAGACCGGAGCATCGATTTCTCGAGCATCGCCAAGGCCGCGAAGACGCCGGATGACCTTAAGGGGTTCGGCGAGTTCGTGCAGGACGAGTGCACCTATCCGAACGGCACCCACATCTGCGAGGTCGAGATCGATCCCGACACCGGCGCGACCGAGATCGTCCGCTACACCATCGTCGACGATTTCGGCGTCACCGTTAATCCGATCCTGCTCGCCGGCCAGGTCCATGGCGGCGTCGTTCAAGGCATCGGCCAGGCGCTGACTGAGAACACCATCCATGGCGAGGATGGGCAGCTCTTGACGGCGAGCTTCATGGACTACGCAATGCCGCGCGCCGACAATTTTCCGTTCTTTCATTTCGAGACCCGCAACGTGCCTTCGACCACCAATGCGCTGGGCATCAAGGGCGCGGGCGAGGCCGGCACGATCGGCTCGACACCGGCGGCGCTCAATGCCGTCACCGATGCGCTGTGGCGCGCCTATGGCATCAGGCATATCGAGATGCCGGCGACGCCGGCGCGGATCTGGGCCGCGATCAGGGGCGCATCGCCGACGTGACATCAGGGGCGGAACCAGGAACGACGGCAGGCCACGGCACGCTGAGGGGCATCGCGCTGAAGATCGTGTCCGTCGCGGTCTTTGTCGGCATGCAAACCTGCATCAAGGCGGCCGGCGACGTGCCGGCAGGGCAGATCGTCTTCTTCCGCTCCTTCTTCGCCATCTTCCCGATCATCGCCTTCCTGGCGGTGAAGGGACAGCTGCCGACGGCATTCGTCACCAAACGCCCCTTCAACCACGTCGCGCGCGGCGTCGTCGGCGTTGGCGCCATGGGGCTGGGCTTCTTCGCGCTCACCAGGCTGCCGTTGCCGGAGGCGATCACCCTGAACTATGCGCAGCCGCTGCTGGTCGTGGTGTTCTCCTCGGTCTTCCTTGGCGAGTCGATCCGCGTCTATCGCTGGAGCGCGGTCGCCGTTGGTCTTGTCGGCGTGCTCATCATTTCCTGGCCGGAGCTGACGCTGCTCAACTCGGATGAAGGGCTCGACGACCAGGAGGTCCTGGGCGTCATGGCCGCGCTGGTGGCCGCGGCGATCTCGGCGGTCGCCATGCTGCTCGTGCGCAATCTCGTGCAGACGGAGAAGACGGCGACCATCGTCCTGTGGTTCTCGTCGACCGCCAGCGTGCTCTCGCTGCTGACACTGCCTTTCGGCTGGCAAGCTCTGACGCCGGCGCAAGCCGCGCTGCTCGTCATGGCCGGCTTCTGCGGCGGCCTCGGCCAGATCCTGATGACCTCGGCCTATCGCCATGCCGAGGCCTCGGTGGTTGCGCCCTTCGAATACACCTCGATGATCCTCGGCGTTGTCGTCGGCTATTTCATTTTCGGCGACGTGACCTCGCTCAACACGCTGATTGGCGGTGCGATCGTGGTGGCCGCCGGCATCTTCATCATCTGGCGCGAGCGGCAACTGGGCCTGGAGCGCGCGCGAACGCGCAAGGCGGCGCTGCCGCAGGGGTGATCAGGACCGTTCCGACCGCTCCTTCGCCAGCCGCACCAGTACCGCACGAGTCTGCTCGTCGGCGGGGAAGAAGGACTCGATCGCCAGTTCCGACAAGGTCACGTCGAGCGGCGTGCCGAAAACGGTGATTGTGCTGATGAACGACAGCACCTGATCGCCATGCGCGAGGCGCAGCGGATGCACGATGGCATTCGGCTCGACGGGCGTTGGCCTGCTGCCCTTCAGCCCGGACGGATAGGCGCGCAGCTCGCCCTCCAGTTCGACCAGCACCGGATCGCCGCTGGCATCGTTCTGGTGCTTGAGACGCTCAAGCAGGTGCGTGCGCCATTCCGCGAGATTGACGATGCGCGGTGCGATGCCGCCGGGATGCAGGGAAAGGCGAAGGACGTTGACCGGTGGCGCCAGCAGCGAAGCCTCGGTGATATCGGCGAGGAAGGGAGCAATCGCGGCATTCGCCGAAACCAGGTTCCAGTGCCGGTCCACGGCCAGCGCCGGGAAGGGCTCATGCCCCTTGAGCACGATCTCGATCGCCGCCATCGCTGGCGCCAGCGTCGTGTCGCTGAGCGGCCGTTCGCTGAAGCTCGGTGCAAAGCCAGCAGCGAGCAGCAGCTGGTTGCGCTGCCTTAGGGGGATCGAAAGCTGCTCTGCAAGATGCAGCACCATGTCGCGCGAGGGCGCGGCGCGGCCGCTCTCGACAAAACTCAGATGCCGCTGGGAGATTTCGGCCTCCATGGCGAGATCGAGCTGGCTCATGCGGCGGCGCGTGCGCCATTCGCGGATCAGACTGCCGGCGGAGGTTTGGGCTGATGTCATGGCAGGATGGTTAGGCTGACAGGGGCGGCATTTCAATTACCTGCGGGGTTATGGCGATCTACGAGAGTGCCCGCAGCTTCGCCTTCACCTCGAGAAAATCCCGCCATGCCAGCTTCTTGTGCGCCGGCGTGCGCAGGAGATAGGCCGGATGCAGCGTCGGCATGGCCGGGATGGCGATGCCGGAGGCCGTGGTGTGGACGCGCCAGTTGCCGCGCAGCCGCAAAATGCCTTCCGAGGTGTTGAGCAAGGTCTTGGCCGACGGGCCGCCGAGGTTGACCAGCACCTTGGGATTGACCAGTTCGATCTGCCGCTCGATGAACGGCCGGCAGATCTCGGTCTCGTGCGGCGTCGGCGTGCGGTTGCCCGGCGGCCGCCACGGGATGACATTGGCAATGTAGACCGAAGTGCGGTCGAGCCCGATTGCGGCCAGCATGCGGTCGAGCAGCCGGCCCGAGCGGCCGACGAAGGGCAGCCCCTCGATGTCCTCGTCGCGGCCCGGCGCTTCGCCCACCAGCATCACCTCGGCGTCCGGGTTTCCGTCGGCGAAGACCAGGTTCTTGGCGGTGGCCTTGAGATTGCAGCCGTCGAAGGCAGCCATGTGCTGGCGCAACTCCTCCAGGGTCGTTGCCGTTGTCGCCAACTGGCGCGCAAGCGCCGCCTGGGCTTCGTCTGGCACCGTGGCGACCGATGAACGCGCCGGGGGCGCATCAGGCACCTTGCTTGCATCCAATCCGGGCGGTGCCGCTGGCCGCTCCGGCGCCTTCTCTTCGGGAGGTGGCGCCACCAGCGCCGGCGCGCGCTCGACAGGTCTCGGCGCCGCCTCGGCGAAGCGATTTACCGGGGCGTCTTCCAGCGCCTCGTCGACACCGGCGCTGGCATAGAAGGCCAAAATGTCGGCAATATCGGTCGGGCTGTTGGGGGACGCGGCAGTCATGGCGCGCACATTCGTCCGCATGACTGCATTTTGCAAGACCGGCCGCTTGCCCTATCCGGTCGGGATGCGCGGATCCTGCACCAGATAGAAGGTCCATCGCGGCGTGTAATCGGTCATCAGGAACTCGAAGCTGACGGTCTTCAGCGGGTCGACCTTGCCGTCCTTGAACAGCAGCCGGTCGTAAGGCTCGAACTCCCGGTCGAAATCGGCGAAATTGCTCGACCAGATATTGTCCGGCGTCTTGTTGCGTTGGTCGAAGGAAAGCCCGTCTCCAAACACGCTCGGCTGATCCAATACCTCCTGGAGCTCGAACTGGAATTCGATCCAGGCCTGGCCGCTGTTGTTGAGCACGTTGATGCGCATATACATGATGCCATTGGCGAATTCGCCCGCCTTGCCGAATGTCTGGATCGGCTTTGTCGTGCGGATGGTCAGCGTCACCGGTGTTGCCGAATTCAGCTCTTCGGTGATGACCAGCGGATCGTCCTTGGTTCCGATGCCGGAAGCTCCGGTGATGCGGAAGCCGCCGAGCTCGTCGGAGAAGGAATAGGCACCTGTCGCCCAGACCTTCACCTCGTTCGCGGCGGCGTGACCCGGTGCCGCCACCAGAAGGGCCAGAAGAATCGCCCGGCGGACCCGGCCGGGCGGGAAAAGAAAGCGCGTCGAAGAAAAGCCCGCTGGCCCAGGAATGCGCATGGCCGGAAGTATGGCCGATAAGCAAGCCGCCGAACAATCAAAAAACGCAGGCGTGGCCGGTCTTGCCGGGCGCAAATGGTTGCCCTGCCGCAAGATGCGCGACTTTTTGGCCAAATCCGCATTGTCACGTCTGCGCCGGTTTCCTGTCGCCAATTGATGCGCTATGCAGCGCAAGAGCCAGCAAGATACGCGACAGCGGCAAGCCAGTGCGGAGGGGTTGATGAGCGATATCGAACGCGAAAGCATGGAATTCGACGTGGTCATCGTCGGTGCCGGTCCGGCCGGCCTTGCCGCGGCCATCCGCCTCAAGCAGGTCAATCCCGAGCTTTCCGTCGTCGTGCTGGAAAAGGGCGGCGAGGTCGGCGCCCATATCCTCTCCGGCGCCGTCGTCGATCCGATCGGCATCGACCGGCTGCTGCCCGGTTGGCGCGAGGAAGAAGGTCACCCGTTCAAGACGCCGGTCACGGCGGATCATTTCCTGGTGCTCGGCCCTGCCGGCTCGTTCCGCCTGCCCAACATATTGATGCCGCCGCTGATGAACAATCACGGCAACTACATCGTCTCGCTCGGCAATGTCTGCCGCTGGCTGGCTGGCAAGGCCGAGGCGCTCGGCGTCGAGATCTATCCGGGCTTTGCCGCTGCCGGCCTGCTCTACAATGAGGAGGGCGCCGTCACCGGCGTCGTCACCGGCGACATGGGCGTCGAGAAGGACGGCACGCATGGCCCGGGCTTCGCGCCGGGCATGGCGCTGATGGGCAAGTACGTGCTGATCGGCGAAGGCGCGCGCGGCTCGCTCGCCAAGCAGTTGATCGCCAAGTACAAGCTTTCCGACGGCCGCGAGCCAGGCAAATACGGCATCGGTCTCAAGGAACTCTGGCAGGTCAAGCCGGAGAACCATCGGCCGGGCCTGGTCCAGCATTCCTTCGGCTGGCCGCTCGACATGAAGACCGGCGGTGGCTCCTTCCTCTACCATCTCGAGGACAACCAGGTGGCGGTCGGCTTCGTCCTCCACCTCAACTACAAGAACCCGTATCTGTCGCCGTTCGAGGAATTCCAGCGTTTCAAGACCCATCCGGCGATCGCGGGCACGTTCGAGGGCGCCAAGCGGATCGGCTATGGCGCGCGCGCCATCACCGAGGGCGGCTGGCAGTCGGTGCCGAAACTGTCCTTCCCGGGCGGCGCGCTGATGGGTTGCGCTGCCGGTTTCGTCAACGTGCCGCGCATCAAGGGCTCCCACAATGCAGTCCTGTCGGGCATGCTGGCGGCCGATCATGTCGCCGAGGCGATCGGCGCCGGCCGTGCCAATGACGAGCTCACTTCCTACGAGCAAGCCTGGCGCGCGACCGATATCGGCAAGGATTTGAAGAAGGTTCGCAACGTCAAGCCGCTGTGGTCGCGCTTCGGCACCATCGTCGGCGTCGGTCTTGGCGGCCTCGACATGTGGCTGAACACGCTGTTCGGCATCTCGCCCTTCGGCACGCTGAAGCACGGCAAGGCCGACTATGCCACGCTCGAGCCCGCCGCCCAGCACAAGAAGATCGCCTATCCGAAGCCCGACGGCGTGCTGACCTTCGACCGCTTGTCCTCGGTGTTCCTGTCCAACACCAACCACGAAGAGAACGAGCCGGTCCATCTGCTGGTCGGCGATATGGAACTGCAGAAGCGGTCCGAGCACGATGTCTTCGCCGGGCCTTCGACACGCTATTGCCCGGCCGGCGTCTATGAATGGGTCGACAAGGACGGCAACGCCGCCGCCGATCCGGCGGCGAAAGACGTCCGCTTCGTCATCAACGCGCAGAACTGCGTCCACTGCAAGACTTGCGATATCAAGGATCCGAACCAGAACATCAACTGGGTGCCGCCGCAAGGCGGCGAGGGTCCGGTCTACCAGGGCATGTGACGTCGCGCGGCCGGCGGTTTCGGCCTCGGCGGCAGAAAATGTGGGTGGGGGCCGGCTGCGAGGGCATGCAGGTCAGCAGAACCGTTGAAACGGCCGCCGGTCTATGGTTCCCTTCTCCGGGGATAGGGAGAAGGCCGATGCGCCGCATAGTTCTGACATGCCTCGTCGCCATTGGGACGCTGTGTGCGCCTCAGGCCTCGGCCGGCACCAGGGCAGTCATCCAGACGCGGACCTACGACGTCACGGGAGGCTCGGGCGCCGCCCTCATCGACGCGATGGACAGACAAGGCCCCCGGCACGGCTTCATGACGCACGCCATCGCCACAACCTCCTATACCGTCGACTGGGATCTCGACGCCGGCCAGGGCAACGGCTTCTGTCGGATGCGAGGGGGCAATGGCACGCTGAATCTTTCCTACACCTTCCCGCGCCTTGCCTCGCCCGCGACGCCGGCCCTGAGGAGGCGCTGGAACAGGTTTTTCGCAGGTGTTCGCGCCCATGAGGAAACACATGGGCGCATCGCCAGGGAGATGATGCGCGCTACGGAAAGGTCGATAACCGGCCTGCGGGTCGCCAACGACCCGTCCTGCCACAAGACGCGCCGCGAGGCGCGGCTGCGCATCCAGGCGATCTATGCCGAATATGAGGCCAAACAAAACGCCTTCGATCGGCGTGAACACCGCAATGGCGGCCATGTCGAGCATCTGATCGCTGCCTTGACCGGAAAACCTTGAACCAGGGCAATTCCAGGAAAAGTGTAAAGCGGTTTTCCCGGGAAAGCGCCGCAGCGGTTTCCCTTCGGAATTGCGTTGGAACAAGGGACCAGAGCCCTCGCCATCGCGGGACCTTGCCGCCAGCCCCGCTCGATTGGCGTGTCAGCTTTGCGGCTTCACCGACAAGTCGCTCGCCGCGAGCGCGGTGGCGTGGTCATTCTCAGGCTGCTTGTCGTCTGGCCTTAGCGTGAACTCGACAAGCACCGGCAGATGATCGGAGCCGGTGTCCTCCAGCCGCTTCGAAGACAGGATCGTCAAGCCGCCCTTGCTGAACACCTGGTCGATCGGCAGGCCCGCATAGCGGCGCAGGACGTCGGGCAGTGTCCGGTGGATCCAGGTCGGCCCGGCCGAAGGCATAAGAGTCAGCCCGCCGAAAGCCGCGACCCGCCGCACCGCCGCACTCCACGGCACGGCGTTGCAATCGCCGGCCATGATCGCGGTCTCGCCCAACCCGGCCAATGTCTGCGCCAGTTCGCCGATCTGCCAGTATTGCTCCTTCGGCCACGGCCAGCTCAAATGGATCGCGGCGACATCGACGTCGATCCCGCCGAAGTCGATGGTGGCGGTTGCCATCGCGCCGCGCGGCTCGCAGCGCGGTGTGGTGCCGGCCACGAACGGCCGGCGCGACAGCAACGCCACCCCGAACATGCCGTTCGGGTAGGGGCACAGGATACGGTAGGGATAGGCGCTGGCGATGTAGCCAAGCTCGGTCGTCCACATCTGCGACACCTCATCGAGGGTGATCACGTCCGGGTTGGCGCGGCCGATCAGGGAGAGCACTTTCTTCGGCGTCGGGTTGTTGAAGCGCAAATTCATCTGCAGCAGGCTGTAGACAGCCTGATCGGCGGGCTTGGCAACCGCCGGCTGCGGCCAGAGCCTCGGCAGGGCGCTTGCCGTCGTGGCCAGGCAGGCGATGGCAAACAGCAGCCCCGCTGCCGCTTGCAGCCGAAACGAGCTGGCAAGCAGCGGCAGTGCCAGAAGCGCCATGAGCACGCTGAAGTGAATGCGGAAATGCGAGAAGGAATCGAAGGCCGGATGCAGCGTGCCGAAGAATCCGGCCAACAGCGCGGCCGATAGCGCGGTCATCGCCAGGAATGCCAACCCAGCCATCATTTTCAAGCGCGCGCCTGTCATCATCGAGGTCGTGTCTGCCGAATGCCGCCTGACGATCCGTTCCATCTGCTTATCGGCCCAATTGTCGCCCGGGCAAGACGACGAAATGCATCGCCCAGGCGCTGCGGCGGCCTATTGGAACGCTGTCTCCGAAAAGCTCCGGAGCTTGCGCGAATGCAGCCGCTCCATCGGCATCTCGGCCAGCTTCTCCATCGCCCTGATGCCGATGGTAAGGTGCTGCGCCACCTGGCGCTTGTAGAACTCGGTCGCCATGCCAGGCAGCTTCAACTCGCCATGCAGCGGTTTGTCGGAAACGCACAGCAGCGTGCCATAGGGGACGCGGAAGCGGAAGCCATTGGCGGCGATCGTCGCCGATTCCATGTCGAGCGCGATGGCGCGCGACTGCGACAGGCGCTGCACCGGTCCACGCTGGTCACGCAGTTCCCAGTTGCGGTTGTCGATGGTGGCGACCGTGCCGGTGCGCATGATGCGCTTCAGATCGTAGCCGGACAGGCCGGTGACTTCGGCGACCGCTTCCTGCAGGGCAACCTGGATTTCCGCCAACGGCGGAATCGGCACCCAGACCGGAAGGTCGTCGTCCAGCACGTGATCTTCGCGCACATAGGCATGCGCCAGCACATAGTCGCCGAGCGCCTGGGTGTTGCGCAGCCCGGCGCAATGGCCAAGCATCACCCAGGCATGCGGCCGCAGCACGGCGATATGGTCGGTGATCGTCTTGGCATTGGAAGGGCCGACGCCGATGTTGACCATTGTGATGCCGCCATGGTTCGGCTTTTTCAGGTGATAGGCCGGCATTTGCGGCAGGCGCTGCGGCCCAACGCCTTCGCTGGGCGCGTTCTGCCCGGCTTTGGTCACGACATTGCCCGGCTCGACGAATTCCGCGTAACCGCCGCCGCCCTTCTCCATCAGGTCGCGGGCGCGGGCGACGAACTCGTCGATGTAGAACTGGTAGTTGGTGAACAGCACGAAGTTCTGGAAATGCTGCGGGCTGGTGGCCGTATAGTGGGTCATGCGGTGCAGCGAATAGTCGATGCGCTGCGCCGTGAACGGCGCCAGCGGCCTTGGTTCGCCGAAGGCCACTTCGAACGTGCCGTTGGCGATCTGGTCGTCGGTGCCGTCGAGATCCGGCACGTCGAACAGGTCGCGGATCGGCCGCTCGATGCGCTCCGCGGCGGCTCCGTCGACGTAAGTTCCCTCCAGGAAGGCGAAATGCAGCGGAATGGGCGTGGTCGATTCCGAGACCGTGACCGAGACACCGTGGTTGCGCATGATCAGGCGCAGCTGTTCGACCAGATAGCTCTCGAACAGGTGCGGCTGCGTGATCGTGGTGGCGAAATGGCCGGGTGTCGGCATATGGCCGTAGGCTTGGCGCGAGTCGACCTGGGTAAAGGAACTCGTGGTGACGCCGATCTCGGGATAGAAGGCGCGGTAGCGCTTGCTGCTGTCGCCGCCGGCGGCCGCCAGGGCCGCGAAGGCGTCGCGCAGGAACTTGGTGTTGCGGTCGTAAAGCAGCTGCAGTGCGGCAACTGCTTTTTCGGCGCTGTCGAAGCTTTGCCGGCCAAAAGGCTCCGGCATGACGACAGATTCGATGGCTTGGGGGTAGATTCGCTTTTCCATGGCTCAATATAGAGACTTGGACGAGCGGTTGGGAGGGGTGTCGCTGCCGAAGGCGCTCAAAGCGGAATTTTTCTTTATCCCCGCTGCAGGCTGACCAGCAGAACGAAACCCACGCCGGACTTCCTCAGGGCCGGCGCCTCGATCGTCGAGCCGGTGCCGCTACGCATCATCGGCACCGCCAGGACCGGCGCGGCCAGGAGCACCAGGATAAGCGCCGCCCGCGGCAGGAGCCGAAGGGTCTTGAGAGTGTTGGCGGCGATGCGGGTCATGATGTCTGAGCTTTCGAGGTCCGGGTTTCTTTGTTTCAGTGGCGAAGGTTGGTCGGGCAGGCGAGGCGGCATAGTCTGGTGGCTTCATCCCAGGAGCGGGGCGAACGGCCCGCTTCGGCGACGAGGATGGCGAAGAACATTCCAAACAGGCTCATCAGCAGGCAGACGATGGCGAAGCGGCGAGCAAGCATTGGGTCGTGTCTCCTTCAACGCGCTGGAGAATGCCCCAATGCCTCTGAACCGGCTCTGATGCCGGTGTTCATCTGCGGTTCAAATTGATTGACGGGATCTGGGCGGGTCGCCGGCGTGCGCGGCTACCGGCAGCGGGGGGCAAGAGCCCAGGGCTTGACGTGCCGGTGAAACGAAAACGGGGCCCGTCGGGCCCCGTCAGGATGTCACAAGGATAGGCTGATCAGAGCCTGTGCCAGGTCTGGCTCTTGCAGATCAGTCCGCCAAGCACGCAGCCGCTCATCTTGAGCGCGGTGCCCGACAATGTCGCCTTGCCCGAATAGGTCTTGTCGTTTGCAGGATCGGTGATGCTGCCGGCATATTTGTTGTCGCCCGCCGCCTTGAGCGAGCCGATCGTCTTGCCGGCATATTTGCCCGATTTGAGCGTGATGGAAAACGAGTCGCTGCCTGAAATGGCAGCGGTATCCCCGGCTTGCGTTTTCCAATTGCCCTCGATCGGATCGGCCGACGCCGCACCCGCCATGATCAATGTGGCTGCAAGAGCCAGGCTCACTTTTCGAAACATATCTTGCTCCCTTTGGATAGCCGGCCGAATTCTCCGCCTCGCCGGTCTGCCGCTTACGCAAACGTAAGCTAATCCAGCTCCTGGCAAAACAAAAGCGGTGCCGCTGCGGAAGATCTTGGCATTTCAAAGCCCCCTGAATTGACGCCGTCGGCGAGGAAATGAAAACGACCGGCGCGTCCTGTTTGTTTCCCGTGGTTAGCGGAGTGTTGATCGAGGCTCGGAAAATTTTCGTCGAATTTGACGAAAATCGGCTGAATTGCTGGCTTCGTATCCTTAACGAATTTCCACGTTTACCTATTGTTTTAGCTTTGTTTTCCTCAAATTAAGCACGCCATTTAACGGCGGATTCAAGCCTGATCGGCATTCTCGAAAGCATCGAAAGAGCGGCCCGGACAAGACGAACGGAGGCAGCTCTCGGGAGCCAGACAGGGGACTAAAATGGCACGTTTTGAAATGCTTGAAGCAGGTTTCGGCGCCATGGGAGCAACTGCCCAGGCCGACATTCTTTTCGAACTGGGCATGATGTATGCGACCGGTCGCGATTGCGAAACCGACGTCGTTGCCGCCCACAAATGGTTCAACATCGCCGCCATCAAGGGCTCGGCCCGTGCCGCGGAACTGCGCTCGGAACTGTCGGCCGCCATGTCGAAGGTCGAGATCGCCAAGGCGCTGCGCGAAGCCCGCGAATGGATGACCATGCACTAGATTTCCGGCAGGCGGGGACGCTCCGGCCAAGACCGCTCCAAGACGGTCGGGCCAAAACAGGGACAAGGCTGCGCAGACAGCCAGGCCACAGGCCATGAACGACAAGAATGCGGCAGCCGGACAGGCCCAAGCCGTGCGACGGACCATGATCCCGAAAAGAATCCAGCTTTCGGATCATGGCGGGGACGACAGGGAAGGCCACGTTGGGGTTCGCGGCGCGGGGGCGCTGGGGAAACAGCCCGATAGGCAAAAAGCCACGACCAGCCGGAACAAGGCTGGCGTGGCTTTTTGCGTCGATGAGGGTCCGCAGGCCCAATCGAGTGGCGCCAATGCGCCTAGACAGGCCCAATGAAGGATGAAATTGTCCCGCCTCTCTGGAAGAAGCGCGGCCGGGGCGGCCGCGCGTGAGTGGAGGAGTTCTATTGCCATGAAAAAAATGAGTATTTTGAGCGCGGCCATTTTCGGCCTGATGATGAGTGCGCCAGTGGCATTCGCCGACGACATCACCGTTTCGGTGGTCGGCCCGATGACCGGACAGCTCGCCACCATCGGCGACCAGTTCAAGCAGGGCGCACAGGCCGCCGCCGACGCCATCAACGCCGCCGGCGGCGTCAACGGCTCGATGATCAAGCTCGACATCGAGGACGACCAGTGCGATCCCAAGCAGGCCGTGTCGGTCGCCAACCGCATCGTCGCCAACGGCGTCAAGTTCATCGACGGCCATGCCTGCTCGGGCTCAAGCATTCCCGCTTCGGCCGTCTATGCCGAGGCCGGTGCGCTGATGATGAGCCCGGCTTCCTCGAACCCGGTGCTGACCGACGCGGCGGCCAAGGCCGGCTGGCCGACCATCATGCGCCTCTATACGCGTGACGATGCACAGGGCGCCTTCATCGGCCCGTGGATCGCCAAGAAATATGCCGGCAAGAATGTCGTCATCCTGCACGACAAGAGCGCTTACGGTCAGGGCGTGGCCGATGCCGTCAGGGCGACCATGAACACTGGCGGCCTCAAGGAAGTCTATTATGACGCCATCAATCCCGGCGAGAAGGACTATTCGGCGCTCGTCACCAAGCTGAAGGATCTCAAGGCCGACGTCGTCTATTTCGGCGGCTACCATCCGGAAGCCGGCCTGATCCTGCGTCAGTCGGCCGAACAAAACCTGAAGTTCCAGCTGATCATGCCGGACTCCATCGCCTCGCCGGAATTCTGGCAGGTTGCCGGCCCGGCTGGGGAAGGCACCATGTTCGTCTTCCCGTCGGACCCGCAGGCAAAGCCGGAAGCCAAGGCCGCTGTAGAAAAGATCAAGGCCGGCGGCTTCGTGCCGGAAGGCTTCACGCTGTTCTCCTACGCCGTGGTCCAGGCTTTCGCCGAAGGCATCAAGCGCGCCGGCAGCGACGATCCGGCCAAGGTTGCCGAAGCGTTGAAGAACGGCACGCCGATCAGCACCGTTGTCGGCGACGTCACCTTCGACGAGAAGGGCGACCTCAAGAACGCCAGCTACGACATCAACCAGTGGCATGACGGCAAGTACGCGCCGATCGCGCAGTAATCTCGGGTAGTGATGTAATTCAAGGAAATGGCCGGGATTTCACCCCGGCCATTTTGTTTGCCGTTCGCGAAGCGTTCCGCTCATCGGCCCGCGGCAGCGGTCTGGGCGCTCTGTTCCTCTACGAACCGCACCAGCACAGTCCCGTCGGTGACCTGCGCCCCTTCCGCGGCGATCTCGGCAACCACCGCGTCATGCGGGGCGGCAATGGTGTGCTCCATCTTCATCGCCTCGAGGATCAGCAACGGTTGCCCCTTGATCACCGCGTCGCCCTTAGCCACGCGCACCAGCTTGACCAGACCCGGCATCGGCGCGCGCAGGCTGCCGGAAGCGGCAGCCGCGTCATCGCTCCGTGCCAACGGGTCCGGCACCGCGAATGTGTAGCCCACGGCGCCTTCGAACACCGTGATGTGGCTAGGCCAGCGGGTAAGGCGCGGAGCGGCGCGAAAATCATGCGAATTGGTGCTGTCATAGGGCGCATCGAGCGCCACCTGGAAGCGCCCGTCAGGCCGCACTGAAACCTTTGCCAGTATATCGGCCTCGCCGAACTTCAGCCGCGTGCGCCGCGCCACGCCGTGGAAATGCGCGTAGCCGGAAAGCGACGACCATGGGTCGTTCGATGGCGGCAAGGCTGCTGCGCCGGAGGCGGCAAGGGCTGCTGCCGAGACGATTTCGCCGGTCGGCGGCGCGACGCCGGTCAGTGCCGCCTGATGTCTGCCGATCAGGCCGGTGTCGACGTCACCAGCACAAAAGTCGGGATCGGCGGCAAGGGCGGCAAGGAAGCCGGTGTTGACGGTGGAACCGGCGATTTCGGTCCGCGACAGCGCCGCGCCGAGCGCTTCCAACGCTGCTTGCCTGTCCTTTGCATGAACCACCAGCTTGGCGATCATCGGATCGTAATAGGGGGAGATGGCATCGCCGGCCCGCACGCCGGTTTCGACGCGCATCGTGGCGCCCTCGCAGGCCGCCTCAGGGAACTTCAGATGATGCAGCGTGCCCGTTGCGGGCAGGAACCCCTTTGCCGCATCCTCGGCATAGATGCGCGCCTCCAGGGCATGGCCGGTCAGCGCGATCTCGCTCTGCGTCTTCGGCAACTTTTCGCCGCTGGCAACCCGCAGCTGCCACTCGACCAGATCGGTGCCGGTGACCATTTCGGTGACGGGGTGCTCGACCTGCAGGCGGGTGTTCATCTCCATGAACCAGAAGCGGTCGGGCTTGAGGCCTTGCGAGGCATCGACGATGAACTCGATGGTGCCGGCGCCTGAGTAGCCGATCGCCTTGGCGGCCTTCACGGCGGCTTCCGTCATCGCCTTGCGCAGCGCCGGCGTCATGCCGGGGGCAGGGGCTTCCTCGATCACCTTCTGGTGGCGGCGCTGCGCCGAGCAGTCGCGTTCGTAGAGATGCACCGCGTTGCCGAAATTGTCGCCGAACACCTGCACTTCTATGTGCCGTGGCTTGTCGACATATTTTTCGACAAGCACGCGGTCGTCGCCGAAAGCAGCCTTTGCCTCGCGCCGGGCGCTGGACAGCGCCTCGGAGAAATCATCGGGATGTTCGACGCGCCGCATGCCCTTGCCGCCGCCGCCGGCGCGCGCCTTGATCAGCACGGGATAGCCGATCTCGCGTGCCTTGGAGGCGAGCAGCACGATCTCCTGCGCTTCGCCATGATAGCCTGGAACGACGGGAACGCCGGCTTTCTCCATCAGCCGCTTGGCGGCGTCCTTCAGCCCCATGGCGCGGATCGAGGCCGCCGATGGGCCGATGAAGGTGAGCCCCGCCGCCACCACCTGGTCGACGAAATCAGGATTTTCCGACAGGAAGCCGTAACCGGGATGGATGGCTTGCGTCCCCGTCGAAAGCGCCGCCGCGACAATCCGGTCCCCCCGCAAGTAACTCTCACCGACCGGCGAGGGGCCGATGTGAACGGCCTCGTCGGCCATCTCGACATGCAGGGATTTCGCGTCGGCGTCAGAATAGACGGCGACGGTGTGCACGCCCATCTTGCGGGCCGTGCGGATGACACGGCAGGCGATCTCGCCCCGATTGGCGATCAGGATCTTGCTGAACATGGAGCCTCCGTAGCCATGCCTTGCTGAAAGCAACGCAGGCGTTCCTTCGCGCCCCCTCTGGGTCGCAAACCTATATGGATAGGCTTTCCGTTTGCCGGATGCTGCCTTGCAGTTCGGCACTTGATATAGAGCGCCCCCTTACCAAGGGAGCGCTCTACGAGCGAAGCGCATGTGCCTATTTCGATGCCGAGATCGCGCAGCCGCCACTTGCGGTCTTTAGCTTCCAACGCGTCAATCCAGCCTGGCAGTTGCGCAGCGCCATCTCCTCCGCGGCCTTCTGGGAAGGTGCGTTGAGCTTCGTCCCGCAGATGATGTAGAGGTCGACGACTCGCGAATAAAAGGTCGTGGCGTAGGCCGAATGACCGCTCGCCGCAACGTAGCCCTTGTAGGCAACGTTGCATTCGCCCGAGCCCACGGTCGGCGGAAAACGCACGTCTCCCTTGCTTCCTGCGAGTGATCCGGCCTGGCCGGCGCCAGCTGTGGTGAATATTAGTATGAATGCAAGTATCGAAGCGGCCATCCCCCGGCAATATTTCAGTTCCATTCCCACCATGTCCCCATTGCATTGCACGGGACAAGCAGTAGCGAATATTTTGTCTCGACGCCAGTTCGCCAGCGGAGATTCGACGCTGCCTATGCTGATGAATCGATTGGTCCATACAGTTCAACCCTTCCGGAGCGCAGCAACGGTTCGCCGGTATAGTTCCGCCGTATGCTCGTCGAAGCAGCAGAAGATGACGGTTTCGGGCATGGGTTTCTCTTCGATGATCATGCTGACAGTGCCGACGGCGATTTCGGTCGCCTCAGCCCTGGGGTAGCGGTAAACACCGGTCGAGATCGCGGGAAACGCCACCGAACGGCAATCATTGGCGGTCGCGAGTTCCAGCGACCTGCGATAGCAAGAGGCCAGCAGTTCGGCTTCGCCCTTGCCGCCGCCCTGCCAGATCGGCCCGACCGTGTGGATGATATGTCGAGCCGGCAGCTTGTAACCCTTGGTGATCTTGGCGTCGCCGACCCTGCATCCGTTCAGCATCCGGCATTCGACCTCGAGCTCACGACCCGCCGCGCGGTGGATGGCGCCATCGACTCCACCGTCGCCGAGAAGCGAGGTGTTGGCGGCATTGACGATCGCGTCGACATCCAGCTTCGTGATGTCCCCGGTGTGAATGCGGATCCTATCCAACGCCTTGCTCATCTCACATCCTGAACACGCCGAAGCGCGTGTCCTCGATCTCGGCGTTGAGCGACGCGGAAAGGCTGAGCGCCAGCACGTCGCGCGTCTTCGCCGGATCGATGATGCCGTCGTCCCAGAGGCGGGCCGACGAGTAGAGCGGATGGCCCTCATGCTCGTATTTCATCAGGATCGGCTTCTTGAATTTCGCTTCCTCCTCGGCGCTCCACTCGCCGCCCTTGCGCTCGATGCCTTCGCGCTTGACCATGGCGAGCACGGTTGCCGCCTGTTCGCCGCCCATCACCGAGATTCGGGCATTCGGCCACATCCACAGGAAGCGCGGCGAGTAAGCGCGGCCGCACATGCCGTAATTGCCGGCGCCGAACGAGCCGCCGATGATCACGGTCACCTTCGGCACCCTGGCGGTGGCAACCGCCATCACCAGCTTGGCGCCATCCTTGGCAATGCCGCCGGCCTCGTATTTCCGGCCGACCATGAAGCCGGTGATGTTCTGCAGAAAGACCAGCGGGATCCCGCGCTGGCAGCACAGCTCGATGAAATGCGCGCCCTTCAGCGCGCTTTCGGAAAACAGCACGCCATTGTTGGCGATGATGCCGACCGGCATGCCGTGGAGATGGGCAAAACCGGTGATCAGCGTCGTGCCGTAATTCTGCTTGAACTCGTCGAACTCGGAACCGTCGACGAGGCGCGCGATCACCTCGCGCACGTCATAGGGCTGGCGCAAATCGGTCGGCACGACGCCGTAGAGTTCATCCGCCGGATGAAGCGGCGGAATCGATCTCTGTAAGTTTAGGCTTACGGTCTTGTTCCGATTCAGGTTTTTGACTATGCGCCGGCAGATGGCGAGCGCATGTTCGTCGTCCATCGCATAGTGGTCGGCAACGCCAGAGAGCCGCGTATGCACATCCGCGCCCCCCAGATCCTCGGCGCTGACGTCCTCGCCGGTGGCCGCCTTCACCAGCGGTGGGCCGCCGAGAAAAATGGTTGCCTGGTTGCGCACCATGATCGTCTCGTCCGACATCGCCGGCACATAGGCGCCTCCGGCCGTGCAGGACCCCATGACACAGGCGATCTGCGGGATGCCGGCAGCGGACATGTTGGCCTGGTTGTAGAAGATGCGGCCGAAATGCTCGCGGTCGGGAAACACCTCGTCCTGGTTGGGCAGATTGGCGCCGCCGCTGTCGACCAGATAGATGCAGGGCAGATTGTTCTGCAGCGCGATTTCCTGCGCGCGCAGATGCTTTTTCACCGTCAATGGATAGTAGGTGCCGCCCTTCACCGTGGCATCGTTGACGACGACCATCACCTCGGTGCCCTCGACCCGGCCGACGCCGGCGATCATGCCGGCCGAGGAAATCTCCTCGCCATACATCGACCACGCCGCGAACTGGCCGATCTCGAGGAAGGGCGAACCAGTGTCGAGCAATTGTGCCAGGCGTTCGCGCGGCAGCAGCTTGCCACGCGAAATATGGCGCTCGCGCGCCTCCTCCGAGCCGCCGCGCTCGACGGTCGCGGCCTTTTCGGCGATGTCGGCGACCAGCGCGCGCATGCGATCGGCATTGGCGCGGAAGATGTCGG
Organism: Mesorhizobium sp. WSM4307; assembly: GCF_007003945.1. NCBI lineage: Bacteria > Pseudomonadati > Pseudomonadota > Alphaproteobacteria > Hyphomicrobiales > Phyllobacteriaceae > Mesorhizobium > Mesorhizobium sp. WSM4307. The sequence continues at coordinate 73,554 of NZ_VFTB01000002.1, forward strand.
AGGAGGGGGAGATCTGAGTCTGCAGGACGGCCATGCTCACACCCCCTCCGCCATGATCTCGCGGCCGATGAGCCAGCGCCGGATTTCGCTGGTGCCGGCGCCGATCTCGTAAAGCTTGGCGTCGCGCAGCAGCCGGCCGGTCGGATAATCGTTGATGTAGCCGTTGCCGCCCAGCAGCTGGATGGCGTCCAACGCCATCTGCGTCGCCTTTTCGGCGGCGAACAAAACACAGCCGGCGGCGTCCTTGCGGGTGGTCTGGCCGCGGTCGCAGGCGGCCGCGACGGCGTAGACGTAGGCGCGCGCGGCGTTCATCACCGTGTACATGTCGGCAAGCTTGCCTTGCACCAGTTGAAACTCGCCGATCGGCTGGCCGAACTGCTTACGTTCGTGCACATAGGGAATCACCACGTCGAGGCAGGCTGCCATCAGGCCGATCGGGCCGCCGGCGAGCACCGTGCGCTCATAGTCTAGGCCCGACATCAGCACCTCGACGCCGCGTCCTTCCTCATGCAGCAAATTGTCGAACGGCACCTCGACATTTTCAAACACCAGTTCGCCGGTGCTGGAACCGCGCATGCCGAGCTTGTCGAGTTTCTGCGCCACGGAAAACCCTGCAAAAGCCTTTTCGACGATGAAGGCGGTGATGCCGCGCGATTTCCGCTCCGGATCGGTCTTGGCATAGACAACCAGCGTATCCGCGTCCGGGCCGTTGGTGATCCACATCTTGGTGCCGTTGAGCACATAGCGGTCATTGCGCTTTTCGGCGCGCAGCTTGAGCGAGACGACGTCCGAGCCGGCGCCGGATTCAGACATCGCCAGCGCGCCGACACGCTCGCCGGAACACAGCGGCGGCAGGAACTTTTCCTTCTGCGCCGGCGTCGCCCAGCGGTTGATCTGGTTGACGCAGAGGTTGGAGTGGGCGCCGTAGGAAAGACCGACCGAAGCCGACGCGCGGGAGATTTCCTCCACCGCAATCACATGGGCGAGATAACCCATGCCGCTGCCGCCGAAATCGGGATCGGCGGTGATGCCGAGCAGGCCGAGTTCGCCGAGCTCGCGCCACAGATGCGCCGGAAATTCGTTCTGGCGGTCGATATCGCCGGCGATCGGGGCGATCCTGTCCTGGGCGAAGCGCCGCACCATATCGCGCAGCGCCTCGATGTCCTCGTCATGCCCGAAGCTGAGCGTGTTGGTGTACATGGCGTTCCTCCCGCCGCATGACCTCGAAAATCGACTTCGATTTTCGGAAAGGATCATGCGCAAAATTCAAGTGCTACAACGTCCTTTGCACGTCCGAGGGACGTGCGGCGCTGTCGGTATCCATCCTCGCGCCAACCAGGCGCATTGTCATTGAAAGATATGTCGCCGTCACTTCAGTGACCGACAGCCGCTCGCCCGGGCGAAACCAGACGATGACGCCGGTCATCATCTGGATCAGCGCCATGGCCGTCAGACCGGTGTCCTCGATGCTGAAGTCGCCGGCCTCGGCGCCTTCGCGCAGGATGCTGCGCAGTTCCTTTTCGTAGGCTGTGCGCATGCGCAGGATCTGTGTCAGCCTGTCGGGCGACAGGCTGCGCAGTTCCATGTTCGACACATGCGTGGCATGCCGGCGCTCGATGTGGAAAGCGATGTGGTTGCGCACATAGGCCGCAAGCTGCTCCGCCGGATCTGCATCGGTTGGCCTCGCGTGTTCCCAGGCCTGGCGAAGCCCCTCCATGTGCTCGCGCATCAGCGTGAACAGCAGGTCTTCCTTGGTCGGGAAATAGCGGTAGAGCGCGGCCGCCTGCACGCCGACCTCGGCCGCCAGCCGCCGCATCGACATCGCCTCGTAGCCATGGCGTGCGATCAGGTTGACCGCCGCTTCGCGGACTGCCGCCTCGGTTCGCTCGCCGTCGGATCCCGTGGTGCGCGCCATGATCGCCTCATCAAGCTGGCAATAATAAAACGAACGTTCAATTAATTCAAGAGTGTCGGACTAGTCAAGTAATGCGCATGCGCCTATGCGACGATTTTGAAATCTCCAGGCGCGGTCCAGGTCTCGATCTCCTCGACATCGACCCGCGAGACTGAAGCGCCCGCCGGGCCCTGCCAAAGCCGTTCGATCATGGACGAAACCGCCGTTTCGGCGCCAGCGAGCCATGCCGTTACCGTGCCGTCTCTTTCGTTGCGCACCCAGCCCACTAGCCCAAGCCCTGCCGCTTCGCCTCTCGCCCAGATCCTGTAGCCGACGCCTTGCACCCTGCCGTGTACGCGGGCCTGCACGGCCCTTTTCCGATCGTTCATCGTGCGCTCCCTTGCATAGAGTCTGGCGCAGGATCGAGCGAAGGCAACTGGCTTGAGGGGGACTATCGAACAGAAGCCGAGGCTTGCTCGTAAGATGGATGACTTGATCCAATAAAAAGTTGACTTGATCAACTTTTACGCAATGATCCACCGATGTGGAATCTCAGGGAAGGCGCATGACATGCCAGCCGATCGGAGTGCCTTGGTCCGCGATCTCAGATGCTTCAACCGGTTCTATACCGGCCTGGTCGGACTGCTCGACGAAACCTTGACGCACAGCGCCTTTACGCTGACCGAGGCGCGGGTGCTGTTCGAACTGGGCCGTCGACCTGGCCGTATTGCTGCCGCCCCTGGCGGCACGGCAGGCTTTCTGGCACGGGCGTTTCAAACCGATTTCGGGCCAGCAGCGTCCGGCATTGCCAGGGAACTCCAACTGGATCCGGCCTATGTCACGAGAATCCTTAGAAAACTCTTTGCCGCGGGCTTGACCGAAATGCGCACCGTCCCTGGGGCTCTGCGCGGTCGCGTCCTCTCGCTCACCGTTCGCGGCCAGGCCGCGCTTGCCACACTCCAGGCAGCCGCGGATCGCGATCTCACCCGCCTGACCGTGGACCTGGGCGACGAGGAAGCGGCCGAGTTGTCGGATATATTGGCACGCGTCAGGCACCTGCTAAGCGCAGCGCCAGCATCCGAACGCAGCTGAATTGCCTAGTTCCCCCGCGCCGCCGCCAGCGCGCCCGGCAATTCCTCGGCAAAGATATCCAGTTCGTGGTCGAGGCCGACGCTGACGCGAATGCAGCGGTCGAGTCCTGGCGCCATCGGCTTGCGGATGAACACATCACGTGACAGCAGACCTTGCAGCACTTTCAGCGCGAAGGGGCCGTCATGGCCGCAGTCGATGGTGACGAAATTGGTCGCCGAGGCCAGCGGCTTCAACCCGTTCTGCTCGGCGATATCAGCGATGCGCCGGCGCCCGGCAGCCACCCGCGCCACCACCGTCTCGAGATAGGGCTGGTCGGCGAGTGCCTCGACGCCGGCGATCTGCGCCATGCGGCTGACGCCGTAATGGTTGCGGATCTTCTCGAAGTCGCGGATCACCTGCGCCTCCGCAATCGCATAGCCGCAGCGTATCCCGGCAAGCCCATAAGCCTTTGAAAAGGTTCGCATGCGGATGACATTTGGTCGCGAGATGTCGATCGGCGGCAGGGCCGAGGCCGGCCCCAATTCGCCATAGGCCTCGTCGAGCACCAGCATGGTGGTCTCAGGCAATGCCTCGATGAAGCGGATCACCTCGTCCGCTTCCCACCAACTGCCCATCGGATTGTCCGGGTTGGACAGATAGACCAGCGGGGCCTTCTCCTTGACGGCCGCCTTAAGCAAACCATCCAGGCTTTCGCGGTCGTTCTCGTAACGGACTGTCACCAGCCGCCCGCCGACGCCGGCAATATGGAAGTTGAAGGTTGGATAAGCGCCGAGCGAGGTGACCACGGCATCGCCAGCCGCCACATACATGCGCGCCACCAGGCTGAGCAGCCCGTCGATGCCTTCGCCGACAACGACGTTCTCGATCGCCACGTCAAGATGCGCGGCAGCCGCGACCTTCAGCTCGTAATTGTCGGGATCGCAATACATCCACTGGTCGCGCGCCACGCGCTCCATGCGGGCGATGACCCGTGGCGATGGGCCAAAACTGCTCTCATTGGCGCCGATGCGGGCACGAAAAGCCCGCCCGCGTTCACGCTCCTGCGCTTCCGGGCCGACAAAAGGCACGGTCGAGGGAAGTGCTGCGATAAGCGGCGAAAGGGCAGGGCGCAGACGCATGGGGGAAGCTCGCTTGGAAAGGGCCTCCTTGCTAGCGTGACCAGCCTGGCCGTGCAAGCACCCTGCGATCTGCAGCCGTAACGCCGGATTCCGTCGCCTCTTTTTGCTAGCGAAGGACCACGAACAATCGTCTGCCGCCCGCCTGGTCGAAGCATCAGAAAATTTCGTCCGGACCGAAATCACCCATCCGAAAGCAAGCCCACTATCCCGTGCACAGGCTGATGATGCATTGCTCAGGCAGGCTGTCGAATTGCATCGGGCAAATCGGTTGCTGGATGCGGAGGCACTTTGTCAGCGCGTATTGGCTCATAAACTGGACATCCTTTGCGCTCGGCCTAGACCAGATGGCCATTCGGTTTGTTGAGCGAGTGGTAAAAGAGGTCCCTCAAAATCTGCACTACCATTTGACACTGGGTGAGACCTATTTGAAGGTCTGCGAGCATGTGCATGCGATGAGGCATTTTGAACGTGCTTGCGAGCTGAATGCCGACTGGGTTGAGGCGCTTTGCGCGCTGGTCGCGCCTACGCCGAATTCGGCAAGGCCGACATCGTGGCGCCGCCTTATGAGAAAGCGCTCAAGATCGACGGCGGCCGTCCCGCTATCCGGATGGGGCTGGCCAATGCGCTTGTGAGTCTCGGCCGGATGGTTGAGGCGACATGGCCTGATTGATGTGATTCGAAGTCTGCAGGGCATAGGGTGGCGGAGAGGATGGGATTCGAACCCACGAGAAGCTTTTGACCTCTACTCCCTTAGCAGGGGAGCGCCTTCGACCACTCGGCCACCTCTCCGTTGCGCCGCTGGATAAAGAAAAGCGCCGGCACAATCAACAAGCCCCGGCCATTATCTCTGAAAAAGAAGTCATTCTGTCGAAAAATAATCGCATGCCGCGCCGTGGCTTTCCCAGCGGCGGCGGTTCTGCGGCGAATCCCTGGCACGTGATTCGTCGCCTCGCCTTGATTCCGTCAGCCGGTTGCCGGATGTGCCCGTGAATATGGGGGTTAGGGCGGCCCTGTTAACGAGTGCTTTCTGAGTTGGGCCAAATCGCGTCATTTGTGCAACAACGCTGGGGGATAGCAGCCGAACAGCCCTTTCGTCCGTAGGCCAGGCTGTTCGCCGCCATCAGGAGCCGCAGCGAGGATGCCTACAGGCTTGCAGTCTTCCTGGTCGACAGCGGCTGCCGTCTCGGCGGGGCGCTCGGACTGATCTTGAACGACATCCAGGAACATCGCGTTTCCTTCTGGATCACCAAATCCGGCCTCAGCCGCGCCATTCCGATGACCGAACGGGGTCAGGCGGGCGCGGCGAAGCCAGCGAAAGCGTCAGGGAAAAGCTCAAAGGCAAAATAGTTCCAAAGGCCTATATATACTGTCATGGTGACCTCAGGGCCAGATCTGGTCTTAGGGTTTACTTTGTTTGGTGTCTGCGCTCAGCCCGATCAAGGAAGGTCGCTATATCGCCGGGCAAGCTGCCAGTTTCGAGGAAAGGGGCGTGGCCCTGGCCCTCGACCGCGATCGCTTCGATCATCGGATGGCGCTGGCGCATCTGCTCCAGAGTTTCAGGCGACAACAGCCTGGAATTGGCGCCACGGATAGCGAGCAGGGGAATGGCTGCCAACGCCTCGAACTGCGGCCACAGCGCCGGCAATGGCTGTGACAGGTCAAGATTGGCGACCATATCGACCAGTTTCGGATCAAAATCCGGCAACAGCCCTTGATCCGTCTCACGGTAGAGCGCTCCCACCATCCGCGTCCAGTCGGCGTCGGTGAGCTTGGAAAAATCCTTGCCGTGAACGCTGCGCTGGGCATCCATCGCCTCGGTGAAGGTTTTCGGCTTCGACGTGCGTTCGAGATAGGACTGGATGTGGGCGAGGCCGGCCGGCTCGATCACCGGCCCAATGTCGTTGAGCACAATGGCTTTCAGCACGGCCGGCCGCAGCGCGCCAAGCACATGGATGATCAGCCCGCCGCGTGAGGTGCCGATGAAAGCGGCCTCCTCGATACCGAGTGCTGCCAGCCCGGCAAGGATGTCGCTGGCCTCGACGCCGACATTGTAGTGGCTGACATCGGGATCGTAGGCTGACTGTCCGCGTCCGCGATAGTCGAAGGCAACCACTTGGCGCGGTACCGGCGATCGCGTCGAAAGATAAAGTGCCAGCTCATGAAAATCCCGCGCGTTGCGGGTCAGGCCGGGCAGGCAGATGACCGGCCAATGTCCGGGCTTCGCTTCGCCATAGAGGCGGGCATGAAGTCTCAGCCCGTCTGGCGCTACGTAGAAGAAGTCGGGAAAACCTCCGGTGCTCGACATCTGAAAGGACTCCCTGTCTGGATCGTCTGCGACTGCTACAGACGAGGGCAGGGATGGTCAAATAGAAGGAGCGACGCTCGGTCGCCTCTCAAGCCGTCAGCGTCCTCAGTTGCGCCCGTTCACGAGGTCGCCGACAATGTCGTATTTGCCGGAAATACGCATCTTGTAGACCTCGTAATTCTCCATCACGCGCTGCACGTAACTTCTTGTTTCCGTGTAGGGAATCCGCTCGATCCAGTCCACCACCGCATCGATGTCCTTGCCGCGCGGGTCGCCGTATTTCGCCACCCACTGGCTGGCCCGGTTGGGGCCGGCATTGTAGCCGGCGAAGGTCAGCACGTAGGAGCCGTTGAAGCGATCGAGCTGCTCGCCGAGGAAGGCCGAGCCGAGTGTGGCGTTGTAGCCGGCGTCGGTGGTCAGCCGTGCCTGCGAAAACTGCAACCCGGCCTTCTTCGCCAGTTGCTTGGCGGTTCCCGGCATCAGCTGCAGCAGCCCGCGCGCGCCGGCGCTGGATACGGCACCGATGTTGAATTCGCTCTCCTGGCGGGCAATCGCATAGGCCAGCGCCTTGCCCGAGCCGGAAATATTGGCCGAATCAGGAATGACGCCGAGCGGATGCGACAGCGCGCCGACATCGATGCTGCGCGCGCCGGCGATCTTGCCGACCTTCAGCGCCATGAAATGGTTGCCCTGTTTCTCGGCAAGGACAGCAAGCAGCGCCAGTTCGCCCGGGCTGGTCAACTGGCCGGCAAGGTCGCGATAGAGCGTTTCGGCATAGCGATCATAGCCTGCCTCCTGCAGCCGCTTGATCGCGCTGACCGCCTCGCGGCCGGCAAAATTCTGCCGGTCGGCGGCACTGGGCGTGGGATAGACGATGTTGAGCGCCTGCCGGCCGACACGTTCGGCGGCAAGCTGCCCGTAAAAGGTCGTGCCATAATTGGCGGCGCGCCCAAAATAGTCCTTGGCGTTGCCGGGGCCGCCGACTTCCGCGGCACGGCCGAGCCAGTAATAGGCGCGCGACAGGGTCATCGGGCCTTGGGCAAGGTCGGCGATGCGCGAAAAATGCGTCGCGGCAAGCTTGGGGTCGTTGAGGCCACGCAGCGCATACCAGCCGGCATGGAACTCCGCCTCGGCCGCATTGGCTGCGCTTTCGGCGGCATGCGTGGCGACAATCGTGTACGCCGTCTTCATGTCGCCTTGGTCGACTAGTTCGCGCGACAGCACCCGGCGCTCAACCCACCAGGCGTCCGGGTCGACCAGAGCCTCGCGGTCCGTCGGCGCCTTCATCACCACGGCGGCGGCGCCGGCAAAATCCTCCTGCTTGCGCAGATATTCGGCCTGCGCGAAGAAATAGCCGGCAGAACGCTGGGATGCCGGGACGGCCTTCAGCAGCTTCAACGCATTCTTGTCGCCTCTGTCGGCCGCGGCCCAGGCCTCGGCAAACTGCTGGGCGCCGGCAAGACCGGCAATGCGCAGCGCGGAATTCACCCGGTCGGCATAAAACATACGGTCCATGCGAAAACGGAGGTCGGCGGCAGGGATAAGACCGCCGAATTCCTTGATCAGCGACGTCTCGTCCTTGGCTTCCAGGACCGTGGTGCGCCAAAACGGCGACAGCACCGAGCGTGCCGCCTTGACGTTGCCCGCCGCCACATAGGCGCGGGCGAGAACCATGACGCCTTCGAATGTCTGCGGCTGGCTGCCATCGAACGCCGCAATGACGATGTCGGTAGCGGGGTTTTCTCGATAGAGCGCCCGCTCGCTGTTCTTGCGCAAGGCAACGGTGCCCGGCCAGTTGGGCAGCATCTTCGCGGCGGCGGCGATGTCGCCGCTCGGAACCTTGTCGCCGCCGTAAAGTGCGATCGCCCAGGCCAGTATGTGCTGGTCGAGCGATTGAGCGGGAAGCGCATCGCGCACACCACGAGCGCCGGGAATATCACCGGCCGCCAGCGCGTCCAGCCCGCTCTTCAGCAGCAAGACGCTGGGCGAGGGGCCCTGCTGCGCGCTGTCCTGCGGGCTCGGCATCGGGATCGCCGCGGTGGCCCGCGCATCCACGCTGCCGCTGATCGCCACACCGGGCATCAGCGCGGCGATGGCGCCAAGCAGCGCGAAGAGGTGAGGCCGACGGGTCGGCATGGTCTCGTGTCTTCCTTGGTTCAGCATTCTACCAGCAGGCTAAGATACCTCGAAGCCTAGACTTAGGTCGTGAAGGGCTCGTAAACAAAGAGTTATCAAGGCTGTTCGAATTGCGCTTGCTGGCACCATGGCAATGCTTGCCGCGCAACCATGTCGAGACTATGGTGCGCCGCTTCGCTTTCGGTTAGAAGGCGCGCACGACAAACTGATCGACAAACACCGATGCATGTCGCCCAAAAGTGGATACCGGTTTTGGGACAGCGACATGCATAAACAAACAAGTCCCAAGGAGTTGGACGACATGCTGAGAGGCTCGCTTACTGCGCTCGTGACACCGTTCGAAAAGAGCGGACGTTTCGACGAGAAAGCCTTTCGCGCCTTTGTCGAATGGCAGCTCGCGGAAGGCACGACGGGTCTGGTTCCCGTTGGCACCACTGGCGAGTCGCCGACACTGTCGCACGATGAGCATCGCCATGTCGTCAAGGTCTGCATCGAGGTGGCCAAGGGCCGTGCTCCGGTCGTCGCCGGCGCCGGTTCCAACAACACGGCGGAAGCCGTCGGCCTCGTGCAGTATGCCGAAAAGGTTGGCGCCGATGCCGCCCTGGTCGTCACGCCCTATTACAACAAGCCGACGCAGCGCGGCCTCTACGAGCATTTCGCCGCCGTCGCCAGGGCGACCAAGCTGCCGATCATCATCTACAACATCCCGCCGCGTTCGGTGATCGACATGATGCCGGAGACGATGGGGCGGCTGGCTCACGACTTCAAGAACATCGTCGGCGTCAAGGACGCGACCGGCAAGGTCGAGCGTGTGTCCGAGCAGCGCATGACCTGCGGCAAGGATTTCATCCAGCTTTCCGGCGAGGACGCCTCGGCGCTCGGCTTCAACGCCCATGGCGGTGTCGGCTGCATTTCGGTGACTTCGAACGTCGCGCCGCGGCTGTGCGCCGAATTCCAGGAGGCGACGCTTTCCGGCGACAGCGCCAAGGCGCTGGAATTGCAGGATCGTCTCTTGCCCCTGCACAAGGCGATCTTCCTGGAGCCCGGCGTGTCCGGCGCCAAATACGCGCTGTCGAAGCTGGGCAAGGTCGAGAATGTGCTGCGGTCGCCGCTGGTCACGGTCGAGGAATCGACCGCGGCGAAGATCGATGCGGCCATGAAGCACGCCGGCTTGATTAATTGAGGATGAGGCGCCACCTCTCCACATCATGAATCAAGTCAGAAAAGCCGATCCCAACAACAAGACCGTTGCGGAAAACCGCAAGGCACGGTTTTCCTATGAGGTGCTCGACACGATCGAGGCCGGCTTGGTGCTGACCGGCACCGAGGTCAAGTCCCTGCGCCAGGGCCAGGCCAATATCCAGGACAGCTATGCCTCGGTCGAAGGCGGCGAGATCTGGCTGATCAATTCCTATCTGCCCGAATATCTGCAGGCCAACCGCTTCAACCACGAGCCCAGGCGGCGGCGCAAACTCCTGCTCAACAAGCGCGAGATGGCCAAGCTGTCGCAGAGCGTCGACCGCGAAGGCATGACGCTGGTGCCGCTGAAAATCTATTTCAACGACCAAGGCCGCGCCAAGCTGCTGCTCGCCGTCGGCCGCGGCAAGAAATTGCACGACAAGCGCGAGACCGAGAAACAGCGCGACTGGTCGCGTGAGAAGGGCCGGCTCTTGAAGGAGCGTGGGTGAGAGACATCAGGCGGTAGCCCTCGAAAAGCCAGTTTGGCTTCCAAATTTCGGGCAAGCGCAATCGGCAGATACCAGAGGGGATCGCTTTGAAGAACCGGATCATCCTCTGGGGATTGATGAGCCTGGCGTTTGCAGCGATGGCGGTGGCCGGCGGCTTCTTCTACGTCCACACCTATTCTCCCGACCGTAGCAAATATCCGGTCAGAGGCATCGACGTCTCGCATCATCAAGGCCAGATCGACTGGCGGCGCGTTGCCGCCGACGATGTCGCCTTCGCCGTCATCAAGGCGACCGAGGGCGGCGATCATGTCGATCGTGCTTTTGCCACCAATCTACGTGAGGCCCGCGCGGCCGGCCTTGCCGTAGGCGCCTATCATTTCTTCACCTTCTGCCGGCCCGGCGCCGACCAGGCGAAGAATTTCATCTCGGTGGTACCGCACGATCAGCCCTTGCTGCCGCCGGTCGTCGATGTCGAGTTCGGCGGCAACTGTCCGCAGCGCCCATCGCCCGAGCAACTGAATGCTGAACTCCAGGGTTTCCTCGGACCTGTCGAGCAGGCATTCGGCAAGACGGCGATCGTCTATCTGACCGATGAGGCCGAGGCTGCCTATGCCGGGCAGATCGCCGCTCGCCCGCTCTGGCTTCGCTCGCTGCTGGTGGAACCTGACCGCCACGACTGGATCTACTGGCAGTACCACAATCGCGGGCGCATAGACGGTATCGAGGGTGACGTCGACCTGAACGTTCTGCAGGGCGGGCCGGAGAAATTGGCGGCGCTGCTTGCGCCGGCGCATTGAGGAGTGAATCTATATCTTCAGGAACGCCGCGATCTCGCTGAAAACGCTGACGAACATCGCCTCGGTCAGCACGCCCGTATTGGTGTTGTAGCGTGAGCAGTGATAGCTGGAAAACAGCGTGATGCCACCGGCCGGCAACTGCCCGCCATGCCTGAATGGATAGGCGGCGACGCGCTCGCCGAGCGCCCGCACGGTCGACTGGTGCGCGATCGATCCGAGCGCCAGCACCGCGCGTAGCTTGGGAAAGCGTGCAATCGTCGGCACCAGGAAGCTGCGGCAGGTCGAGATTTCGGCGCCGACAGGCTTGTTCTCCGGCGGCACGCAGCGCACGGCATTGGTGATCGCCGTGCCGACAAGCTCCAGCCCGTCATCGGGCCGCGCCTTGAACTCACCGCGTGCAAAGCCGTGCGCGATCAGCGTCGAGTAGAGCAGGTCGCCGGCATAGTCGCCGGTGAAGGGGCGGCCGGTGCGGTTGGCGCCGCGCAGACCGGGCGCCAGCCCGACGATCAGAAGCTTGACGGTGTCCTCACCCTGCGGCGGCAGGAAGGTCGGCACCGGCGCGTTGAACCATGACGGCTCGCGTTGCCGCCACTCGGCGATGAAGTCATGCAGCCGCGGGCAGAGCGGGCAGTCGCGGGTGGGTTCGGAAGCGGGGAGGGCGGTCAAGGTGCCCGGCCTCAGTAGTCGTCCTCGTCGACTTCAGCCGGCTCGGGCCGGCGCACGGGCCGCTCGGAAGGATCGCGGCCGACTTCGTTCTTCAGCGTCGTCAGGTCGATGAAATGGTCGGCCTGGCGGCGCAGATCATCCGAGATCATCGGCGGTTGCGAGGCCATGGTCGAGACGATCGACACCTTGCGGCCGCGCCGCTGCAGCGCCTCGACCAGCGTGCGGAAGTCGCCGTCGCCGGAGAAAATGACATAGTGGTCGACGACATCGGCGAGCTCCAGCGCATCGACCGTCAGTTCGATGTCCATATTGCCCTTGATCTTGCGGCGGCCGGTCGAGTCGGTGAACTCCTTGGCCGGCTTGGTCACCACCTTGAAGCCGTTATAGTCGAGCCAGTCGATCAGCGGGCGGATCGAGGAGTATTCCTGATCCTCGACCAGCGCCGTGTAATAATAGGCGCGCAAGAGATAGCCGCGCTTCTGGAAACTCGACAACAGCTTGCGATAGTCGATGTCGAAGCCGAGCGCCCGCGACGTAGCGTAGAGATTGGCACCGTCGATGAACAAGGCGATTTTTTCACGTGGGTCGAACATGGAAAATATTCCTTTTCGAAAAATGCGGCCGTCTAAACGAAATGCGGTAGCGACTATAGGTCGGGCTCATAATAAACCGGCTGACCTTGTCCATCCGAGATAACGCCAGTTTGGTGGCAATCCAAGGCGTGATGGGGCAATGCAAGCAATTGTGATCGCGGCGTCGAGCGAACGACGCGGGCGGTTTGCCAAATCCGGTGTTTAGGCAGGGATTGGGCGCCAACAGTCCCGCCAATGCCATGATGCTTGTATTTTGGCGGCGTTCGGGTTATGGACCGCGCCTGTTTTCCATCAAATCCAGGCATGAAAGGGGCAGTCCATGGCCCGCGTAACCGTTGAAGATTGCATCGACAAGGTCGACAACCGCTTCGAGCTGGTGCTTTTGGCCGGCCATCGTGCTCGCCAGATCAGCCAGGGCGCGCAGATCACCGTTCCTCGCGACAACGACAAGAACCCGGTCATTGCCTTGCGCGAGATCGCCGACGAGACACTATCGCCCGACGACCTCAAGGAAGATCTGATCCATTCGCTGCAGAAGCATGTCGAGGTCGACGAGCCCGAGGCCGATGGCGAGGTGATCGCCGACCAGACCGGCGGCGCTGTCGCGGCCACCGAAACCGACGAAGCCGAGGACAACATCACCTTCGATCGCATGACCGAGGAAGACCTGCTGGCCGGCATCGAAGGTCTGGTACCGCCGGAAAAGAGCGACGACTACTAAGAGAGTTTTCTGGACCTGCCCGGAACACGTTTCCGGCACTTCCGTCCCGGCAGTTTCGTGGCTATCTATGACATGCGCCGTACAGCAGTGCGGCGCATGATTCATTTCATCGCTGAGAGATTCCGCCCATGATGCGTCAGTATGAGCTTGTCGAGCGCGTCCAGCGCTACAAGCCTGACGTCAACGAGGCGTTGCTCAACAAGGCCTATGTCTATGCCATGCAGAAGCATGGCCACCAGAAGCGCGCTTCCGGCGATCCCTATTTCTCGCATCCGCTCGAAGTCGCCGCCATCCTCACCGAAATGCACATGGACGAGGCGACGATCGCCGTTGCTTTGCTGCACGACACGATCGAGGACACCACGGCGACGCGGGCCGAGATCGACGATCTGTTCGGCCCCGAAATGGGCAAGCTGGTCGAGGGCCTGACCAAGCTGAAGAAGCTTGATCTCGTTTCCAAGAAGGCAGAGCAGGCTGAGAACCTGCGCAAGCTGCTGCTGGCGATCTCGGAAGACGTCCGCGTGCTGCTGGTCAAGCTCGCCGACCGGCTGCACAACATGCGCACCCTCGACCACATGCCGGAAGCCAAGCGCCTGCGCATCGCCGAGGAGACGATGGACATCTATGCGCCGCTGGCCGGGCGCATGGGCATGCAAGGCATGCGCGAGGAACTGGAGGAGATCGCCTTCCGCTACATCAATCCGGAAGCCTACCGTGCCGTGACCGCGCGGCTCGCCGAGATCTTCGAGCGCAACAAGGGCGTGCTGACCGATATTGAAAAGGCGCTGTCGGCGCTGTTTGAAAAGCATGCCATCAACGCCGGCGTGAAGAGCCGCCAGAAGAAGCCCTGGTCGGTGTTCCGCAAGATGGAAGCCAAGGCGCTGTCCTTCGAGCAGCTGTCCGACATTTTCGGCTTCCGCGTCGTCGTCGATACGGTCGAGGACTGCTACCGCGCGCTCGGTGCCATCCATACCACATGGTCGATGGTGCCCGGCCGCTTCAAGGACTACATCTCGACGCCGAAGCAGAACGACTACCGCTCGATCCACACCACCATCGTCGGCCCCTCGCGCCAGCGCGTCGAGCTGCAGATCCGCACCCGCGAAATGAACAAGATCGCCGAATACGGCGTCGCGGCGCACTCGATCTACAAGGACACCGGCGGCAAGACGAACGGCGCCGGCCATGCGATCTCGAAGGAGACCAATGCCTATGCCTGGCTGCGGCGCACCATCGAGCAGCTTGCGGAAGGTGACAATCCCGAGGACTTCCTCGAAAACACCAAGCTGGAACTGTTCCAGGACCAGGTGTTCTGCTTCACGCCCAAAGGCATGCTGATTGCCTTGCCGCGCGGCGCCACGCCCATCGATTTCGCCTATGCGGTGCACACCGATGTCGGCGACACCTGCGTCGGCGCCAAGGTCAATGGCCGCATCATGCCGCTGATGACGGAACTGAAGAATGGCGACGAGGTCGAGATCATCCGCTCCAAGGCGCAGGTGCCGCCGGCGGCGTGGGAATCGGTCGTCGTCACCGGCAAGGCGCGCGCCGCCATCCGCCGGGCCACCAAGAACGCCATCCGCAAGCAGTATTCCGGTCTCGGCGCGCGCATTCTCGAACGCGCCTTCGAACGGGCCGGCAAGAATTTCACCAAGGAAAGCCTGAAGCCGGTCCTGCACCGGCTGGCACGCAAGGACATCGAGGACGTGCTGGCGTCCGTCGGCCGTGGCGAACTGGCTTCCACCGACGTCATGAAGGCGGTCTTCCCCGACTACAAGGACGAGCGTGTCACGCCGGCAGCGCCCAAGCAGCGCGAGGAGGGCTGGTCGAAGATCCGCAACGCCGCCGGCATGCTGTTCCAAATTCCGGGCCGGGCCGCGCGCAAGGACAAGGACCAGCCGCGCGACGGCGCCGTGCCGATCCGCGGCGTGCGCGGCGACCTGCCAGTGCGCTTCGCGCCGGAAGGCGCGGTGCCGGGCGATCGCATCGTTGGCATCGTCCAGCCGGGCACCGGCATCACCATCTATCCGATCCAGTCGCCGGCGCTGCAGGCTTTCGATGACCAGCCCGAGCGCTGGATCGACGTGCGCTGGGACATTGACGAGCGCACCAAGGAGCGCTTCCCCGCGCGTGTCTCGGTCACCGCCATCAATGCGCCGGGCTCGCTCGCCGATATCGCCCAGGTCGTTGCGTCCAACGACGCCAACATCCATACGCTGTCGATGGTGCGCACCGCGCCCGACTTCACCGAAATGCTGATCGATCTCGAAGTCTGGGATCTGAAGCATCTCAACCGGCTGCTGTCGCAGCTCAAGGACAATTCGAGCGTCAGCGACGCACGGCGTGTGAATGGCTGACATGGCTGATCTATCTGGGGGCAGGCGCAGATGAAGACCGATGAAGTGCTGGGCATTTTCCGCGAGGCGGGTGCTGTTCTAGAGGGGCATTTCATCCTGACGTCGGGCCTGCGCAGTCCAGTCTTCCTGCAGAAGGCGCGGGTGTTCATGCATGCCGACAAGACCGAGCGGCTTTGCAAGGCGCTGGCCGAAAAGATCCGGACAGCGGTGCCAGGCAAGATCGACTATGTCGTCGGCCCGGCGATCGGCGGCTTGATCCCGGCCTACGAAACCTCGCGCCATCTCGGCGTGCCGGCGATCTGGGTCGAGCGGGAAGGGGGCGAGTTCCGCCTGCGCCGCTTCGAGATCGCCAGGGGCGCGCGCGTCGTCATCGTCGAGGACATCGTCACCACCGGCCTGTCGATCCGCGAAACCATCGAGTGCCTGCGCGAGCTTGGCGCCGAGGTGGTGGCTGCCGCCTGCATCATCGACCGTTCAGCTGGCAAGACCCATGTCGGCGTGCCGTTGATCGCGCTCGCCGAATACGAGGTTCCGGCCTATCCGCCCGACCGGCTGCCGCCGGAGCTTGCGGCGATACCGGCGGTCAAGCCCGGCAGCCGCAATATCTGACCGTTCATGTCGCCCAAAAGTGCGCGGCGGTTTTGGGAGTGACGACATGCGTGAAGGCAAATTCGAAATGATCGTCGGGATCGATCATTTCGTGCTGACGGTGGCGTCGCTCGAAGCGACCTGCGCCTTTTACCAGCGCGTGCTGGGTTTCGAGCGCATCGACACGCCGGGCCGGCCGACGGCGCTGGCTTTTGGCGGCCAGAAGATCAATGTCCACGAGATCAGCCGCACCTTCGAGCCCAAGGCGAAGGCGCCGACGCCAGGGTCAGGCGATTTCTGCCTGATCACCGAACGACCGCTCGACGAAATCCGCGCCGGTCTCGAAGCCAATGGCGTTGTGCTCGAACTGGGGCCGGTCGAACGCATCGGGGCGCGCGGTCCGATGATGTCTGTCTATTTCCGCGATCCGGACGGCAATCTTGTCGAAGTCAGCCGGTACTTGCGGTGATGTCTCAGGCATCCGGCTGCGACCATAGGCCGAAGCCATTCTCAAATTCGCCGCGATTGTCAGGTGTTGAAGACGTGGACCTTACCAAAGATCATGGCGGCGCGGCCGCTGTACAGGTACCGTTCGGTTGTTGTCGGGCTTGCGGATCGCTATATCAAAGTCGCGATTGCCTTCGGGTGACCGTAAAGCGCAAGATGTGGCGGTTGAAGCCCGGCTGAAGATGGCCGGCACGCAATCTGTAAAGTATCGGGAATAGGAAGAGAGTGCTTTTTCGTCGCCGCAAGCCTGATGGTCTTTTGGAGCGGGTGCGCACCTATCTGTGGCCGCGCCGGTCGTTCACGCGCTCGCTGCAGTATTTCTCCAAGCGCATCCTGCGGCTGAAGGCCACGCCGCATGCGGTGGCAGCCGGTGTGGCGGCCGGTGTCTTCGCTTCGTTCTTTCCCGTGGGCTTCCATTTCATCATTTCCGCCGTTCTGTGTTGGGTGATCGCCGGCAATCTGGTGGCGGCGGCACTCGGCGCTGTTTTCTTCGGCAATCCGCTGACTTTTCCCATTCTGTGGGGCGCATCCTGGGAAACCGGCAAGCTCATCCTGCACGATCGCCTGCCGGCGCATGGTCCGCCGGCGCATCTGGGCGAGATGCTGCACACGCTTTCCTTCGCGAAACTATGGCATCCCGTGCTGGAACCCATGCTGATCGGCGCGGTGCCGCTCGGGCTGGTGTTTGGCCTCCTGTTCTACGGCGTCACGCGCTGGGGCATGAATGTCTTTCGCGAGCAGAGGCGCAAGCGGCTGGCCGAGCGCGCAAGCCGCCGCGAGCAACCGCCTCATCCCGGAGCAAGCATCGGTTCCGCTACGCGATGATCATCGGCATCGGCAGCGATCTGATCGATATCAGGCGCATTGAGAAATCGCTGGAGCGTCACGGTCGGCGTTTCATCGAGAGAATCTACACCGAGGTCGAACAGGCGCGTTCGGAGAACCGCCGTGCCCGCGCCGCTTCCTACGCCAAGCGCTTCGCCGCCAAGGAGGCCTGCGCCAAGGCCCTCGGCACGGGTCTGGCGCAAGGTGTGTTCTGGCGCGACATGGGCGTCGTCAACCTGCCCAGCGGCGCGCCGACCATGGCGCTGACCGGCGGGGCGCTGGCACGGCTCGAAAAAATCCTGCCCCCGGGGCACAAGGCGGCGATCCACCTCACCATCACCGATGATTTCCCGCTCGCTCAAGCCTTTGTGATCATCGAGGCGCTGCCCGTCGAACAAGCGCCACATTGATTGCATCTGACGGACCGGCATTGACGTTGCCCAGCGCGCGCCGAGACTCTATACATCCAACGCACAATCGAGGACGACATGAGCGTGGCTGAAAAATCCCAGAAGAAATCCGGCGGGCTTGGCGAAACCGTCAGCGTCATCGTCCAGGCGCTTTTGCTCGCGCTGGTCATCCGCACGCTGCTGTTTCAGCCCTTTTCGATCCCGTCGGGATCGATGCGGCCGACACTCCTGGAAGGCGACTATCTGTTCGTCACCAAATGGTCCTACGGCTATTCGCGCTATTCGCTGCCGTTCGGGCCCGATCTCTTCTCGGGCCGCATCTGGGGCTCCGAGCCCAAGCGCGGCGACGTTGTGGTGTTCAAGTTCCCGCCGGATCCGTCCGTCGACTACATCAAGCGCGTGGTCGGCCTGCCCGGCGACAAGATCCAGATGAAGAATGGCCAGCTGTTCATCAACGGCGTCGGCGTGCCGCGCGTGAAGACCGGCCAGATCGACAATCCCGATATCACTGAAATGCCTCAGCCGATCGACGTCTACCGGGAAACCCTGCCCAACGGTGTCAGCTACGACACGCTCGACCTCAATCCGAATTCGATCGGCGACAACACGCGCGAATTCGACGTGCCGCCCGGTCACTATTTCATGATGGGCGACAACAGGGACAATTCCGCCGACAGCCGGTTCACCGTCGGCTACGTTCCGGCCGAAAACCTGGTTGGCCGCGCCAACCTTGTCTTCTTCTCGATCGCCGGCAAGGCCAGCCCTCTCGAAATCTGGAAATGGCCGTCGCTGATGCGCGTTTCGCGCCTGTTCCATTTCGTCAACTAGGGTCATGGCGGCAACAAAACGGTTGACCGCCGATGCGCTCGCGCAAGCGCTGGTGGAACGCACGGGCCATGCTTTTGCCGACCGCCAACGCTTGCAGCGCGCGCTGACCCACGCCAGCGCCCGCGGCGCCAATGCCGGCACCGATTACGAGCGTTTCGAATTTCTCGGCGACCGGGTTCTCGGCCTGGTCGTTGCCGATATGCTGCTGGCGGCGTTTCCCGACGCGGCGGAAGGCGAATTGTCGCTGCGGCTCAATGCGCTGGTCAATGCCGAGGCGCTTTCCGAGATCGCCGAACATATCGGGCTGCCGGATCTGATCCGCGCCGGATCGGATGTGCGCGGGCTCGAGGGGCGCAAGCGCGTCAATCTGCGCGCCGATGCCTTGGAATCGCTGATCGCCGTGCTCTACCTCGACGGAGGGCTGGAGGCGGCACGCGCCTTCATTCACAAATACTGGCAGCCGCGTTCGCAGGCTTCCGGTGCGGCGCGCCGCGACGCCAAGACCGAATTGCAGGAATGGGCGCATCAGGCGGCAAGTGCGGTTCCCGCCTACCAGATCGACAGCCGCGAGGGGCCGGACCACGATCCATTGTTCACCGTCAGCGTCAGGGTCGGTGCATTTCAACCGGCGACCGGCAGTGGCCGTTCCAAACGTGAAGCGGAGCAGGCAGCCGCGGCTGCCCTTCTGCTGCGCGAAGGTGTATGGAACGCGGCATGACCGATATTGAAACTGCCGAAACCCCCACCACGCATTCCGGCTTCGTCGCGCTGATCGGCGCGCCGAATGCCGGCAAGTCGACCCTGGTCAACCAGTTGGTCGGCGCCAAGGTGTCGATCGTCACCCACAAGGTGCAGACGACGCGTGCCATCGTGCGTGGCATCGCCACCCATGACAATGCGCAGATCGTCTTCGTCGACACGCCCGGCATCTTCAAACCCAAGCGGCGCCTCGACACCGCGATGGTGACCACCGCCTGGGGCGGCGCCAAGGATGCCGATATCGTGCTTTTGCTGATCGATGCCGAGCGCGGCATCCGGGGCGACGCCGATGCCATCCTCGAACGGCTGAAGGATGTGCGCCAGCCGATGGCGCTGATCCTCAACAAGGTCGACCGGGTCAAGCATGAGACGCTTCTGGCTCTGTCCGCGGCAGCGAACGAGAAAGTGCCGTTCAAGCGCACCTTCATGGTCTCGGCGCTGACCGGCTCCGGCTGCAAGGACCTGCTCGATTATCTGGCGCAGGCGCTGCCGGCCGGCCCCTGGTACTATCCGGAGGACCAGATTTCCGACCTGCCGATGCGGCAACTGGCAGCCGAGATCACCCGCGAAAAACTCTATCTCAGGCTGCATCAGGAACTGCCCTATTCCTCGCATATCGAGACCGAGAAATGGGAAGAGAAGCCGGACGGCTCGGTGCGCATCGACCAGACCATCTATGTCGAGCGCGACAGCCAGAAGAAGATCGTGCTCGGCCACAAGGGCGAGACCATCCGCGCCATCGGCCAGGCGGCGCGCATGGAGATAGCGGGCATCCTCGAGCAGAAGGTGCACCTCTTCCTTTTCGTCAAGGTGCGCGAGAACTGGGGCGATGACCCCGAACGCTACCGCGAGATGGGGCTCGAATTCCCGCACTAGCGGCCTGGCGTGTCATCGACGCGGCGCTGGCCGACCGCAGGCGCTGGACATGACGTGATTCCTCGACCGTCTTTGTTCTCGTTCGCGCACCTGTCGCGCTGGGCTCCCTAAAGCCTGTCCGGTGGCACGCACCGGCATGTGATTGTCATGCAGCGAGAGCGCTACCGCCACAAATCGGGAAAGCGACAGCGCGCGCCGGTGCGTTTCGATTGCTTTGGCAGATATGGCCAACCCAGCGACCAGCATGGCTATCCGTCGCAACCTCGGAGTGGATTGGATCCCAGTCCACGATAGATGGAACGAAAAATAACCACCGAGTGTTGTCGGAAATAGTCCAAAAATTCCCATTTAACGGGGTCTTTGTGGAATGGTAACCTGCCTAAAGCATAGTTAGTCGAGAAATTATCGGGATATATATTGATTTTATGACGTTGTACCGATTGTGCCATTTGCTATACGGCGAGTGTTATTTGTGCAACACAGCATAAAACTGTTCTTTGAATCGCTGTTATTTCAAAAACCGTCATTGAAGGCGGAAGTTTGATGGGTATGTTCGCCGCGAAAAGGGGACGCGGTGCGCGCCTTTTTCGTTGTGGGGGTGAGGCGGGAAAACATATCCGCCAGCCACAAATCCGAAGCCATTTTAAACTTGACTGGAGAGGTCATAAAATGAACATCAAGAGCCTCCTTCTCGGCTCAGCCGCGGCACTGATCGCGGTCAGCGGCGCACGCGCCGCCGACGCTGTCGTCGTCGCCGAACCGGAACCAGCCGAATACGTCAAGATCTGCGACGTCTACGGCGCCGGCTACTTCTACATCCCGGGCACCGAAACCTGCCTGCGCATCGGTGGCTATGTCCGTTATGACATCGGCGTCGGTGACTCCGGCTCGTTGGATGGTGTCAACCATGTCCCGGACCATCAGGACGGCGACACTCATTCGACCTACTACAAGAACACCCGCTTCACGCTGAAGACCTGGACCGGTCAGGAGACCGAACTCGGCACCCTGAAGACCTACACCGAGACCCGCTTCAATTTCGGCAACAGCAGCGGCGACTATACTTCGGGCTCCACTGACTGGCAGGGCCGCAACAAGTCTACGTCGCTGCGGTTCGCCTACATCCAGCTCGGCGGCCTGCGTGTCGGCAAGGACGATACGGCTTTCGATACGTTCATCGGCTATGCCGGCGCCGTCATCCAGGATACGCTGGTTCCGTATGGTGGGCAGGAGAGCAACGTCGTTCAATACTACTTCGACGCGGGCAACGGCATCACCGCGGTGGTCTCGCTCGAAGAAGGCGCCGGCGCCAACACGATCGACAGCTACGTTCCGCATGTCGTCGGCGGCTTGAAGTACAAGGCCGACTGGGGTGCGCTCACCGGTGTTGTCGCCTATGACAGCAACTACGAGGAAGTGGCCGGCAAGGTTCGTTTGGACGTCAACGTCACCAAGGAACTGTCATTGTTCGTCATGGGTGGCTACGGCACCGATGACAACCTGACCGACCCGACCAACGCTGTCAACGCGAAGGGCCGTGGCTTCTACAAGCAGTGGGGCGGCAACTGGGCAGTCTGGGGCGGCGGCACCTACAAGTTCAACGACAAGACTTCGTTCAACGCCCAGGTCTCCTATGACGACTGGAAGAACCTCGGCATCGCCGCCAACGTTGCCTATACAGTTGTGCCCGGCATGACGGTCACGGCCGAAGTCGACTACCTGAATGCTGGAAAGTTCGACGACGCCGACTTCAGCAACTGGACCAAGGCCAACAAGAAGAGCAGCGTCGGCGGCATTCTCCGCTTCCAGCGCTCGTTCTAAAGCATCGACTGACCCTACCAGACCGCCCGCAGCGTATCGCTGCGGGCGTTTTTTTGCTCGCCGTCCCAGTGCCCGGTCTGTCAGGTACCCAAACCGCATACCTTGATTTCGCTGTCCAACGGGTGAAAAGCTCTAGGCATGGAATGGCGCGACGAGGGAATCATTCTCGGCACCCGCAAGCATGGCGAAACCAGCGCCATCCTCGAGGTGATGACCCGCGCGCATGGCCGCCATCTCGGTCTCGTGCGCGGCGGCCGCTCGCGCAAGCAGCAACCCGTTCTCCAGCCCGGCAATCGCGTCGACCTCTTGTGGCGGGCCCGCCTTGACGAGCATCTCGGCACATTCCAGGCCGAGGCGATCGAGATGAACGCTGCCAGGCTGATGGACAGCGCCGTTGCCGTCTACGGCCTGCAGACCATGGCCGCGCATCTGCGCCTCTTGCCCGAGCGTGACGCTCATGGCGGCCTTTACGAGGCGCTTTCCGTGATGATCGTCCATCTCGATGATGCCGACGCCGCCGGCGAACTGGTGGCGCGCTTCGAGCTTCTGATCCTTGATGAACTCGGTTTCGGCCTCGACCTCAGCCAATGCGCCGCCACCGGAACGAAGCAGGATCTGGCCTATGTCTCGCCGAAGTCGGGTCGTGCGGTGTCGCGCGAAGCCGGCGCGCCATGGCGCGACAAGATGCTGGCGCTGCCGGCCTTTCTGCAACGCGGCTCCGGCCTGCGCGGAGATCCTGCGGCGGTCGAGGACGCCTTCCGGCTGACCGGGTTTTTCTTCACGCGCCACGTCTATGAGCCGCGTGCCATCGAACAGCCCGATGCCCGCGCCGGCTTTCTCGCCGCCTTGCGCAAGCATCATGCGACGCTCAAGGCCATTGCCGGAGACAATGCCGCATGATGGAGGTCGACCTTTATCCAGACCGGTTCGTCGCTCGGCGGCAAGTCCTTGGTTTTCGGTACCGAGACATGTTCCAGCCGCCGATCTGGCGGCGCGTTGAGTTTTTCAGCCGTGTAGCCGCCGTATTTGGATGTCAGTGAGATGAAACGTCAGTGAAAACTGGCCTGGTTTGGGGGAACCGCCATGTTTGAAAGTCTGATCGGCCTTGTCGCCATCATCGCCTTGTTCGTTATCATTTCGCGCCAGCAGAGCCGCATCGGTCTGATCGAACGCGAGCTTGGCGCGCTGCGCAGTCTCGTCCTTTCAGGTGCCGTGCCGCCGGTGGCCAAACCGGCAGAACAGATAGCTGCCGAGGGCAAGGCTGACGCGGCGCCGATGGCTGCGGCAGCGGCCGATATCGCCTCGCCGGCGGTGAGTGAACCGATCGTACAGGCGCCGGCTACAGAAACGGAAGCTCCAGCTGGCGAGGCTGTGTCCGGCCCCTGGTCCGCGGGCGAGGCTCCGAAGGCAGCAGAACCTGTCGAGCCGGTTGCAGCGCCCAAGGCTCCCGGCAAGCCGGATATCGAGACGGCACTCGGCACGCGCTGGGCGGTCTGGGTCGGCGGCATCGCGCTGGCGCTGGGTGGCCTGTTCCTGATCCGCTACACAATCGAGGCCGGTATTTTCGGCCCCGGCGTGCGGCTCACCATGGCAGCGGTGCTCGGGCTGGTGCTGGTTGCCGGCGGCGAGTTCATCCGCCGCACCGGCTTCAAGGTGCCGGTGCAAGGCGTTGCCGGCGCCTATATTCCGGCGATCCTGACGGCGGCCGGTGCCTTCATCCTGTTCGGCACCGTCTATGCCGCCCACGGCATTTACGGCTTCATCGGCCCGGCGCTTGCCTTCACGCTGCTTGGTGCCATCGGTGTGGCGACGATCGCGGCGGCCCTGGTCCATGGCCAGGCGCTGGCCGGCATCGGTCTTGTCGGCGCCATGGTGACGCCGGTGCTGATCGCCTCGCAGGCGCCTAATCCCTGGGCATTGTTCGGCTACCTCGCCATCGTGCTTGCCACCACCGCTGTCATCGCCCGCATGCGTGACTGGACAGCGCTGATGGCCGCCGCCTTTTTCGGCACCGGCATCTGGACCATTCTTTACATGACCGACGCGCCGGGCGCGAACCTCTCCGCCATCCTGTTCATCGACGCCGTCACCCTGGCCGTGCTCGCTTTTGTCTGGCTCGGCCGCCATCGCGACGAAACCGCCAGGGCCTTCGACTGGCCGTCCATCGTGCCTGGCCTGTTCGTTGCCTTCTCGGCGCTGGGCCTGTCGATCGACCCGGCCTTCGCCGCAGCCGGCTACGCCTTGCCAGGCGCCGTGATCCTCGCGGCGATGGTGGCCGTCGCGCTTTATCGCCCGCTGGCGCTGCCACTGCTTTACGCCGCCGGACTGGCAACGGTCATGATCTATCTTGGCATCATCCCGCCAACCTCGATCGCATCCGACTTTTCGGTCGGCGCTCTCGGTGTCGATGGTTTGCCCGCGGCGACGTCCAATGCACTGACCTTGCGCATCGGCCTTGCGCTGGGCCTGGTCTTCATCGGCTCGGGCATGTGGGCCGCCCGCAAATTCGCGGCATCTGCCTCGTTTCGATCCGCCTCATGGGCGGCATCGGGTGTCATCGTGCCGTTGGTCATCCTGCTGGCACTCTGGTTCACCTTCGGCAATCTGGACCGCGATTTTGTCTACGCCGCCGTCGCCGCACTGCTGGTCGCGGTTTTCGCCGGAGGCGGCGAATGGATCGCGCGCGCCGAAGAGCCTTCACTCAAGGGCGGGTTGGCCGTGTCGTTTGCTCTGGTCGGTGCGGCGCTCGCCAGCCTCTTGATGCTGCACATGGCTTTCAATTCCGGCTGGACCACTATTCTGCTTGGTGCAGCAGCTATCGTGCCGGCGCTGGCTACGCGTTGGCGCTCCTACCCGGTGCTCGGCTGGATTCCGGTTGGCGCCGTGATCGCCGTACTTGGCCGTGTCGGCTTCGATCCGACCATCGTCGGCGCCGAGTTCCTGTCGACGACACCGGTGTTCAACTGGCTGCTGCCGGGCTATGGCGTCCCGGCGCTCGCCTTCGGCTTCGCCGCCTGGCAACTCGCCCGCACCACCAATGGCCGGCCGCGCCTCGCCATGGAAGCGGCGGCGGCGCTGTTTGCGCTGCTTGCCGTTGCCATGCTGGTGCGTCACGCCATGCATGGCGGCGTCATCGACACAGGTCCGATGACGCTCGCCGAACAGGCGATCTACACGCTGATTGCCATCGGCGCCGGCGCCATCCTGGTCGCTATCGACATGCGCTCGCCAAGTTCGGTGCTGCGCTATGGCTCAATGGCGGCGGGCGTGGTTTCTGTCGCCCTGATCGTCATCCGGCACTTCGTGGTGCTCAATCCGCTGTTTACGGACGAATCGACCGGCCGGATTCCGGTCTTCAACCTGTTGTTCCTCGCCTATCTCCTGCCGGCCGTCGCCGCCGGCGGACTGGCGCTCTATGTCAGGGACAAGCGGCCGAAATGGTATGCGCAGATGTTGGCGGTGGTGGCGGCCATGCTTGCGCTGGCTTATGCCACCCTGTCGGTCAGACGGCTGTTCAAGGGTGAGTTCATCGGCCTGTGGAGCGGGCTCGGCCAGCTGGAAACCTACACCTATTCGGCGCTCTGGCTGGCGATCGGCGTGGCGCTGCTCACCGCCGGCGTCTGGCTGAAGTCGCAGGTGCTGCGCATTGCTTCGGCCGCGTTGATCGCGATCGCCGTGCTGAAGGTCTTCCTCTTCGACATGTCGGAGCTGGAGGGCGTACTCAGGGCGCTTTCCTTCATCGGCCTCGGCGCCGTGCTGATCGGCATCGGCCTGTTCTACCAGCGACTTTTGACGCAGGCGGCGAGGGAGAAGATACCGGTCGTCGAACAATGACGGCAGGCGTTCAATCGAGCCGGGAATAAACCGGCTCCCGCCAGCGTTATCTCATTGCTTGGGTGACCGGGGCGGCGGACCGCTTCGCGCTGGCCGCTTGCGTCGCGCCGGGAAGGCGCGTTGAATCGGGATCAACAAGGGCGATTTCAGAACCAGCGGTCATGGACGAAAAGAAGGCAGCAATCCTTGGCGAAATACCGCGCCTGCGCCGCTACGCACGCTCGCTATTGCGCGACCGGGATTCTGCCGACGACCTCGTCCAGGATTGCCTCGAGCGCGCACTCGTGCGGCTCGACAACTGGCAGACGGGAGAAAGCCCCAGGAGGTGGCTGTTTACGATCATGCATCATTTGTTCATCGACCAGATGCGCAAGGTGAACCGTCGCGGTGAAGCGGCGATGCTGCCCCTGGAAGCGGGCGAGGCGGTTGCCCAGCCGGCCGAGCAGTTGGACGGCATAGCCTCACGCGAGATCATCGACGCGCTGCAGGCGATCAGCCCCGATCGCCGCGCGGCCCTTGTGATGGTCGCCATCGAGGGTTTTTCCTATGCCGAGGCCGCCAACATGCTGGGCGTGCCCGCCGGCACGCTGATGTCGCGCATTGCGCGCGGGCGTGAGGAACTGCGCGGTTTGCTGGATGACACGGCGCGTCGCCGCGCGATAAGGATCGTCGAGAAATGATCCGCCGCGATTTTTCAGAACGTGACATCCATATGGCGCTCGACGGCGAACTGCCGGCCGACGAGCGCGCCGCCTATGATGCCTGGCTCGACGCCAATCCCGAGATGAAGGCCAGGAGCGCCCGCTTCACAGCCGACCGGGAGGCACTGCGCTCGGCCTTTGCCGGCGTGCTGGATGAACCTGTTCCAGCGCGCTTGCGCAAGGTGGTGCTCGGCGAAGCGCCGGTTAAGGCTGCGATGCCGCGCTCGCGCTGGTGGCTTGCGGCTGCCGCCGCGGTGCTTTTGGCCACGGGTGGATTTGGCGGCTACTTTGCCGGCATGGACGCCATCCAACAGGAGGATCCGGCGGAAGATCGGCTCGCCGAACAGGCGATTGCCGCCCATGTCATATACGCCGCCGAGAAGCGGCATGCCGTGGAAGTGCCGGCCAGCGACAAGGATCATTTGCAGACCTGGCTGTCCAACCGGGTCGGGCTGAAGCTGGTGGCGCCGGACCTGACGGCGAACGGCTTCCAACTGGTTGGCGGCCGCTTGCTGCCGGCCGGCGACAGCAAGGCCGCGATGCTGCTCTACGAGGACGACAAGGGCGAACGCATATCCCTCTTCGTCACCGCGGAATCGGTGGAGAATGCCAAGGGCACCTATGCTTCGGCGCAGGACGGCCCGCAGGCCGTCTACTGGCTGGACAAGGGCTATGGCTGCGCCGTCGTCGGCTCGCTGCCGCGCGAGCAATTGGCGGTCGTGGCCAAGAATGCCTATGGCCAGCTTCTGGCAGGCCTCGCAAGCTGAGTTGGCCGCAATTGTTCGCAGCCGGTGGCCTATCAAAACAGCGATCCTGTTCAAAGCCCGCGAGCTTCCTTGCCTCGGCGGAAACTGTCACAATTCGGCCCTAATCAAGGAGCGATAGCGCTTGATGAATACCGGCGCTTCGGCTGGTGTTTGCGACGCTTTTGACCGGGGCCGTTTCCGCAACGCAATCGAGGTTTTCGCGAGTCGCATGCCTGCCGAGATCCGCACGGCCCGCGCGTCTGACGTCGATGATCTCGCCGCCATCGAGAAAGCCGTTTTTTCGAGCGATCGCATTTCCCGTCGCTCCTTTCGCCTGTTCATAGAGCGCGAGACCGCCGAGACGCTGGTCGCCGAGCTCGACGGCCGCGTCGCGGGCTACGCGATCGTGCTGTTTCGCAAGGGCAGTGGGGTGGCGCGGCTCTATTCCATAGCCGTCGGCCCATTTTTCGGCGCGCTCGGCATCGGGCGCCAGCTTTTGACCGCGGCGGAGGAGGCGGCCTTCGGGCACGACCGCATGATGCTGCGTCTCGAAGTGCGCGAGGACAACGGCCGCGCCATCGGCATCTACGAGCAGGCCGGCTACCGCAAGATTGGCCGCGAGCCTGGCTATTACGAGGACGGCGCGACCGCGCTTCGTTATGAGAAAACCCTGCGCGGCGACCTTCCGGTCGCCACAAGGGTGCCGTTCTACCAGCAGACCTGCGAGTTCACCTGCGGCCCATGCTGCCTGATGATGGCGATGGCGAATTTCGATCGCGGCTTCGTGCCCGATCCGGTGATGGAAATCCGCCTCTGGCGCGAAGCCACGACCGTCTTCATGATGTCGGGTCCGGGCGGCTGCGAGCCATTCGGCCTGGCTGTCTCGGGTTATGAAAGCGGACTCGCGGCGGAGATCTTCGTTTCCTTCTACGGCGCGCTGTTCCTGCAATCGGTGCGCAGCGAGGACAAGCGCCGTGTGATGGAACTGGCCCAGGTCGACTTTCGCCGCCGCGCGGAACTTTACGGCATCCCGGTGAATTACCGCCCGTTCACCCTAGATGACATCAGAACCGCGATCGCCGCGGGAAAACTGGTGCTGGTGCTGATCAGCGGCTTCCTTATGTTCGGCAAGAAGGTGCCGCACTGGGTGCTGGCCATCGGCGACGACGGCGACCATATTCTGATCCACGACCCCTGGGTCGAGGACGAAAGGCAGGAAACCATCCTTGATGCCGCCAACATTCCCGTGCCCTACGGCATCTTCATGAACATGGCGCAGTTCGGCCGCGACGGACTGCGTGCCGCCATCACCTTGGGGAAGCGCGACACACAATGACCTGGGTCATCCTTACCGGCCGGCAGAGCGATCTCGACCAGGTGGCGACACCGCACAAGATCATCACCAATCGCGACTATCTCGCGCATCCGTCGCTGTTCCGCGGCCAGCGGCCGAAGGTCATCAACCTGTCGAACAATTACGGCTACCAGAGCCGCGGCTACTATGCCTCGCTGCTGGCGAGTTCACGCGGCCACAAGGTCATTCCGACCGTCGAGACGATGATCGACCTGTCCGAACGCAAGCTCTACGAACATGCGCTGCCGGAACTGGAACTGGCGCTCAACAAATGCCGCAAGGACCTCGGCGGCGCCTTTCCGGCCAAGGTGTGCATCTTCTTCGGTATCGGCCCGTCGAAAGTCTGGGACCGCTTCTCCAAGCTCCTTTTCGACTGGTTCCGGGCGCCGGCACTCGAGGTCCACATCAAGGACAGCGCCGAATGGGCCTCGATTCGCAAGATCGGCTTCCATCCGCTGGCGCGCATGACCGAGGATGAGGAAAAAAGTTTCATCCAATGCCTGGAGACCTACACCAACCGCGAATGGCGCGACACCAAGGGGCGCACGCCGGCGCGCTACACCTTCGCCACGCTGGTCGATCCGCACGAGGAACTGCCGCCGTCGGAAATCTCGTCGCTGCGCTACTGGGCCAAGATCGCCGAAAAGATGGGCGTCGAAATCGAGCCCATCACCAGGAAGGACCTTGCCAAGCTCGCGAACTATGATGCACTGTTCATCCGCGAGACCACCTCGATCTCCAACCACACCTATCGTTTCGCCCGCCGCGCCCAGCAGGAAGGCATGCCCGTCATCGACGATCCGCTGTCGATGATCCGCTGCACCAACAAGGTCTATCTCAACGAGCTGATGGCCTACAACAAGGTGCCGGTGCCGCCGACCGTGATGATCGCCGGCACCTCCGACTTCGAACTGGCCGCACAGACGCTGGGCTTCCCGCTGGTGCTGAAGATCCCGGATTCGTCCTTCTCGCGCGGCGTCAAGAAATGCGAGAATCTCGAGGAACTGACACGGCTTGCGACCGAGTGGCTGGAGGATTCCGACCTTCTCATCGCGCAGAAATTCATTCCGACCGAATATGACTGGCGCGTCGGCGTGCTCGGCGGCCAGCCGCTGTTTGCCGTGCACTATCTGATGGCCAAGAAGCACTGGCAGATCGTCAATCACAAGGCCAATGGCAAGCCCGACCAGGGCGGCATCAAGACCTTCACGCTGAAAGAGACGCCGCCCCATGTCGTCGAGACGGCGGTCAAGGCGGCGCGCTGCATCGGCGACGGCCTCTACGGCGTCGACCTCAAGGAGACCAAGGACGGCGTCTTCGTCATCGAGGTCAACGACAACCCAAATCTCGACCATGGCTGGGAGGATTCCGGCGAGAAGGACGAGGTTTGGGTGCGGCTGACGCAGTGGTTCCTGGAGCGCCTCGACCGGCCGGGGCGGTAACGGTCAACCAAGGGGAAGACATGCAGTTCATCGTGATCGAGGATTTCACCGGCTGCGACCGCAAGGATATCTACCGCCGCTTCCGCGATCGGGGCCGCCTGAAGCCGGAGGAGCTTGTCGTGCACCACAGCTGGATCGCCGCGGATATGAGCCGCTGCTTCCTGCTGGTGGAGACGGACGACGTCACACTGCTGCAGCGCTGGGTGATCGAATGGGCTGATCTGGTCGAGTTCGAGATTGTTCCGGTGGCGACGAACAAGGACATGGTGGCGGCCTTGAGCGGGCACCTCTGACTAAAGGACGGGTCAGCGGAGCGCCGGCGAGCCCACAGCGCGCCGGCATTCCTCTATCAGCCAATCGCGGAACGCCGCCACGACATCGCGCCTGGCGCTGCGCTCCGGAATGGTCAGGCAATAGGGCTGGCGCAGCGCGATCGCCCTTGCGGCGGGTCGGACCAGCCTGCCGTCCTCCACCGCTTCGGCACAATAGACCCCTTGCGCCAGTGCCACGCCCAGCCCCGAAATGGCGAGGTCGAGGGCGGCGCGCGACGAGTTGGCCGACAGGCCCCGCTGCGCCGCCCGTCCGGGCTGGGCACCTTCAGCCTCGAACCAGTTGCGCCAGGACGGAAACGAGGCGCCGGTCGGTCCCCAGTCGGTGTGGATCAGCGGCAACCCGGCGAGTGCCTCCGCCTTGATCGCGCTGGCAAGCCCCGGTGTGCAGACCGGATAGACGGCGTCCCGGGTGATGTCCTCGGTCGGGTGCTCGCGATAGTGCAGACCGTAGGAGAGCCTGATGTCGATCAGTTCACGGTCGAACGGCACCGGGTCGTCGTCGCCACGCAGCGAGATGTCGGCGGCACCGTGGCTGGCGACGAAGCCCGCCAGACGCTGGGAAAGCCAACCCATGGCCATCGAAGGCGGCACCGATACCACCAGGCGCGGGCGGAAGGCATCGCCGCCCAATTCGCGCGAGACACTGCCGATTTCCTGGAAGGCCATGGTCAACCGTGGCAGCATTTCCACGCCGGCCTCGGTGAGCACAACCTTGCGGTTGACCCGATGAAACAGCTTGCGCCCTATCTGTTCCTCGACGGTGCGGATAAGCTGGCTGACGGCGGCGGCCGAGACCGAAAGCTCTTCCGCTGCCGCGGCGAAGCTGCCCGTGCGCGCCGCGGCCTCGAAAGCCTGAAGTCCTTTGAGCGATGGAGATGTGACCATGATCGCCAGATAGATAAGGTGAGCTTATCCAAATCGCAGGAATCGTCGTTTTTGGAAAGCTTTTTCACCGCCTAGAGTGGGCCTTGTCAAATCGCCAGCCTGGATCGAAACCGATGGAGCATCGCGACATCATCGCGTCACTAACCCCGGAAGAGCGCGGTCGCCTGACCGCCAAGTCCAACGCTGCGGGTCTCGTTCAGCTCGGCGCCCATTGGGGGGCGATTGCGATCATTGGATCGCTGATCGCCGCGAAAGTACCATTCTGGCCGCTGCTGATACTGCCGCAAGGCATCCTGATCGTCTTCCTGTTCACGCTGCTGCATGAGACGGTTCATCGCACGGCCTTCGCGACGCAGTGGCTGAACGATGCCGTGGCGCGCGTATGCAGCCTGGCGCTGGCGCTGCCGGCCGACTGGTTCCGCTATTTCCATTTCGCCCACCACCGCTTCACCCAGGACCCCGAAAACGATCCGGAGCTGGCCTTTCCCAAGCCGGAAACGCTAAGACAGTATCTCGTGCATGTTTCCGGCATCCCGCTGTGGTGGGGCCATCTCAAGACGCTCTACGCCAATGCGGTTGGCAGCAGCCAGGAAAGCTATGTGCCGCCGAAAGGCCGGCCCAAGGTGCGGGCCGAAGCGCGCGCCATGATTGCTTTCTACGCGGTCGTCCTTTTGCTTGCCGTCTATTTCCGGCTCTCCGTGCTTTTCTATGTCTGGATCATTCCCGCTCTGCTGGGGCAGCCGTTTCTGCGCCTCTATCTGCTGGCCGAGCACGGCCGCTGTCCGTTCGTGGCCAACATGCTGGAGAATACGAGAACCACGCTGACCAACTGGGTGGTGCGCAAGCTCGCCTGGAACATGCCGTTCCATGCCGAGCATCACGCCTATCCCGGCGTGCCGTTTCACCAATTGCCGCAGTTTCACGCGCTGATCGAGCGGCATCTGAAGGTGGTCGAGCCGGGCTATGTCAGCTTCCACGAGAAATATATCGAAACGCTGAATTGACCGATGCCATCAGCCGGTCTGGCTGTGTAGCGCACGCGCCTTCAACAGACGCTGGATGTCCGCTGCCTTCGACGGCACGCCGATCAGATAGCCTTGCGCCTCTGCACAGCCATTGTCGCGCAGCATGTCGAGTTGTACCTCGGTCTCGACGCCTTCGGCGGTGACGACAATACCAAGCTCGTTGCCGAGGCCGATAATGGTGCGGACGATCGCCGCCGTGTCGCGATTGCCCATATCGCGGATGAAGGAGCGGTCGATCTTGATCTTGTCGACCGGGAAACGCCTGAGATAGCCGAGCGAGGAATAGCCGGTGCCGAAATCATCCAGCGCGATGCGGATGCCGAGATCGCGCAACTGCCGCAGCGTCTTCAGCACGGCCTTGCTCTCGTCCATCAGCACGGTTTCGGTGATTTCCAGCTCCAGCTGTCCGGCCGGCACCCCGGAAAAGGCCAGGGCCGAGATGACGTTGCGGGCAAACCCGCCGCTTTTGAGCTGCACGGCCGAGACGTTGACCGCGATGCGCAGGCCGGGAGGCCAGCTGGCCGCCGCTGCGCAGGCCTTCCTCAGCGCCCACTCGCCGAGCGGCACGATCAGTCCGGTCTCTTCGGCGACGGGAATGAACGCGTCCGGCGCGACCGTGCCGCGCGTCGGGGAATGCCAGCGCATCAAGGCCTCCGCGCCGATGATCTCGCCGGAGGCGATGTTCATGATGGGCTGGAAATCGAGATCGAACTCCTGGCGCGGCAGCGCCGCGTCGAGGTCGACCTCGAGCGCCCGCCGGGCCTGCACGATGGCATCCATCGCGGGCTCGAAGAAGCGATAGAGGTTTCTCCCTTCGCTCTTGGCCCGATAGAGCGCCGTATCGGCGTTTTTCAGCAGCGTATCGGCGTCCTTGCCATCTTCAGGGAAAACGGCGATGCCGAGGCTGATGCCGATATGCATATCCCGGCTCTTGTCGCGAAACGGTTTTGCGATGGCCTCGACGATGCGCTTCGCCAGTTTTTCAGCGTCGGCGATGCCCCTCGAGTTGAACTGCATGACGACGAACTCGTCGCCGCCGAAGCGGGCGACCACGTCTGTTTCATTGCGCAGGCAACGCTGCAGCCTCTCGGCGACGCTTTTCAGGAGCCAGTCGCCGGCGGGATGTCCCCAGGTGTCGTTGATCGCCTTGAAGCGGTCGAGATCGAGCGAGAAGATTGCCAACGGCGGTGCCGCCGCATCCTCCAACGCCACGTCGAGCCGTTCGCGGAACATCGAGCGATTGGGCAGTCCGGTCAGCGTGTCGTGATGCGCAAGATGGATCATGCGCTCTTCGGTGCGTCGACGTTCGGTGACGTCGTCGAAGGTCACCACCCAGCCGCCGCCACTCATCGGCTGGCGCGTGACCAGGATCGTCCTGCCGTCGGTTAGATAACGATAGGCCTCGTGCATTTTTGCCGCTTTCAGGCAGGCTTCGGTCTTGGCGACTTCGCTGTCGACGTCGATCTTCTGGTAGATGCCGAGCTCCAGCAGCTTTTCGAGCGCGTCGCGATGCGTCGTCCCAAGCGGAAAGTCCGCCGCGGTGGCGTTGTAGAGCTCTAGAAAGCGCCGGTTGCGTACGATCATCTTGCCGTCGGCGTCGTACATCAGCAGGCCTTGCGACATGTTGGCGAGTGCCGCGTCGAAACGGCGATGCTGCTCCTTGAGATCCTGCTCGGCGCGCCGCTGTTCGGTGATGTCCTCGTAGATCGAGACCCAACCGCCGAGGGCCAGCGGGCGGTGCGAGATGTTGATGATGCGACCGTCCGACAGCGTTTCTTCGTAGGTCGAGGGTTTCGCCTGGTCGATATAGGGTTTGCGGATGGCATAGAGCTCGTCGGCGCTTTGCGAGGCGATGCCGATGTCGACACTGTGCCGCAGGATGTCGATGAAGCGGATGCCCGGTCGTACCAGCTTGGCGTCGAGGCAGAAGATGTCGATGTAGTTGCCGTTGCAGATGATCATGCGTTCGTCGGCATCGAACATGCACAAACCGTGCGACATGTTCTCGACAGCGGCGGAAAAGCGCTCGTTCTGTTCGCGCAACTCGTCTTCCATGTGGCGAGAGCGCTCCACGCCTTCGGCTGCCCGCTCCGGGACGATCGAACCATCCTTGACATCCACGACGGGCATGAGGCGCGCCTGCGGTGCGTGATCGAACACCACACTGTTGCCGTTTCCGGTTAATTTAGCGTTCTCTACCCTACCGCCGATGTCGCAACTGGATGCCGCGACTTCTCAAGCGCCGAAAACCGCTTCAGGAAGGCATCCTGCGCCCAAGTCACCGAGCGTGGTGTGAAATCGAAGCGCTCGGCGGAGAAACCGCGCGGACGGCCGAAGAATTCGGTCGCTTCGGCGGTCGAGAAGCCCGCAAGCAGCGTTGCCTCGAAATAGGCGGCGATCTGGTCGGCGCGCTTGATGTCCCTGCGCACCGCCGCGGCCGGTTCGGGAGGCAGCGAGAAGCGCTGATGGATGGCGCGCTGCAGGCGCAATTCGCAGTCCTTGTAGCTGCCGCCCATCACCGACTTGAACGGCGAGATCATGTCACCGATGACATATTCAGGTGCGTCGTGCAGCAGCGCGGCGAGCCGGTCGGTGGCAGAAGCCTGAGGCACCAGATTATTGAACAGGGCTTCGACCAGCAGCGAGTGCTGGGCGACCGAAAACGCATGCTCGCCGCTGGTCTGGCCGTTCCAGCGGGCGACGCGGGCGAGCCCATGGGCAATGTCGGAAATCTCGATGTCGAGCGGCGAGGGGTCGAGCAGGTCGAGCCGGCGGCCGGACAGCATGCGCTGCCAGGCGCGTGGCGGCGCCCCGGTGCGGTCCGCCGCCATCAGGCTTCCTCCGCGCTGACGGTTTCCTGCGGAAAACTGAATTTGGCCCAAGTGGGAATGGCCATCGTCACCGGCACATCGCCAGCCAGGATCGGCTGGCCGGCGTCGAGCGCCGCCTTGACCCTGTCGATGCGGGCAATGGCAAGCCCGATGTCGCCGGCGCTCGAGCCGAGCGTGCCGACCGGCCGGCCCTCGACGGTGAGTTCGGTGCCGGAGGCGGGCAGGGCAAGCCCAGCTTGCACGATCAGCACACGTCGCCTGGCGGTGCCGCGATGCTGCATGCGCGAGACCACTTCCTGGCCGACATAGCAGCCTTTCTTGAAGCCGACGCCGCCGGTCTGGTCGAGCAGCACGTCATGCGGGAAGGCGTCGCCCAACGCATAATCGGCACCGCTCTCCGCGATGCCGTGGGCGATGCGGAAGGCCTGCCATGCAGCGATGTCGCCGGCGTCCGCAATGCCGGCATAGGAGCGTGTGACGCTTTCCTTGGCAAAGCGCTTGTCGGCACACGCGGTTGAATCATTTTCTGAGGCGGTTGACTCCTTTCCCCACGCAACAGCGACAAGGGACTGTTCCGACTTGGCAATCTCGACCTTGGCGCGAAGCTTGTAGAGCATCAGCCGGCGAATGAAATCGTCCGAAATGTCGGCCCGGCATTCCAACCGGAAGGCGTTTTCGCCGGCACGCGAGATCAGGAAGTCGAACAGGATCTTGCCTTGCGGCGTCAACAGCGCGCCCGGCTTGGCTTCGCGGACGCCGAGCGTATCGAGATCGGTGGTCAGGATGTTTTGCAGAAAGTGCTCGGCATCCGGGCCGGAGACGGAGATGAGCGCGCGGTCTTTCAGCAGGGCAAAGGGCATGGGAAGGATAAAAGCCTGATCTTGCAAAACGGTTGGCCATTACGTAAGCCGCTGACACTCCCCCCGCAAGAGAGCATGGCCATGACCTACGACCTCATCCTGACAGGCGGCACAGTGGTCAACCATGATGGCGAGGGGGCACGTGATATCGGCGTGAAGAATGGACGCATCGCCACAATAGGCGATCTCCGCCAGGCCTCGGCCGGCGAGACGATCGACTGTGGCGGCCTGCATATCCTGCCGGGCGTCATCGACAGCCAGGTGCATTTTCGCGAGCCTGGACTGGAGCACAAGGAAGATCTGGAAACCGGCTCGCGGGCGGCGGTGCTTGGCGGCGTCACCGCGGTGTTCGAGATGCCCAACACCAACCCGTTGACCACCAGCGAGGCAACGCTGGCCGACAAGGTCCGACGCGGCAGCGGGCGCATGCATTGCGACTTTGCGTTCTGGGTCGGCGGTACCCGCGACAACGCCAGGGATGTCGGCGAGCTCGAGCGGCTGCCGGGCGCCGCGGGCATAAAGGTTTTCATGGGTTCGTCCACCGGCGACCTGCTGGTCGAGGATGACGAAGGCGTCGCCTCGATCCTGCGGAACACCCGCCGCCGTGCCGCCTTTCATTCGGAGGATGAGTTCCGCCTGCGCGAGCGCCTTGGCGAACGCATCGAGGGTGAGCCGTCATCGCATCCGGTCTGGCGCGACGAGATCGCCGCCTTGCGCTGCACCGAACGGCTGGTGCGCATCGCGCGCGACGTTCGTGCCCGCATCCATGTCCTGCACATCTCGACCGCCGAGGAGATCTCATTCCTCGAACGGCACAAGGACGTCGCGACCTGCGAAGCGACGCCGCACCATCTGACGCTGAGCGCCGACGACTATCTCAGGCTCGGCACGCTGATCCAGATGAACCCGCCGGTGCGTGCCTCCCGCCACCGCGACGGCGTCTGGCACGGCATCGCGCAAGGCATCGTCGACGTGCTCGGCTCCGATCACGCACCGCACACGCTGGCCGAAAAGGCAAAACCCTATCCGGCCTCGCCCTCGGGCATGACCGGTGTGCAGACGCTGGTGCCGATCATGCTCGACCACGTCAACGCAGGCCGGCTGACCTTGCAGCGCTTCGTCGATCTCTCCAGCCACGGCCCGCAGCGCATTTTCGGCATGGCCAGAAAAGGCCGCATAGCGGCCGGCTACGACGCCGACTTCACGGTTGTCGATATGAAGCGGCGCGAGACCATCACCAATGCTCAGGCCGGTTCGAAGGCGGGCTGGACGCCTTATGACGGCAAGGAAGTCACCGGCTGGCCGGTCGGCACCGTCATTCGCGGCCGCCGCGTCATGTGGGAAGGCGAAATCGTGACGCCCGGGCAGGGCACGGCGGTGGAGTTTTCCGAGGCCCTTGTCGTCTGAGCTTCCTTTCCCCTTTGATCAGGGGCAAGCCCTTAGTCTCCGGCGACGAAAAATGTCCACTGGCCCGCAGGCGTGATGCCGACGCGATAGAAAATATAGGCGCCGAACTGCTTCATGTCGTCGAAATCGCCGGCGGTGACGATCTTGAACAGTTCGACCCGCTGCTTGGCGTCGAGCTTGTCCAGCGGCAGCGCGAAGAAATACGGCCAGACATAGAGTTCCTGCGCTGTTCCGGCGTCGACATGGACATAGCCGGCGCTGAGCACTTCCTCCAGTATGGCCAGGATCTCCTGGCCGTCAGGGTCGCCGGACAGGCCCTTGAGGAAGGCGATGGCGTCGCCGTCGATGTCAGCCAGCGACAGCTGGGTCATACTGTCGCCCTTGCCGATCAGGGGCCGCAGCTTTTCAATGTCGCCGCTCTTGCAGGCCTCGATGATCAGATCATGCATGCGCCGCACGGGCTCGGGCAGCTTGCTAAGGTCGTAGACGACCTCGGGCAAGGGTGCTTCGGGATCGACACGCGGCCTGTTGGTGCCGCCATCCGCTGGACTGTCGGGCTCCGCCGCGTCCGGAGCGGCCGGCTGCTGGCCGGTCGAAGGCGGCGTTCCCACCGGGTCGGGCATGGGAATCGCGCCGCCGGGCGACGAAACGTCGTCATCCGCTGACGGTGTGACAGGCGAGGGAAGCTCTTCGCGTTGGATCTCGCTCAGCGCATGAGCAGGGCTGCTTGCCAGGCACGTCACAAAGGCAATCGCGGCACAGCACGCGGCGAGACGGATGTAGAGGACCAAGCCCTTAGGCCGGCCTGACATCGGAAAATTCACTGCCCGTATCTCCTTGGCCCCGGGCATGATGCCCAAACGGCACTCGATCGTCAAAGAACCGGATGTCGGTTCAGTGCCGCAGCCGCTCGGGTTCGAAGGCGCCAGCAATCACCTTTTCACGCATGCGGTCGAGCAGGGCAAGGGCCGATGTCTCGCCGTTGGCGCGCAGCATTTCACCAAACGCGGTCTCAAGCGCCGCCTCGGCAATGATCTCGGGCTCGATGCCGGCCGAAAGGCCCTCGGCCCAGGCTTCGCTGTGGCTTTCCACCGCCGTCAGGCGCTTTTCTTCCCTGACCAGCGCGTCGATGTCGTTGACACCATGTTCCATAAGCGATGTCCACCCTTTCAAGCTGCGATCCCTCAGTGCGGATCAGGCTTGATCTGTTCCGTTTACACGCAGCCTTAAGTAAGTATCTGTAAATACGACATTTTTTTGATCGTCTTTTACAGCAGACGGCTGTGTTTGGCGAAGCTGCGTTTCAACCCGGATCAAACTTAGCCGATTAGGCCGGCCTGCGGGGTGAAAACCTTCAGTTTGAGTTAATTTCGCATTCTTGCGGTAACGTTTGATTAACGTTGTTGCAGAAGTGCAACATCAGGATTGCACCAAGACACAGATCGCTACAAGCCGGATTTGTCTGATAGGACCAGCGACAGCGCGGATATCTGTTGATGGCTGCCTAATTGCCGTAGCGCGAGGCGATGTCGCGCGACAGCGTCTCGCCTTCCTTCATGTAACGGCTGATGGCTTCCGTGGCTGAAGCCGTGCACTGCGTATAGGTGCCGCCGAAGGAACGATAGCCGCGATTGAAGCTGGCGATGAAGCGGGCGCGACGCTCCGGATCCGGATTTTCCGATTCGAGCAGTTTTTCCATTTGGCCACGCCACTGGTCGCCCTTCTCGCCGCACAGATTGCGCAGGAAATGCAGCGACCCCAGCACCTCCGCCAGCCGCATCAGTCCCGGCTCGAACGGTGACTCGGCGCTGAACGCCGGCCGCGCAGCCGCGGCCGTACTGACGGCAAGGCACAAAGCGACAAGGAAAGGAGCGCGGCTCATAAGTCTATGTGGCCAAACAATTTGTCGCCTGCAAGGCGTTTCCGGCGCGGCGGTTGGGGAATTCAGCGGCTTTCGGGGGAACCAGCTGGTCGGCCAAGCAGATCCTCCGCCACCGCGAACACCGAGCCGGCAAGCGGCAGCGCCGCCATCTCGCGGAGCGTGTAGAAGGCTGCTGTCTCGGCATCGTCGCTGGCCACGGCCTCGCCGCCGGCATAGGCGGCACCAAAGACCGTGAGGCGGTAATCGACAGGGTGGGAATCGTCCCTGCCGTCGATATGGATTTCCCGAAGCGGGCGAAAACCGGTGGCACGCAAGCCGGTCTCTTCCAG
Organism: Mesorhizobium sp. WSM4307; assembly: GCF_007003945.1. Classification (NCBI taxonomy): domain Bacteria; kingdom Pseudomonadati; phylum Pseudomonadota; class Alphaproteobacteria; order Hyphomicrobiales; family Phyllobacteriaceae; genus Mesorhizobium; species Mesorhizobium sp. WSM4307. The sequence continues at coordinate 113,163 of NZ_VFTB01000002.1, forward strand.
CAGCTCGCGCCTGACAGCATCCTCCAGCGTCTCGCCGGCCTCGACCTTGCCGCCAGGAAAGGCGTAGAGACCCTGTGAAGGTTGCCGTGCCCGCTTGACCAACAGCACGGTGTCGCCGCGCACCACGGCTACCGAGACCGCCGGCAGTATCTTTCGTGTATCGTTCATGGCTCCCACCGTTCGGCCGCCGCAGCCCGCTGTGGACGGCCGCCGCCGGACAGCTTTAGCGGTTGCAGTGCGGCTGTTCCATTGTCACTTTCCGGCGGCGCCATTCGAAGGCAGGAGCAATCGATCATGTGCGGACGTTTCGCCTTGACCGCCACACCGGATCAGACCGCTGCCTTTCTCGGCCTGGCGGAGCTGGAGGATTTCCCGGCCCGCTACAACATCGCGCCGACGCAACCGGTGCTGATGGCGACCGCCGCTGCGCCGCGGGCACCGGGTTCCAATTTGCCCGATCGGCAACCGATGCTAGTGCGCTGGGGGCTCATTCCCACCTGGGTCAAGGACACAAGGGAGTTTCCGCTGCTGTTCAACGCGCGCTCGGAAGGCGCAATCGAAAAGGCCTCCTTCAAGGCCGCCATGCGCCATCGCCGCACGCTGGTGCCGGCGTCAGGCTTCTACGAATGGCGGCAGAGCGGGGGCAAGAAGGGGCAACCCTACTGGATCCGGCCCAGGCAAGGCGGCCTGGTCGCCTTTGCCGGCCTGATGGAGACCTATGCCGAGCCCGGCGGTTCGGAAATGGACACCGGCGCCATCCTGACGGTCAACGCCAATGCCGCCATCGCCCACATCCACGATCGAATGCCTGTGGTCATCGATCCGGGGGATTTCGCCCGCTGGCTGGATTGCCGCACGTTGGAGCCGCGCGATGTCGCCGACCTGCTGCGGCCGGCGCAACCGGATTTCTTCGAAGCTATCCCCGTCTCCGACCTCGTCAACAAGGTCGCCAACACCGGCCCGGAGATTCAGCAGAGGGGCGAGGTCGGGCCGGAGCCCGAGAAGACCATACGCCGGAAGCCCGACGCGGACGACAGTCAGATGACGTTGTTCTAGCTGAAGTTTCTGTCTGGAGGCTTATACGCCTCATGCCCGGCGCCTTTGGCGCCGGCCGCACTCTGCTTCAGGCAGCGCGGGGCGATATGATCTTCGGCGCCGGCTTCTTTTTCTTCGCGGTGTGAAGAAGGGCGGCGACGATCGCGGCCGGGCCGATGGCGCGATAGTGGCTGGCCAGCGCCGGTTGCTTGGCGCGGGTGGCTTCCTGCTTGCTTCGAGGCATGTTTCTCTTCCCAGGTAACGTTTTCGTGTTCGCGTTTGACCGTCGAATCCGACCAAATCGTGACGTTTGGTGATCTAGCCGGCCAATGTTTCATGACTGTGCCGACATGTTTAATAAAATGTTTCACTGCCTGATTCCGCGTGATCGAGCGACGCGTTTGCCAATCTCTACGGCGTTTTTCTCGGCAGCAGCGACTTGACGGCAACACTGACCAAGGCGATAAAGCCGCCCATGAAAACGTCTTTCGCCATTTGTGGCATTTGCATTATTGGCTAGCCTCGCGCTGGTCCGGACGTTTTCGCCTCATCTTTCCCCAGAGTGGACAAACGCCCCGGCCAGCAGGCTGGAGTCCGATTTGCGCCTCGGCGCGGGACCGGCTCCATCCAGATAAAAAGTTCTGAACCGGGAAGGCATGGAATGTCCGACGCATCGCAGGGCCTGCGCCTCTACAACACGCTGACGCGCACGAAAGAGGATTTCGTTCCGATCGATGCGCTCAATGTGCGCATGTATGTCTGCGGCCCGACCGTCTACGACTTCGCCCATATCGGCAATGCCAGGCCGGTTATCGTCTTCGACGTGCTGTTTCGCCTGCTGCGCCATCTCTATGGGCAGGCGCATGTCACCTATGTGCGCAACATCACCGACGTCGACGACAAGATCAACGCGCGTGCGCTGCGCGATTTCGGTGGCGAGATATCGGCCGGAAAGCTGTCGCTCAACGAAGCGATCCGGCGGGTGACCGAAAAGACCGCCGACCAGTTCCACAGGGATGTCGCCACACTCGGCTGCCTTGAGCCGACGGTCGAGCCGCGCGCTACCGAATTCGTCGAGCCCCGCGCCGACGGCAAGGCCGACATGATCACCTTGATTCAAAGCCTGATCCAACGCGGCCATGCCTATGTCGCGGCGGGCGAAGTTCTGTTCGACACCGCGTCGATGCCGGACTACGGCCAATTGTCGAAGCGCAATCTCGACGAACAGCAGGCCGGCGCCCGCGTCGCCGTCGATGCGCACAAGAAGAACCCTGGCGATTTCGTGCTGTGGAAGCTGTCATCGCCGGAAGAGCCGGGCTGGCAGAGCCCGTGGGGCAGGGGCCGGCCGGGCTGGCACATCGAATGCTCGGCGATGTCGGCAGCCTATCTCGGCGAGGTGTTCGACATCCATGGCGGCGGCCTCGATCTCATCTTCCCGCATCATGAGAACGAGATCGCCCAGTCGCGCTGCGCCCACGGCACATCAGTCATGGCCAATGTCTGGATGCACAACGGCTTCCTGCAGGTCGAAGGGCAGAAGATGTCGAAGAGCCTCGGCAATTTCTACTCGATCCACGAACTTCTGGAGACCGAGACCTTCGGCGGCCGCAATTGGCCGGGCGAGGTGCTGCGACTGGCGATGCTGATGACGCACTACCGCGAGCCGATCGACTTTTCCGTGCGCAAGCTGGAGGAGGCGGAGAACACGCTGCGCAAGTGGAAACGCGCCGCCGATCTGGCGCCTGCGGCAGGGCGGTTGCCGGTGGAGGTCATCAATGCCTTGTCGGACGATCTCGCCACCTATGCTGCCTTCCAGGTCCTGACGCAGTTGGCTGGCGAGGCCGCGGAAGGCAACGAAGCCGCCGCCGCGCTGAAGGCGTCACTGCTGTTCCTCGGCTTCGATGTTGCCTCGGCAAAGGTCGACCAAGACAAGATCGCCAAGGCAATCGCCAATCGCCTCGCTCTCATCGCCGCCAAGAACTGGGCCGAAGCCGACCGCATCCGCGACGAGCTTTTGGCGCAAGGTGTACAGTTGAAGGACGGCAAGGATCCCGCCACAGGCGAGCGCATCACCACTTGGGAGGTAAAGAGATGATCGACCATCTCGGCATCGACGTTGCAGATTTCGACGCTTCGAAGGCTTTCTATGACAAGGCGATGGCGCCGCTTGGTGCTTCCCTGCTCTATATGGTGCCGCTGGAATACACCGGCGGCGAAAAGGTCGGAGGCTATGGCCGTGATCGGCCGGTGTTCTGGTTGCAGGAAGGCAAGCAGGGGCAAAAGGCCCATCAGCATGTCGCTTTCACCGCGCGCAGCCGCGCCGAGGTCGATGCCTTCCATGCCGCGGCCCTTGCCGCCGGCGGCAAGGACAATGGCGCGCCGGGCCTGCGCCCGCACTATCATCCGAACTATTATGGCGCGTTCGTCTTCGATCCCGACGGCAACAATGTCGAGGCCGTCTGCCATGATCCGGAGTGAGCCATGAGCCTTGACAACCGGCCGGTCTACACAGGCGGCTGCCAATGCGGGGCGGTGCGCTTCCGCGTCGAAGGCGCGCTTGGCGATGCCTCGATCTGCCACTGCCGGATGTGCCAGAAGGCGAGCGGCAATTTCTACCTGCCGTTGGTCTCGGTGCGCGGCGCCAGGGTTGACTGGACACGAGGTGAGCCCAAGCGCTTCCGTTCCTCCAATGCCGCCCGGCGCGGCTTCTGCGCCGAATGCGGCACGCCGCTGACCTTCGAGGCGCCCGACGGCATGGCGCTGGCGATCGCCGCTTTCGACGATCCGGCTGGTATCGCACCGACCATCCAGTGGGGTACGGAGGCAAAACTGCCTTATGTCGACACTATTCCGCAACTGTCGGGCGAGGACACGATGGCGGACATGGGTACGGCTCCCTATCTCGCCGAGCTTGTGTCCTACCAGCATCCCGACCACGACACCGACCAATGGCCGCCGGAGGAAAGACCATGATCGAAACTGTCCGAACCGGCGGTTGCCAGTGCGGCGCCGTGCGCTTCCGCATCAAGGGCGCGCTCGGGCGCTCGTCCATCTGCCATTGCCGCATGTGCCAGAAACAGTTCGGCTCGTTCTTCGGTGCGCTGGTGACGGCACCCAGGGGCGGTGTCGAATGGACGCGTGAGGAACCAAGCTATTTCCAATCTTCGGTCAACATCGATCGCGGTTTTTGCGCCCGCTGCGGCACACCGTTGACCTACCGCCAGCCCGGCGGGCTCGAGATCGCGATCGGCGCCTTCGACGATCGCTCGGATCTGGCGCCGCAAATTCAGGTCAACTATGCGGCGAGGCTGCCCTGGGTGGAAAAAATCTTCGAGGCGCCGGTCCATGACGATCCCGACTTTTATGCAAGGCAGGAGCAGATCATCTCCTTCCAGCACCCCGATCACGAAACGGCCAACTGGCCGCAACAGGGCCTGAAACTATGAGCTTGCGTACCCTCTACCCGGAGATCGAACCGTTCGACAGCGGCATGCTCGATGTCGGCGATGGCCATCAGGTCTACTGGGAGCGTTCCGGCACCAAGGGCGCCAAACCGGCCGTGTTCCTGCATGGCGGGCCGGGCGGCACAATCTCGCCCAAACACCGGCGGCTGTTCGACCCAAAACTTTACGACGTCATCCTGTTCGATCAGCGCGGCTGCGGAAAATCGACGCCGAACGCCTCGCTGGAGGCCAACACGACCTGGCATCTCGTCGCCGACATCGAGCGCCTGCGCGAAATGGCCGGCTTCGACACATGGCTGGTGTTCGGCGGCTCCTGGGGCTCGACGCTGGCGCTCGCCTATGCCGAGACGCACCCCGATCGCGTCAGCGAGCTGGTTGTGCGCGGCATCTACACGCTGACCCGCGCCGAGCTCGAATGGTACTATCAGTTCGGCGTCTCCGAGATGTTTCCCGACAAGTGGGAGCGTTTCGTGGCGCCGATCCCCGAGGCCGAGCGCGGTGACATGATGGCCGCCTACCGCAAGCGCCTGGTCGGCTCGGACCGCAAGGCGCAGCTGGAAGCAGCCCGCGCGTGGAGCCTGTGGGAAGGCGAAACCATCACGCTGCTGCCGGAACCGGAAACCAGCGGCAAGTTTGGCGAGGACGACTATGCCGTCGCCTTCGCTCGCATCGAGAACCATTATTTCGTCCATGCCGGCTGGCTCGACGAGGGGCAGCTTCTGCGCGATGCCTGGAAGCTCAAGGATATCCCCGGCACCATCGTCCATGGCCGCTACGACATGCCGTGTCCGGCACGTTATGCCTGGGCGCTGCACAAGGCCTGGCCGAAAGCCGATTTCCATCTGATCGAGGGCGCCGGCCATGCTTATTCGGAGCCCGGCATCCTCGACCGGCTGATCCGTGCGACGGACAAATTTGCAGGCAAATGACCATGACCCGCGAACGCCTCTATCTCTTCGACACCACATTGCGCGATGGCCAGCAGACGCCGGGCATCGACTTTTCCGTCGAGGACAAGATCGCGATTGCAAAACTGCTCGACGATTTCGGCATGGACTATGTCGAGGGCGGCTATCCCGGCGCCAATCCGACCGACACGGCGTTCTTCCAGCAGAAACGCACGGCACGCGCCAAATTCGTCGCCTTCGGCATGACCAAGCGGGCAGGGGTCTCGGCCTCGAATGATCCCGGCCTTGCGGCGCTTGTGCAGTCGAAATCCGACGCCATCTGCTTCGTCGCCAAGAGCTGGGACTATCACGTCCGCGTCGCGCTCGGCTGCACCAATGAAGAGAATCTGGAGTCGATCAAGACTTCGGTCGAAACCGCTGTCACCTCGGGCAAGGAGGCGATGGTCGATTGCGAGCACTTTTTCGACGGCTTCAAGGCCAATCCGGACTATGCGCTGGCCTGCGCCAGGACGGCATACGACGCCGGCGCGCGCTGGGTGGTGTTGTGCGACACCAATGGCGGCACGCAGCCATCGGAAGCGCGCACCATCGTCGCCAAGGTCATTGCATCAGGCATTCCCGGCGATCATCTTGGTATCCACGCCCATGACGACACGGGCCAGGGGGTTGCGAATTCCCTGGCCGCGGTCGAGGCCGGCGTGCGCCAGATCCAGGGCACGCTGAACGGCATAGGCGAGCGCTGCGGCAACGCCAACCTGATCACGATCGTGCCGACACTGGCGCTGAAGCCGGCATTCGCGGATCGCTTCGAGACCGGCATTTCGGCCGAGGCGCTGACCGGCATTTCGCGTCTGTCGCGCGCATTCGATGAATTGCTGAACCGCGCGCCGGAAGCGCAGGCGCCCTATGTCGGCGCCTCGGCTTTCGCCACCAAGGCCGGCATCCATGCCTCCGCACTGGCCAAGGAGCCGGCGACCTATGAGCATGTGCCGCCGGAATCTGTCGGCAACCGCCGTCGCGTCATGGTCTCGGATCAGGGCGGCAAGGCCAATTTCCTCGCCGAGCTGAAGCGGCGCGGCATCGAGGTGCCCAGGGACGATCACCGGCTCGATGCGCTGATCGCGGTCGTCAAGGAGCGCGAGGCCGAGGGCTATGCCTATGAGGGCGCCGATGCGTCCTTCGAGCTGCTCGCCCGCAAGATGCTGCACGGCTTGCCGGAATTCTTCAACGTCACCTCGTTCCGCTGCATGGTCGAGCGCCGCTTCGACGCCAATGGCCAATTGAAGACGGTGTCCGAAGCGATCGTCAAAGTGCTGGTCGACGGCGAGGAAAAAATGTCGGTGGCGGAAGGGCACGGCCCGGTCAACGCGCTCGACATCGCGCTGCGCAAGGATCTCGGCAAATACCAGAGCGAGATCGTCGATCTCGAGCTCGCCGACTTCAAGGTGCGTATCCTCAATGGCGGCACCGAGGCCATCACCCGCGTCCTGATCGAATCGCATGACGGCACCGGCGCGCGCTGGTGGACGGTCGGGGTTTCCGAAAACATCATCGACGCCTCGTTCCAGGCACTGATGGATTCGATCATCTACAAGCTGATGAAGAACCGTGAGATGGCCGGGCTTGTTGCCGCCGAATAAGGTTGAACCATCAGCGAAAGTCCATTGATCCATCAGAACTTTGCGATGGTCTTGCCAAGGTTACTGGGCCATAGCGTTGGGCCATGGTCACTGAAGCAATTACCCTGGACGCGGAATCAAAGGCCCGCCGCGGCTTCCTGCTGGCGCTGGGCGCCTATCTCTTGTGGGGGATGCTACCTTTCTACATGAAGGCCGTGGCGCACCTGCCGCTTGCCGAGGTGATCGCCCACCGCATTGTCTGGTCCGTGCCGATCGCCGCGGCGGTCCTGGTCTGGGCCGGCCGTACGGCGGACTTCAAGGCGGCAATTCGGTCGCCCCGCACCATTGCCATGGCGGCGCTGACGGCGGCGTTGATTTCGGTCAACTGGGGCATCTATGTCTGGGCGATCGCGGTCGACCGCACCGTCGAGACCGCGCTTGGCTATTACATCAACCCGCTGGTCAGCGTCGTCGTCGGTGCGCTGCTGCTTGGCGAGCGGCTCGACCGTCTGCAGATCGCGGCGGTGGTGCTGGCGACGGTCGCCGTCACGGTGCTGACAATCGAGGGCGGCAAGCTGCCCTGGGTGTCGCTGGCGCTGGCGTTTTCCTTCGCCGCCTACGGCTTCTTCCGCAAGACGCTGCCGATCGGGCCAAGCCAGGGCTTTCTGCTCGAAGTGCTTTTGCTGTCCGTGCCGGCTCTCGGCTATATCGTCTACCTGATCGCGACGGGACAGGACCACATCGTGTCGGGCACCGGCACCGACACGGCGTTGCTGATGGGCTGCGGTCCGGTCACGTCGGTGCCGCTGCTTTTGTTTGCGTTCGGCGCCAAGCTTTTGCGCCTCTCGACCATCGGCATCATGCAATACATCGCGCCGACCATGGTTTTCCTGATCGCGGTTCTGATCTTCGACGAGCCGTTCGGCACGGCACAAGCCATTGCCTTTGCCCTGATCTGGACGGCGCTGGCGATGTATTCCTGGTCGATGCTGGTCACGGCGCGACGGGCGGCGGCTACATCTGTCCGAGCCGTCTGACGAACAGGTACGTCACGCCGGCGATCAGCAGCGAAACCGCCGTCACCACCCAGAAGCCCATCGGCGTGTCGACCAGGGGCAAACCGCCGACATTCATGCCGAACAGGCCTGAGATGATGGTCATCGGCAACAGCACCGCCGTCATGACGGAGAGAATGTAGAGAAGCTGGTTCGACTGCATGGTCAGTTTCGCCATCAGCTCGTCCTGCAACAACCTTGTGCGTGCCTGCAACTGCTCGCCGTCATTATAGAGGGTGAGGGCCCGGTGCGAGAGTCTGGCCGCCATATCATTGATCAGATCAGGCAGCTCGTCGCGATGCGAATGGTCGAGATGCCGGAACAGGTTGGTGAGCGTCGCCATCTGGCGGTGGATCACCACCAGTTGCCGGCGCGCCTCGACCAGCGCCTGGCGTTCATTGTGCCATGCATCGCGCACGACGCGATCCTCTATGCCGTCGAGCGCATCGCCAAGCTTGCCGAGCTCGCCCGACATGCCGTCGAGCGACTGGCCCATGACCGCCTCGATCAGGTCCGATGGCGAGCGGAATTTCCGCGATCCGTTCTCCACCGCCTTGCGGACGGCGTCGACCGACTCCAGCGGCTGCTTGCGGGCGCCGATCAACATCGTGTCGTTGAAGGCGAAGCGGAAATGGACGAGCCCGCGCGCCTCCGAGAAGTCATGCTTGAGGTCCGGCAGATCGCCATAGAGCCAGCCATCCTCATAATCGATGTGGCAGCCATGGCTGGGGGCGAGGAATGCGTCGCGCGCCGGGGCCGGCAGGGCCAACTCGGCGCCGATTTCCTGGCGTGCGTGGAGGTCGGTGATCTGGTAGCTGCGCCAGGTCCAGTGGGCTTGCGCCGGATCCTTGGTGCGCACGCCTTCAGCGGTGAAATGGTAGATGAAGAACAACCCGTGTTCATCAGGCAAATAGGGTGAAAGATCGGTGCCTTCGGCGGGGAGGGCGATGTTCACTGTCGCTTCTCCAGATGGTCCAAGCAACGAACCGCGCAAGCGGCTCACTGCGAGGTCTTAGCATGCGGGAAGCCGGTTTCGTGTGACAGTTTCTTGACATCTGCCGATCTCGGTGTGTCGAGCAGGAGCGCGGTGACGGCGCCTTCACCGCCACCGCATCGCGATCGGGTAACTCAGCGCTTCGGCCCAAACCCGGGGTAGGGGTTAAGCGGCACGATGGCGGCGATCTCCATCATGCCGGCCTTGATCAGCGGCAAGGTTGCGAGGTGGCCGCGCACTTCGGCGCCGTCGGCCGCCTCGAACATCATGCCGCTGCCGGGGATGTCGCCACGGTTCCAGACCTGGCGCACCGCGCCTTCGGCATAGAGCGTGCGGCGCTGCTCTGCCTCGCCGGGCAGAAGCGGTGCAAAGTCGGCGTCGCCAAACTTTGCGGTGTTACGGGCGAGAAGGGCAAAGAACTGCATGTCGGTCTCCTTTGGTTGGATGACCGACTATCCCTTTTGAGTAGTCAGACTGTCCAAGACTGATTAGGATAAAGTTGAGACCTTTGAGGTCGTAAAGCTCGGAGAAAAAGTGTTCGACCTGCGCCAGCTCCGCTACTTCATCACCGTCGCCGAAACCGGCAATGTCGGTCGCGCCGCCGAAATCCTGCACATCTCGCAATCGCCACTCAGCAGGCAGATCATTCAGCTCGAGGAGCAACTGGGCGTCACTCTGTTCGAACGGGCAAAGCAGCGGGTTCATCTCAATGCGGAGGGCCGCGCCTTCCTGACCGAGGCCCGCGCTCTGATTGCCAATGCGCGGCGCGTGGAGGAGTTCGGCCGCAGCCTCGCCAGCGGCGCGGTCGGCCGTCTCGCCATCGGCTATGTCGAGGGCGCCGTGCATGCAGGCCTGGTCGCCGGCATGCTCAGGCAATTCCGCCGCGAGCGACCGCAATTGCATCTCAGCCTGATGAGCCTGCGCTCTGCCGCGCAGTTGGAAGGTCTGCGCCAGCGTACGCTCGATCTCGGCCTGGTCTATTCGCCGCCGTCGGCCGACTATCCCGAAATTGCCTCGATGCTGGTCCGCCGCGAGCCGCTGGTGCTGGCGATACCCGATGGCGATGCGCTTACGGCTGTCGCCGACATCGGCCCGCATCATCTCGACGGCCGCCCGTGGATCACCGTGGTGCGCCAGCCCGCCGACACCAACCGCGGTCAGTTCCTGGCCGCTTGCATCGAGGCTGGCTTCGTACCCGACATCGCCTATGAGACCGCCGATCCCTTGACCTCACTCGGCTTGGTCAGCGCCGGGCTGGGCCTGGCGACGGTGCAGGAAAGCCTGCGAAGCGCCGCGCCGCCGGGAATAGTCTTCCGCGACCTGCCCTGGTTCAAGCGCAGCGTGGCGATTTATCTCGCCTGGCGCCGGCAGGACGAGCGCGCGGCGATTGGGGATTTGCGGAAGGCAGTAGGCAGTAGGCGGTAGGCAGGCCCAATTTCCCACTGCCTATTCCCTACATCTTGTCGATCACCGACTGCACGCCCTCGGTCGGGGCGTCGACGGAGGAGCCTGCCACCATGATGGCGGGGACGATGGCCTCCGGGTCGTTGACGACCAGCGGCTTGACCCGTTGCGCGGTGTGGATGAAGCCCTCTGCCGTCATGTGTTCAAGCAACGCCGTCATCGGGTCCCAGAATCCGTTGATATTGCCGAAGACGATCGGCTTGCGGTGATGGCCGAGTTGCGCCCAGGTCATGATCTCGACGATTTCCTCGACTGTGCCGATGCCGCCCGGCAGCGCCACAAAGGCGTCGGATTTCTCGAACATCTTGTGCTTGCGCTCGTGCATGTTGTCGGTGATCAGCAACTCGTCGAGCCGGTCTAGCGCGGTTTCGGTTGCTTCCCTGTTGATCAGGAAGCGGGGAATGATGCCGGTCACCTTGCCGCCGGCCTTGAGCGCGCCTTCGGCGACGGCGCCCATAATGCCTTTGGTGCCGCCGCCATAGACCAGCCGCAGGCCCGCTTTGGCAATCGAGCGTCCAAGCAGGTGCCCGGCCTTGGCATAGATTTCATCGCGGCCGGGAGACGAGCCGCAATAGACGCAGACGGATCGAATCGTGTTCATGCGGATGATTGGTGATTGGGTCTGAATGCGTGGTCAAGCCCCAAGGGTTGACAAGCCGAGGTTTTTCTTGACGGCCCGTTTTTCTTGTCGGCATTGGCAAAACACGCTAGACCGGCATTAGGTGGCTAAGGGGTAGGGAAATATGGCAATTAATCCACTGAAGGCATTCCTGTTCGCGGCGGGTGGGACCGTCGCGGCCGCGGGAACCGCCTATGTATCGGGCGCACTCGACCCGTATCTTCATCCAACGCCGCCGGCGAAGGTCGCGGCCTTGGCGCCGCCCGAGGCGCCGAAACCCGCTGATCCCGGCACGGAAGGGCGACTGCCGGCGCCGGCGGTGCCGGCTGCTCCCGCCGCAGCACCACAGGCGACTGCTCCAGCCGCACCCGCGACAGAGGCTACGGCTCCGGCAGCGCCTGCACCGGCCGCACCCGTGGCAGCCGGCCCGATCTCGCCGACTTTCGATGTCGTGCGCGTCGAGGGCAATGGCTCGATCGTCATTGCCGGCAACGCAGCGCCCAATTCAAAGGTCGAGATCCTGAGCGGCACGACGGTGCTTGGCTCTACCGTGGCAGGTCCCGATGGCGCCTTTGTCATCGTGCTCGATGACCCGCTGAAGCCTGGTGACTATACGATTGCCTTGCATTCGACCGTCGGCACCGTCGTGACCGTCTCGGTGCAGACCGCTGTCGTTTCGGTTCCCAAGGAAGCCGCCGGCCAGGTGCTGGCCATGGTCGAAGAGCCGGGCAAGCCGGCCGAACTGCTGACGGTCCCGGCGCCAGGGACCAAACCGGCAGCACCTGCCACCGGCGACCAGCCTGCTGCTCCGGCGCCGGCCGCTCAAGCGCCCGCAACTGCTGCTCCGGCGCCCGCCGCACCGGCCCCGGCCGTCGCCGGTGCCGCGCCGGCAACACCGCCAGCCGCCGTGGCCGAACCCAAGATCGTCGTCGAGGCGGTCGAGATCGACGGCAACAAGATCTTCGTCGCCGGCCTCGCCGACCCAGGCCGCAAGGTGCGCGCCTACGCCAACGACATCCTGCTCGGTGACGCGCTGACATCGCCGGACGGTCATTTCCTTGTCGAAGCGACGCGCGACATTCCGGTCGGCAGCTACACCATCCATGTCGACGGCCTCGATGCCGACGGCGTGAAGGTCGTGGCCCGCGCCGCGGTGCCGTTCGAGCGCGAGCCGGGCGAAGCGGTTGCCGCCGTGGCGCCTGCCGGGACCAAGCCGGCGGATGCCAAGCCAGCTGAGACCAAGCCTGCCGCATCGGCAGCCGCCGAAGCACCCGCCGCTCCGGCTCCTGCCGCACCGGCAGCGCCGGCTGCGGAGGCTCCGGCCGTTGTCGCTGCCACCACGCCGCCAAGCGACGTGCCGGAGGCCGTGGCGCCCAAGCTCGAACATGCCGACGGCGCCGTGATCATCCGCCGCAACGACACGCTGTGGCGGATTTCGCGACGCGTCTACGGCCACGGCGTGCGCTATTCCACCATCTACCTCGCCAACCAGGACCAGATCAGAGATCCCAACCACATCTGGCCCGGCCAGGTGTTCAAGGTCCCGGAAAAGTCCAAGGAAGGCGAAGCCGCCGACCTCAAGGCAATGGGCGAGCAGGCGACGACGGCGCCGACCAAGGCGCAGTAGAAGCCTACATCGATCGGCTGGCATCGCCTGCTTGGTTGGAGTGAAGGGCGAAACCGTTTGCCCCGGGATCGCCCAGCTCAGGGCGGAGACTCATGCTCGGAATGAGATAATCTCCGCCATTTTGCCGACGGTATGGGATGGGTGTCGTCGTCGGCAGCGTCCGCATCCTCTCACGCAGCTGTTCAGCCACGGGTTGGAAGCCGGTCTCGTCGAGACGATCGACTTTGTAGACCACGAACGGCGGAAGCACGTCGTATCCGGGGTAATAGAGGATCCCGTGATTGATCGGGAACAGCAGGTCGTCGATGGGGCCGTTGATCCCGCGTGGCGTGTAGTGTTCCTCCCAGCCCCCGGCTGTCACGATCAACATAGCGCGTTTCCCGACAAGGGTGCCCTCGCCATAGCGATCGCCCCAGCGCCGATCACTATGCTCACCAACGCCATAGGCGAATCCGTAGGCGAACACACGGTCGACCCAGCCCTTGAGGATTGCCGGCATGGCGAACCACCAAAGCGGGAACTGCAGGATCAAGGTGTCGGCCCACAGCAGCTTCTCGATCTCGGCCTTTACATCCGCGGTTAGCGTGTTGGCCTCGAAACTCTTCTTGGAAGCCGCGACCGGGATGAGCCGCGCATCGGGTTCAAGCGACGGGAAGTCGGCGCGATCGACCTCGGATTTCCAGCCATCGGCGTACAGGTCCGATACGCGCACCTCATGCCCCTGAGCCTCGAGTTCCCTTGTGGCGACGTCACGAAGGGCGCCGCTCAGCGAGCGTGATTCAGGGTGAGCGAAGACGAGCAGAACTTTCATGGGTCAGATCCACTATTGAGGAAACTGACGGCAAGGTAGCCAATGGCCGTTCAATCCACTATATGCAGGTAATGCATAATATTGTGCCGGATAATGGATAAGTCAGACATTACATTCGAGCGCATGCGTACCTTCATTCGCGTGGCCGAGCGTGGCAGCCTGTCGGCCGTAGCGCGGGAATTTGGTGTCGGGCAGTCAACGATCACGCGGCATGTGCGGGAACTGGAAGAAGCTGTCGGCGTGCCTTTGCTCAGCAGGACGACCCGGCGGGTCACGATGACCGCCGAAGGCAGCCGCTATTATGCCAATAGCGTTCAGATCCTGCGCCTCGTCGAACAGGCCAGCGATGAGGCCCGGGGCACGCGTGGCGCGCCCGCCGGCACGATCCGGATAAGCTGCACGGCAGCTTTCGGTGTCTTGCACGTCAGCCGCCTGATCTTCGCTTTTCAGGACCGTCATCCCGACATCGGGATTGACCTCAGCCTCACGGATGAGCGGGTGGACCTCGTCCGCGAGGGTGTCGATATCGCCGTCCGGCTGGGGCCGCTCACGGACAGCTCGTTGAAGCTGCGGGCCCTCGGCCAGTCGCGGCGTCTGCTCGTGGCGTCTCCGGATTATCTGGCGGCGCGGGGACGGCCCGTCGTCCCTTCGGATCTGTCCCGGCATGAGGGCATCCGGATGTCGAACGTGGCGGGCAGCGAAACGCTCGCTTTGCAGGGCGCCGGCGGCGAACGCCACACAGTGCCTTTCGCGGGGCGGTTGCGGATCGATCATGGACTTGCCGCGCGGCAGGCCATGATCGCCGCTCGCGGGATCGCGCCGGCGCATCGATGGCTTGTGGACGATCTCCTGGCGGCGGGCTTGCTCGAGACGATACTGGCGGATTATTCGCTGCCATCCGTCCCGCTGAACATGTTGATTGTCCCGGAGCGCGCAGGCGTCGCAAGGGTCCGCCTGCTGGTCGAATTTCTGGCGGAACAGATCGCCGCTATTCCAGGGATCGAGAAATCCATCTCGGAGCATTGATGCATGCTGCCCAAGAGTGACCTCGATTTTTTTGGGGGGACGACATGCATGGAAACAAAGACCTAAAGCGCGTCGCATGAATCCGGTTCTGCGCTTTTGCCGCCGTTCGATCTGCCCGGAAGAGTAGCTTGCGGCGGTGCCGTCCATCGTCTATCGCCGATGAACGATGACCGAATCCGCCCTTGAAACAGATCGCGCTGCCGGCGCTCCACCCAACCGCAGCTCGGATAGCCACGCTGTCGCGGCGCAATTTGCGGCGTTGTCGCATCCGGCGCGCATTGAGATACTGAAGCACCTCTCGGCCAGCAATTCCTGCTGCTGTCGCGAGGTCGTCGACCGTTTCGATCTGGCGCAGTCCACCGTGTCGCAGCATCTGAAAATACTGGTCGAGGCCGGTCTGGTCCGCTTCGAGCCCGACCGCCAGCGCTCGCGCTATGCCGTTGATCGCGTGGCCCTTGCCGATGTATCGGCATCGCTGAACGCCCTCGTCAATTCCTGCTGCTCCGGCCGCTGACCCTCTCACCCAAAAGGCAAGAAAAGTGGTCGAAAAAACCGTCTCCGCCGACACCTCAACGCTCACGACATTGCGCAATTTGTGGCCCTATATGTGGCCGGCCGACCGCGCCGATCTCAGGGCGCGTGTCACCTGGGCTACGCTGCTGCTGGTCGTCGCCAAGCTAACGCTGGTGGCCGGTCCCTATTTCTTCAAATGGGCAACCGATGCGCTGGCTGGCGGCTTCAAGACGCCGCCGCCGCTGCCGTCTTTCATGCTCGCCCCGGTGATGCTGGTCGTCGCCTACAATGTGCTGAGGCTGGTTCAACTCGGCTTCAACCAGTTGCGCGACGCGTTGTTTGCCCGCGTTGGCCAGCATGCCGTGCGCCAGCTTGCGTTCCGCACCTTCGTCCACATGCACCAGCTGTCGCTGCGCTTCCACCTGGAGCGCCGCACCGGCGGTCTGTCGCGCATCATCGAGCGCGGCACCAAGGGTATCGAGACGATCGTGCGCTTCATCATGCTCAACACGGCGCCGACCATCCTCGAATTCGCGCTGACCGCCGGCATATTCGGTTTTACCTATGGCTGGAAATATGTGGCCGTGGTGGCGATCACCGTCTGGCTCTATGTCTGGTTCACAGTCAAGGCGAGCGACTGGCGCATCTCGATCCGTCGCGACATGAACGACAGCGACACCGACGCCAACACCAAGGCGATCGACTCGCTGCTCAATTTCGAGACGGTCAAATACTTCACCAATGAGCGCATGGAAGCCGACCGCTTCGACCGTTCGATGGCGCGCTACGAGGTCGCCGCCACCAAGACCTGGACCTCGCTCGGCTGGCTGAATTTTGGCCAGGGCGTCATCTTCGGCCTCGGCACGGTCGTCGTCATGTGCATGTCGGCGCTGGAGGTGCAGGCCCACACGCAGACCGTCGGCGATTTCGTCTTCATCAACGCCATGCTGGTGCAGCTTTCCGTGCCGCTCAACTTCATCGGCTTCATCTACCGTGAAATTCGCCAGGGCCTTACCGATATTGAGCACATGTTCGACCTGCTCGACGTGCCGCAGGAGATTGTCGACAAGCCGGACGCCAAGCCGCTCACCGTCGGCGCGGGCAAGGTCGAGTTCCGCGACGTGCATTTCTCCTATGATCCCAATCGCAAGATACTGAAGGGTGTTTCCTTCGACGTGCCGGCCGGCAAGACGGTCGCCATTGTCGGGCCGTCGGGCGCCGGCAAGTCGACCATCTCGCGGCTGCTGTTCCGCTTCTATGACGTGCAGGCCGGCCAGGTGCTGATCGACGGCCAGGACATCCGGGATGTCACCCAGGACAGCCTGCGCGCGATGCTCGGCATGGTGCCGCAGGACACGGTGCTGTTCAACGACACCATCGCCTACAACATCCGCTACGGCCGCGTCGGCGCGAGCGAGGAGGAAGTCCGCAGGGCCGCCGAACTCGCCCAGATCGGGCCGTTCATCGAAAAGCTGCCAGACGGCTACAAGTCGATGGTTGGCGAGCGCGGGCTGAAGCTTTCCGGCGGCGAAAAGCAGCGCGTCGCGATTGCCCGCACCATCCTGAAGGCGCCGCCGATCCTGATGCTCGACGAAGCGACTTCGGCGCTGGACAGCCACACCGAACAGGAGATCCAGGCCGCGCTCGATCTCGTCAGCAAGGGCCGCACCACCATTGTGATTGCCCACCGTCTGTCGACGGTGATTTCCGCCGATGAGATCATCGTGCTCAAGGACGGCCAGATCGCCGAACGCGGCACCCATGTCGAGCTGATGCGCAAGCACGGCCTCTATGCCTCGATGTGGGACCGCCAGCGCGAGGCGACCGAAGCCGAGGAGCGCCTGCGCCTTGCCCGCGAGGGCGACGAGTTCGGCGTCATCGTTCGCCGGCGGACGTCGGAGGTAAATTGATTTTTCCGCTTGACCTCAACTTAAGTTGAGATTGTACGCCGCTCCTGGAGCCCCGAAAACACCATCATCCAGGAACGGAACAATCGAAATGAACGACATAAATCAGAACGTTAACGGCGGCAGCGTGTTCAGGGTGGACAAGTTCGTCGTGCCGGCCGCCGCCCGCGAGGAGATCCTCGTCAAGGTCAGGACGACGCACGAATTGCTGCGCCAGCAGCAGGGTTTCGTGCAGGATTTCCTGCTCGAACAATTTTCAGGGCCGGGCGAATTCAACCTGGTGACGATCGTCGAATGGGAGAGCCAGGCCGCCGTCGACAAGGTCGTTCCGATCGTCAAGGCCGCGCACGAGCGCATCGCCTTCAATCCGCAGGAGACGATCGCCCGGCTTGGGGTGCGCGCCGACATTGCCAACTATCAGCGGATTCCCGAGGCATAGAGCAACGTGAACTGCTCCAGGCTTACGGCCAGCCGACGCCGGGTGCCGGCGCTTCCACGCTGAGCACCTGGCCGGTGCGTGCGTCGCTGACCATGTGCTCGAAGCCGCGCCACTCGGCAGCGACGATGAACAGCATCCTCCTGTCCGCACCGCCCAGCATGCAGGCGAAGCAGCCGCGATCGACGGTGACGGTCTGCAGCACCTCGCCGCCCTCGCGCATCCGCACGCAGTGCTTGTTGGGGACATCCGCGTACCAGATCGCGCCTTCGGCATCGAGGCAGATACCGTCGGGATAACCGTCGAGGTCGGCCCAGACGCGCCGGTTGGACAGGCCGCCGTCGGCGGCGATGTCGAAGGCGGTCAGCCGGTTGCCATGGGATTCGGCAAGGATCAGGGTCTTGTTGTCCGGGGTCACCGCCATGCCGTTGGCGAAGGCGATGTCGTCAGCCACTTGGCGGAGCGCGCCATCCGGCGTGATTAGCACGATGGTGCCTGGGCCGAAATGCTCACCGGCAGCCGGCGCGGGGCCGCCGCCATTGACATAGATGTTGCCGCGCCCGTCGACGACGATCTCGTTCCACGGGCTTTTCGACAGACCGCGCAGATCGGCATGGGTGACGAGCCTGCCATCAGCCTCCTGCCGCAACAGCAAGCCTTCGCGGCCTGAGACGACAAGCAGGCGTCCATCCGGCAGCCAGTCGATTGAATAGGGCAGGACGGCCGGCACGGTGAGCATGATTTCGCGATTGCCGTGCGCATCCATCGCGATGATCTCGCCGGCACCCCAGTTGCAGACCCAAAGGCGTCCGTCATGCCAGCGTGGGGATTCGCCGAAGGCAAGGCCGGCGGTGACGAGACGCGCCGGTGCGGCCGATTGTATCTGCATTACGGACCTCCTTGTTGCGCGTCATCATGGCTGAAAAGGCTTTGGAAGGACGCTGTCTCACCCAAGGACGGGCGAGGGGCCTTCTTTCCGACAGCCGCCTTGTTATTCCGTTCAGGGAACATTGCCGGTAGGGCGTTGGCACCGCATGACGGCGGCTTGTCGGTTGTCGTCGGTATCGACCCGCGGGTCTTGACCGTGCCGCCAATATCGCACGTGCTGTAGCCCCGTCGTCGCGCCCGCCAGCCGCAGCCAATGTGGGGTCGCCGATTGTCGCGTTGCGGGCAGGGGGTGTTTCGGCTATTGAGGCCGGACCTGAAACAGGGACCGCCCTCACCCCATGAGCCTTGTCGACACGGTCAAGAACGCGTTCGTACCGATCCATCGTGAAGGCTACCCCTTCATCGCGGCCTTTGGCGCGGGCACACTTTTCCTTGGCTATTTCTCCTCGATACTGTTCTGGATCGGCCTGATCCTGACCGCCTGGTGCGTCTATTTCTTCCGCGATCCCGAGCGCGTCACGCCGGTCGACGACCGCCTGGTCGTCAGCCCCGCCGACGGCATCATTTCTGCGGTCGGCCCGGCCGTGCCGCCGCGCGAGCTTGGCCTCGGCAATGTCGAGATGACCCGCATCTCGGTGTTCATGAACGTCTTTTCCTGCCACGTGAACCGCGCGCCCGTGCGCGGCCGCATAACCAAGATCGAGCATCGGCCCGGAAAATTCCTCAACGCCGAACTCGACAAGGCCAGCACCGAGAACGAGCGCAACGGCCTGGTCATCGAGAGCCCCAACGGCACGGTGGCCGCCGTCCAGATCGCCGGCCTGGTGGCGCGCCGCATCGTCTGCTGGGCCGAGGCCGGAGGCTCGATCGGCACCGGCGAGCGTTTCGGCCTGATCCGCTTCGGTTCGCGCGTCGACGTCTTCCTGCCTTTGGCCGCGACGCCGCGTGTCGCCGTTGGCCAGACGGCGGTCGGCGGTGAAACCGTGCTCGCCGAATTCGGCGGTGTCGCCGGCACCCCGCTCGTCAGGATTTCCTGAGCCTTGGGCGCGCCGTTCAAGAAGTTCGAGGCCCATGCCAGCGGCGGTCCGCGCATCCGCGAGATCCCGATGCGCATGGTGCTGCCCAATCTGGTCACCGTGCTTGCCATCTGCGCCGGCCTGTCCGGCATCCGCTTTGCCTTCGAAGACCGCTTCGAGACAGCGGTGGTGATGGTGCTGCTGGCTGCCTTTCTCGATGGCATCGACGGCCGGCTCGCACGCATGCTGAAGGCGACTTCGAAATTCGGCGCGCAGATGGATTCGCTCGCCGACATCGTCAATTTCGGTGTCGCGCCGGCTCTGGTGCTGTATGCCTTCCTGCTCGATCGCGCCGGCTCGCCGGGTTGGATAGCCGCCCTTCTGTTCGCCATCGCCTGCGGGCTCAGGCTCGCCCGCTTCAACGTGCTCGACGACGAGAAGGCCGAGCGGCCCCTGTGGCAGTCGGAATATTTCGTCGGCGTGCCGGCGCCGGCGGGCGCGGTGCTGGTGATGCTGCCGCTCTATCTGTTCTTCCTGAGGCTCGGGCTGGAGCCAAGCCGCCCAGCCGCCTTCGTCGCCACCGGCTTCACCATCCTTGTCGCCTTCCTTCTGGTCAGCCGGCTGCCGGTCTATTCCGGCAAGAGCATCAAGATCCCGGGCGACAGGGTGCTGCCGGTCATTCTGGCCGTGGTGCTCTACATCCTTTTGCTGATGACCTATCCCTGGTACACGCTGACGGCATCGGTCGCGGGTTATCTGATCTTCCTGCCGTTTTCCGTGCGCGCCTATTCCAAGCGCGCCAAGCTCGAAGGCGAGAAGGTACCGCCTTCGGACATAGGCTGATCGCTAGACTGGTCTAGGTCGCAAGCCGCCAAGCAACAGATCGCCCCAGGCGGAGGCAAAGCGTTCATCGCTGATCTCGATTGCACGTTCACCCCAGATCGCTTCGAAGACCCGGAACATGGCGACGCTGCCGACGATCACGGCGGCGATCGCCTCGCTGTCGTGCGGGCGCAATTCGCCCTGACGCTGGCGCTCCCGCAGCCATTCCGCGACGGCAAGATAAGTGCTTTGCATGATCTCGCCACGTGCGGAGGCTTTCAGCGCGGGGAAATGCTCCAGGTCGCGCCACAAGATCCGAAGCACGTCGCGGTTGGCGCCGAGCTTTTCAAGCATGCGCTCCACAAGGCGCCGCGAACTTTCGTCGATGGAAAGCGTTGTCTCGCCAAGTTCGGCACGGCCTTCCCGTGCCGTATCGACAAACTGATCGATCGCGGTGGCAAGCAGGTCCTCTTTTGAAGGGAAGTGCTTATAGAGTGCGCCGGAGCCGCGCGACAGGCCTGCCGCCTCCTGAATGTCGGGAACGCTCGTCCGGTCGTAGCCTCGCTCGGCAAACAGTCGGATGGCTTCACGCAGAATGCGTTCCCGTCCAGTTGATGGCGGTTTCATAGCGGATCCCAGCTCCATGACTAGGTAGGGGATTCTCAGAGGACAATAACACCACGCGCACAATCACAAACGGCGCTAGCCGGCGGCCTGGCGATGCGAATCGACTGCCACGTGCTTGTGTCGTTCGCAAAGCCACGCCCTCCAGTTCCTTTGACCAAGCCGCTCATTGGTTTCGACCAAACCCATTTTGAAGCTCATCTTGCGGCTGACCGGCAGTGGCAGGACGAGCCGCCTGAGCCCGAGCGCATCGCAGTATTGCCGTGCGAAACTCGAGAAGGGCATCAGATCCGGGCCGCCGATCGCAGGGCGTACCCCGCGCTTCCCGTCATTCACCGCCTCCGCCAGATAGCGGGCTACATCTCGCGTATCGACGGGATTTGAGAGCGAATTTGGCAACGGCCAGACAGGCAGCCATTTCAGCCCACCCAGCATCTGCTCCAAGAGGTAGTAGAATGGCGTTGCGCGAATGACTGACCACGCAAGCGGGCACTCCCGCACAAGCTGTTCGCCCGCCAACTTTGCTCGGGCATAGGGCAGGCTGCTGAATTCGAGGCCGACGATCGACACGAAGATGAAGTGGCCGATACCGGCGCGACGCGATGCTGCAAGCAAGCGCCGCGTGCCTTCGACATCGACGCTTGTCGGGCTGAAGAAGAAGTCAATCGGCCTCATGCCGCGCCTGGCGATGGGCGAGAGGGTCGCGGCATGGATCACGGTGTCGATGCCGCCAAGCGCGTCATCGATGCCTTCGCCGGTTGCCAAGTCGCCCAAGGCCCATTGCAGGGAGGGATCATTCATCGGCTTCCTGGCGAGCAATCTGACGACGTGACCGGCCTGGGACAGCGCCGGCACAAGATCGCGACCGAGATGTCCGGTCCCTCCCGTGACAAGGATTTTTGCCATGTGCAGCTTTCCTCCAGGTTGGAAATCTTGCTCCGATGGAGAGTGAATGGTCACTCACCACTTTGGCGATTCTTTGGCGAGGGGCCATCTTCAGGGGTGTCGAGGCATGGAAGAAGCGTGAATCCTACCGGATCTCGCCGATCATCCCGGCTTGCCTGAGGTGAAACGATTGGTTGGATCTGGCGGCGTTACGCCGCGATGCCCCGCCCCAGCCTGTCGATCGCCAGCTTTCTGGTCGAGACATAATCGGTCTTGCCGGAACCGAGCACCGGGATTTCCTCCACCTTGACGATGTCGTTCGGCACCATCAGTTCGGCGGCCCCGGCCTTCTTGCCGAACTGGCGCAGCTCTTCAGGATTGGCATCGTCGGCGGTGGTGACCAGCACGATGCGTTCGCCGCGTCTCTTGTCGGGCACCGCCACCGCCGCATGGCGTTCTTCCGGCCACAGCGACTGCACCAGCATCTCGACCGCGCCCAGCGACACCATCTCGCCGGCGATCTTGGCGAAGCGCTTGGCGCGGCCGCGAATGGTGATGAAGCCTTCGCGGTCGACGGCGACGATGTCGCCGGTGTCGTGCCAGCCGCTCAGCGGCTGCAACTCTCCGGGGCGGTCTGATGTCATGTAACCCATCATCAGATTCGGTCCGTCGAGCCACAACTGGCCGGCATCCGATATGCCCTCGACCGGCTCCAGCTTCATGCGCATGGCCGGCAGCAGCCGCCCGACCGTACCGTCGCGCCCATGGAGGGCGGTGTTGACGGCAACCACCGGCGCGGCCTCGGTCAGCCCAAACCCTTCGATGATCTCGGCCTGGAAGCGCTCGCGGTAGACGCGGCGGGTTTCCGGCTTCACAGCCTCGGCGCCGGCAACGACGAAGCGCAGGCTGGAGAAGTCGCCGTCCTTGGCGGTGCGCGCATAGCTGGCGAGGAAGGTGTCGGTGCCGAACATGATCGTTGGCTTCACCTTGCGGGCGATCTCCGGGATGATCTTGTAATGGAGCGGCGAGGGATAGAGGAACAGCTTTACCCCGGTGACCAGCGGCAGGATGGTGCCGCCCGTCAGGCCGAAGGAATGGAACACCGGCAGCACGTTGAGCAGGATGTCGGCCGGCGAGATGGTGATGCGCGCCTCGGCCTGCATGGCATTGGCGAGAAGGTTCTTTTGCGACAGGACAACCGCCTTCGGCGTGCCCTCGGAGCCGGAGGTGAACAGGATCACGCCCGGCTTGGCCGCATCCTGGCGCTGCAGCGGCAAACGCCACAGCAAGGCGGCGGCAAGCTTGTCCAGCGCGGTGACGCTGGTCCGAACATCTTCCAGCCACAGCAGCCTGGCACCGCCCTTTTCGACCGCGGCGACGATATCGGCGAGATCGGCCTTCTCGACGAAGGCCCGCGATGAGATGACGGTGCGGATGACGGCCGTGCGCACGGCGGCGGTGACGCTCGCCGGCCCGGCCGTGTAGTTGATCATCGCCGCCACCCGGCCCGCTGACAGAAGTCCGACGAATGACAGCACGACGCCATTGGCGTTGGGCAGCATTATCCCCACCGCTTCGCCTGGCGCCGTCACCGCCTCGAAGCGCCTGCCCAACACGCGGGCACCGATGAACATCTTGCGGTAGCTCAGTGCGCCCGAGATGACGTCCTCGATGATCGGATGCGAGGCGCCGACCCTGGCTGCCGCATCGCGCATGGCCAGGAACAGGCCGCGGTCGAGGTGGTTGCCGAAAAGCCGGGCCTCGGCGACGCGGTCGAACAGCGAATTGGTGTTCGAGGCCTGGTCCGGATTGCGTGCCACCAGTTCGGCGATGGTCATCGGCTCCAGTACGCTGATCGAGAGCCGCGGAAACCAGTGCCGCGGGGCCTTGGCCGCCGGCGTCAGGGAAACAGGCAGGCTACGGGCACCGGCGACAAAGATCGGCACGATGCGGGCGTCAGCCTGCATGGCAATGCGGGTGACGGCGCGAAACAGCCGAAACGTCTTGACGTCAGGCTCGACTGCGTCCGGCAGATAGACGGCGAGCCGGCCCTTGCCCTTCAGCACACGCACCAGCCGGCGGCTGACGAAAAGATGTTCGGCATTGAAGGCGATCGTTCGGCCAAGCTCACGCCAGGGTTCCAGCCACGGCGAGCGTGCCGAGACCTCGTCAAGAATGTGCAGCGTGTCATCCGGCAGCAGCGACAGCATCAGCGCTGGTTCGAAGCGCGACTGGTGCGAGATGACGTAGATGACGGGAGCCTGCGCCTTGCGCGCGATCCTGATGCGGCTGTCGTTGATCCGGTAGGCGAGCTTGAACGGCACGTAGAGCATCGCCTGGCTGAAACGCAGGTCGAGGCGGAATTTCTCCACCACGCCGATCAGCAGCCAGGCCAGAACGAGACCCGCAAGCAGCGCCAGTGTCAGGATCATGCCGCTTCTCTCCCAACGACTTTTGTCATCGCGGCTCTTCCGCGGCCGCCTCGGCGCAGAGGGTAGCGCAAGTGGGCGCTAGGTCAATGTGGGAAGAGACGGTGTTGCTTCTCCCCCGGAGGGAGAAAGAACGACCCTTACGCTGCCTTCAACCGCCCGCTGATGAAACGGAACTCCTGCGTCTTGCCGCCATAGCCATAGGCGGCTGCCGGAACTTCATGCACGAAGGCATAGCTTTCCTCGTGCACACTGCCCAACAGGCGGCCGAAGGCATCGAAGAGGGCCTTGAGATAGGCGTCCAGCTCGAGCTTGGTGTTGGTGCCGTCGACCACCTTGATATCCAGCCAGAACGTGTTGGTGCCATGCTCGGCCAGCGACTTGCCGCCGGCGAACCAGTGCTGCGGATCGACATAGGACATGGCAACGGCGGTGATCGTGGGATCCTTGCGCAATTGCGTGGCGGTGATCTCGGTTATTTCCCTGGCGATGCTGGCGGACAAGGCGGCGTCCGGCTTGCCGGTGACGCTGATATTGATGATAGGCATTTTTCGTCTCCTTGGTTTCCAGCGGCGTCTGATTGCCGTTGGACAGACCATGCCACCATCATTGAGTCAAAAAAATCGAATTGTTTTCAACAGAAGATTCGATATTATCGAATTATGGAAATGTTCGATCCAGATCTGCTCAAAACCTTTCTCGCTTTCGTCGACAGCGGTTCGCTGGCGCGGGCGGCTATCAGCGTTGGCCGTTCGCCTTCGGCGGTGACCACCCAGATGCAGCGGCTGGAGGAGATCGTCGGCGAGCCGCTGCTGGCGCCGCAGGGCAGGGGCCGCGGCCTGACGCCGGCCGGGGAGGATCTCGTCGGCCACGCCAGGCGCATTCTTGCCGCGCACCGCGAGGCATGGCTGGCGCTGAAGGGGGCGCGGGCAGCCGGGCGTGTCGCCATCGGCACGACGCAGGATTTCGCCGACAGCGGCCTGCCGGATCTGCTGCGTGCCTTCGCCACCAGCCATCCGCGCGTCAGGATCGAATTGCGGGTTGGCCGCTCCGCCGAACTGACGCAGGCGCTGCAGGCCGGCAGCCTCGATCTGGCGATTGTCATGCGCCAGGCGGCCGCGCCGGACGAGGTCGGCGTGCTGCGTGAGCCGATGATGTGGCTGTGTTCTGGGAAAGGGCTCGCCTGGCGGCAGGAAGAGTTGCCGCTGGCGCTGCTCGATCCCCATTGCGGGTTTCGCGAGGCCGCACTGGCGGCGCTCGATGCGGCCGGCCGCCGCTACCGCATCGCCGCCGGCAGCGCCAGCCTGGCCGGCCTGCGCACCGCGGTGAATGCCGGCGTTGCGCTGACCTTGCGAACCCCGCGCTTTGCCCATTCCGGCATTGTCGAAGCGCCGCGCGAGCTGGGCCTGCCGCCGGTTCCGATGGCCGAATTCGCGATCCGGCTACGTGCCGATGCTGATGCTTCCGCGGGAGATCTGGCGGCGCTGCTCAGCGGCAACCTGGCCCTGTCCCAGCCGCCCGGCTGATTTGGCGCCAGTCTATCGCAAGAAAACGCCGACCTGCGGTCGGGCCTGTTTAGAAAGAAAAAGCCGACCTTGCGGTCGGCTTGGAGTAAGACGGGCCGAGGGGTTTGGGGGGACTCGGGGGGTGGCCCGTCGCACCAATAATGTCTGAGTCCGATGATGGTTCCGTGACTGCGTCACTTTTTTAAGAAATATTTGACGCAGCCTGCTGCGAGCGGGCTGTCAGCCAGTCGCGGCCTGCATGGGCGAACACCGCGCAGAGCACGATGGCGCCACCGACCATACTGGCGAGAGGCGGTATCTCGGCCAGGAAAAGAAAGGCAAACAGGATCGCGAACGGCACTTCCGCCGAGCCGAGCAAGCCGGATTCGGGCGCCGGGATGAGCCGTGCGCCTTCCGTCCAGAGGATCGACGACAATGCGAAGGATGCTCCGAAGGTGACGAGCAGAACGGCGTCCCTTGCCGAAACCGCCAGGGGATCGGTGACGAACCAGCCGAATATGAACAGCAGGAAGGCTGAAACCGCGCCGGCCCACACAACGGGCGTGTCACGGAAGGCGCGCACCATGATCATGTAGAGCGCGCTGCCGGCCGTCATCAGCAGCGCCAGGCCATCGCCGAACAGATTGCCGGTGCCGAAGCCCGACCAGACCATGATGGCCACGCCGCACAACGATACGGCGGCCGCAAGCATCGTTTGCAGGCGGAAAGGCTCGCGCACCAGCACCCAGGCCAGCAGGGCAGCAATGAAGGGCGACGTCGCATAGATGACCGCGACATTGGCGACATAGGTGAATTTGAACGCCGAGATGAAGGCGATACTGGCCAGCGCTCCTTCCACTGCCAGCAGCCAGCCGCGCCAGCCAAGCCGCAGCGTGCCGCGGTTGCCCGAGCGGTGACGGCGCCACAGCACATAGAGGCTGATCAGAATCGAGCCGATAAAGCCGCGCCAGCAGGTGATGGTCAGCGGATCGGCGTGGATCGACTTGGTCAAGACGCCGGTCAGGCCGAACACCGCGGCAGATGACGACACCAATATGATGCCAAGTGTACGTTCGGAGGCTTCGGGTTTGGCAGCTGCGACGTCAGTCATGCCGACAACCTACCCCGTCCGGTCCTGACATCGTAGGGTCAGCAGTGAGTGTCATCCCCATCACAGCCGCTTGCGGAAATGCTCGCCGCCGACGATCAGCAGCCCGGCGGCGATGATCAGGGAGGCACCCAGAAACACTTCGCGGCGCGGCACGTCGCCCCAGATCGCGAAGCCGAGCGCGAACGCCCATAACAGCGAACTATATTCGAGAGGCGCGAGGATCGATGCCGGCGTGCGCTTCATGCCTTCGAAGAGGAGATATTGCGCCAGACCGCCAAGCGCGCCGACGCTGGCGAGAAGCAGCAACTGGGCCAGATCAGGCGTATGCCACCACAACAGCGCCGGCACCGTCGAAAACACCAGGAAATAGAAATTGTTGAGGAGAAGCTGGATCATAGAGCGCTCGGCAAGCGCGGTCTTGCGCAGGAGCACGATGGCGATGGCCCACAATAGGGCGGCCGCCAGCACCAGCAGCACCGGCACGGACAGGCCGAGATGGGTCGGGTCGCAAGCGACGAAGACGCCGGCAAAACCGATCAAAACCGCCAGCCAGCGCGACATCGGCACCTTTTCCCCGAGCAGGAACACCGAAAACATGGTGACGATGATCGGCGCTGCGTAGTAGACGGTGGTCAGCTCGGCGAGTTGCAGGCTGCGCGCGGCGTTGTAGTAACAGAGCCAGGCGGCTAGCGTGAACGCGCTGCGCACCAGCATCGGCCGCACGATCTGCGAGCGCACCGTGTCGGCAAACAGCTGTGGCCCGCCGATCGCCGCGCAGGCGCCTAGAATGGTGATGCTGCGGAAGAACATGATCTGCCAGACCGTCATTCCGGTAACCAGCAGCTTGATCGAGGCGTCCTGCGTCGAAAATAGGAGATAGGCAGCACCGGTCAGCAGGATTCCGGCGAGAACCCTTTCGCGTGTTTCGAGAATGGCGACATCGGCCATAAGGCGCGGACCAAAGGTGCGGGAAGCGACAGGAATAGCGTGAGGAACTCTGCGAAATCAGGCCTCGGCTCCCAGCTATACGGGTGAAAGCCGACACAGCGCTACGCCAGCCCTGAGCTTGCATTGGGGCAGGGATTGCTTGCTTCCAGGACGCGATCGGCACTTATATCTGATATCTGACGAAGCCATGCTGCTCGCTGGCCGCAAAGCGAAAGAGGCAACGAAAATGGATGCAACCGCACTCAAGGCCATGCAGGCGCCGCTGAAGCAGGCTTACCGCGACGACGCCTCGCAGGCACTGATCACGCTGAGAGCGAAGGGCTCGATCGACGATCAGTCGGTGGCCTGCAAGGTCGAGACGGGCAGGGCGATCGCCATCGCCGGCCTGCATCCGGCAACCGGCGGCTCGGGGCTTGAACTCTGCTCCGGCGACATGCTGCTGGAAGCACTGGTGGCCTGCGCCGGGGTGACGTTGAAGGCAGTGGCGACGGCGCTCGAGTTCAAGCTCGGCGCCGCCACGGTGGAAGCCGAAGGCGATCTCGATTTTCGCGGCACGCTCGGTGTCGCCAAGGACGCGCCGGTCGGTTTTCGTGCCATCCGGCTCAATTTCGCTCTCGACACGGATGAACCGCAGGAGCGCATCGATGCACTGCTGAAGCTGACCGAGCGCTATTGCGTGGTGTTCCAGACCATCAGCCAGAAGCCGGAATTGACAGTGAGTGCCCGGCGCTGAAATCAGAAGGCCCGCGGCAAGCGGCCGCGGGCCCTATTGCATCAAATCCCTACTGCGCGGCCGGTTCCTCGGCATCGCCCTCGTCGGTGAAGGGCGAGGCGCTCGGCACGCACTGCACCGACCAGCCCGCCGGTGTCGGCTGCTTCTGATATTCGGTGATGGCGGCGGTGCACTGTTCGCGCTTGTCGAAGGTACTGGGCAGCACCACCATGCCGCCCTGTGGGCCGGCGATTACCAGATACCAGACCAATGCTGCGGTGGTAGCCATGGGAGTTTCCTTGTTCTGCCCAGTTTGGGCTCTCGCTGTTGTGGGAGTCGCTACGATCCTAACAACTCCGGGGAAATGACGAAAGGATGACCGCCGCGCAGCTTTTCCCCCTCAGATCACAGCCGTGTGATGATGTGGCGGATCTCTGAGTAGGGTTTGCGACCTACGCTGCTCAGTTGGTTGCAAAGCAGTAAAACAACCCGTCGCCGCCAGTACCCTTCAGGGCCTCCTGGCTGCAGCCGCCGCGTGAGGCATGCGAGGAATTCCACGACTTTGCCGCCGCCGAATCGTCGAGCCCGGTGCGGTCGTGGTGACCCATCATCGCCGCCCCTTCGGCGCCGCTCATCGTCCAGTCGCCGCAGGTCTGGTCGGCGATCCTGGTGCCGTCGGGCTTCGACCCGGTCAGCATGTCATGCCGGTTCGGCGTGTCGCCGCGGCCATTGACCACTTCGCCCCTTTCGTTGAGCGCCGTCTGTTTGGTGATGCCGTTGGCGTCGCTGTGCAACGAAGCGACATCGTCGGCGATCTTGACGCCCTCGGCGTTGAACCAAGGACCCTTGCCGATGCGGTCGCGGGCATCCTCGGCGCTGGTCGACAGATAGGCATGCCAGCTCTTGCCGATGACGCCGGCAGCTTCGGCCAGCGAAGCACAATGCGCGTCGGCACCCTTCAGGCCGCCGAGATCGGCGCCCTTGCCGGAGCCGACACTGGTGATGAAGAAACTCATCTTGGCATCTTGCGAGACGGCCACACCTGATGTCGCGCCGAGAGCGGCCACAAAGGCAGTAGCGGCAACGAGAAGAAGTCTGCGCATATCGATCCTCCGGTTTCGAATGTCCTACGTTCGAAGAACGTAGCCGGAGGGTCTTTTAATCCCTGACATAGGCCACCAAGCGATCCGGGAGCCGTCAAACCAAGGTGTGAATTTATTCGGGCTGCCTGTAAGCGACGAAGCGATTGTGCTTGGCCTGGAAGATCAGCCCGGTCTCTTTCAGCTCCGGGCTGGCCAACGGCACGATGCGCTTGGCGATCTCTGAAGGATGCGGCAGCGTCTCCGGATCCTCGCCAGGCACGGCCTGGGCCCGCATGGCGGTGCGCGTGGCGCCCGGGTCGGCGGCATTGACGCGCAGCGGCAGGCTTTGCGTCTCATGCGCCCAGGAGCGCATCATGGTCTCGACCGCCGCCTTCGATGCCGCGTAGGGCGCCCAGAAGGCGCGCGCCGAATGCGCCGCGTTGGACGACAGGATGATGGCCCGGCCGGCATCGGAAAGCCTGAGCAGCGGGTCGACCGAGCGTATCAGCCGCCAGGTCGAGGTGACGTTGATGGTCATTACCTTTTCGAAGGTCTTGGCCTCGACATGGCCGATCGGCGAGATGACGCCGAGCACGCCGGCATTGGCGACGAGGATGTCGAGCTTGCCCCAGCGCTCATGGATGGCGCCGCCCAGCCGGTCGATGCCGGCCATGTCGGCGAGGTCGAGCGGCACCAGCGTCGCCTGGCCGCCGGCCGCCTTGATCTGGTCGTCGAGTTCCTCCAGCCCACCGACCGTGCGCGCAACCGCGATGACATGCGCACCGGCGGCGGCCAGTTCCCTGGCGATGAAATAGCCGATGCCGCGCGAGGCGCCGGTGACGACCGCGACGCGGCCGGTAAGGTCGAGGGTCATGCGAGAATTTCCGTAAGGTCTGGCCTATGCCCCACTGTTCGCCAGCAGCGACAGCGTGCGCACGTTGTCGTGGCCTTCGAAGTCGAGCAGGCGGGTCGGATACTGGCCGGTGAAGCAGGCGTCGCAGAACTGCGGTTGCTCATCGTTGCGGCTGGCCTCGCCGACGGCGCGGTAGAGGCCGTTGATGGAGAGGAAGCCGAGCGAATCGACACGGATGAATTCGGCCATCTCTTCCACCGACATGCGCGAAGCCAGGAGCTTCGATTTCTCCGGCGTGTCGACGCCGTAGAAGCAGGATGCGCTGGTCGGCGGCGAAGCGATGCGCATATGCACTTCCCGGGCGCCGGCGTCGCGCACCATCTGCACGATCTTCTGGCTGGTGGTGCCGCGCACGATCGAATCGTCGACCAGCACCACGCGCTTGCCCTCGATCATGCGGCGGTTGGCGTTGTGCTTCAGCTTGACGCCCATGTGGCGGATCGAATCACCGGGCTGGATGAAGGTACGGCCGACATAGTGGTTGCGGATGATGCCGAGCTCGAACGGAATACCGGCCGCCTGGCTGAAGCCGATCGCCGCCGGCGTGCCGGAATCCGGCACCGGCACGACGATGTCGGCCTCGACCGGGTTTTCCTGTGCCAGCTCGGCGCCGATGCGCTTGCGCACCTCGTAGACGTTGCGGCCTTCGACCGAAGAATCCGGCCGGGCGAAATAGACGTATTCGAAGATGCAGAAGCGGGTCTTCTGCGGCTCGAACGGGAACAGGCTTTCAATGCCCTTGGAGGTGACGACGACCATCTCGCCGGGTTTCAGGTCGCGCACGAAACGCGCGCCGATAATGTCGAGCGCGCAGGTCTCGGAAGCGAGGATCCAGGCGCCGTCGAGGTCGCCCAGCACCAGCGGGCGGATGCCGAGCGGATCGCGGCAGCCGATCATCTTCTTGGCCGTCATCGCCACCAGCGAGAAGGCGCCTTCGACCTGCCGTACGGCGTCGATGAAGCGCGAGTTGAGGTCGCGTTCCTTGCTGGTCGCAACCAGATGCAGAAGCGTCTCGGTGTCGGAGGTCGAGGAGAAGATCGCGCCCTGCTTCTGCAGCGCGCGCTGCACCGTCATGGCGTTGGTCAAATTGCCATTGTGGGCGACAGCGAAGCCGCCATCGGCCAACTCGGCGAAGAAGGGTTGGATGTTGCGCATGCCGGCGCCGCCTGTCGTGGCGTAGCGCGTATGGCCGATGGCGCGGTTACCTTGCAGGCTGTCGATGACGCGCTGTTTCGTGAAAGTGTCGCCGATCAGGCCGACATGGCGTTCGACATGGAACTGGCTGCCGTCATAGGAAACGATGCCTGCCGCTTCCTGGCCCCGATGCTGCAGCGCATGCAGGCCGAGAGTGACGATTGCCGCTGCGTCCTGCCGGCCGAAGATGCCGAACACACCGCATTCGTCGTGGAAATGGTCGTCGGCCTCGGCGGAAAGCACGTCGTCTGCGTCTGCCATCTTAAGCTCCGCTAAAATCGCCATATAATGCGGGTTCGCGTCGAAAGCAACGCGCGCCGTGCAGTCGTTCACACCATCGTCTGTTCAGGCGCCCTTTCGGGGGTCAGTTTGCCGGTGCTGCCGGTGCTGGCTTGGCTGCGTTGTCCGCGGGACCAGCGTCATTGTCGTCCGGGGCCGGCGCATTTGCATCGTCACCTGTTGCCGGCACATCCGCCGCTGGCGCATCCGGGGCGGCCGGAGTCTCGCCACCCGCTTTCGGGCTGAGCTTCTTGAGGATTGCGTTTTCGGTGTCGGCGGGCAGCAGGTTCTCGATCTTGGCGCCGATCGATTCCAGCAATGGCCGTGATTTGGCGTCGGTCACCCAGGCCGGGGCCTTGGCGCCGGCCAGCCAGTTGAAGAACAAAAGCGCCACCGCGACGACCAGGATGCCGCGCGCGGCGCCGTAGAGAAAACCGAGCGTGCGGTCGAGTGCGCCGATGCGCGAATCGATGATCCAGTCGGCGAGCTTCATGGTGATGACGGAGACGACGATCAGCGCGACGATGAAGACGACGCCGGCGGAGGCCGCCATGGCGATCTTCTCATTCTCGATGTAGGGCTTCAGATAGGGCAGGACCGGCTTGTAGAAGAAGAAAGCCGCCGCCGCTGCCGCCGCCCACGAGACGACCGATAGGACTTCGCGCGAAAAGCCGCGAACCATGGCGAGCATCGCCGAGACCAGGGTGAAGCCGACCAGGATTCCGTCAAGCAGCGTAATCGGCATGTCTTTCGCCCCGCTCCGATCTCTTTTTCACGGCTCGGCGAGCCGTGTCATTCTTCTTCGTCCACGCGGCTTCGACGTGAGCCGGCTATGCGCGCGACGAGGTCGGCAAGCTCGGTGGGCTGGAAAGCACCGGCCCCGATCCCTCCGGCAAGTTCCTCGCTGCCCAAGGGCAGAACCGCGCTACCAAAACCCAGCTTTTCGGCTTCCTTGAGGCGCTGCTGCGCATGCGCAACCGGCCTCACGGCACCCGACAGGCTGATTTCGCCGAAATAGACGCAATCGGCGGGAAGGGCAAGACCGGTGAGCGAGGAAACCAGTGCGGCGGCGACCGCCAGATCGGCCGCCGGCTCGCTGATGCGGTAGCCGCCGGCGACGTTGAGATAGACGTCGTGCTGGCCGAAGCGAACGCCGCAATGCGCCTCCAGCACCGCCAGCACCATCGACAGTCGCGCACCGTCCCAGCCGACTACTGCCCGGCGCGGCGTGCCGAGCGAGGATTGTGCCACCAGCGCCTGGATCTCGACCAGAACCGGCCTTGTGCCTTCCATGCCGGCGAAAACGGCGGCACCCGGCGATTTGGCATGCCGCTCGCCGAGAAACAGCTCCGACGGGTTGGAGACTTCGCGCAGACCCTTGTCCGACATTTCGAAGACGCCGATCTCGTCGGTCGGCCCGAAGCGGTTCTTCACCGTGCGCAGGATGCGGTAATGGTGGCCGCCTTCGCCCTCGAAATAGAGCACACCGTCGACCATGTGCTCGACCACGCGCGGGCCAGCGATCTGGCCTTCCTTGGTGACATGGCCGACCAGCACGATCGCGGCACCCGTGGATTTCGCATAACGGATCATCGCCTGGGCGGCGGCGCGCACCTGGGTAACCGTGCCCGGCGCCGAATCGGCAAGGTCGGTCCACAGCGTCTGGATCGAATCGAGAATGACCAGGTCCGGCCGCTTGCCGTCGGCGATCGTGGCAAGGATGTCCTCGACATTGGTCTCGGCCGCCAGTTCCACCGGCGTGTCGGCGACGCCGAGCCGCTGCGCCCTCAGCCTGATCTGAGCGACGGCTTCTTCGCCCGAGACATAGACGATGCGGTGGCCTCGCGACGCCAGCGCAGCGGCAGCCTGGGTGAGCAGCGTCGACTTGCCGATGCCGGGATCGCCGCCGACCAGAAGTGCGGAGCCGCGCACGAAGCCGCCGCCGGTGGCACGATCCAACTCGCCAATACCTGAGATGATGCGCGGCGCGTCCTCGATGTCGCCGGAAAGGGTGGTCAGCACCACCGCGCGGCCCTTGCGGGCATTGCGCGTATTGGCAGGCCCCGAGCCGATGCCGCCGGAGGTTCCTTCCTCGACCAGCGTGTTCCATTCGCCGCAGGCATCGCATTTGCCGGCCCAGCGCTGATGCACCGATCCGCAATTCTGGCAGATGAACTGGACGCGCGATTTGGCCATCAGGTGTGGCCTGCCGTCGGATACGCGCACAAAGGTGCTGGAAGGGTCGAGGCCTGTCTCAAAAGGTCACTCAAACCTCTCCGCAATATGATGCTCTTCCGCAAGATCGGAGAAGCGGGTGAATTCGCCGTGGAAGGCGAGCGTCACCGAGCCTGTCGGGCCGTGGCGCTGCTTGGCGACGATCACCTCGGCCTTGCCGCGCATCTCGTTCATCTCGTTTTCCCACTTGACGTATTCCTCGGTGCCAAGCTTCGGCTCGCGGTTCTTGAGGTAATACTCCTCGCGGTAGACGAACATCACGACGTCCGCGTCCTGCTCGATCGAACCGGATTCACGCAAGTCGGAGAGCTGCGGGCGTTTGTCTTCGCGGCTTTCGACCTGACGCGACAGCTGCGACAGCGCGATGATTGGCACGGCCAGTTCCTTTGCCAGCGCCTTCAGGCCCGTGGTGATCTCGGTGATTTCCTGCACGCGGTTCTGCGAGGCCCTGGCGGATGAACCCTGCATCAGCTGGATATAGTCGATGACGATCAGGTCGAGGCCGCGCTGGCGCTTCAGGCGACGCGCGCGGGCAGACAGCTGCGCAATGGAAATACCACCGGTCTGGTCGATGAAAAGCGGGATCTTCTGCATGGTCTGCGAACAGGCGACCAGCTTTTCGAAGTCCATTTCGCTGATTTCGCCGCGACGGATCTTTGACGACGAGATTTCAGTCTGCTCGGAAATGATACGGGTCGCCAGCTGTTCGGACGACATTTCGAGCGAAAAGAAGCCGACCACGCCGCCATTGGCCGCCTTGAACGATCCGTCCGCCTGCTGCGCCGGCACATAGGCCTCGGCGATGTTGAAGGCGATGTTGGTGGCGAGCGACGTCTTGCCCATGCCCGGGCGTCCCGCAAGCACGATCAAATCGGACGATTGCAGACCGCCCATGCGGCGATCGAGATCGCGCATGCCGGTGGCAAGACCCGACAGATGGCCGTCGCGCATATAGGCGGCATTGGCCATGTCGACGGCGGTCTTGACCGCGTCGGTGAAGCTCTCGAAGCCGCCATCGTAGCGGCCGGTTTCGGCCAGTTCGAACAGGCGGCGTTCGGCGTCCTCGATCTGCTCGGAAGGCGACATGTCGACCGGCGCATCATAGGCGATGTTGACCATGTCCTCGCCGACGGTGATCAGCGCGCGGCGCGTGGCAAGGTCGTAGATGGCGCGGCCATAGTCAGTGGCGTTGACGACGGTGACGGCTTCGACCGCCAGACGCACGATATATTGTGCCACCGTCATGTCGCCGACCTTCTCGTCGGCCGGCAGAAAGGTCTTCAAGGTGATCGGCGTCGCCACCTTGCCCATGCGGATGAGCTCGGCCGCGATCTCGAAGATCCTGCGATGCAGGGGTTCGTAGAAATGGCCCGGCTTCAGGAAGTCGGAGACGCGGTAGAAGGCATCGTTGTTGACGAGGATCGCGCCGAGCAGCGCCTGCTCGGCCTCGATATTGTTCGGTGCCTCGCGATAGAGCGGTTGCTCCGCCACGCCGAATTTCCGCGCTGCCTCTGCCATGATATCCCCGATTTCAAACCCGATCAGTCGCTAGCAGAGGCGATTGATGAGGCATAAACAAACTTTGACTTATCCCGCTTGTGCACACGATTCACAGCGTCGAAAAAATTTGTGCGCGCAGGGTACGAAATTCGATTGACGAATCGAGTGTCGAAGATACCGGCGCGGAAAGAACAAAACAAGAAAATTCCGATGCTTGTCCAACCGGAATCGCCGGACTGGAGCCGCCCAAGTCGCGACATGATGAATCGCTGTTCGGCCGGCTGGCGGGCGAGTTCGAGAGCCTGTCGATAGGAGGCTCTCGCTGCCTCTGTCAGGCCAAGCCGCCGCTGCATATCGGCCCGCGCCGCATGTGCCAGATGGTAGCCATCGAGGCCGCCTTGTGCCATCACGATCTTCGATCGCCGCCAGACCGGCTTGCGGCCCGTCGCGCATGCCAAGGGGCGGCGGCACGGTTCAGCGTGACCACCGGAGAGGGGGCGACGCACCTCAGCACGTCGTAAACCGGGTCGTGCCGAATTCCTTCAGCACCGATGCCGCCTCGGTGACATGCCTGCGATAGGTTTCCTTGCTGGCGGCGGGCACGGCGGCGACAAATCCTGCGATATAGTTCACTGTCTTTCTCCTGTTGGCTGATGCTGCTTGCCGCTTTGGCTTCCCGGAAGCTCCGAGAACGCCAATGGTCGAACGGCCCAGCCTGGATTCGACATGGCTGCGAAATTGTTCTTGGGCGGCGTTGCCTGAATGCCGTGGCGCTCTATTCGGACGCCAGCCTGTCGCCCCAGTCCAGCCGCCGGGCCAGCTTGAAGTCCGCGCCGTCACGCTTGGTGAACAGTTGCTCCGTGGCCGTGCCGTCATCCTGGCAAAGCTTGAGCAGAACCTTGCCCGAACCGGATTTCGGCGGTGCGATGACCCGCGCGGCGTGCGAGGCGGCCGGCTGGCGCGACGCGGCGACAAAGATGAATTTCTCGTCTTCCCACGGTACATCGGCGTCCTTGGCCAGCCGGTGCAGGCGCGAGCGGGCGACGCGACGGGAAAAGTGGCACCAGTCGGGCGGGGTAAGCGGGCAGGGCGCCTCGTGCGGACAAGGCGCCAGCAGATGTGCCCCGGCGGCGATCAACTGCGCGCGCACCGCCAGAATGCGCTGCCAGCCCGCCGGCGTGCCCGGCTCGACGATCAGCAATGTGTCTGTCGTCAGCTGCCACAGCCGGTCGACCATTTTGGGCAACGATGCCGGCACGATCTCGTCCAGCACATAGGCGCAGGTCACGAGGTCCGCCGGCCGAAGGTCGGCAAGGTCCGTTGTGACGTCGCCGGCACGCCAGACGGTTCGGGTTGTGATGGCATCGGCGGCAAGCGTCTCGCCGACCTTGCGCACGGCCGCACTCGCCTCCAGCAAGACCGCCTGTTCGAGGTCGGGCCAGAGATCGTTGGTGGCCCAAAGCACCGTACCAGGGCCGGCGCCGGCATCGAGCAGGGTTTTCGGCTCGAAGTCCGGCCGGGTCGCGTTCAGTGCGTCGAGACTGGCGCGGACCGCGGCATAGGTCGCCGGCAGCCGCGTCGCCAGATAGGCTTTGACCGCCATGTCCTGCGCCATGTGCAGGCGGCCGTCGCGCAGTTCCGCACGGTAGCGCTCCGACAGGGTTTTCGCCGCTTGCTTCAGCTCAAGCAGAGGGATTTTTTCCAGGATGCGATCGACGGCTTGTCGAAGAGGGGCCGGCAGTTCCAACGCTATGCTCCTCGCGGTGCGAGCACGATGAGCGACGCGCCGGCTATGCAGAGTGCGGCGCCAGCAACATCCCAGCGGTCGGGCCGCACGCCTTCCACCAGCCACAGCCAGGCAAGCGAGGCAGCGATGTAGATGCCGCCATAAGCGGCATAGGCGCGGCC
The DNA here is from genome assembly GCF_007003945.1 of Mesorhizobium sp. WSM4307. NCBI lineage: Bacteria > Pseudomonadati > Pseudomonadota > Alphaproteobacteria > Hyphomicrobiales > Phyllobacteriaceae > Mesorhizobium > Mesorhizobium sp. WSM4307. The sequence continues at coordinate 150,692 of NZ_VFTB01000002.1, forward strand.
TGCGGCATTGGTGTCGACCAGCGCCAGAAGCCAGGCGAACAAAAGCAGCGAGACGAAGCCTGGCGCCAGCCACAAGGGCGATCTTTCCAGCCGCCACCAGGCCCATACCGAAAAGCAGCCGGCTATCTCGGCGAGCGCCGCGGCGGCATAGAGGAGGTAAGTCATGAAAAAGGCCTCGCGACGATCACAAGGCCTTTTTCAGGGCAGGGGCCGGGAATGGCAAGCGCCAATGGCGAACGGCGTGCCTACTCCGCAACCTTGCGGCGGCGGGCGGGCTTGACTGGCTTCTCGACGGGAGCCGCCTCGCGGCGGCCCAAGTCACGCATCTCCAAGGCCTTTTCGCATTTGGCCATGTAGTCGCGGGTCATCGGCAGCGTGTCGTTCTTCTTGGCGATCTGGAACTGGAAGATGACCAGGTCCTGCCAGCGGAAGGCGGCTTCCGAAGCGGCCAGATAGAATTCCCACATGCGGCAGAAGCGTTCGTCGTAGATGGCCTTGGCCTTGTCGCGGTTGGCGGCGAAGCGCTGGCCCCAGTGCTTCAGCGTGTCGGCATAGTGGAGGCGCAGGATTTCGATGTCGGTGACGACAAGGCCCGACTTCTCGATCGCCGGCATGACTTCCGAGAGCGCGGGGATATAGCCGCCGGGGAAGATGTATTTGCGGACGAAGGCGCTGGTCGCCCACGGAACACCCGACCGGCCGATCGTGTGCAGCAGCATGACGCCATCGGGCTTCAGCAGCGTTGCCGCCTTGTCGAAGAAGGTGCGGAAGTGGTTGACGCCGACATGTTCGAACATGCCGACCGAAACGATGCGGTCGAAGCGTTCGTTGAGTTCGCGATAATCCTTCAGCTCGAAATGGACGTGGCTTTCCAGGCCTTGCGCATGCGCCCGGTCGGTGGCTACGCCATGCTGTTCGGTCGACAGCGTCACGCCCTGGACGTCGACGTCGAACGCCTTGGCCAGATATAGGCCGAGCCCGCCCCAGCCGGAGCCGATGTCGAGCACGGTCTGGCCGGCCTTCAGCCTGAGCTTGGCGGCGATATGGCGCTTCTTGGCGGCCTGCGCCTCTTCCAGCGTCATGTCAGGCTGTTCGAAATAGGCACAGGAATACTGCATGTCCTCATCGAGGAAGAGCCGGTAGAGATCGCCCGACAGATCGTAGTGGCGCTGCACGTTGCGGCGCGAACGCGAGGCGGTGTTGATCTGCTGCAGGCGGCGGAAGGCGTGGCGCAAGCCTTCGATGGCTTTCGACCAGGTCGCGTCGATGCCGCCGCTGCCCATGTTCTGGAAGGCGATCCGCATCAGCCCCAGCACGCCGCCTTCGAGGATGTCGAGTTCGCCCTCCATGTAGGATTCGGGCACCGCCAGCATCGGATCGAAGGTGATGGCGCGTTCGGCATGCCGGGTCTTGATATGCATGTGCACCGGCTCGCCGCTGCCGTCGCCGAAGATGACTGTCGAGCCCTTTGGCCCGGTTACCTTGAGATTGCCCGTGCGCACCAGGCGGTCGAGAACGCGCTTCAGCAGAATGTTCATAACCAAGTGTCCCCTCACGGTCAGACTGGCTGCCTTAATTCTGCAACAATATATGGGGGTTCGAAAAGTTCCTTTTGGCACAAAAATGCCCGGGCGAGAGGCCCGGGCATTGGTCCAGAACGGCTGGATTACGACAAAGTGATCGGAGCGCTGCTCCCTCGCTTGCCGTACGCGATCAGGCGTTGTCTTCGCCGCCGTCGAACTCGGCATTCGGATCGAAGAAGTTTTCCGGCCGTGCATTGTCGTTGATGTCGTCGCCATAGATGGCTTCGGCGGTGGTCAGCGTCTCGCCCTTGGCCTGGCGCTCGGCTTCGTCGGCCGTGCGGGCGATGTTGAGCGTGACGGTGACTTCGACTTCCGGATGCAGCGCGATCGCCACATTGGTGAGACCGATGGTCTTGATCGGCTGGTTGAGCAGGATCTGGTTGCGGTTGACCGAAAAACCTTCCGCCGTCAGCAGCTCGGCGATGTCGCGCGTCGACACCGAGCCGTAGAGCTGGCCGGTTTCACCGGCGGAGCGAACGGCGATGAAGCTCTTGCCGTCGAGCTTTTCGGCAACCTGGCTGGCTTCCGACTTGCGCTCGAGATTGCGGGCTTCGAGCTGAGCGCGCTGGCCTTCGAACTTCTTCTTGTTGGCTTCGTTGGCGCGCAGCGCCTTGCCCTGCGGCAGCAGGAAATTACGGGCAAAGCCGTCCTTGACCTTGACGGTATCGCCCATCTGGCCGAGGCGGGAAACGCGTTCGAGAAGAATGACTTCCATGGTTTTGTTCCTTTTGTTTGGGCGTCCCTCCATGAAGGCAGGCGCCGAATTCTCTGGAACAGGTCAGGAAGCTTGAGCACCTTGAGCGCCGGTGTCGCTGTCCTGCCTGTCGCGGCAGTTAGAGGCCTTGACCTCAACTCGGGATTTGATGGCTGAACCGGTCATGCCCGTCATGGCCGGCGAAAGGAACGGGCGGCGAACCGCCCGTTCGGAAGAATTAGCGGACCACGTAGGGCAGCAGGCCGAGGAAGCGGGCGCGCTTGATCGCCTTGGCGAGCTCACGCTGCTTCTTCTGGCTGACGGCGGTGATGCGCGACGGCACGATCTTGCCGCGCTCGGAAATGTAGCGCTGCAGCAGACGCACGTCCTTGTAGTCGATCTTGGGCGCGTTGGCGCCGGAGAACGGGCAGGTCTTGCGGCGACGATGGAACGGGCGCCGGGTCGGGATCTGGTTGATGTCGACCATTATTCTGCACCCCCTTCAAAGCCTTCGCGCGGACGGCGCGGACCACGATCGCCACCGGCGTCGCCAAACGAACGCGGCGGACGATCGCCACGGTCGCCGCGATCACGGTCGCCGAATGAACGCGGGCCACGATCGCCACGGTCGCGGTCGCCGAAGCTGCCGCGCTCGGAGCGCTCTTCGCGCTTCTGCATCATGGCCGACGGACCTTCCTCATGTGCCTCGACCTTGATGGTCAGGAAACGCAGGACGTCCTCGGACAGACCCATCTGGCGCTCCATTTCGTTGAGCGCTGCCGGCGGGCAGTTCAGGTCCATGAGCGTGTAGTAGGCCTTCCGGTTCTTGTTGACCCGGTAGGTGAGGGACTTCAGTCCCCAGTTCTCGACCCGGCCGACGGACCCGCCATTCGCGGAGATGACGCCCTTGTACTGTTCGACAAGCGCATCGACCTGCTGCTGCGAGAGGTCCTGCCGGGCAAGAAACACATGTTCGTAAAGAGCCATTATGTCTTCGTGCCTTTCTTCGTTTCTCTCCCGGTTCCCGGCGGCAAAAGCCTCTGCAACTTCTCTGACCCGCCTGTCCCGGTTAAAGGGGCGGGGAAGAAAGGAGCATGACGAGACGGTCGAGAGCGGAGACACGGGAGGCGGAAGCACTTCTGGCTTCACACGAAGGCTTTGATAAAACCTCCGGCCCTCCGTTCAGCCCCCAGCTGGGACCGGCAGATTGGCGGCGTCTATATAGCAATCCACTGATAAGGCAAGGGCAAGCGGCGGTCCCGATGTCGCAGGGCGCCGGAAAATCAGGCGGCAGCGCCGGAATGGCCTGGTGATTCCGGGAACCGGCCCTTAACCACAGTGTCAGGTTGTGCAGGGTTGAGCCTCGCCGTCAACGGTCGATTCATCATGGAAGGCGCAAAAGCCCGGGCGATCCGCGCAGAACAAGCGGCAAGCATTTCCGGGGGTAAGGATGCTTCTCAACAGATTCTGGCGCTCGAAGAGCGGCAATTTCGCACTGCTGATGGGGCTCGGCCTGCCGGCCATCCTGTCGGCCGTGGCCTTCGCGGTCGACGTGTCCACCGTCATGCGAGCCAAGAGCAACCTGCAGAATGCTCTCGACGCCGCCAATCTTGCCTCCTCGCATCTCGGCGACCTCGACATTACCCGCACCGATGCCTTCGACCGCTATTTTCAGGCCAACATCGCCGGGCATGGCGAACTCGCCAACGCGCAGGCGACGCTGACCGTCGACAGGGGCGTCAACTTCATCAAGACCAAGGCGGCTGCGTCGGCCGACGTCAATTTGAACTTCGGCTTCCTGTTCGGCCGGAACAGACACATTGCCGTCGATGCCTCGGCGGTCGAATCGAACAATCAGCTCGAAGTCGTGCTGGTGCTGGACAATACCGGCTCGATGGCCGGTGCCCGCATGACGGCGTTGAGAACGGCGACGAAGTCCCTGCTGGACACACTCGAGGCGACGAAATCGCCGACGCGCCAGATTCGCGCCTCCCTGGTTCCGTTTGTCACGGCCGTCAACGTCAATGGCGATGAATTCGACCCGTCCTGGATCGACATGGACGGCAAGTCTTCCACCAATGGCGTCAATTTCCCCGTCATCGACGGCAAGCGTCCCAATCATATGGCGCTTTTCAAGCAGCTCAAGGACACCGGATGGACCGCGGCCGGATGGAACGGCACCGGATGGAAGGGCTGTGTCGAGGCGCGGCCGGGCGCTTATAACATTTCCGATACCCCACCTGACCCGGACAAGCCCGACACGCTGTTCGTTCCGTATTTTGCGCCGGACGATCCGGAAGGTGCCCAAAAGCCGTCTAGCTCCTATGGCAATGCGGCCAAATATTACAACAATTCCTATCTCGACGACGCCAGCGACAACACCAAGGTCGCCAAGCTGAAAGGCAACCGCCTCGGTATCGATCTCAGCAGTCTGGCCGACCCTGTGCCACCGGCCGACAAGGCTGCCAAGGAAAAGGTGGCTAAATATGTTGTGCCGACCAACGAGCTCATCACCGAGACGGGTTCCCCCATCACCGTCGGCCCGAACCGCGCTTGCCCGACACCCATCGTCCCCCTGACCGACGATTTCGACAAGCTGCGCAAGGCAGCAAGCGAGATGACCGAGTGGAACGGTTCGGGCACCAATGTCTCCGAAGGCCTGTCGTGGGGCATGCGGGTGCTGTCGCCCGCCGCGCCCTACACCGATGGAGCGCCGTGGAAGACGCGCGGCATCAGCAAGATCGTGCTGTTGCTCACCGACGGCGAGAACGTTGTCTATGGCGCCAGCGAACAGCCGACAAAGTCCGACTACACATCCTATGGCTATCTGGCGGGTGGCCGTTTCGGATCGGACGATCAGACCGCCGCGGCGCGCAATGTCGACGGCTGGACCAAAAGCGTTTGCACGCAACTGAAGGACGAGGACGTGCAAATCTACACCATGGTGCTGCAATCCGACACCGCCGCCAACCGCGCGCTTTACAGTGCCTGTGCATCCGACCCGAGCGGCTACTATGCCGTCAACGACCCGGCCAAGCTGCCGGACGTTTTCCAACAGATCGCCAACAAGTTCTCAAGGCTGCAACTGACGAATTGAGTGTTCGCCCCGCCAAGTCCAGACTGAATCCGATGGGTCGGCTGATCAACTCGTGTGGACGACGACCTTGTCGACCGTCTCGGGGAAGAAGGCGGGCGCCGCGTGGCGCTTGCCGAACATCATGTCGTACTGGATGAGCCGGAAATCGCGGATCGCCGGGTCGATCTCCTTCTGGCGCGACCAGTCGGGCGTGGCCTCGCCGGCCGGGGTCAGAAGCAGGTTGCGGTCGACGACGCGGTAGCGCTCCCGCATCTCGCCCAGGAAGCCGGTGTAGTAAGGATGGCTGATGCCGGCAGCGGTCAGGATATGATAGGGCAGGAACGCGGGGCTGACCGCACCCAGGTTCTCGACCGGACCGGAGCGGTTCGACCAGATGATCAGCGGCGTCTGATGATGTTCAAGGGCGGCTTCCGGCGTCGGTTCCTTGCGCGGCGCGACATTGTCCTTCAGGAAGCCGGTTTCGACATAGACCGGTCCCAGCGGCGGCAGATGGTCGCCGAAGAAGGCGATCACGGTGGGGCGGGAGCGTTTCTTCGCCCATTCGACAAGGCGTTCAAGGCCGCGGTCGGCGTCGGCTGAGCCCTCGGCGTAGCTGAGCAGCGACTCGCGCGCCCACTGGCTGATCGGTGCCTGCACTACGTGTGTCGGATTGTAATAGCGGTTCGGCTCGTAGGGACCGTGGTTTTGCAGGCTGACGGCAAAGAAGAATACCGGGTCGTCGCTGGCGTCGGCCTCGCTGATGATCTCATCGGTCATCGCCGCGTCGGATGCCAGCGGCCCGCGCTTTTCCATGGGCGGCAGCGTCTCTTCGGATTTGAAATCGTTGAAGCCGAAATCGGCATAGACCGCGCCACGGTTCCAGAACCAGTTGGTGCCGGGATGGATGGCGCGCGCCCGGTAGCCCTGGCTCTTCAGGAAGGTTGCGAGCGAAGGCGTCGGCGTGCGCACATATTGCTGATAGGGGATGCTGCCGGCTGGCAGGAATGCGTTGGAAAAGCCGGTCAGCGCCTCGAACTCGATGTTGGCGGTCATGCCGCCGAATTCGGGCGAGAACATCGAGCCCGAGCGCAGCGCCCGCACATTGGGGATCGGGTCGGGCGTGATGCTGACGCCGGGCAGCTTCGTCGGATCCCAGAAGGATTCACTCATGACGATGATGATGTCGGGCTTCTCGGCCGGCACCGAGACGGTCACATCCGAGCGGTCGATCGCCGCGATCGCCTTGTCCGTGTAGCCCGGCGGAGCCGAGACATGCGCCATCGGCACGTTGAGCGCGAAGGCGAGCGCAAAGCCGTTGGAGGCATAGTTTTCCTTCTGGTCCCACATGATCGGGATGATCTGCAGCCGATCCCTGGTCCAGGAGAAGGTGGCATAGTCCATGATCGAGACGAAGAAGGCGAGCATCGGCACCGCCAGCGTCAGCCGGGCAAGGCGGCCCTTGTGGCTGAGCGCTGGAACCTTGCGGCGCCACAGCCGCCAGCCATAGACGAGCAGCGACAGGCCGGCGATGATGACGACGACCATGGCGAGCGCGGTCATCGGCCGGTCACGTACCAGAAGCGGCAGCAGCGCGAAGATCTGGCGAGCGTAGAGAAAGTCAGTCGGGTAGAGCGGATCGCCGAGATAATGCGATTTCTGATGGCCGACAAAGGCTAGCGCCAGAGTCAAGGGCGCGACGATCATCAGGCTCTGATGGCTGCGTCCCAGAACGGCGTCGAGACCGATGAGGATCAGCGCGAACACGACGATGGTGGTCCAGCCCGGCTTGAGCGGCTGCAGGAAAAAGGAAACGGTGCCGGCAACGTCACCGCGCACGATCAATTCGATCGCGAACACCAGGATGGCGGAGATCGCGAGGCTTATCAGCCCGTAACGGACGACCGGCCATCTCCGGCCGGGCAGATAGCCGGTGGACGGATCGTCTTCCAGGAATTGAGGCGCAGCTTTGCTGGCGCGTTTTGAACTCTTTGCCACTTTAACTTCCCACCCGGCGACAACCCAAGTCACGCGATTGTCATATAATTGTCACGCAAAGCTAGCGCCTGTGGCGGAAATAAGAAGAGCCAGCGAACGATTCGTGAGCGGTTTTCATCAGGTGTGATCGCCAAAAAGCCCTTTCGGAACAGGCACTCGGCCTACGGTTCGCAACTGGGGCCGGGTTGAACCGGGCTTGACTTGGCGGCCCGCCTTGCGCCACAGGCAGGGAAAATTCGTGTTATCGGCAAGTAAAACCAGTCTTCGGGAGCCCACGCATGGCCGTCGCATTCACCTTTCCGGGACAAGGCAGCCAGGCTGTCGGCATGGGCAAGGATCTCGCCGACACCTTTCCCGAGGCACGCAGGGTTTTCCAGGAAGTCGATGACGCGCTCGGCGAAAACCTGTCGAAGCTGATCTGGGAAGGTCCGGAAGAGACCTTGACGTTGACCGCCAACGCGCAGCCGGCGCTGATGGCGGTTTCGCTGGCGGCGATCAGGGCGCTGGAAGCGCGCGGTTTCTCGCTGAAGGACAAGGTCGCCTATGTCGCCGGCCATTCGCTGGGCGAATATTCGGCCCTTGCCGCCGCCGGTTTCGTTTCCGTCGCCGATGCGGCCCGGTTGCTGCGCATTCGCGGCAACGCCATGCAGGCAGCGGTGCCGGCCGGCGAAGGCGCCATGGCGGCCATCATCGGACTTGAGCAGGCGGATGTCGAAGCGGCTTGCACCGAGGCCGCGCAAGGCTCCGGCAAGGTCTGCCAGATCGCCAACGACAATGGCGGCGGCCAGCTGGTCATTTCCGGCGCCAAGGCCGCGGTCGAGCTAGCGGCGAAACTGTGCACCGAAAAGGGCGCCAAGCGGGCGCTGATGCTGCAGGTCTCGGCCCCCTTCCATTCGGCGCTGATGGCGCCGGCGGCCAATGTCATGCGCGACGCGCTCGCCGGTGTGACGAAGTATGCGCCGACGGTGCCAGTAGTGTCCAACGTCACGGTGACCCCGACCAGCGACCCCGACGAGGTCGCCCGGCGCCTGGTCGAGCAGATCACCGGCCGCGTGCGCTGGCGCGAAACGGTCGAATGGTTCGGCGCCAACGGCGTCACGACGCTTTACGAGATCGGCGCCGGCAAGGTGCTGTCGGGCCTGGCACGGCGCATCAACCGCGACATCGCGACATCGGCCGTCGGCACGCCGGCCGATGTCGAGGCCGCGTTGGCCGCATTCGCATAATCCACTGGCGATTTGACCCCACCCGTGTGAAGGGTGTTTTCTCAGATCAGGAGACGAAAATGTTCGAACTGACCGGCCGCAAGGCACTCGTCACTGGCGCATCGGGAGGCATCGGCGAGGCGATTGCCCGCGTGCTGCATGCGCAAGGCGCCATTGTCGGCCTGCACGGCACCCGCATCGAGAAACTGGAAACTTTGGCGGGCGAACTCGGCGATCGGGTCAAGCTGTTCCCGGCCAATCTGTCGAACCGCGATGAAGTCAAGGCGCTCGGCCAGAAGGCGGAGGCCGAACTCGAAGGCGTCGACATACTGGTCAACAATGCCGGCATCACCAAGGACGGCCTGTTCGTGCGCATGTCGGACGCCGATTGGGACTCCGTGCTCGAGGTCAACCTGACCGCCGTTTTCCGGCTGACCCGCGAACTCACCCATCCGATGATGCGCCGCCGCCATGGCCGCATCATCAACATCACCTCCGTGGTCGGCGTGACCGGCAATCCCGGCCAGGCCAATTATTGCGCCTCAAAGGCCGGCATGATCGGCTTCTCCAAATCGCTGGCGCAGGAGATCGCCACCCGCAACATCACCGTCAACTGCGTCGCCCCGGGCTTCATCGAATCGGCGATGACCGACAAGCTCAACGACAAGCAGAAGGAGGCGATCATGGCGGCGATTCCGACGCGCCGCATGGGCACGGGTGCTGAAGTGGCGTCCGCCGTCGCCTACCTGGCCTCCAACGAAGCCGGCTACGTCACCGGCCAGACCATCCATGTCAATGGCGGTATGGCCATGATTTGACGGATATGGCGGGCCTGTGAAAAGAGACCATTTCACCTTGGACCTCAGCCATTTTTCGTGTAATGCGGCCCGCAACCCGGCGGTTCGGGCAAAAACCGGTTCGTAGCCGTTGCGTTTCCGGCAGGACCATCTTTCAGCTTGATTAGCGGCATTCTGCCCGCTAACGAAGACAGACAAACAAAAGACGAGGATGCCCAAAATGAGTGACACCGCAGAGCGCGTCAAGAAGATCGTCATCGAGCACCTTGGCGTCGATGCCGACAAAGTGACGGAGCAGGCGAGCTTCATCGATGATCTGGGCGCTGACAGCCTCGACACGGTTGAACTCGTCATGGCGTTCGAAGAAGAGTTCGGCGTGGAAATTCCCGACGACGCGGCCGAGACCATCCTGACCGTCGGCGATGCCGTGAAGTACATCGACAAGGCGTCGGCCTGAAGCTTTCCGCAGTCATCACCGGGGAGGACCTGCGATGAGGCGTGTCGTCGTCACGGGCCTTGGGTTGTTGTCGCCATTCGGCATGGGCTTCGAGCACAGCTGGAAGGAACTTCTGACCGGCCGCAGCGCGGCCAAGCGCATCACCGAGTTCGAGGTGGACGATCTTGCCTGCAAGATCGCCCACGTCATTCCGCGTGGTGACGGCAGCAATGCCACCTTCAATCCCGAGGCCGTGCTCGAGCCGAAGGAATTGCGCAAGATCGGCGACTTCATCCTGTATGGGATTGCCGCCGCCGACGAAGCGCTGAAGGATTCCGGCTGGGAGCCCAAGACACACGAAGAACAATGCGCCACAGGCGTGCTCATCGGTTCTGGCATTGGCGGCATCGAGGGCATTGCCGAGAACGCGATAATCCTCAAGGAGCGCGGTCCGCGCCGCATCAGCCCCTTCTTCATCCCCGGCCAGATCATCAATCTCGTCTCCGGCCAGGTTTCGATCCGGCACGGGCTGAAAGGCCCGAACCATGCCGTGGTCACGGCCTGCTCGACCGGCGCGCACGCCATTGGCGATGCGGCCCGCCTGATCATGTGGGGCGATGCCGATGTCATGCTCGCCGGCGGCGCCGAGGCGCCGGTGACAAGGCTGTCAATCGCCGGTTTCGCCGCCTGCCGGGCGCTGTCGACCGAGCGAAATGACACGCCGCAAACGGCGTCGCGTCCCTATGACCGTGACCGCGACGGCTTCGTCATGGGCGAGGGCGCCGGCGTTGTGGTGCTGGAGGAACTCGAGCACGCCAAGGCGCGGGGCGCCAAGATTTATGCCGAGGTGACCGGCTACGGCCTTACCGGCGACGCCTATCACATCACCGCACCGGCCGAGGACGGCGATGGCGCTTTCCGTTGCATGACCGCGGCGTTGAACCGGGCCAGGCTTGCGCCCGCCGATGTCGACTACATCAACGCGCATGGCACCTCGACCATGGCCGATACGATCGAACTCGGCGCTGTCGAGCGGCTTGTCGGCAATGCCGCGTCGAAGATTTCGATGTCGTCGACCAAGTCGTCGATCGGCCATCTCCTGGGCGCGGCTGGTGCTGCCGAAGCGATCTTTTCGATCCTTGCGATCAGGGACAATGTCGCGCCGGCGACCATCAATCTCGACAAGCCGGAGCGCGAAACCGCGATCGACCTGGTGCCGAACAAGCCTCGCTCCCGCCAGATCGACGTGGCGCTCTCCAATTCCTTCGGCTTCGGCGGCACAAACGCTTCGCTTGTGTTCCAGCGCTACAATGGCTGATCGTCCGGCTGCGGGGCGATGCCTCGGCATGTCGTCAATTTTGCCATATTCGCCCCTACTCTGCCGCGGGGGATTCGTTGAGAGATCAAACGGTAGGGCGAGATGAACACAAATCCGGCGGGCAATGGAGAAGTCGGGCAACGGCCGGCGAACAATACCGGACCGATCGTGCCGAAGACAGCCAGCGAAGCCTTGCGGCCGGAAGCCGGAACGCCGCCGCCGAAGCGCTCGCGCGCTTCGCGCAGCCAGGTCGTCGTGTTCATGAACTTCGTCATCTCCCTGGTGATGCTGATGGTTCTGGCCGCGGGCGCGGCACTTTACTTCGGCAAGCAGGAGTTCACTGAACCCGGTCCCTCGGCCAATGGCGACACCTTCCTGGTCAAGCCGAACACCGGCGTCCAGGACATCGCCGACCAGCTCGAGCGCCGTGGACTGATCAGCGACGCCCGCGTCTTCCGCCTTGGCGTGCGTGCTTTCGGCAACGATTCCGCGCTCAAGGCCGGCGAATACGAGATCAAGCCCTGGGCATCCATGCGCGACATCATGGAGCTTTTGAAAAGCGGCAAGTCGGTGATGTACTCGCTGACCGTTCCGGAAGGGCTGACGGTTGAGCAGGCTCTGCAGCGTATCGCCGATGAACCCGCCTTGAGCGGCGACATGCCGGCGACAACGCCTCCCGAGGGCAGCCTTGCCACCGACACGCTGCGCTTCACGCGCGGTGCGACGCGCCAGCAGATGATCGACAAGCTGGTGGCCGACCAGAAGAAGCTGGTCGACGAGGTCTGGCAGCGGCGCGCGCCGGACCTGCCACTGGCCAATATCGAGGACTTCGTCACGCTGGCCTCGATCGTCGAGAAGGAAACCGGCAAGGGTGACGAGCGTTCGCGCGTCGCCGCCGTCTTCCTCAACCGCCTGGCCAAGGGCATGCGGCTGCAATCCGACCCGACCATCATCTATGGTTTGTTCGGCGGCAAGGGGAAGCCCGCTGACCGCCCGATCTACCAGTCGGACATCCAGAAGCAGACGCCTTACAATACCTATATGATCAACGGCCTGCCGCCGACGCCCATTGCCAATCCGGGCCGCGCAGCGCTTGAGGCCGTGGCCAATCCATCGAAGACTGACGATCTCTATTTCGTCGCCGACGGCACGGGCGGTCACGTCTTTGCGGCGACGCTCGACGAACACAATGAGAACGTCGCTCGTTATCGTGCGTTGCAGAAGAAGCAGGCCGATGACGCGGCCGAGGCCGCGGCTGGCGCTGGTGCAAACGGCAATGCCGACAAGCCTGCTGCCGACAAGCCTGCCGACGGCAGCACCGGTGGCGACAATGGCGACGCCGGCGGCGATGCGGGCGATGCCCAGTAGGCGAAGAAAGGCGTTGCCCGGAAGGCGACAGCCTGACATTTGAAGGAACGCCACGCGTCCGATTTCGACGCACCTACGGCGTGGTTATTTTCAAGCAGCACTTGCCCTGTCCGGAAACTGGTTTCGGGGTGATGCGCCAGGGATGTGCAGGCGACATGAATTTGCAGAGCATGACCGGATTTGCGCGTGCCGTCGCCGAGCACGACGGCACCTCGATCGCCTGGGAAGTCAAATCCGTCAACGGCAAGAGCGTCGAGGTGCGGCTGCGGCTGCCGCAAGGTTTCGAGCGTCTGGAGCCGGCGGTCAGGCAAACGCTGCAGAAGCGTTTCGCCCGCGGCAATTTCCAGGCGACGCTGACCATCGGCCGCGCCGCCGGCGCGCAGGCGCAACCCGTCGTCAACGAGGCGTTTCTGAAGGACCTTGCGGGTCTCGCCAAGCGGCTGCAGGAACAGTTCGGTGTTGCTCCCGCGACCGCTGACGGGTTGCTGTCGCTGCGTGGCGTACTCGACATTCCCGAAACCGTGGAAACCGAAGAGGCGCGCGCTGTGCTCGACACCGCCATCATGGCCGCGCTCGACGTGGCGCTGAACGGGCTCGAACAGGCACGGCAAAGCGAGGGTGCGGCCCTGGCTTTGCTGCTGTCCGCCCACATCGACGCCATCGAGGCACTGACGCTGCGCGCGGAGGCGGATCCGTCCCGCGAGACGGCGGCGATCCGTGAACGCATAGCCGAGCAGGTCAGGCTGCTGATGGACGCGTCCGCCAATCTGGATGCGAGCCGCCTGCACATGGAGGCGGCATTCCTCGCCACCAAGGCTGATATTCGCGAAGAGATCGATCGGCTGAAAACGCATGTCGCATCTGGCCGGGCGCTGCTTGAGGGCGGCGGTGCCGTCGGCCGGAAGCTCGATTTTCTGGCACAGGAATTTAACCGCGAATCGAATACGCTGTGTTCGAAGTCGAATGCCGCGGCCGTCACCGCGATCGGACTGGAGCTGAAGGCGGTGGTCGACCAGTTTCGTGAACAGGTCCAGAATCTGGAGTAGCCGATGGTCGCAACGGAACCGATGGTTCCCAGGGATTTGGGATCCCGCATCCGCCGCCGGGGGCTGATGCTCGTCCTGTCGTCGCCATCCGGTGCCGGCAAGTCGACGATCGCGCGCAACCTCCTGGAAAGCGATTCCAGCCTCGAATTGTCGGTCTCGGTCACCACCAGGCCGCGCCGCGGCTCGGAGATCGAGGGTGTTCACTACCATTTCCGCACGATGCGCGAGTTCGAACGGTTGCGTGATTCAGATGCGCTGCTCGAGTGGGCGGAGGTGCACGGCAATTGCTATGCGACACCGCGCGAACCCGCGGAACTGGCGCTGGCGCAGGGTCGCGACATGCTGTTCGACATCGACTGGCAAGGTGCCCAGCAGCTGAAGGAGAAGATGCGCGCCGACATCGTCTCGATCTTCATCCTGCCGCCGTCGATGAAGGAATTGAAGGCCCGCCTGAAGCGCCGCGCCGAGGATCAGGAAGCGGTGATCGAGACGCGGCTGAAGAATGCCCGCAACGAGATCGAGCACTGGAAGGAATATGATTTCGTCATCGTCAATGACGATCTCGACCGCGCCTTCGCCGAGGTGCGCGGCATCGTCGTTGCCGAACGATTGCGGCGCGACCGCCGGCCGGGTCTCTTCGATTTCGTCTCGGGGCTGCTGGACGAGAAAACCGTCTGATTGGCTTCAGGCTGTCATGCCGTCGACCAGGATCAGATGGCGGCTGAGCGCGGCGTCGCGCACATCCAGCGCTGCAGCATACTCGGCGGATGCATACCAGCGCCGTGCCTGCTCAATGTCAGGAAATTCGACAACGATCAGCGGTGTGGGATGCCACTCGCCCTCCAGCGTATCCACCTGGCCGCCGCGTACGAGATAGCGCCCGCCATAGTGGGCAATGGAAGCCGCGGCACGCGAGCGGTATGTCTGGAATGCCTCGTGGTCGCGGATGGTGACATCGGAAATGATATAGGCAGGCATCTGGCTTCTCCGGCATGCTCGCCAGCCTATCTATGCCTGCATCGTCGCGATTCCAGAGCTGCCGGCGCTAAGCCGCATTGGTCAGCCGCACAAATTCCTCGACACTGAGGGTTTCGGCGCGGCGGGTCGGATCGATGCCCGCACGCTCCAGCAAGGCCTCGCCGCCGAGGCTCTTCACACTCTGCCGCAGCATCTTGCGGCGTTGGCCGAAGGCGGCTTCGGTGATACGGCCGAGTTTCTTGACGTCAGCCGGCAGGGGCGTCGCGCGCGGCTCCAGATGCACCACCGAAGAGGTGACCTTGGGCGGCGGCGTGAAGGCCTGGGGAGGCACGTCGAAGGCGATCCTGGCCTTCGTGCGCCAGCCGGCCAGCACCCCAAGCCGGCCATAGGCGTCGCTGCCGGGCTCGGCGACGATGCGCTGGGCAACCTCACGCTGGAACATCAGCGTCATCGAGGCGTAGAAGGGCGGCCAGTCCACGACCGTCAGCCACCGGACGAGCAGTTCCGTGCCGATGTTGTAGGGCAGATTGGCGACGATCCGCACCTGACCGCTGGCTCCGGCGGCCGCGGAGGCGAGGGCGGCGAAGTCGGTTTTCAGCGCATCGCCGGAAACCACCTCCAGCCGGCCGGGATAGTGAGCGGAGACTTCGGCCAATGCCGCCAAGCAGCGCTCGTCGCGCTCGATGGCGACAACCCGGCGGGCGCCGTTGGAAAGCAGCGCTCTTGTCAGGCCGCCAGGTCCCGGCCCAACCTCGATCACCGCGGTGTTTGTCAGGTCGCCCGCGCTGCGTGCGATCTTGCCGGTCAAATTGAGGTCGAGCAGGAAGTTCTGGCCAAGCGCCTTTTTCGCCTGCAGCCCATGGCGCTCGATGACATCGCGCAGCGGCGGCAGCCCGTCGATGCTCATGCGTTCGGAATCGCTCATGCGGCCGCGGCCTTTTTGTCGGTGTCGGCGAGCGTTCTGGCGAGCTTCAATGCGGCGATCAGGCTGTCCGGTCGTGCAATGCCCCTGCCGGCGATATCGAAGGCGGTGCCATGGTCTGGCGACGTGCGGATGAAGGGCAGGCCGAGCGTGACGTTGACGGCATCGTCGAAGGCCAGCGTCTTGGCCGGGATCAACGCCTGGTCGTGATACATGCAAAGTGCTGCATCGTAGCCTGCCCGCGCGCGCGCATGGAACAGCGTGTCGGCCGCCAGGGGGCCGAAAGCATCGATGCCCTCGGCGCGCAGGATGTCGACTGCCGGCCGCACGATATGTTCGTCCTCCAGACCCATCGAACCGCCTTCGCCGGCATGCGGATTGAGGCCGGCAATGGCCAGCCTCGGCCTGGCGATGCCGAAGCGGCCGGCGAGGTCGGCCGCGGTGATGCGCGCGGTCGCGACGATCAGTTCGGTGGTCAGGGTCTTCGGCACCTCCGCCAGGGCGATGTGGATGGTGACGGGAACCGTGCGCAGGTTCGGGCCGGCCAGCATCATGACCGGCGATGCCTCGACGCCATTGTGCCGTGTTGCCAGATGCGCCAGATATTCGGTGTGGCCGGGAAAGCGGAAACCGGCATCGTAGAGCGGCTTCTTGGCGATCGGGCAGGTGACCACGGCGGCGGCGTCACCGGCAAGGCAGGCGGCGACCGCGCGATCGATCGCCTCGACGGTTCCGGCCGCATTGGCCGGATCCGGCCGGCCGGGGCTATCGATGAACCGGGCTGCCAGTGGAACGATCGGCAAGGTGCGCGCGAAGGCCTGCGCCGCCTGTGCCGGTGTCGTCTCGACGATCGGCAACGACACGCCCAGCCGGCTTGCCCGTGAGGCGATCAGCGCCGGATCGGCCAAAAGATAAAAGGCGGGCAGGCCGACCGCCTCGCGCGCCAGGAAGGCGGCGATGGCGATTTCGGGGCCGATGCCGGACGGATCGCCGACGCTCAGCGCCAGCGCGGTCATCGCGCTCTTCACGTCAGCGCTTGACGATGCGGGCTTTCGCCTTCAGCTCGTCGACATATTTCTTGCTGAGATCGTCGGCGGCCTTGTCGTTGGAGCCTTCGCTCTGGAACACCATCTGGGCCGTCTTGTCGTCGGACACTTCGCGCGACGAGCAGATGCCGATGAACTCGACGCCGCGCTCGGTCTCGCGCGTGGTGGTTGCTCCACCGACCTTGGTCGCCTTGATCTGCTCGGCCCAGTCCGGCGGCAATTGCGGCGCCAGCACCCGGCCCAGATCGCGAACGGTGACGTCGATCAGGCCCTTGGCGAATTCGCGCGTCGTGTTGCAGCCGTTGAAGCGGGCGCGCATGGCATCGGCCTCGCGCTTGCGCTTGGCCAGCGTCGCGCTGCGTTCGGATGCCGGGACCACGAAGATGACCTGCTGCAGCATGTACTCGGTGGCGCTCGGTTTGGCACCGCCCTTGTCGAGCATGCGCCTGACCGCATCCTGCTCGGTCACGCTGCCGCCTTCACCGGAACGGTAACGCGCGCTCAAAGCCTGGTTCCAGGCCATCTGGGCGCGGATGAATTCCTTGAAATGATCCTTGCCGACGCCGGATTTTTCCATCACGCCATCAAGCTGGCCGAGCTGCATCTTGTTGTTGGTGGCAAAGCGCTGATAGGCCGCCTCGACCTGAGCGTCGCTGATGCGTATGCCAAGCCGCCTGGCTTCGGCAAGGCGCAGCGTCTGGTCGATCATTTCCTGGGCGGCATCGCCTTTCTTGCGCTGCAGCTTCAGGAAGGCGGCGCGGTGCGCGATATCGCCTGACGTGACTGGTACGTCATTGACGACGTATTTGATCTCGCTGGCGAAAGCCGGCGGCGTCATGATCGTCATCGACACGGATGTCGCCGCCACAAGCAGCGCGAACCCTGCTGAAAAGAGGTATTTCCTCATCATTAGCATCCCAATTCTATCCCGGTTCCGCCCATTTCGTCCTCTTCCGGGTGCGCGAATCCGTGCCAGCCCTATGCGGCGAAACGATGTCTCGCCGGCTACTGGATGGAGTCGATCGCGGTGGTCGACGAGCCGAAGTCGCCGAGCGTGCGGAACGACAGGTTGAAGCCGATACTCTGCGTCACTTCCCTGGTGTTCAGGTCGCGCGACTGCGAGTACGTCATCAGATAGGTGAAGCAGGAATCGTTGTAGGCGAAGCCGACCCCATCCTTGACCAGCAGGCTTTGCTGCAGATCATAGGTCCCTGTCCCGAACACGCGCCAGTTTTCGGCAAGATGCGTGGACGCACCGAGCGTCACCTCATGCCGATCGGTCGTGAAACCGTAGAGCGGCTGGGCCTGGATGAAAGCGTACTTGGCGCTGAGCGACACCGGCAGGCCTGAATAGGCTGCCTTTACCTCGGCGCGGCGAACCTCGAAAGTCTGTTCGTCGAAGCGGCCGCTGACGGAAGCCGCGAACCCGTTCGGGCTGCTGATGCCAAACAGGCCGACATAGTCGGACTTGGTGTCCTCAAGGCCCGAATAGGCGCCGACATTGACCAGATCCGGCGCGGCGAAGGAGTTCTCGCCGCCGATCTGGTAGGATTGGCCGAAAATGGCATTGGTGCCCCAGCCGTTGATATAGGAGCCGGAGTAGCGGAAGCCGACATTGGCGCGCGAGCCGCCTTCGATGCGGTCATAACCGGAGAATTTGTCGCGTTCGAACAGGGTGGTCGCGTCGAACACCATGCTCTGGGCGTCTTCATTCGGAATGGCGAGGCCGCCGACATATTGTTCGTTCGGACGCAGGAACAGCTGCGCCATCGGCTCGACGACGTGGCTGGAGCCGCTGGCCATGGAAAACAGCAGTGGCCAACGCATCTCGAGCCCGGCGGTTGCCATGTAGCGGGCGAACGACGAACGCATATCGTCGTTGGCATTTATCAGCGGATTGTCCGCCATATGGTTGACCGCGGCGAGCGAACCCGATGACGCATTGAGATAGTCGACGTCGCCCTGCAGCGCCAGCAGCGGTGTCAGCACCAGCCCGTCGTCGGTCACGAAAGTCCGCTTCCATTCGGCCTCGGTGGTGAGGCGGCCGGATTCGCCTTCGATGCCGCGCACGCGCTGCACGGGCGTGCCGGCGTTGTAAGGAACGTTGAAAGTCTCGTCGAGATCATCGCGGCGGATGACTCGCGTATTGACATTGAGCGACAGTTGGCCGCCGGCGACCGACATGTCAGGAATATACGCGTAGTCGAGCGACGGCAGCACCCAGGGCTGCTGGCCGCTTCGCGCGGCCGCATTGTCGTTCGGCGTGTCTTCCTGCACATCGAAGTGCATGGCGCGCACGTCAAAATAGTTACGGCCGTTGAGACCAGTCAAATAAACCGACGACTGGTGGACGGCGGCGTTGTATTTGTTGATGTTGTAGGTGTTGGAGAAATTCTTGTCGGTCTGCAGCAGCACGTCCCAGCCGAAATTCCAGCGTTCGTTGATGGCGAACTGCCCCTGCGTGCCCATCATGCCGCGGAACTTGTTCGGATCGCCTGCCGCTCCCGAATCGACGTTGTGGCCACCGGAGGTCGGGAAAGCGGTGGTATCAAGGAAGGCGTCCGGATCGCGCTGCTGAATTCCGGCGATCTTCAAACTGTATTGGCCATTGTTGAAGCGCTGGCGCCACTCGGCCTCGCCGAGGAAACCCTGCTTGGTATAACCGCTTCCCGACACCGTCAGGTCATATGTCGGCGAAAGCGCGAAATAATAGGGAACCTTGACGCTGTATCCCAGATGGCTGTTGTAGCTGATGCCCGGGATCAGGAAGCCGCTCTTGCGCTTCACCGTCGGGTCGGCGATCTCGAAAGCCGGCAGGTAGGCGAGCGGAAAGCCGAAGAATTCGAAATTCGCATTCTCGAAGCGAACCGTCTTCTTCTCGCCATTCCAGATGATCTTCCTGGCTTTCACGCGCCAGGTCGGAGCCTTGTCTGGCTTGTCTTCGCACGGTTCGCAGGCGGTATAGACGCCATTGTGGAAGGTGGTCAGCACGCCGCCCATGCGCTCGGCGCTTTCAGCGGCGAAATAGGCCTTGTCGATGGTTTCGACGCGCAGCGCGTTGACGAAACCGTCGGCGAAATCGTCGGTGATATCGATATGCTGCGAATTGATCTTGGTGCCGTCGCTGTTGACGATTTCAACATTGCCGGTGGCAACCATCCGCTTGGTGTTGCGGTCGTATATGACCTTCTGGGCGACGAGGCGGTTGCCGCCATAGTCGATCTGCACACCACCGACGGCGGTCACCGTCTGGTTGTCGTTGTTGTAGACCAGCGTGTCGGCCGCCAGCAACATCTGCGAGCCGGACGGAACATTGGTCGCCATCTTGCCGACTTCCTGCGCGAACGCGGGCAACGGCACGGCGCAGGCAAGCAGGCACGCCAAGGCGCTCGCGGCATAAAGGCGCGCCAAATGGGCCTGCCTGCTGCTGGGCAAGAACGCCTCCCTCACTAGCCGTCTTCCTTGTATAGCAGGAAAGTCACCCCGAAGAACATAGCTACCACGACTGGCACCGAGGCGGCTATGGCAGTCGGCACGAACCCCGCCACGCCGAATGCCTTCACCAGCACCGAAACGACATAAAGCAGAAACCCGGCAACGACGCCACCCAGAATCATCGTTGCCGATTGTCCCATCCTCGCAAATCGCATTGAAACTGTTGCCGCAATCAGCGTCATGGCGACGAGGAGGAACGGCAACGCCACCAGCGAATCAAACTGCATGGCAAACGCATTTGCCTTGAGGCCGAAGGAACGGGCAACCTCGATTTTTCCGGGCAGATCGTAGAACGGGATGGTCTCCGGGCGCGCCAGCCGCTCCTGCACGAATTCAGGCTTCAGATTGGTCGGCACACGATCGCTTGCAGCGGGCTGGATGATGCCGTTCCTGAAGGTCTTCACATCCTGCAGTTCCCAATATCCGTCCCGCAGGTAAGCGCGCGCGGCGTCCTTGCGCTCGACGATGTTGCCTTGCTGGTCGAGGACGAAAAAGACGGCGTCGGCCATCTCCATGCCTTGGTCGAGGATGGCCCGTGCGCCGATGATGGTGTCGCCGGTGCTGGTCTTCTGACGAATCCAGGGGGCGGCGTCGGCCGAAACCGTATTTGATTTGCCGGAGCGCAACTGGGTTTCGATCTGTTCGGACAAGGAGAAGGCGTGCGCGGCAAGCGGGTTGATGAGCCCGACCGACACAAGACCGAACAGCAACGCGCCGATGCAGCATGGCAAAAGGAATTGCCAGGCGGAAACACCGGCGGACCGCGCGATGACCAGTTCGTAGCGGCGGTTGAGCGAAACCAGTGTCGCCATCGCCGAGAACAGGCCGACAAACGGCACGGTCTGCAGCATGATCATCGGCATGCGAAGGCCTGAAATGGCCACCGCCGTTCCGTAGGTGAAGCCGGGCAGGCCGGTGGTGCGGCCGGACAGCTCGGTGAAATCGATCAGGAACACCAGCGCCAGCAGGCCCAGGAAGAACCAGATCGTGATCGTCACGTAGCGGAAGAAGAAATAACGACCCAGCGTCCAGCCCATCAGCCGATCCCCTGACCTGAGGTGCCGCGCCTGGACCAGCGCAGTTTGAGGGCGTTCCAGCCGTCGCCGACGCGGCTGGCCAGATTTGTCATCCAGTCCGCCCAGGCCACCGGCAGTTCCATGGTCCGGTTGGAGACGATGAACCAGATCGCCACCGCGGAAGCCACTATGGGCACGCCATAGACCATGTAGGCATATTCCGGCACTTCATCGGCTTTGCTCGCGGCAAAGAAACCCAGCCAGCGCACGAAGAGGGATATGGTGATGGCCGTGATCAAAGGATTGACGCGTGCCTCGCGATGCGAGCGCGCGTCCCCGGCGACCGCCAGCGCGATCAGCGCGAACACCATGGAATACAGCCATTCCGAAAATCGTTGGTCGATCTCGGCCCGGTATTGCTGAGGGGTCTGCTGGAAATTCTTGTCGTTGGGACTTGGATTGAGCAGATACTGGGTGGTCTGGTCCTTCGGCATCAGCGTCACTTCGGAGGCCGCCGCCATGAAGGCCGACATGTCGAAAGCGTAGGAGGTGAATCGGATGACACTGAGGTCGCCGGTCAGCGTTTTGCGGTGGATGACGCCGTCATTCATCATCAGCACCTTTTCGCCGCCCCGTTCGACGACGCTGCCGGACTTGGCATAATAGACGAGATTGACGCCTTCCTCGCGCGAATCGGCGACGAAGATACCGCCCAGCCGATTGTCCGGAAGCCGCTCGCCGATCTGCAGGAACAGCCCGTCCTCGATCTTGCGGAATGTGCCCTCCTGGATGATCAGCGACAACAGATCGGCGCGCGATTGCGCCACCAAAGCGCGGTTCTTCTGCCGTGCGTAAGGGTCTATGCCGTTGTCGACCGCAAAGGAAAATACGCTCGCCGCGAGGGCCAGAAGCATGATTGGCCGCACGATCGTCCAGCGCGATGCGCCGGCGGCGTTGACGACGGCGAGTTCGGAATCCGAATTCATGACACTGAGTGTCTGTGCGACCGCCACCACCAGCGCGAAAGGCACGACGATCGGAACGATCGAGGGAAGAATGAGCGCGGCGACCTCGAAGAAGGTCAGCGACGACTGGCCGCTGTCGGTAACCAGGTCGATCTTGGCCAGCACCTGCGTGGTCCACACGATGGCCAGCGTCCAGACCAGCGCTGCCAGAAAGACCACGAAAGTGCGGCGCATGATGTAGCGTTCAACGACCTTCATGAAGGCTTTACTCGATTTTCTCGAACGGCATCATGCCACCACGCTAAGGGTAGCTGCACGGCGACGCCCGCACAACTGGCTCCGATGGGCTCGATCAGGCAGGCGATCCGGTTCCCGTCCCACGTCGCTGCCGCAATGGATCGGAGTGTCGGAGGGAATGGATAAGAAAGGACGAACATCGATGGTTAACAACAGGTTGCGGCATGAAGCGGGGCCGTGCCGCGACGAATCGCCATCGATTCCAACTGTCATATGGGTAGCCATTTTGGCAAAGTCTTGCCAAATGCCGGAAAACGACCAAATGTCGCGGATCGCTTCAAACGCTTCGCGCGCCATCCCCGAAAGCAGGACATGATGAACCCGAGACCATCAATCGCCTTTGCGAAATTCGCCGCGCCGCAGACGGCGGCGAACAGGAAGGGCACGGTCTTCGTGCTGTCGGCGGATGACGGCGGCCTGAGCGATGCGGCCAGGGCTTACGATCCCGGCAAGACACTGGAACGGGCCTTCCCGGTGGCCGAATTCACCGGCAAGTTCGCCGGCGTCGTCGAGATACTGGCGCCGGAAGGAGCGTCGCTCGACAGGTTGGTCGCGATCGGCGCGGGCAAGGCGGCGGGGCTCGATGAATATGCCTGGCTGAAACTTGGTGGCATCGTTGCGGCGTCGCTGCGCAAGGCAACCGACGTTGCCGTGGTGCTCGACCTGGTCGGCGCTTCGATTGATGGCAAGGACGCCGCCAACCTTGCGGCGGGCATCCTCCTGCGCAGCTATTCCTTCGACAAATACAAGACCAGTAAGGACAAGGATGACGCGAAGGCCGATCCGAAGAAGCCGGTCAAGATAACCATCCACACCGCCGACCCGGCAGGCGCCAAGAAGGCCTTCGCCGATGCCGGGGCGGTGATCGACGGCGTGCTTCTGGCGCGCGACCTTGTCAACGAACCGGCAAATATACTGGGACCGGTCGAGTTCGCGGCCCGCGCCAAGGAACTGGAGACGCTCGGCGTCAAGGTCGAGATCCTGACCGAGAAGGAGATGAAGAAGCTCGGCATGGGCTCGCTGCTCGGTGTCGCGCAAGGCTCGCCCCGCGGCGCGCGCATGGCCGTCATGCAGTGGAACGGCGGCAATCCCAAGGACAGTCCGATCGCCTTCGTCGGCAAGGGCGTCACTTTCGACACCGGCGGCAATTCGATGAAGCCGGCTTCGGGCATGGAGGACATGAAGGGCGATATGGGTGGCGCTGCCGCAGTGACCGGCCTCATGCATGCGCTGGCCGCGCGCAAGGCAAAGGCCAATGTCGTCGGCATTATCGGCCTGGTCGAAAACGCCGTCGATGGCCATGCCCAGCGTCCCGGCGACATCGTCACCTCGATGTCGGGCCAGACCATCGAGGTGCTCAACACAGACGCCGAGGGGCGTCTCGTGCTGGCCGACGCGCTGTGGTACTGCAACGACCGCTTCCAGCCGGAATTCATGGTCAATCTGGCGACGCTGACCGGCGCCATCATGGTCGCGCTCGGCTTGCACTATGCCGGCCTGTTCTCCAACAATGACGAATTGGCGCAGAGGCTTGCGGCGGCAGGGCAGGCGACGCAGGAGCGGCTGTGGCGCATGCCGCTCGGCGCCGAATACGACAAGCTGATCGATTCCAAGAACGCCGACATGAAGAACATTGGCGGCCGCTATGGCGGCGCCATCATCGCGGCGCAATTCCTGCAGCGTTTCGTCAAGGACACGCCCTGGGCGCATCTCGACATTGCCGGCACCGCCATGGGCTCGCCGTCGAACGAGATCAACCAGTCCTGGGGCTCGGGCTTCGGCGTGCGGCTGCTCGACCGGCTGGTGCGCGATCACTATGAGAGCTGACCCGGATCCATGGCCGACGTGCTGTTCTACCATCTGACCGAATCGACCCTGGAGGAGGCGCTGCCAGGCCTGCTCGAGCGCAGCGTCGATCGTGGCTGGCGCGCCGTGGTACAGACCGGCACCGAGGAACGGCGCGACGCGCTCGACCAGCATCTGTGGACCTTCCGCGATGATTCTTTCCTGGCGCACGCGACCGATCGCGAGGCTTATCCCGACGAGCAGCCTATTCTGTTGACCACCGGCGACGGCAATCCCAACGAGGCCAAGATAAGGTTCCTGGTCGACGGCGCCGTGCCGCCCGACCTTGGCGGGTATGAGCGCGCCGTGTTCCTGTTCGATGGCCATGACACCGCCCAGGTCGAGGCGGCGAGGGGGCATTGGAAGACGATGAAGGACGCGGGCCATGCCGTGACCTACTGGCAGCAGACTTCGGACCGCCGCTGGGAGCGCAAGGCTTGATGCTGCAGGGAACAAAGGCCCAAGCGCGCCGCATAAACCCGTATCGATGCGGCGCGCCTTCTGCGACCTGACGCTGCTCTCGTGCCTTGATTGGCCCCTCATTCGCATGGCGCGGACCAACGGTTATTTTTTCGGGAAAGGCGCCAGCGTCCATTCGATGCCGTAACATCGTATGCGCATAGCGGCACATCGGCACAACCGGTCTGGGGGCACTGCAAAACGGTCGCTTGATCCTTTGTCGATTGGGGATGGATCGACCTGGAAGCGGTCGACCGCTTCCAGGTCGAAATAGCCTACTGCCCGCCCATTTCCTTCTTGAATGTGTCGAAATCGACCTGCATGCCGTTGAAGATGGTGCTCCAATGGCGGGTCAGCGCGGCCATTGCCACGGCTTCCTGGATCTCCTCGTCGGTAGCGCCGGCGCGCTTGGCGTCCTGCGTATCCGACCAGATGCAATAGTTGCATGGGATCTGCGCCGCCACCGCAAGCGAGATCAGCGATTTGACCTTTGGCGGCAGTGCCGTCTTGTCGCTGAGCTCGATGGCCTTGACCTCGGCCCAGGCGCCGGGCAGACCGGCCTTCGGAAACTGCTTCACGAAACTCGGTACGCCGCCCATGGTCGACTGGATATCCTTGAGGGTAGCATCATAGTCGTCGGCATAGGCAGGTGCCGCGACCAGGGCCAGCGCACAGCCGGCGACAGCGAGCAGGCAGCCGTGGTGTATCGATGAAAGCACGGATGAAGGAATGCGATAGTTGGACATGACATTCTCCTCTGGTCTTTGTTAGCCTTACGATGTAAGGTGATGCGGAAAATGAACCTTACAGTGTAAGCTGTCAAGCGGCGCGATGGACACGTCAATCAAAAAAAAGCGAGTGCGCGGGCGCCTGTCGCGCGAAATGATCGAGGACGCGGCCTTCGAGGTGATCGAGAAGGAGGGACTCGCCGGCTTTTCGATGCGCAAGCTGGCGGCGGTACTCGGCTGCGAGGCGATGAGCATCTACCACCATTTTCCTTCGGTGGCGCATTTGCACGAAGCGCTGGTCGACCGGCTGGTCGGTGCTCTTGAAATGCCGGATGCCGACCTTCCGTGGCGGCAAAGAATGCGCATCGCCATCGAGGATTTTCGCCGTATCGGCCGCGACCATCCCGCCTATGCTACCTTCTTAGTTACCTACCGGATGAACTCGCCGGTCTGCCTTGCCTGGCTGAACGGCATTCTTGGTCTGTTCAGGGATGGCGGCTTCGACACCGAACTCAGCGCGCGGCTGTTTCGCGCCGTCGGCTACTATCTGATGGGTGCCGTGCTGGATGAGAATGCGGGCTATGCCAAAGGTCCGTCGGCGGTGAACACGGTCAGCGACGAGCAACTGGCCCGGGATTTTCCCGACGTCATGGCCGCCGGCCGCTTTTTCGGTACCGCCGAATTCGACAAGACCTTCGAGCTTGGCCTCGACATGCTGCTGGACGAGATGGAACGCCTGCGCGACGGTGCCGGCGCTGGCCAGTTGTCCGGCAAGGTGTGAATACGAGGTGAGTGTCTGAATGCGCTTTCTGTTTGTCCTGATCCTGCTCGCCGGCACCGGCGTCGGCTTCATCTATCCCTGGGCGATGGCCAATTTTTCCGGCCGCGAGATCGGCACCTGGCGGGTCTATGAGCAAGGCCGCTTCAAGCCGTTGAGCGTGTCGCTCTCAAGCCGCGACGCGCCGGTCCGCGTCCTGGTCGACCTCACCGCGCGGGCCGAACGCATCGTTTCGCAGCAGCGCACGGTGTTGACGCTGACCGCCGGCACCAATGGCCGCACGGTGCTTGCCTCGACGTTGCAGTTCAACCATGTCGACAATCCGCGCCAGGCCAGCCCGCAGCTGCCCGACAAGATCTTTCGCGACGACGCAGGCGTCATCGCAAGCGTCAATTCCGGTTCATACCTTTTCACCGTCGGTCCGGGCGACGCCGAGGACATACCGATGCGGGCCGTCGATCTCATCCTGCGCTCCGGTGTCGGCGAAACCGACCGGCGTGCGCGGCCGGTCGGCTTCGCCCTGATGGCGGTCGGCTTGATCGGCTTATTGTTGTCCCTGCGTTCCGGCGGCGGCCGGCCGGGCAATCCGAACTCGCAACCACCGCCGCCGCGTTGGGGCAGGGGTTGACGGATGTCGCCCAAAAGTGTGCAGCGGTTTTGGGGTAACGACATGCGTAACGGCAACAGATCATGAACTACCGCCACGCCTACCACGCCGGAAATTTCGCCGATGTCGTCAAGCACGTCGTGCTGACGCTTCTGCTTGACTATCTCAAGCAGAAGGACAAGGCATTTCGCGTCGTCGACACCCATGCCGGCATTGGCCGTTACGATCTATCCTCGGTCGAGGCACAGAAGACCGGCGAGTGGCTGGGCGGCATCGGCAGGCTGATGGATGCCTCGTTCGATACCAGGGCGGGCGCGCTGCTGGCGCCCTATCTGGACGCGGTGCAGTCGCTCAATCCCGGGGACAGCGTGAAGAACTATCCGGGCTCGCCGCTGCTCGCACGCCATCTCCTGCGCAAGCAGGACCGGTTGTCGGCGATCGAACTGCACCCGAAGGACGCCGCCAGGCTGAAGGCGGAATTCGCCGGCGACTTCCAGGTGCGGGTG
Organism: Mesorhizobium sp. WSM4307; assembly: GCF_007003945.1. Classification (NCBI taxonomy): domain Bacteria; kingdom Pseudomonadati; phylum Pseudomonadota; class Alphaproteobacteria; order Hyphomicrobiales; family Phyllobacteriaceae; genus Mesorhizobium; species Mesorhizobium sp. WSM4307. The sequence continues at coordinate 177,852 of NZ_VFTB01000002.1, forward strand.
ATGGAACTCGATGGCTGGCTGGCGCTCGGAGCGCATCTGCCGCCGAAGGAGAAGCGCGGCCTTGTGCTTATCGATCCGCCCTTCGAGGAGGAGGGCGAGTTCGGCCGCCTCGTGGATGGGCTCATAAGGGCACACAGGCGCTGGCCTGGCGGCATCTATGCGCTGTGGTATCCGATCAAGGACCGCAAGGCGGTGATTGCCTTCAGGAAGGCACTGAAGCAATCCGGCATCCCGAAAATCCTCGACATGGAATTCGAGATTAGGCCGGCCTCTTTGGAACCCAGCCTCGATGGCAGCGGCATGGTGGTGGTCAACCCGCCCTTTACGCTGGAAGGCGAATTGCGAACCGTGCTGCCGGCCCTGCACAAATTGCTTGCCGTGGAAAAGCCGGCGCACTGGTCGCTGGAATGGCTGGCTGGAGAGTAGGCTGCCTTGGCTTTCGACCTCGTCGGGCGGCGCTGCTATGTTTTCGAGGAGGCGTCCGCGTGCGTCGATGGCGTGACGCCGGACAATCGCCGGCTCTCGCGTATCAGATGAGCCTGATCCGAGTAGCCGGCTTCGACCGCCAGCACCGCGGTTGAAGCATCGCCGGACATTTGCCTCAGGCGCCGGTAGCGATGAAAGCGCAGGATGCGGTCGAGCGTCTTGGGGCCATAGCCGAAACTTTCCTCGAAACGGCGACGCAGCGTCCGCTCGCTCATATGCAAGGTGCGCAGCAGGAACGGCACCAGCGGCCTGTCGGCCGGCAGTCCCTGGTCGACAACGTCAAAGGCAAAACCCATGGCCGCATCGGGCGCACGGTGGTCTTGCGTGTATGCGCCGATCGCCTTCTCCAATTGTCCCGCCATGCCGGCGAGATCGGGCATGGCGCGGACACCGCCTGCCAGATGGCGCGCCCGCGCCCCCCAGAGGTCAATGAGGTCGAGGCGTTCTCCGACGATCTGGTTGGCCGGCACGCCCAGCCAACCGGCGGCCGCCCCCGGCCGGAATCTGAAGCCGACAATCGTCGCCCCTGACGGCAGTATCTCGATCTGCGGCTCCCGGTCGGGTCCCGCGATCCGGAATCTGCCGTCGATCCACTGCAGGTCGATCGTCGCATCCGGCGTTATCACGACCGGTGGAGCGTCACGGTCCCGCATGCGGTGGACCCAGACGGACGCGAAAGCGGCACCCAGCCGCCTGTCTGCGGGGCGTTCCTGGAAAGAGCCGGTGGTCTGGGCCAGTACCGCTTCCATCCCTTCAGCCTTCGTCAGCCTGCCCGGCCCTGGTCTTCTCGTCGGCTCGTCGTTCTGGTCCACGGTCTCAGCCATTTTGGCCGAAATCTTCAATGCGGGCCGCTCCCGCCATGGCAAACCATACCAAGCCTTTCGGTGCCATTCGCAATCACTTCGGCGCCTAGGTCACCGATACCGTGCAAGTCCAGAATATAGAAAGGAGAAACCAAAATGAAAGCTCGCATCAGTGTCATCACGCTTGGTGTCGATAATCTGGAGGCGTCGCTCGAATTCTACCGAAACGGACTGGGGTTTTCGACCGAAGGCATCATCGGCAAGGAGTTCGAGCACGGCGCCGTCGCCTTCTTCGATTTGCAGAACGGCTTGAAGTTCGCGATCTTCGAGCGCTCCAACATCGCCCATGACGCCGGCGTCGCCCAAACCGGCCGCAGCCCGACCGAATTCACCATCGGTCACAATGTCACGAGCAAGGCCGAGGTCGATGCCGTGATGGCGCAGGCCATCAGCGCCGGCGCGCGCCCCGTCAAGCCCGCCCAGGACACATTCTGGGGTGGCTATGCCGGCTATTTCCAGGATCCGGATGACCATCTCTGGGAAGTCGTCTTCAACCCTGCCTTTCTTCCCGAGGACTGAACCCCGGCAGGCATCTGGCAGGAGGTAGGCATGTTCGCTCAAACGGTTCAGGCGCTGGGCGCGCTTCTGATCGGCGGCGTGTTCGTATGGGCCGGCGTCGAACATTTCGTGAAGTTCAGGGCAATGGCCGAGTATCTGGCCGCCCGGCAATTTCCGGCCCCTGCCTTCCTGCTCGCCGCGGGTTCGGCGTTGGAGATCGTCGCCGGCTTCTTGCTTGCCATGGGCATCGCGGTGCCTTTCGCCGCCGGCGCGCTGGTCGTGTTTACGCTGGCGGCGAACATGTTCCTGCTGCGGTTCTGGGCCTGTGAGGGCCTGGAACGGCAGACGTCGCGATCCGCCTTTCTGGTCAATTTCGCCGTGATTGGCGGATTGCTGCTTGCGGCAACCGTCTAGTCTTGTTCTGGAAACCATTGTTTCGGCAACCGCTTGACCGCCGCCGAGCGAATCCGCACAGTGCGCGCAATCGACCTTGAGAGGCTGCCATGACTCGCTTCGCCAAATCCGCACTTGCCGCTCTGATTTCGCTCTGCACCCCGTTTGCCGCGCCTCTCGGTATCACCCAGGCGGCGCAGGCGGCCGACCTTGCCGTCTATTCCGACGACGATGGCGGCGTCTGCGGCCAGCCCTGGGTGCTGAGCAAGATCACCAGCCGCTTCTCCTACCAGGTGCATCACGTGCCGCACCTGCCGGATGTGCAGATCACCGATTTCCGGCGCATCCACCAGCATCGCTATCTGCCGGCCAATGACACCTGGCCGATCGGCCGCCGCTATTGCGGCGCCACCGTCAGTCTCTCCGACGGGCGCGACCGGACCATCTGGTACCTGATCGAGGAAGGCCAGGGCTTTGCCTCGATCGGCGACAATGTCGAATTCTGTGTCTCGGGATTCGACCGCTGGATGGTCTATAACGGCCGCTGCCGCGTCCTGCGCTAGACGCAGCCTCCCTTCGCGATTGCTTTGGCGCCTGCGGCTCGATCGACCGTAGGCGTTTTGTCGTGTTGACAGAAGGCGCGATCCATTGCATAGATATGAGACAGACCTGTCTCATCATCAGGCAAGCACCATGGCACCGTCAACTCCCTCCGACAAACGCCAGCATGTCATCGAAACCGCCTATGCGCTGTTCAACCGCGCCGGCTTTCATGCCACCGGCATCGACCGGATCATCGCCGAGGCCGACGTGGCCAAGATGACGATGTACCGGCATTTCCCAAGCAAGGACGAGCTGATCGTCGCGGTGCTCGACTATCGCGCCAGGCGTTTTGACGATCAGCTCGACCAGCTTGCCCAAAAGAGCATCACGCCGGAGCAGAAAATCGCAGAGATTTTCGACTGGCATGGACGCTGGTTCCGCAGCCCGGATTTCCACGGCTGTCTGTTCGCGCATGCGCTGGCCGAGTTCGGCGATCCCGGGCATCCGGTGTTCGAGGCTGTCGCCAGGCAGAAGAATGGCCTTCGGCAGCGCATGCGATCGATCCTGTCGGAGGTGATGCCGCGCGGGCGGGCCGAGAACGTGGCGGCGACGCTGTTGATACTGATCGAAGGTGCCACCCTGATGGCGCAGATGGGGCAGGCGGATACCGCATTGCGTGAAGCGCGCAAGACGGCCCTGGACATCGTCGCCGCCTCGCGCAGACCACAATGAGCCCGCTGGTCATCGGGCTCGCGCTCTTCGCGGCGATCCTGCACGCAAGCTGGAACGCCTTCCTGCGAACCGGAGCCGACAGGTTGTGGACCGTCACCGTCATGAGCTTCTCCAGCACGGCGCTGGCCGTTCCGCTGGCCATCTTAAACGGTTTTCCAGCTACATCGGCCTGGCTCTATGTCGCCCTCTCGGCCTGCCTGCAGGTCGGCTACAGCGTCTTCCTGGTGGCCGCCTACAGATATGGCGAATTGGGACAGGTCTATCCGATTGTTCGCGGCAGCGTGCCTCTGCTCGTCACCCTTGGTGGCTTCCTGCTCGCCGGCCAGCAACTCACCGTTCTGGAGACCGTCGGCGTTGCCCTGGTCGGCGGCGGCATCATGGGTCTGTCACTCGGGCGCGGAAGAGCCGCCACGACATCGATCCTCTACGCGCTGGCAACGGGAGCAATCATCGCCGCCTATGCGACGGTCGATGCGATCGGCGTTCGTGTGGCGGGCAATGTCGGCGCCTACACGGCCTGGGTGCTGCTGGCCTATGGTGCATTGCTGCCGGCGACCTTCGTTGCTTGCCGCGGCCGGCTTGCTGTCGACCCGCGGGCGCCGGAAACGTGGAAGGCACTGGGCGGCGGCCTGTTCGCGCTTCTCGCCTATGGCGTCGTGGTGGCGGCCTTCGCGCTCGGGCCGGCCGGCCCGATCACCGCGATCCGCGAGACCAGCGTCGTCTTCGCGGCCTTCATCGGCCGGCTGTTTCTTGGCGAGACGCTGACGCCCCGCCGGGTCGGCGCCTGCGCCATCGTGGCGCTCGGCGCCATCTGCCTCGGTTATCAATCGTGACGACAATCTGAACTTTCGGGCTATCGACGGCAGGCAAATCGGCTAACCTGGACACCCGAGAGCAACACGTCACTTTCGGGAAACCTTCATGGACCTTGCCACCATCCTTGCCTTCGCGGCAGCCTTCTTCGTGTTCGCCGCCAGCCCTGGCCCCGACAACATGACCATCGTCGCCCGCACGATCTCCAGCGGCGCCGCGTCGGGCATCGCCTATGGCGCCGGCACGGTGGTCGGCATCCTTATCTTCCTGGTGCTCGCAGCCCTCGGCCTGTCGATCATTGCCGCCAAGATGGCAATCGTCATGACGGTGCTTCGCTACGGCGGAGCGGCCTATCTGATCTGGATGGGCATCAAGCTGTGGACGGCCGTGCCCGTGCCGGAACTGCAGCCCGTCTCACGGCGGCGCGGGCTGCTGACGATCTTCGCCACGGGTGTCGCGCTCAATCTCGGCAATCCGAAAATGCCGCTGTTCTACGTGGCGCTGTTGCCCAACGTGCTCGGGGCTTCGCTCACACCAGCGCATCTTGGCATTCTGGTCGCGGTGATCCTGGCTGTCGAGATTGTGGTGATCGGCGGGCATGTTCTCCTCGCCGGCCGTGCCCGCAGTCTGCTGCGCACGCCCAGCATAGTGCGCCGGGTCAACCGCGCGGCAGGCGGCGTCATGATCGGCGCCGGCGTTGCCGTGGTCGCCGCGCGCTAAAAGCAATTCCAGGAAAAGTGTGAAATGGTTTTCCCGGGAAAAGCGCATGGCGCTTTCCCGAGGGAATTGCGTCAACGCATAGAGTTAGAGATCGCTCAGTCGCAGCGCCTATTTCCTGCGTTGCGTCACTTCGGCCTGATCGATGATCTTGCGAAGAAAAGCAATGTGGCCGCGAAAGGCCCGCCGCCCAATTGTCGTTGCCTTGACCCGGGTCTGCGGCCGTCGCCCGACGAAAAGCTTTTCGACATCGACATAGCCCGCTCTGGCCAGCGTATCGATGTGCGCTCCGAGATTTCCGTCGGTCGTTTCGATCATGGCCTTCAACTGGGTAAACTCCAGCGCCTCGCGCTTTTCCAACGTGTTCAGGATGGCCATGATCCTGAGCCGTATGCTCTGATGGATGATGTCGTCGGCGCTCACCGATAGGCTCTACTGCGGCAAGGCCCTGGACCGTCGCAACATGGCCCGGCGATTGCGGGCAACGGTCCTGTCTGTTGCCTTTGTGTGACCGAAATCAAATCGCCAGCTCCTGAATTTACGCAGAATACTCTGCCTTGCAGAGTTGTCTGTCAATCAGCCGCTGGCGATGGAACTGCGCTTGACAAGGTGATCTTCAGATTGGTCGTCGCGTCGCGCTCGTGATCCGCATGGATCGCTCACTCGTAGAAGATGATTGCTTCGATGAGGTGGCAGGTCGTGATATTCGCGGACGAAGATCATGCGTGAAGCCGCTCGCTAATCTTCGCGGCTTCATGGCGGCTTCGCATCGAGAATGCCGGTGTGAAATTGCTTGCGATATAAGAAGATCAGCAGCGGATTTTTGCGATGATGAGTCCGATCGCGTGTCGATCTCAACCAAAATTTAAGCTGAGAAAATCATACCATTGCTTCGCTGGCTAGCGAGCCGCGAGTCAGATATGCATTGCGCGCCGGGGTCATTCACGGCCAACGGCATAACGTGAAGGGGCATGACATGGCTAAGCAGTCATCTAAAGCGCCGGCATCCAAGGCACCGGCAAAGAAAGCACCCGCAAAAGCAGTCGCGGCGAAGGCCGCAACAGCAGTGAAGAAAGCAGCGCCTGCGAAGGCGGCGGCCAAGCCCGCGGCAAAGGCAGCACCGGCCAAGAAGCCGGTGGCGGCCAAGGCTGCGGCAAAGCCGGCAGTGAAGAAGGCGGCGCCCGCCAAGGCAGCGGCAAAGCCCGCAGCGAAGGCCGCACCGGCGAAGAAGCCGGCGGCCAAGGCAGCAGCGAAGCCCGTGGCCAAGCCCGCGGCCAAGAAAGCAGCGCCCGCCAAGGCTGCGGCAAAGCCTGCCGCGAAGGCAGCGGCAAAGCCGGCCATGAAAGCAGCAGCGGCCGCGACCAAGCCCGCGGTAAAGAAAGCCGCCGCGCCGAAGGCCAAGGCAGCGCCTGCGAAGGCGAAGGCGAAGGCTCCGGCCAAGAAGTAGATGGATCGTTGGGGCGTCGCGTATCCCTTCGGGGTTCGCAAGGACGCTCTGACGCTCTGGATCGAAGCTGTTCGGCAGCGGGTTCAGCCTTGAGGCTGAACATCGGGATGGGACCGAGGGGCAAGCAAAGCGAGGCGCCGGTTGGCTGCCTCGCTCGCTCCTTGGATCGTCTCCTTGCCGCGGTCGGCGAAGGCCCGGGTGCGATGCCTCGGGTTCGTGAGATGCGAATGCAGGTTGAATCCCGTCAACCTGCCGTCGTCGCTCGTGTTTCCAGCGTACCAGTCCGTAGGCTTGTCCGGGATGTCTGGAGCGGAAACCGCCACCGGTTTCTGGCCGCTGTTTTCTCGCGCTCTGGCGATTGATCGCAAGCGCCTGTCCAGTCAACACTGGACGCCTGCAAACAGGAAACCGATCATGCCGAAGCTGCTCTACGCGCCCGCCTCTCCCTACAGCTCCAAGGTAAGGATGGCCGCGACCTATGCCGGGATCGCGATCGATCTGGTGCCGGTCAAGACCGAGGACAAGCCGGCCGAACTGATCGGCGCCAATCCGCTTGGCAAGATCCCGGTGCTGGTGCTCGACGATGGCCGTTCCATTCACGACAGCCGCGCCATCACCCAGCACCTCAACCGGATTTCGAAGAACGCGTTGTTTCCGCGCAATCCCGACAAGCGGCTGGAGGCGGAAGTGCTGGAGGCACTGGCCGACGGCATCTGCGATTGCGCGCTGTCGATGGTCTATGAACGCCGCACCCGGCCCGAAGAGATGGTCTATCAGCCCTGGCTCGACCGGCAGTGGGCGAAGATCGCCGCCGCGCTCGATCTGCTCAATGCCAACCCGCCGAAACTACCGAAGAAGATCACGGCCGGTCAGATGGCGTTGCGCGCTTGCCTCGGCTATCTCGCGCTGCGTTTCGCCGGCAAGTGGAAAAAGGCCGTGGCCGGCTGACTCGCTGGGCAGCACGTTTCGACGAAAAATTTCCGGAGCTGAAGTCGGCGGTTCCGGCCTGAGCGGCCGACAATAAAAAAGCCGGGCACGAGGCCCGGCTTTTTCGTGTCGTGGCTTGAACGACTTAGAACTTCATACCGAGGCCGAAGGTGACGCGGTTGTCGGTGGCCTTGACCTTGCCGATACCATCGAAGCTCTTGCTGCCGAAGTCGGTGTAGCGGTACTCGACACGGCCGAAGACGTTGTCGGTCAGCTTGATGTCGGTGCCGACGCCGGCGGTCCAGCCGATCATGGTGGCGGTGTCGCTGGCAGGAATGACCGAGTCTTCCACCTTCAGGCTTCTGCCGGCGAGACCGCCGGTGCCATAGAGCAGGATTTCCGGGGTCACGGCGTAGCCAAGACGGGCACGCAGCGATCCTTCGAAGCCGCCCTTCGAGTTGATGCCGTTGTCGTCACCCTTGACGCCGTTGTAGCCGAGTTCGGCTTCACCGCCGTACACGAAGTTCTCCTGCTGCCACTGATAGCCGCCGAAGACGCTGCCGACGAAACCCTTGGTGTCGGTCGAAACGTCGAAATCCTTCTCCTTGGTACGGCCGCTGAAGCCGTAGCCAACGTTAAGACCGACATAGGGGCCGGCCCAGGATGCGACAGGCAGTTCGGCGACCGGTGCGGGTGCCGGGGGCTCTTCCTGGACGACGTCTGCGGCATAGGCAGTACCACCGAGGGCGAAGAGCCCGAGGGCAACGGCCAGCGGCCGTGCGAATTTGAGATTGGCTTGCATTGTTCTTTACTCCTTAAGCCACAGGACACAGGCTTGTTTCTCACGATCGCCATCAACCCGTCCGGGGGGTGAAACGGATCTGGCGTTCGTCGGTTCCAAATGTCGTGTCAAAATGAGGCTGAAGCGAACCTGAACTTGGGTCATTACCCGGCGCGAATGAGGCGGAACCTTGACGTTGCATCTTCGCAACAGCGAAATGTCAGCAGCCATTTCATGCTGCGCTGCACACCGCTTGGTGCAAGGAGTCCAGCGTCCTATATTGCGTTCCGGCGCTTCCGACTCCAAGACGGGTCGGCATGCCGAACCGGGCGTTTCGCCACAATGCTGCCCCAAGTGCGAATGCCGTTTAACGCATGCCGGGCCATATTTCGTCGGCGTCGTGTTTTCGGGCCGAAATTGAGGATTGACAGCAGATGAGCAAAGCCATTGCCGCGGCCCTGGTGACCGGCGGGGCGAAACGGGTCGGCAAGGCAATTGTCGAAGACCTTGCCGGCCATGGCTTTGCCGTCGCCATCCACGCCAATCGCTCGCACGACGAGGCGGATGCCTTGGCCGCGGGGATCAATCGGTCTGGCGGCCGTGCCACCGTGGTTGGGGCGGATCTGACCGACATGAGCGCCGTCAGCGGCCTCGTCGGCCAGGCGCAGGCCGCCCTGGGTCCAATATCGCTGCTGGTCAACAATGCGTCGCTTTTCGTCGGCGATTCCGTTGAGGATTTCGATTGGCAAGCCTGGGACCGCCACTTTGCCATCCACGTGAAAACGCCGGCGCTGTTGGCGCAGAATTTCGCTCGCGCCTTGCCTGAAGGGCGCGAGGGGCTGATCGTCAACATCATCGATCAGCGCGTCTGGCGGCCGACGCCACGCTACTTCTCCTACGCGTTGTCGAAGTCGGCTTTGTGGACCCAGACGCAGATGCTGGCGCAAGCGCTCGGCCCGCGCATTCGCGTCAACGCGATCGGGCCTGGCCCGACTCTGAAGAATGTCCGCCAGGACGATACCGATTTTGACGCACAGCTCGCTGGCCTGATCCTGAAGCGCGGCCCGGAATTGCCGGAATTCGGCGCCACCATCCGCTATCTCTGGGATGCGCGCTCGGTCACCGGCCAGATGATCGCGCTCGACGGCGGCCAGCATCTTGCATGGCAGACGCCCGATGTGACAGGCATGACGGAATGAGTCCTTTGGATCACAAAAACAAGGCGCGTGGCGGCGCCGATGACCTGCCTCCCGAAATCGACCTCGAGGACGAGGCGCTCGAGGAGATCGTCGAACCGACAGGCCCGGATGTCGCCTTCACCGCCATCGACTGGACGCCGCATGCCGGCGATGCCGAAGGCATGGTCGGCGCCGAGGTGATCCAGACCTTGGTCAAGCGGCTGCCCAACGCGCCCGGCGTCTACCGCATGATGAACGCCGCGGGCGACGTGCTCTATGTCGGCAAGGCACGCAGCCTGAAGAAGCGCGTCACCAACTACGCGCAAGGCCGGTTCCACACCAACCGCATCGGCCGCATGGTGCGCGAGACGTCGACGATGGAATTCGTCGTCACCCGCACCGAGATCGAGGCGCTGCTGCTCGAAGCCAATCTTATCAAGCGCTTGCGGCCGCGATTCAACGTGCTGATGCGCGACGACAAGTCGTTTCCCTATATCCTTTTGACCGGCGACCATGTCTCGCCCGGCATCTACAAGCATCGTGGCGCGCGCTCGCGAAAAGGCGACTATTTCGGCCCGTTTGCTTCGGCCGGCGCCGTCGGCCGCACCATCAACTCGCTGCAGCGCGCCTTCCTGCTGCGCAGCTGCACCAACTCGTTCTACGAGAACCGCACCCGGCCGTGCCTGCTCTATCAGATCAAGCGCTGCGCCGGCCCTTGCACCGGCGAAATCTCGCATGAGGGCTATGCCGAACTGGTCGCCGAGGCGAAGGATTTCTTGTCCGGCCGCAGCCAGAAGGTGAAGACCGAGATTTCGGCCGCCATGGAGCAGGCATCTGAAGACCTCGATTTCGAACGTGCCGCCATCTATCGCGACCGGCTGGCCGCCCTGTCGCATGTGCAGAGCCATCAGGGCATCAACCCGGCGACCGTCGACGAGGCGGATGTCTTCGCCATCCATCAGGAAGGCGGGCAGGTCTGCATCCAGGTCTTCTTCTTCCGCACCGGCCAGAACTGGGGCAACCGCGCCTATTTCCCGAAAGCCGATCCTGCCCTGGAAGGATCGGAAGTATTGGGCTCGTTCCTGGCGCAGTTCTACGACGACAAGCCGACGCCGCGCGCCATCCTTCTGTCGCACGGCGTCGAGGACCAGGAATTGCTGGCCGAGGCGCTCTCGACCCGCGCCGGCCGCAAGGTTGCGATCTCTGTGCCGCAGCGCGGCGAGAAGAAGAACCTGACCGACAATGCCTTGCAGAATGCGCGGGAGGCGTTGGGCCGCAGGCTGGCCGAAACCTCGACGCAAGGACGGCTGCTTGCCGGTTTCGCCGAGACCTTCGGCCTGGCCAAGCCGCCGGTGCGCATCGAGGTGTACGACAACTCGCACATCATGGGCACCAATGCCGTCGGCGCCATGGTTGTCGCGGGACCGGAAGGGTTTGTGAAAAACCAGTACCGGAAATTCAACATTCGCTCGACCGAGATCACCCCGGGCGACGATTTCGGCATGATGCGCGAGGTGATGGAGCGGCGCTTCTCGCGGCTGCTCAAGGAACATGGCGATGTCGCGCCCGACGACACGGCCTCGGCGCAAGCGGGCGATGATGTCGAAGACGACATCTCCGGCAGCTTCCCCGCCTGGCCCGACGTCATCCTGATCGACGGTGGCCAGGGCCAGATGACGGCGGTGCGCAAGATTCTCGCCGATCTCGGCATCGAGGACCGCGTCGTGGCCATCGGCATCGCCAAGGGCCAGGACCGCGATGCCGGCCGCGAGCGTTTTTTCGTCAAGGGCAGGGATTCCTTTTCACTGCCGGTGCGCGACCCCGTGCTCTATTTCGTCCAGCGGCTGCGCGACGAGGTCCATCGCTTCGCCATCGGCTCGCACCGGGCGCGGCGCAAGAAGGAGATGGTCAAAAGCCCGCTCGACGAGATCGCCGGCATCGGCCCCGGCCGCAAGCGCGCGCTGCTGCTTGCATTCGGCACCGCCAAGGCGGTCAGCCGTGCCGCGATCGAGGATCTGAGGAAAGTCGACGGTATTTCCGAACAGGTCGCCAAACTGGTCTACAATCATTTTCACGAAAGTTAAAAAATTCAGCACTTTCAGCTGGCCAGTCGAATCTGGCCTGTTGACCCCCTACATTCGCTTCTGATTTGAGTACGCAGGCAGAAAGAGTCCACCAGATATGGCCCAGCGCGCGTTCAACCTGCCCAACATGCTGACCTATGCCCGCATCATTGCGGTGCCGCTGGTGGTGCTGTGCTTTTTTCTCGAAGGCCATCTGAAATCGAGCGACTTCGCCCGCTGGTCGGCGCTGGTCATTTTCCTGCTGGCGTCCGTCACCGATTATTTCGACGGCTATTTTGCGCGCGCCTGGCAGCAGACCTCCAATATCGGCAAGATGCTCGACCCGATCGCCGACAAGCTGCTGGTCGCGACCTGCCTTTTGCTGCTTGCCGCCGACACCGATCGCCATGCCGGCATTGCCGGCTGGTCGCTGTGGGCGGCCATCATCATCCTGTGCCGCGAGATCCTGGTTTCTGGCCTGCGCGAATATCTGGCGGCGCTCAAGGTCTCGGTGCCGGTGACGCAGCTTGCCAAGTGGAAGACCACCATCCAGATGGTCGCTATCGCTTTCCTGCTGGCGGGACCGGCCGGTGACAAGATCTTCCCGCTGACGACGCAGACCGGCCTTGTGCTGCTGTGGATCGCGGCACTCGTCACACTCTACACAGGCTACGACTATTTCCGCGCCGGCCTCAAGCACATCATGGATGAGTGAAATGACGACCCGCCTCATCTATTTTGCCTGGGTACGCGAACGGATCGGCATGCCTGAAGAGCATGTCGAATTGCCCGCCGGCATCGAGACGGTCGCCGATCTCTTGCGCTGGCTGCAATCGCGCGGCGAGGGCTACGAACATGCGCTGCAATATCCCGACGTGATCCGCGTTGCCATCAACCAGGAACATGTCGACCACCGCGAAAAGATATCGGGCGCGCGCGAGATCGCGCTGTTCCCGCCGATGACCGGGGGCTGACACCGTGTCGGCCGTCCTGGCGCTGACCGTGCGTATCCAGCGCGAGGATTTCGACGTCGCCGCCGAGATCGCCGGACTGACGGCGGGCCGCACCGACATTGGCGCGGTGGTTTCTTTCTCCGGGCTCTGCCGCGATGAGCAGGGCGCGCTCACGGCACTGGAGCTCGAACATTATCCTGGCATGGCGGAGGCCGAGATCGGCCGTATCGCCGCCGAGGCGGTTGAGCGCTGGCCGCTGCAGGGCCTCACCGTCATCCACCGCCATGGCCGGATTCGTCCGGGCGAGAATATCGTGCTGGTGGTGGCCGCCTCTGCCCATCGCCAGGCCGCGTTCGAAGCGGCGAACTTTCTCATGGATTACCTCAAATCGCGCGCGCCCTTCTGGAAGAAGGAGCATCGCGCCGATGGTTCTGAAGGTGGCTGGGTCGAGGCCAAGGAAACCGACGCGCAAGCGGCAGAGCGCTGGAAGTCATCGTCCGAATAAATCCCGTCGCAGCCATGTATTGACCGCAATCCTTTGGCCAATTGCGTGAGGTTGATCAGCCCCGGGGATTGGCAGTCCGGGTAAGGGAGGCGGTCATGCTGGACAGGCTCGCGGAGTTCTTCGTCTTCGGTTTCGTGCCTCTGGTCGTCGGCATCCTGGCGGTGCCGGAATTGTCCGTGGCCGCTGAAAACGCGGTGAGGGGCGAGGTGATCTATCGCGAGCGCATCGCCCTGCCGCCCAGCGCCGTGCTTTCCGTCCAGCTCGCGGATGTTTCAGTAGCCGATGCACCGGCCAGGATCATCGGCGAGCAGACTATCAAGCCGGCCGGCCAGGTGCCGATCAGCTTCGAGATCAAATTCGATCCGTCGGTGATCCGGTCACAGATGACCTATGCGCTGCAGGCGCGGATCACCGTTGACGGCAAGTTGATGTTCATTTCCGATGTGCGCCATCGGCTGGACCCGCTGACCGACGCGCCGCAGACCATCATGCTGAAGTTGGTGGCGTCAGGCACCGAGCCGGCGGCTTCCATCTTTGGCCAGCTCTGGGTGGTCGACTATGTCGATGGCATTGGCGCCATCACCGCGCCGCAGGCGACGTTCAGGATCAGCGAGGCCGGCAAGGCCGGCGGCAGCGGCCCCTGCAACACCTATTTCGCCACCGCGAAAGTCGATGGCCAGGCGATCGCCATCAGCGACGTCGGCTCGACCTACAAGGCCTGCGCGCCGGAGGTGATGGCCGAGGAAAAGGCCTTGTTCGATGCCTTGGCCAAGGCGGCGTCATACAAGGTCGACGCCGGCAAGCTCGCCATATCGGACAAGGACGGCCACGAAATCCTGCGCTTCAGCGCCGCGAGTTAGCGCTTAATTCGATCGCCCGACACTTTCCGGAATAATTCGGGCAGGAGAAGCGTTTCTCTCCCAGACATGGCGGGTAGGCAAAAGGGATATTTTCGAATGTCCCTTCGTTGAAGCCGCCAGACCTGCTGCGGCTTGTTCTGGCCTTAACTCAAAGGAGTCCAGAGATGAAAACGCACGCGCTTATCCTTGCTGTCACAGGCGTATCGCTCCTTGCTCTCACCGGCCTTGCGAAGGCGGACGACCATCTGTTCAATGCCCTTCAGCATGGCCTCAGCGCCGATGGCCGACCCTTCCAGACCAACAAGGCCGGCCACAGCGGCGATCTGGCGCCTGGGCAGGGTAGTCCGTTTGCAGGTGCCGACACCCAGACACCGGCCACCGACACGGCGGCAGCGAACGCCCATGCGAACGTAAAAGATCGTCAGCCGAAGTGACCAGCACCGCCACTGCGATGCGCAGCGGCGTTGGCAGCGAGACCTGACCATTGCGTCAATGAAAAGGCCGGCGAAATGCCGGCCTTTTTACGGGGTACAAGGTGCGACTGTCGGCTCAGCCGACGATCTCGGTGTCCGAGAACCAGTACTTGATCTCCTGCGCGGCGGTTTCCGGCGCGTCGGAGCCGTGCACCGAATTTTCGCCGATCGACAGCGCGTGCACTTTGCGGATGGTGCCTTCGTCGGCGTTGGCCGGGTTGGTGGCGCCCATCACTTCGCGGTTCCTGGCAATGGCGTTCTCGCCTTCCAGCACCTGGACGATCGTCGGAGCCGACGACATGAACTCGACCAGTTCGCCGAAGAACGGACGGTCCTTGTGGACGGCGTAGAAACCTTCCGCCTCACGGCGGCTCATCCAGACGCGGCGCGAAGCGATGACGCGCAGGCCTGCATCTTCTAGCATCTTGGTGATGGCGCCGGTGAGGTTGCGCCGGGTTGCGTCCGGCTTGATCATGGAAAAGGTGCGTTCGAGCGCCATTGGTCGTCCTTGTCTGAGAATGGAATTGAGAGTGGCGGGCTCTATACAGGCCGCCCCGCCCATTGCCAAGGGGTGAGGAGCGGTCCCGAAGCGGACGGAAAGCCAATTGCCTGGCGTTCCGAGCGACGAATGGTGAAGCCCTGTCGGCCTTTGGGCGGATTGAAAGGTCCAGTGCATCTTTCAAGGGGTTTGAACGCCCGAAGGGCAGGGACCGCGAGCGAAGGACCGGAGCAGTGGGCGCTTCCATGTCAGGCCGGCAAGCCGCCAGGGCGAGATCAGACGGCTGCACAGCAACGCTTTGCTTGCTATAGTCACGCGTCGGCGCCGCGCTGAAGTCGGCCCGAATGGAGACAACACGACCATGGCAGACGATCGTCAGGACCGCATTCGCAACCGCGCACACCAGATCTGGCAGGAAGAGGGGCAACCGGCCGGTCACCACGAACGCCATTGGCACCAGGCGGCCGCCGACATCGATCGGGAGGATGCGGGTAAGCCGTCGGCAGCCACGAAGCCGGCCAAGAAGGCCCCTGTCGCCAGCAAGGCCAAAGCCGCTCCCAAGGAAGAAAAAGCTGCCGCGAAAGCCAGCAAGCCGAAGACCAGCAAGCCAAAGAAGGCGGCCAAGTAGGCCGGCTATCCCGCCGCTGATTTCCGCCACGGATTGATGGCGCGTCCAACCTGCCTCGCGGGAGGGCCAGCGCTTGCGGCCGTCAGGCCGCCGCGGCAACCTTTCGTCCCAGCCCGCCATGCAGGTCGAGGCAACGCGCGAACCATTGCGTCACGACATCGCTGTCTTCAAGCAGCTGGTAGGGCGTGGCGATGCGCGCCCATTGCAGCGCGCCGAAGACGATGTAGTCCGCAAACAGCGGCGAGGCGCCGCCGATGAAAGGCTGGTAGCCCAGCATCGAGCGCAGCGGCTCGAGCGAAGCCCGAAACGCCGCCAGGCCGGCATCGCGCGCCGCGACGACATCTTCCAGCTGCTTGCCGAAGCGCTGCTCCCGGCTCTGCCGGAAATACACGGCGTTCTCTTCGTCCTGCATGGCATGGAGATCGACGAGCGCCGCAGTGGTGACGTAGGGATGGATGGTCAATTGCGACCAGCGCTCGATGAAGCGCGCCATCGCCTTGCCGCCTTCGCCGCCAAACAGCGTCGGCAGATCCGGATAGGCTTCCTCCAGATAGAGCGCGATGGCGAAGGAATCGATGACGACCTTTTCGCCGTCGCGGATCACCGGAACGGTTCTCGAAGCGCCGCCCTCGATGGTGGGCACCTCGAGAAAACGCGTCGGCGCGGTCGAGATATCGAGCCCCTTGTGGGCCAGCGCCATCGTCGCCTTCCAGCAATGTGGACTGAACGGACGGCTCTCGTCACGCCCGACGAGCTCATAAAGCAGAATGGTCATTGGCGCGGGTCTCTTTGCGGTCTAGGTATCGCTCGCGACACCCCGAAACGGGGCGGCTGGAGAAAAGATGAAACAGCATTTCATGATGTTTGCGGCGTATAATCAATGGGCCAATGGCCGCATCTATGATGCCGCCGCGGACCTCGATGAAGAGGAGTTCAATCGCGACGTCGGCGCCTTCTTCGGCTCGCTGATGGGCACCCTCAACCATCTGCTCGCTGCCGATCGCATCTGGATGAAGCGCTTCACCGGCGAGGGCGACGCGCCGACGGCGCTGGATGCCATACTGCACCGGGCCTTGCCCAAGTTGAGGACGGCGCGCGAGGCGGAGGACCGGCGGATCATCGACTGGCTCTCTGGCCTGAGCGACAAGGCGCTGTCGGGCCGTTTCACCTATATGACCCTGTCGGACATGCGCACCGTCTCGCAGCGTCTTGCGCCCGCGCTGGCGCATGTCTTCAACCACCAGACCCATCATCGCGGCCAGGCGCATATGATCCTGACGGTCCTCGGCCGTCCTTCCGTGCCGCTCGATCTGGCGCATTTCCAGCGTACCGAAGAGGGCAGGGCTTTCGCCTGATCCGGGCGAGCTGCCTGCGCCGACTACCGCCGCATCTTCTGCAGAAGCATGGCCTTCACGTCAGGCCATTCGGAATCGATGATGCTGAACCGCACGGAATTGCGTTTCCTGCCGTCCGGCATGATCCGCTCATTGCGAACGATCCCTTCCTGCTTTGCCCCGATCCGCAGAATGGCCGCTCGCGATGCGTCATTGAGCTCATCGGTGGTGAACTGCACCCGCACACACGCCATGACCTCGAAGGCATGCGCCAGGAGAAGGTACTTTGCCTCGGTATTGACCCCTGAGCGCTGAACCGAGGCACTGACCCACGTGTGCCCAATCTCCAATTTTCTGTTCATGCGATCGATCTTCCAGAACCGCGTGCCCCCGCAGACCGCTCCCGTGCCGCGCAGGACGATTGTATAAGGCATGACAGTCCCGGCCCGTCGTCCAGCCAGGGCGCTGGCTACATAGTCATCGATCGTTGCTGGCCCGGGAACCACGGTCGCCGTGAGGTTCCACAGCTCACCGTCCGCGGCTGCACGCAGAAGGCCCTGCGAATGCCCCGGCTGAAGCGGCTTGAGTTCAACAATCTTGCCGGTCAGGGCGGGTTGCAGGGATTGGACGTCCATTAGCCGACGGTTCTCAATTTTTTGACCGGCGGTCATCGGGGGAAAATTGGGCGCTGATACGAATTTCAGACAGCTTCGGTAGCCAGATCGCGGATTTCACTGTCCAATTGGCGTTGCGTCAATGCCGCTTCCGCCATGACCCATTGTTTGAACAGCAGCACCTTGCGTGCGGCAAGGCACTTGTGGGGGGAGACGAAATACCAGCCGGCGGTATTCGGATGGTGGACGGCAAAGGGAGCGACCAGCCTTTCGGCGCGGATGTCGCTGGCCATATAGGCACGGTTGGCCACGGCAAAGCCCATTCCGGCATTGGCGGCCTCATAGGACATCATGCACGAGTCGAAATAGATGCTTTTGGTCTCGCTGAGCACGAAACTGGCGCCGGCAAAGCCAAGCCAGGACTGCCAGTTCTGGGTACAGGTGTCGGAATGCAGAAGCGTGAAGTGCCTGAGGTCGTCGGGCGTCACCTTTGACACCGGCTTGTTGCCAAGAATCTCATGGAACAGTTTGCGGCTGCACACCGGTGTCAGGTCTTCCCGAAACAGCAGATCGGATGGCAGCCCGTTGAAATGGCCGTCTCCATAGCGGATTTCGAGATCGAAATCGGAGGCCGTGAACTCATGCGTCGCGTAGGAGGTCGACACCCGCATCACGATATCGGGATGTCGCCGCTGGAACTCCGGCAGGCGCGGAAACAGCCAGCGCGCGGCGAAGGTCGGCAGCACGGATATTTTCAGCACATGTTCCTGCGATTGTCCGGTCGCTTCCATGCTGGCGGCGACGATCCGCTCCAACGCCTCGCGAACACGCGAGACATAGGTCTCGCCTTCCGGCGTCAACGACACCGCATTGCCACCGCGCTGGAAAATCTTGAAACGCAGCTGATCCTCCAGGCTCTTGACGCGCTGGCTGACCGCTGAGGCGGTGATGAACTGCTCCTCGCCGGCCCGCGTGAAATTCCCGTGGCGCGCAGCACTCTCCACGATTTTCAGCGAATTGAGGTTGACCTGACTGAGCAAACGCACGGGCTTCGACCTTAAGCTGGGCTTACACTAGCACCAGCATTCCTAATTTTACAGGGGGGGCTAATTTAATCGACTGTTAATCAAGTGTTTGCCCCCCACTTGGAGAAGTACAATGAACGCACATACCATACCCGAACTGCGCTATGCGATGAGCCGTGAGGCCATTATCGGCCACGAAACCGCCTGGAAAGTGTCGAGTTTCGGCGTTGCACAGTATCTGCATGGCTATGACCCGGCACTGCTCGCCGCAATCGAGGAGGCCGCTTTGAAGCTCAAGGACAGTCATGCCGTGCACAAGCACCTCGACCTGACCTTCATCACCGGCGCCGACCGTTTCATCCCCGAAATCAAGGAATTGCTGCACGACAAGCGGCGTCTGGAGCGGCTGTCCGACATGATGGGCACGAAGCTGGAGCCCTATCCGCTGTCGATCGTCGGCTCGACCGTCACCTTCATGAATCCCAGGGACGGCGCCGTCGAATGGCATTGCGACGGCGTCCCGGTCACCGAACTCATTCCTTTGTCGATCAGCAACCCGCTGGTCGGCGGCCATCTCGAAATCTATTGCGACGATTCCGAGACGGGCCGCGCCATCCTCGAATCCGGCCGCGAGATCCCGCGCAACCGCATCATGCGCATCGATCACAAGATGAATTACGCGACCCTCGGGCAATTCCTTGGCGTCCTGCATCGCACGGCGCCGATCCAGTATGGCGAGCGCGTCACCCTGGTGCTCAACCAGCGTTCGGTGGCCAAGCCCTATGTCGACGACAACCGCATGTTCTATCTTGCCGCCGACAATGATCACGACCGCGACTGGGTCAACGAATTGGCCGAAGACGTCTGGACCAACCAGCTGCCGGCCTATCGCCGGTTCGAGGCGGAGCATCCGACGCCCGCCTCGTCCGCCGAAGCACAGGTTTCGGGCGGAGCCAGGGAATCATGGTAGTCAACCATGATCCCGAAAAGTGGGAGCCGGTCTTCGGGCAAGATCATGGTCCAACACAGGGATAGAGCCCCAGGCCGATTGTTTCGGCACGGATCAGGTTCGATATCCGCGCTGGTCTTTGCCGCCGGCGCGGTGGCTTTGTGGTCGACCAATGCTTTGGTCGGCAGAACCCTGCTGGCAACACATCCGGTGTCGCAAGTGCAGTTCCTGCAATTTGCGGGAGCTGCACTGGTCTTCGCCTTGATCCGGCTCATGAACCCTGAGGAAGCGCGGCCAATGGCGCCGAGGGCGACACTCGCTCCTCTCGCTGTCGGATTCATCGGTCTGGTCGGCACCATGGTGCTGCAATACGTCGCCTTCGCCTCGATGCCGGTAATCGAAGCCAATCTCGTGGCCTATACCTGGCCCTTGATGGTCGCCGCGGCAGTGATCGCCTTCGACAATCCCCGGCGTCCGGTCATGCTGGGGCTTGCCGCGGCCCTTGGCTTCGCCGGCGTTGCGCTGGTGATTTCGGGAGGGCGTGAGAGCAACTGGTTCCAGGGCAATCTCCTCGGCTATTTCGCCGCATTCGGGTCCGCGCTGTGCATGGCTTTCTATTCGGTGATGGTTGGACGGCTCGCCACTTCACCCGATCGGCTGCTGCTGCCTTCGTCGCTGGTCGGCGTCGCGTTGACGCTTCTATGGTCCGCTGGCGACGGCGTCGCCTGGCCCTCCGGCGTCGATCTCGCCCTGGGGCTCTATCTCGGCGCCGGCCCAATGGGACTGGGTTATTACTTCTGGTCGCGCGCCTTGAAGCTCGAAGGCAGCGGCAAGGTCGCGGTCGTCGCCTATCTCACGCCGATTGGCTCGACATTGCTGCTGACCCTGTCCGGTGAGCGGTTGACGACAACCGCAATTGCCGGCGCCGTCCTCGTCATCGGCAGTTGTATCGCGGTCGGCCTGGAGCGCTCGGAGGTGCAAGACTATGTTTGACGACAATGAACGTCTCGCCAGGCAGGAAGCGCATTGGCTGATCAAGGAATTTGGCGCCGAAGCACCGCTCTACGCGGCGATGAAGGCCGAAAAGGCGATTGAGCAGAAGGATTTCGGGCGCTGTGCCCGTTGGCGGCGTATTCTTGAGATATTGGCCGACGCTCGGACGACCAAGTCTGCTGCTTCCAAGTATTAGATTTTCTAATTTGCGCAGCGTCGATTTTCCATAAAAATAGTTGACGCCAAGTCTTGATTCGTTTTGGCACTTGGCGCCCGTTGGGGGACGCGGTTAAAGAGATACATCGACGAAAGTCTTCGCTGGGGTGGATGGCTTTCTCGCAAATAGGATGAAAGAATTGTCAAATATCGAGGATAAGACCGTTATAGAGCTAACGGCCGATATTGTCTCGGCCTATGTCGGCAACAATCCACTCCCAGCTTCCGGCCTGCCTGACCTGATTGCCAGCGTCAGCGCCTCGGTTCGAAAACTGGCTGGCGCGGTCGTCGTGGAAAGCCCGAGCCTGGTTCCGGCCGTAAACCCCAAAAAGTCGGTATTTCCCGACTACATCATCTGCCTGGAGGACGGAAAGAAGTTCAAGTCGCTCAAGCGACACCTCAGGACAGACTATGGTCTGAGCCCGGACGACTATCGGGCCAAATGGAGCCTGCCGCCGGACTATCCGATGGTCGCTCCGAATTACTCGGCGACCCGGTCGGCACTGGCAAAGTCGACGGGACTTGGCCGCAAACCGGCAGCAGCGCCGGCCGCCGTGGCAAAGGGTGCCAAGCGCAAGGCGGCTGGCTAAGCGCGAAGCGTCCCGGCCAACCGGCCTGGACGCGACAGCCAATGGAACCCGGAAAGCGGCTTTGCCCTTCCGGGTTCACCGTCTGATTTGCGGTTGATCGCGCAGAACCACGTTCAGCAACGAACTGTGCACCACGAGTTTCCCATTGTACTCGATGAATCCGAGGTCGCGGAACTTGTTCATGAAGTGCTGACTCCCGGTCGCGTTGTGCCGATCATTTCGGCAAGCGTCTCCTGGTTGACCTTGCCGAGAAAGGGTTCGGGCTTTTCCTCCTTGCCGAAATTTGCCAGCAGCAGAAGTGCCGTGCCAGGCGCTTTTTCGCTGAAGCCGCTACATCGCCTTGCGAGAATATCTTCTGGTGGCCTCGCGCTCCCGCCTGTGTTTCAGGCCTTGTGCGGCCAACTGGCCCGCAAGGTCTTGCGAAGCGTTGATGTCCGGTGCAAAAGCGCGGCCATGCTGATCATCAACGACCTTTCGCTCCGCATGGCAGGGCGCCTGCTTCTCGACCATGCCTCGCTGACCTTGCCGGCCGGCACCAAGGCCGGCCTTGTCGGCCGCAACGGCACCGGCAAGACGACGCTGTTCAAGGCCATCACCGGCGATTTTCCCTCCGAGACCGGTTCGATCAGCCTGCCGAAGAACACGCGCATCGGCCAGGTGGCGCAGGAGGCGCCGGGAACCGAGGAGCCGCTGATCGAGATCGTGCTCAAGGCCGACCTCGAACGCACGGCGCTGCTCGAAGAGGAAAAGACCGCGACCGATCCGCACCGCATCGCCGATATTCACATGCGGCTGGCCGACATCGACGCGCATTCGGCCGAGTCCCGCGCGGCCACCATCCTCGCCGGCCTCGGCTTCGATGACGCAGCGCAGCGCCGGCCGGCCTCGTCCTTCTCCGGCGGCTGGCGCATGCGCGTGGCATTGGCCGCCGTGCTGTTTTCAGAGCCTGATCTGCTGCTGCTCGACGAGCCGACCAACTATCTCGACCTCGAAGGCACGCTGTGGTTGGAAAACTACGTGTCGAAATACCCGCACACGGTTCTGCTGATTTCGCACGACCGCGACCTGCTCAACCGTGCCGTCAACTCGATCGTTCATCTCGACCAGAAGAAGCTGACCTTCTGGCGCGGCGGCTACGATCAGTTCGAGCGCCAATACACCGAGCAGAAGGAATTGCAGGAAAAGGGCCGCGTCAAACAGGAGGCCGCCCGCAAGCACATGGAATCCTTCGTCGAGCGGTTCCGCGCCAAGGCGTCCAAGGCCAGACAGGCGCAGTCACGCATCAAGGCCCTGGAAAAGATGAAGCCGATCGCGGCGATCGTGAACGATTCGGTGCGGCCGTTCTCTTTCCCCGAACCGGTGAAGACTGTGGCATCGCCGATCGTGGCGCTGAACAACGTCAATGTCGGCTACACCGAAGGCCAGCCGATCCTGAAGAAGATGACGTTGCGCATCGACGCCGACGACCGCATCGCGCTGCTTGGCGCCAACGGCAACGGCAAGTCGACCTTCGCCAAGCTGCTGTCGGGCCGCCTCAAGCAGGAGAGCGGGACCATGACGGTGGCGCCCGGGCTGAAGGTGGCGATCTTCGCCCAGCACCAGCTCGACGATCTGCGTCCGGACGAAAACGCCTATGAGCATGTCCGCCGGCTGATGCCCGAGGCGCCGGAATCCAAGGTGCGCGGCCGCGTCGCCCAGTTCGGTCTGACGACCGAGAAGATGAATACGCCCGCCAAGGACCTGTCCGGTGGCGAGAAGGCGCGCCTTTTGATGGGCCTGTCGGCCTTCGAGGGGCCGAACCTGTTCATTCTCGACGAACCGACCAACCATCTCGACATCGACAGCCGTGAATCGCTGATCCATGCGCTGAACGAATTTCCCGGGGCCGTCATCCTGATCTCGCACGACCGCCATTTGCTCGAGGCGACCGCGGATCGGCTGTGGCTGGTCAAGGATGGCGCGGTCAACGCCTATGATGGCGACCTGGAGGACTACAAGACGCTGGTCACCGGCGTGTCCGGCGACCGCCGCGGCAAGCGCGAGGCCGACAAGGCGTCAAAAGCCGACCGCCGCCGCGATGCGGCGGCGCGCCGCGCCGCCTTCGAGCCGCTGGCCAAGGAAATCCGCGCCACCGAGGCGCTGATGGACCGCCTACGCAAGCGCATCGACGGCATCGAGGACGAACTGGCCAATCCGGCGATCTACGAAAAGGATCCCTCGACGGCGACGCGCCTGGCCAAGGAGCGCTCGCAGCTCGCCCAGACGCTGGCCGGCCACGAGGAAAAATGGCTGACCATGTCGGCCGAGTATGAGGAAGGCACGGCGGAGTAGGGGGAGCGTTCTTTCGTTTGGGAGAGAAGGAAGGGCGCTATCTGGCCCTACACGCCACGTGCGAAACTCGCTAGACATGCTTCATGAACCAGCACGCCAAGCTTCGCATCGGCCATTCGGCCTGTCCGCATGATTGCCCGTCCACCTGCGCGCTCGAGGTCGAGTTGCTCGACGGCAACCGCATCGGCCGTGTCCATGGCGCCAAGGCCAACAGCTACACATCCGGCGTCGTCTGCGCCAAGGTCGCGCGCTATGCCGACCGCGTCCACCACCCCGACCGCTTGCTGAAGCCGCTGATCCGCGCCGGCGCCAAAGGCGACGGCGTCTGGCAGGAAGCGAGCTGGGAGGCGGCGCTCGACCTCGTCGCCGAAAAGTTCATCGCGGCCGAAGACAAATACGGCTCGGAGACGGTCTGGCCCTATTTCTATGCCGGCACGATGGGGCTGGTGCAGCGCGACGGCATCGACCGGCTGCGTCACGCCAAGAAATATTCGGGCTTCTTCGGGTCGATCTGCACCAATCTCGCCTGGACCGGCTGGATGATGGGGGCGGGCGCCCTGCGTGGGCCCGACCCGCGCGAAATGGCGAAATCCGACTGCGTGGTGATCTGGGGCACCAATGCCGTGGTCACGCAGGTCAATGTGATGACCCATGCCATCAAGGCGCGCAAGGAACGCGGCGCTAAGATCGTCGTCGTCGACGTCTATGAAAACGCGACGATGAAGCAGGCCGACATGGGCCTTGTGCTGAAGCCCGGCACCGACGGCGCGCTGGCCTGCGCGGTCATGCATGTGCTGTTCAGGGAAGGCCTGGCCGACCGCGCCTATCTCGAAAAATACACCGACGACCCGAAGGGGCTGGAGGCGCATCTTCGGACACGATCCCCTGAATGGGCGGCCGAGATCACGGGCCTGTCGGTCACCGAGATCGAGGCCTTTGCCCACCTCGTTGGCACGACCAAGAAAACCTATTTCCGTCTCGGCTACGGCTTCGCTCGCCAGCGCAATGGCGCCGTCAACATGCATGCCGCTTCCTGCATCGCCGCGGTCACGGGCAGCTGGCAGTATGAGGGCGGCGGCGCCTTCCATTCGAATTCCGGCATCTTCAAGCTCAACCAGGAGGTGCTGGAAGGCACCAGGATGCGCGATCCCTCGATCCGCCATCTCGACCATTCGCGCATCGGCCCGGTGCTGACCGGCGCCGGCGACGCGCTCTACGGCGGGCCGCCGGTGACGGCAATGCTGATCCAGAACACCAACCCGGTGAATGTCGCGCCGGAGCAGCGGCTGGTAAGGCAGGGCTTTCTGCGCGACGACCTGTTCACTTGCGTGCACGAGCAGTTCATGACCGACACCGCCAGGCTGGCCGATGTCGTGCTGCCGGCGACGATGTTTCTCGAACATGACGACGTCTACAAGGGCGGCGGCAACCAGCACATCACGCTCGGGCCCAAGCTGATCGAGCCGCCGGAAGGGCCGCGCACCAACCATTTCGTCATCGAGCAACTCGCCGCGCGCCTGGGGGTCGCAGACCGCCCGGGTTTCGGCCTGACCGAACAGCAGCATATTGACATCATTCTCGGCAAGCGTGGGCTGGGCAGTTTCGACAGCTTGAAAGAGCAGAAATGGGTCGATCTGCAGCCGGATTTCGAGGCCGCGCATTTTATCAACGGGTTTGGCCATGCGGATGGTAAATTCCGCTTCCGCGCCGACTGGACCGGCCAGGCGGCTCCCAACCGGCCGCCGAAGAGCATGGGCCTGTTCGGACCGGTGGAACGGCTGCCTGAGTTTCCCGACCATGTCGACCTGATCGAAGTGGCCGACGAAGCGCATCCATTCCGGCTGACGACCTCGCCGGCGCGCAACTTCCTCAACTCGACCTTTGCCGAAACGCCGGTGTCGAAGGAAAAGGAAGGCAGGCCGGCACTCCTCCTGCATCCCGACGACGCAGCGGACCTTGGGCTTGCCGACGGAGACCGTGTCGAGGTCGGCAACCGGCGCGGCGAGCTGGTGCTGCATGCCAAATTCTTCGACGGCATCAAGCGCGGCGTGGTGATAGCCGAAGGCATCTGGCCGAACAGCGCGCATGAGCGCGGCGAGGGCATCAACGTGCTGACAGGCGCCGATGCACCCGCGCCCTATGGCGGTGCTGCCTTCCACGACAACAAGGTCTGGCTGCGCAAGGCGGATTGAGCCGGGCGGAACCAGGTCGTCCGCGAGCCCATCACACCGGCAAGATCTCGGCCGCCTTCGTCCTGTTCAGCCGGTGCCTTATGTCGTCGGCGATCGCCTGGGCCTCGATCCCGATCTCGCGCAGCAATCCGGTGACTGCATTGTGGAAACCGATGAGGTAGAGGCCGAGATCCGAAGCTTTGGGGGTCACTCCACTGCGGTCCGGCTGGATGCCGGGCTCGAGAAATCTGGCATAGCCCGGCCGGTAACCGGTGGCGAAGATGATCGCGTCGAATTCGCCGTGTTTGCCGTCGGCGAAACGGGCGCCGCGTTCCGAAATCTCGGCGATATCGGGCGCGACCTTGATCGCGCCTTCGCGGATCTTGCCGATGGTGCCCACATCGATCACCGGAATGCGCGATGCAATCGCAATCTGCTCCAGCAGTCCCTGTCCCGGCCGTTTGAGCCCGTATTTTTCCAGCCTGCCCAGCACCAGGTCGAGAATGACCGGGAAAAGAACATCGTTGAAGCGCTGCGGCCCCAGGCGCGCGGCCATGCCGACCATCTGGATGGGCACGCCGAACAGTTCGCGCGGCACGATATGAACGCCGCCGCGCACGGAAATCGTCGGCCGCGCGCCGTTTTCCGCCAGATCGAGCGCAATCTCCGCACCGGTGTTGCCCATGCCGATGACCAGCACCGACTGACCGGCGAAAGGCCTGGCATTGCGATAGTCCGCGCTGTGCAATGTCTTGCCCGTGAAGGTATCGATACCGGCAAATCCGGGCCGCAAGGGCTCGGCATTGTAACCTGACGCGATCACCACATGTTTGGCGCGCAACGGCCTGGATAGCGCGTCCACACGCCAGCCGCGACCGTCCCGGGTGACCGCCTTCACCGTTTCTCCAAAGCGGGGCTTGAGGTCGAAGCGTTGCGCGTAGGCATCGAGATAGTCGACGAAGAGCGCACGCGGCACATAACGCGGATAGTGTTTGGGGAAGGGCACGAAGGGCAGCGACGAATAGCGCTTGGTCGTATGCAGGTGGACGCGCTCGTAATGGCGCCGCCAGGCAGGCGCGGCCTGCTGCTCTTTTTCGATGATGATGAAGTCGACGCCCGCCTGCCGCAGGCATGCGGCGACTGCCAGGCCCGCCGGCCCGGCACCGATGATCGCTACTGTCGTGGTGTCGTCCAAGCGCGCCTCCCAGCTCAATTCGCGTCCTGAGAATGTCAAAAGCATGGCCGGACGGACTGGACCCTGCCCGCCGGCAAGCTCAACCCGGCAACGGCACGGTTAGCCCGACCTTGACGCGGTCCATGGCCACGAAGGTGCGAAATTTCCGGACATTGTTGCTGCCGAAGAACAGCTTTCGCGTCAGCGCCTCATAGGCGCCCATGTCGGCTACGGTGATGACGAGGATGAAGTCGGCCTCGCCGGTGACGTAATAGCATTGCTGCACTTCGGGCGTTTGCGAGAATTGCCGCTTGGCCCCGTCGATAAGCTCGGTGCGCTCGCTTTCCAGCTCCACCTCGACGAAGATGGTGATGGGCTGGCCGACCGCCGCGGGTTCGATGATCGCGACATTGCTTGCAATGACGCCCGCCTGCTCCATGCGCTTGATGCGGCGCTGCACCGCCGGTGCCGACAGGTTCACCGCTTCGCCGATCAGCCGCTGCGGTGTCGTGTTGTCTCGCTGCAGGATGGCAAGGATGGCGAGATCGAAACTGTCGAGTGAGGGCGACGATGGAGGCAACGGGCGGCATCCCGGTGAAACAAACTTGCATTTCGCAGGCCTAATTACAGCGCTCTTTGCGCCTGTCCTGCAATATGTTGTCGCTAACTGCCAAGGAGGCGCCCAGTGTTCCTGCCCAATCGCAATGCCTTGCACGGTGAGCCGCTTGATGCGACCGATGCCGAAACCCTCGGGATCGCGGGCGCGGACACGGTCGAGCGCTTTCTCGCTCATCGTGACAATCACGCGATGACGCCGCTGCACGCGCTGCCGACGCTGGCGGGCGAACTTGGCCTCGCTGCGCTGCATGTCAAGGATGAGGGCTTTCGTCTCGGCCTGGGCAGCTTCAAGGCGCTGGGCGGCGCCTATGCTGTTTTCCGCCTGGTGCTGGAAGAGGCCGGCAAACGCCTTGGCCGCCCCGTCGATATCGAGGATCTCGATCGTGCCGATGTTCGCTCGGTCGCCGCGAAGATGACATTTGCCTGCGCCACCGACGGCAATCACGGCCGCTCGGTCGCGCAAGGCGCCGAGCTTGCTGGCGCTAGGGCCGTGATCTTTGTCCATGCCGGCGTCAGCGACGGGCGCATTGCTGCCATAGCCCGCTACGGCGCCGAGATGGTTCGCGTCGATGGCAATTATGACGATTCGGTCAGGCAAGCGGCGCAGGTCGCGGCCGAGAAGGGCTGGAGCGTGGTGTCGGATACGTCGTGGCCCGGTTATGAGCGCATCCCCGGCCTGGTCATGCAGGGCTATACGGCGATCGTGCGCGAAGCGCTGCGCCAACTCGGCGAACCGCCAACCCATGTCTTCGTCCAGGCCGGCGTTGGCGGCATTGCCGCGGCGGTGGCCGGCCATCTCGCCATCGTGCTCGGCGACGCCAGGCCGACCTTCACCGTCGTCGAGCCGGCGCGCGCGGCCTGCGTTGTCGCGGCTGCCCGGGCAGGGCATGTGGTCAAGGTGGCGCACGACCAGCCAACGGTCATGGCCATGCTTGAATGCTATGAGGCCTCTCAGGTCGCCTGGCGCGTGCTGGCGCGCGTCGCCGATGCCTTCATGACCGTGGACGAAGACGACGCCGTCGCGGTGATGCGGCGGCTGGCCCGGCCTGCCGGCAGCGATCCGGTGATCGTCGCCGGCGAGAGCGGCGGCGTCGGTCTTGCCGGACTGGTCCGGGCGATGGCCGAAAACAGGGCCGATCTAGGCCTCGACGGCAAATCCCGCGTGCTGGTGGTCAACACCGAAGGCGCCACCGACCCGCATCGCTATGCCGAACTGGTCGGCTTGAGCCCGGCCGAGGTGCTGGCCGGCAAGCTCGCTGCCGAGGCAACAGCATGATTGCTGTCGATGCACAGCGCCTGGTTGGCCGTATCCGCGAACTCGGCGCCGTTGGCCGCGACGGCGAGGGCAGGCTGACCCGGCTCGCGGCCTCCGACACCGACAGACAGGGCCGCGACCTCTTCCTCGGCTGGTTGCGGCAGGCCGGGCTCGATGTCGCTATCGACCGCATTGGCAACATTTTCGGCATCTGGCAAAGTGCCGGCAATGCGGGCGAAGCGCCGCTGCTCATCGGCTCGCACATCGATACAGTCATCGACGCCGGCATCTATGATGGCTGCTACGGCGTGCTTGCCGGGCTGGAGGTGATCGAGACGCTGAAGGCGTCGGGTTTCCCGCCGGCGCGCCCGCTCGCCGTCGCGGCCTTCACCAATGAGGAGGGCGTGCGCTTCTCCCCCGACATGATGGGCTCGCTGGTCCATGCCGGCGGAGTCGATGTCGAGGCGGCGCTCGCCGCTGTCGGCACCGACGGCAGCACGCTCGGGCAGGAACTCGCCCGTATCGGCTATGCGGGGGAACGCGAACCCGGCTTTCTCAAGCCGCACCTCTATGTCGAACTGCACATTGAACAGGGGCCGCTCCTGGAGCGCGAAGGCATTCCGATCGGCGCGGTGGAGACCCTGCAAGGCATCTCCTGGCAGCGCATAACCCTCGATGGCGTCGCCAACCATGCCGGCACCACGCCGATGTCGATGCGCTGCGACGCCGGATATGCCGCGGCACGCGTGGTCACCTTCCTGCATGACCTTGCAGCGGCCTCCAACGCGCCGACCGTTGCCACCGTCGGCACGATGCGATTCGAGCCGAATGCCATCAACGTCATCCCATCGCGCGCCGTCTTCACCGTCGACCTGCGCGATCCCGACGAGCAGCGCCTGCAAGCACAGGAGGCGTCGCTGGCCGCCTTTCTCGAACAGCTCGCCGCCGAGGGCATCACCGTGTCGGTCGAGCGGCTGGCCCGCTTCGAGCCGGTTGTCTTCGACGGGCAGGTCGTCGAATTGATCGAGGCTGCCGCCAGGAAGCGCGGGCTTGCCTCGCGGCGAATGACCTCGGGCGCCGGCCATGACGCGCAGATGATCGCGCGCATGGCGCCGGCGGCGATGATCTTCGTGCCGAGCGCCGGAGGCATCAGCCACAGCCCGCATGAATACACCGAGGATGCCGAGCTTGTTGCCGGTGCCAACATCCTGCTTGATGTCGTCGCTGAACTCGCCGCGCTCAAGGGCTGAACAAAATGGCTGAACTCGATCCAGAAACGCTGAAGCGAGAGATGATCAATTGGCGGCGCGACCTGCACGCGCACCCCGAATTCGGCTTCGAGGAGAAACGCACTGCGGCCTTCGTCGCGGCCAAGCTGCGGGAATTCGGCCTGGACGATGTCGCCGAGGGTGTCGGCGGCACCGGCGTCGTCGGCACTTTGAAGCGCGGCACCGGCAACCGTGCCATTGCGTTGCGCGCCGACATGGATGCGCTGCGCATATCGGAGCAATCGAGCGCGCCCTACCGCTCCGGCAATCCCGGCGTCATGCACGCCTGCGGCCATGACGGCCACACCGCCATGCTGCTTGGCGCGGCAAAGCTGCTGGCGGGTGAGGGTGGTTTCGACGGCACCGTGCGCTTCATCTTCCAGCCGGCCGAGGAGTGGGGCAGGGGCGCGCTGGCCATGCTCGACGACGGCCTGATGCAGCGCTTTCCCTTCGACGAGATCTTTGGCCTGCACAACATGCCTGGCCTTCCCGTCGGGCATTTCGAGACCCGTGCCGGCCCTGTCATGTCGGCAGAGGATAATTTCGAGATCGTGCTCAGGGGGTTCGGCGGCCACGCGGCGCGGCCGCATTCGGGCAACGAAACGCTGGTCGCCGCCTGTGCGCTGGTCACCAATCTGCAGACCATCGTTTCGCGCCGCCTGAGCCCGGCCGACATAGCGGTGGTTTCGGTGACCGAACTGATCACCGATGGCACCCGCAATGCGCTGCCTGGTCTTGCCCGCATCCTCGGCGATACGCGCAGTTTTCGCCCCGAGGTCAGCGTGGCGATCGAACGCCAGATGCGCACCATCGCCGGGGGCACCGCGGCCGCCTACAACATTGCCGCCGAGGTCCATTACACCAGAGAATTCGTGCCTTTGCACAATGATGCCGAACTGGTCGAGGCGGCCTTCGCCGCCGCCAAGAAAATCTTCGATCCCCGCAATGTCGCGGTTGCCCGCGAGCCGATGACGGCGTCGGAGGATTTTGCCCGATTCCTCGATCACGTGCCGGGCTGCTTCGTGTTCCTCGGCAATGGCGAGGCCTCGGCGCCGCTCCACAATTCCAGCTATGACTTCAATGATGACGGGCTGGTCTTCGGCGCCAGTTTTCATGCCGCCATCGCCAGGCAACGGCTCGGAATTTGACCGGCCGCGGCCCCCCCTTCGGCACGCCTTTGCCGGTGGAAAACGCCTGGAAAAGGCCGAAATCCGCGATCCCACATGACGCAGCGGCAAGACTCAGCTAGGCTGTGTGGTGCGGCGGACCTGATTTATCCGCTTGGCCGGCGCCTTCTCCTCCCAAGCGGCGCCGGCCTTCTTCCCGCGCCGACCGCCTGCTAAATTAGCATTCATTAAATTTAGAATATTCGCACTTGCCGGGCGTTAGCGTCTTTCTGGCATGGAAGACGCTGGTCCTCGGCTGTTGCGGGAAGACCAATGCGCGGGCGGAACTGGATAAGGGCGTTGCGTCAGGATGAGGCGCGGCAGGTGCGTGCGCGCATCGCCGAACTCGAAAGAAACCTTACAATGGCATTCCCGGCCCGAGGCCGTCAGCTGCAACAGGACGCCGGGCACGAATTGCGCAATGCCAAGTTCCGCCTCGAGCGGCTTGAAGAATGCATCGCGGCGATGCAATGAGGTTTCGACGGGTCCTCAGTGCACCGGGATCATCTCAGTTGCCCGACACTCCCCGTGTTCATGACAGGATTGCTGGCGTAGGGGCTTTGTTCGGCACCAGGAGCCTTGGTCGGTGGCAATTTGTTGTCGCAGGCCGAGACAGCCAAAACGACCAGGACAAGGGCTAATCCTAGCTTCTTCATCTCTATCGCCTCCTTGCTTTCAACGACCCGCCATCGGTTTGGTTGCGAACTTGGCGCGATGGAACAAACCGTCATGTTTCCGGTTGACCCTCATCAGAGGAGACCGCGGCATGATCCGTTTGCTTCTGGCAGGTACTTTTGCCTTTCTCGCTTACCGCCTCGCGCGCAAGATGATCGATGACGTGCCCGGCGACATCGATCCCCTGTTGCTGCCCGCGCCGAGAAGTGACCGCGAAGCTCTGCGCCGCCAATCGGCGGCCATGGGTGTCGATCCCCGGCGGTAGAGCAATTCCAGGAAAAGTGTGAAGCGGTTTTCCCTGGAAAAGCGTAGCGCTTTCCCTTGGGAGTTGCGTCAAGACCAAGGGGCCCTCGCGAAGCTTCTATGTTGCGAACAAAGCGGAAACGATGCTTGATGGGCGATGAACCTCGCCGCTCATGATTCGACCTTTGTGGAATCGACTGCCCAGCCCGCCTATCTCGCGCGGCTGAACGATGCCCAGCGCCGGGCCGTCGAGCATGGTGACGGCAAGATCGCCGGGCCGTTGCTGGTCATTGCCGGCGCCGGCTCGGGCAAGACCAACACGCTGGCGCATCGCGTCGCTCATCTCATCGTCAGGGGTGCCGACCCGCGCCGTATCTTGCTGATGACCTTTTCCCGGCGCGCCGCATCCGAAATGGCGAAACGTGTCGAACGTATCGCCGGCGAGGTGCTCGGCCGCGACGCCGCGGTGATCACCGATGCGCTGACCTGGGCCGGCACTTTTCACGGCATCGGCGCCCGGCTGTTGCGCGACTATGCGCTGGAGATCGGCCTCGACCCGGCCTTCACCATCCATGATCGCGAGGATTCCGCCGACCTGATGAATCTGGTGCGCCACGAACTCGGCTTCTCGAAAACGGAAGCGCGCTTTCCGACCAAGGGCACCTGCCTTGCCATCTATTCGCGCGCCGTCAACGCGCAGGCGCCGCTCGGCGAGGTGCTGGGCTCGGCCTTCCCCTGGTGCGCCGGCTGGGCCGAGCAGCTCAAGCAATTGTTCGCCGGCTATGTCGAGGCCAAGCAGGCGCAGAACGTTCTCGACTATGACGATCTGCTGCTCTACTGGGCGCAGATGGCGGCCGAGCCGGCAATAGCGGCGCATCTGGGCGGCCGTTTCGACCATGTTCTGGTCGACGAATACCAGGACACCAACCGCCTGCAGGCTTCGATCCTGATGGCACTGAAACCCGACGGCGCCGGGCTGACGGTGGTCGGCGACGATGCGCAGTCGATCTATTCGTTCCGCGCCGCCGAGGTGCGCAACATCCTCGATTTTCCAACACAGTTCGGGCAGGCCGCCGATGTGGTGATGCTGGAACGCAATTACCGCTCGACGGAAACCATTCTGGCCGCCGCCAACGCGGTGATCGGCGAGGCCTCGGAGCGCTTCACCAAGAACCTCTGGTCGGAGCGCAAATCATCAGACAAGCCAAGGCTGGTAACCGTGCGCGACGAGGTCGAGCAGGCCAACTTCGTCTGCGATACCATCCTCGCCGAGCGCGAGGCCGGTACGGCGCTGAAATCGCAGGCGGTGCTGTTTCGCGCCTCGCACCACAGCGGGCCGCTGGAGATCGAGCTGACGCGGCGCAACATTCCCTTCGTCAAGTTCGGCGGCCTGAAATTCCTCGATGCCGCCCATGTCAAGGATGTGCTGGCGGTGCTGCGCTTTGCCGAAAACCCGCGTGACCGCGTCGCCGGCTTTCGCGTTCTGCAACTGATGCCGGGCATTGGCCCTTCGGCTGCCGCGCAGATCGTCGAGACGATGACGACAGCGCTGGATGAAGCGATGGGCTTGGCCGGATGGCGGCCGCCGCAGCGCGCGGCGGACGACTGGCCCGGTTTCGTCTCGCTCTATTCCGGCCTGCGGGCCGGCGCCAAATGGCCAGCCGATCTCGAACAGGTCAGGCTCTGGTACGAGCCACATCTGGAACGCATCCATGACGATGCCATCACACGCCGCGCCGACCTGTTGCAACTCGAGCAGATCGGCTCGGGCTACGCCTCGCGCGAGCGCTTCCTGACCGAACTCACGCTCGATCCGCCGGATGCGACCAGCGACCAGGCTGGACCGCCGCATCGTGACGAGGACTATCTGATCCTTTCGACCATCCATTCGGCGAAGGGCCAGGAGTGGAAGAACGTCTTCGTGCTCAACACCGTCGATGGCTGCATCCCGGCCGATCTCGGCGTCGGCACCAAGGAGGATATCGAGGAGGAGCGCCGGCTGCTCTATGTGGCGATGACACGGGCCAAGGACAGCCTCAACCTCGTCATGCCGCAGCGCTTCTTTCCCCATGGCCAGGCCGCGCGCGGCGATCGCCATCTCTATGCCTCGCGCACGCGCTTTATCCCGGCCTCGATTCTCGCCGCGTTCCAGCAGATGTCGTGGCCGGGCGCACAGGCGGCACAGGGCAGGGCGCCCCGGCCGGACGTGCGCGTCGATATCGGCGCGCGCATGCGCGGCATGTGGAAATAGCTGAAACCATGGTGCAGCCGTCGATCAGGGTCGCCATCGCCGGGGCGCTGGGCCGCATGGGGCGGCAGATGGCGGAGGCCGTTCTGGCCGATCCGCGGCTGGCGCTTGCCGCCCGCTTCCATCGCCCAGGCAGTGTCGGCGACGGGCTGGTGAGCCGCGACGAGGCGCTCGCCGTGGCCGATGTGGTGATCGATTTCACCACGCCGGCGGGCTCCGCCGATCTGGCGAGGGTTTGCGCAAACCGGGGCGGCCCCGCTTTGGTGATCGGCTCGACCGGTTTCGATGCCGCCGAACTGGCTGATATAGCCGATGCCGCGAAAGCGGTTCCCATCGTCCGCTCCGGCAGTTTTTCGCTCGGGCTCAACATGCTGGTCGGGTTGGTCGAGCGGGCGGCGAGAGCGCTCGCCCCCGAAGATTGGGACGCAGAGATCTTCGAGGCGCATCATCGCCACAAGGTCGATGCGCCGTCGGGCACCGCGCTGATGCTG
The DNA here is from genome assembly GCF_007003945.1 of Mesorhizobium sp. WSM4307. NCBI lineage: Bacteria > Pseudomonadati > Pseudomonadota > Alphaproteobacteria > Hyphomicrobiales > Phyllobacteriaceae > Mesorhizobium > Mesorhizobium sp. WSM4307. The sequence goes on from NZ_VFTB01000002.1 coordinate 212,572, forward strand.
GGGCAGGCCGTCGCCGGTGGACGCGGCGTCGAACTGGACGCGGTCGCAAGGCGCGTCCGCGACGGCGTCACCGGCGCGCGGCCGGCCGGCGAGATCGGTTTTGCGGTGGCTCGCGGCGGCAGCATCGTCGGCGAACACAGCGTCAGCTTCTGTGCCGAAGGCGAGCTTGTTACCTTGTCGCACGCTGCCGGGGACCGCATCATGTTCGCTCGTGGCGCCATCGCCGCGGCACTTTGGGTGTCGGGACGCAAGCCCGGCGAATACGATATGCGCGACGTGCTGGGATTTAATCGCTGAACTTGGCACGGCGTGCATTTTCACGCCGCCGCTATTGTCCGCCGGCCGCGGCTTGCCGATCCGCAAGCCTTGCCGTCATTTTCGGCTTTACCCTGAAAGCTGGATGAAAGGTTGGTGCCATAACTCTTGTCCGGCGCCCCCATATTGTCGCGCAAAAGCGATGGGAGAGAGAGGGGCGCGGGAAACGAACAAAGGGAAGAGGCCATGTCGCTCGCGCGAATTCTGCTCGATTCAGCCGCCACAACCGCACTCGTCGCCACCATGGCCTTGTCAGCGCCGTCCGTACACGCCGCCGACAAAGTTTCCATCATGGTCGGCGGCTACGAGAAGCAGATTTACCTGCCAGCCAAACTGACCGAAGCACTCGGTTACTTCAAGGACGAGGGTCTCGACGTCGAGTTGCTGAATGAGCCGGCCGGGGTCGACGCCGAAAATGAGATGCTTGCCGGTGCCGTGCAAGGAGTTGTCGGCTTTTATGATCACTGCATCGATCTGCAGGCCAAGGGCAAATTCGTCGAATCCATCGTCCAGTTCAGCCAGGCGCCGGGCGAGGTCGAGCTCGTTTCGACCAAGCATCCCGAGATCAAGTCGCCCGCCGACTTCAAGGGCATGAGCCTGGGCGTGACCGGTCTAGGCTCATCGACGAATTTTCTTACGGAATATCTTGCCGTCAAGAACGGTTTGAAGCTCGGCGAATTCACCTCGGTTCCGGTCGGCGCCGGCAACACCTTCATTGCCGCCATGCAGCAGGACAAGATCCAGGCGGGCATGACGACCGAGCCGACGATCACGCGGCTGCTGAAGACAGGTGAAGCGTCCGTTCTCATCGACATGCGCACGATAGAAGGTACCAAGGCTGCTCTCGGCGGCACCTACCCGGCCGCCTCACTCTATATGCAGACAGATTGGGTCGAAGCGCACAAGGACATCGTGCAGAAGCTGGCCAATGCTTTCGTCAAGACGCAGAAGTTCATCAATTCGCATAGCGGCGCCGAGATCGCCGACAAGATGCCGAAGGACTATTATGTCGGCGACAAGGAAGGCTATGTGAAGGCCCTCGATGCCGGCAAGGCGATGTTCACCCCCGACGGGATCATGCCCGAGGGTGGACCTGAGACAGTGCTGACGGTTCTTTCAGCCTTCAAGAAGGAACTGCAGGGCAAGCAGATCGACCTTGCCAAGACCTACACCTCGGAATTCGTCAAGAACGCCAAGTAGCAGACAGTACCGGCGCGATGAACGACATCGCGCCGGTACCCTCAGTTTTTCACCTCCGGCGACCTTGGGGCCGACGGCGGGCGTCTGCTCTTATCCAGGAGTTCCACCATGGCTATTGAAAAAAATGCACCGGCGATCGAGCTGATCAACGTCAGTCGGCGTTTCCTTTCACCCACCGGCAAATCGCTGACGGCACTGCGCGACTTCACCATGATCGTACAGCGCGGCGAATTCGTCGCCGTTGTCGGTCCGACCGGCTGCGGAAAATCCACCACACTCAATCTCGTCACCGGGCTGGCAAGCCCAAGTGCCGGCGAGGTTCGTGTCATGGGCGCACCGGTCAAGGGGATAGACCCGCGCATCGGCTTTGTTTTCCAGAGCGATGCCCTGTTTCCGTGGCGAACCGTGATCGACAACGTCATGGCTGGTCCGCTCTTTCGCGGCAAGGCCAAATCCGAAGCCACGGCTGCGGCGCGCGACTGGCTGGCGCGCGTCGGGCTGTCGCGTTTCGAGCAGCATTATCCGCACCAGCTTTCAGGCGGCATGCGCAAGCGTGTGGCGTTGGCGCAGACTTTCATAAACGGTCCGGAGATCCTGCTCATGGACGAGCCGTTTTCAGCGCTTGACGTGCAGACCCGCGTGCTGATGCATGAGGAACTGCTGCGCCTTTGGTCCGAAGCAAGGGCTTCCGTGGTCTTCGTAACCCATGACCTGGAAGAGGCGATTGCCTTGGCCGACAAGGTCTATGTCCTGACCGCCGGTCCGGCCACCGTGAAGTCGGTCTACACGATCGACCTGCCGCGCCCACGCGTCGTCGCCGACATCCGTTACGAACAAAGCTTCATCGATTACTCGCGCACCATCTGGGCCGATCTCAAGGAAGAGGTCGAGACCAGCTATGCACGCGCGGCAGCCTGAGGAGGAAAGCCATGACCGATGCCGCAATCGACATCAGAGCGGGCGCTTTCAAGCCTGGCACTTCCGACGCGGAAATCGAAGCGGTCGCGGCAAAAGCATCGCAGCGCCGCCGCCGCACCGTCATATTCTGGCGGGTCGCCATACTGGTCGCCTTTCTCGGCCTGTGGGAGATTGCCGCGCGCCTGGCGTGGATCGATCCGTTCTTCTACGCGATGCCGAGCGCGATCGCGCAGCGGCTCTATGAATGGACGACGGAAGGAACGTCCGAGGGGCCGCTCTGGTATCATCTCTATGTTACCATGGAGGAGTCGGTCATTGGCTTCGTGACCGGTTCGGTAGCTGGCATCATCATCGGTGTCGCGCTCGGTCGCAACCGGATGGCCGCAGACATTTTCTCCATCTACATCAAGGTGATCAATTCCATCCCTCGCGTGGTTCTGGCACCGATCTTCATCATGATCCTCGGCCTCGGCCTCGCTTCGAAAGTGGCGCTTGCCTTCGTCATGGTTTTCTTTGTTGTCTTCCACAATGCATTCCAGGGCGTGCGGGAGGCCGACAGGGCAATGATTGCCAATGCCCGTATCCTCGGGGCTTCCAACTGGCAGTTGACGCGCTCGGTGATCGTCCCTTCGGCGATGAGCTGGATCTTCGCCAGCCTGCATGTCAGCTTCGGCTTTGCCATCATCGGTGCGATCGTCGGCGAATTCGTCGGCTCGCGCTATGGCATCGGCCTGCTGATCAATATCGCCAAGGGATCCTTCGACGCTGCCGGCATGTATGCCGCCATCGTCATCGTCATGGTGGTGGCGCTCGGCGCCGAATATCTGATGACCATGGTCGAGGATCGCCTGGCGAAATGGCGCCCCCAGCCGCTGCATGAGACGCAGTGAGCGGCGACATGGGCTAGCTGCTTGCCAGCGGCAACCTCACGTCAACCACCAGACCGCCGGCCGCGCCATCCCGCAGGGTGACGCGGCCGCCGGCGTTTTCGACGACCTCGCGCACGATGGCGAGCCCCAGCCCGCTGCCTTCCTCGGTCGAGCCGGCGATGCGGTAGAAGCGCTCGAACACGTGATCCCGCTCTTCCACTGGAATGCCAGGCCCGTCGTCGGTGACCGTCAGCACGGCTTCGCCATCGACGGCCGCCAGCCTCACAGTGACGCTGCCACCTGACGAGGAGTAGCGCAGCGCATTGTCGACGAGGTTGACGATCATTTCGCGCAGCATGGTGCCGTCGCCGATGACCGGCGCGGGGCCGGCCTCCTCGAGGCCGAGATCGACGTTGCGGCTGACGGCGATCGGCGCATGGGTTTCCAGAACCTGGCGAGCCGCTTCGGTCAGGTCGACGCGGTCGGCGCGCGGCCGTCGGCTACCCGGCTCGGCTCTCGACAAGGTCAGCAGTTGTTCGGCAAGCCGTGCCAGGCGGCCGGAGCTTGCCTGGAGTGCCACCAGCGCCTCGTGGCGGGCGTCGGGGACGGTTTCTCGCAGCGCGTAGCTTGCCTGCGTCGACAGCAGCGCCAGCGGCGTGCGCAACTGGTGCGCGGCATTGGCGACGAAGCGGCGTTGCGACGCCATCTGGGCCCGCACGCGTGCCATATAGGCGTTGAGCGCTTCGATCAGCGGGCGGATTTCGCTTTGGGCGCCCGGCACTTCGACCGGGTCGAGGTCGCTGCGGTTCGGCGAACGCACTGCGTCGCGCAGCCTGATGAGCGGCGCCAGGCCCCGATGCAGGCCAAGGAGCACGAAAAGGCCGGCGATCGCCACCAGCGCCAACTGCTGGGCAAAGGCGCCAAACCAGAGTCGCCGCACCATCGCGTCATGTCCGGCAAGGGTGACGCCGACGGTAACCGATATCGGCGAATCCTTGCCGGCGCCGACCACACCCTGGCTGAAGGTAAGCAGCCGCAGCCGGTGGTCGCGATAGGTTGCCTCGGTGCTGGACGGCGTCAACGCCTCCGGCAGATTGGGATAGCCGGTCAGCAGCCGCCCTCTGGCAGTCTTGACATGGTAGTAGACGCTGTCGCGGTCGCCCGTATCGAACATCTCGATCGCTGCCGGCGGGATCGTGGCATCGAGCACGCCATCGGTCATGGCGACCTGCTCGGCGATGGTCCGCGCCGAGCCGAGCAGCATTCGGTCGGTGACCAGGTTGGCTGTGGCCAGCGCGCTGCCATGGCTGGTCCACAGATTAATGGTGGCGAGTCCGGCCAGTGGCAGCACCACCCATGCCAACAACTGCAGGCGGAGGCTATTGATCTTCATGCCGCAGAAGATAGCCGAGGCCACGCAAGGTGGCGATCTGGACCCGCGACCCTTCGAGCTTCTTGCGCACGCGATGCACATAGATCTCGATGGCGCTGGGGTCGGCATCGGTCTCGAAATCATAGATCGCCGCCGAAAGTGCCGCCTTGCTCACCGTGCGCCCGGCCTTCACCATCAATTGCTCCAGCACCGCATGTTCGCGAGGTGTGAGCGCCAGTGGTTCACCGGCCAGCGAAAACAGCCTTGTGTTGGTGTCGAAGACGAGATCGCCGCAGGCAACGACAGGCGCGGTGCGGTCGTTGGCGCGGCGCAGCTGCGCCCGAATACGGGCCTCGAGCTCCTCGATCTGGAATGGCTTGGCCAGATAGTCGTCGGCGCCTTCGTTGAGGCCCTTGACCCTGCCGTCGAGGCTGGCATTGGCGGTCAGCACGATCACGGGCACCCGGTTGCCGCGCGCCCGCAGCATGCGCAGCACCTCCAGGCCGCCCATGCGCGGCAGTGCCAGGTCTAGGATGACGAGCGCATGGTCGCCCGCCGCCAGCGCGTGCTCGACATCCTCGCCCTCATGGACGATGTCGACCACATAATTCGCCTGGCGCAGGGTCTTGCCCAGCCAGTCGGCCAGTTCGCTGTTGTCCTCAACGAGCAGCAGTCGCATATCTATGACGGTCCGGATTCATTTGCGGCCTTCCAGCGGATCGCCTTGGCCTGATCGGTCGCGGCACCCCTGATCTCTCTTGAATGAGCGACAGTATCGATCTCAACGCAAGACAAATGCGGGCTCGGCGAGGGTAGCAGCAGGCCTTTGCAGGTTTCGATCAGCCTATTCTCGCCTCAAATCGAACCGAACGGTTCGGTTCTGGTTGACGGATTGTGTCGCAAACAGTGAACAATCGCTTCCAAAAGCGCTCCGATCTTGTCGGAAGGGCTGAACTTAATAAACTGAAATGATTGCATAAATTGCGTTAAGATTGCTGCGCATGCAATATGCATTGTCTATAATATAAGGAAATTCTGCAAAGCCGACGCGACTGGTAATCCAAAAGGCATTTCCCTACTTCGGGGTGGTCCGAGCGACGCGAAATTCCTCCCAAGGGCACGCCACCAGACGGACAGGACAGATAAATATTGGAGTAAAGAAAATGACCAAGATCGCTCTTACCGCCGCCGCCATCCTCGTCGCTACGGGCGCCGCTTTCGCTGGCAGCGACCATTATGGCTCCGACAACTATGGTTCCAACAACGTCAACCAGCCGGTTGCCAGCCAGTCGTCCTCGAACATCGACACCACCTATACCGGTTCGATCGTGAAGTCTTTGAAGACACAGGGCGACGCCAATGCCAACGTGCCGGCTCAGTCGGGCCAGGGCATCTGGGGCCGTTAATTCCTCCAATCCCCGGAAGATTGACAAAGAGCGGTGGGCCTGGCCCGCCGCTCTTGTTTTGCGCAGCAGGGCAGGCATCGGTTTCAAGCAGCTGGGTCTTTGCAACCGGCGGAAAAGCTCCGCCTCCGGGAATAAAACCAGACGGCCTCGGGTCTTGTTCCTGCGGAACCGTCCTCCCAAGACGCCGCCCAACGGATGAGACAGGAGATTGAAATGAACAAGATCGCTATCGCCATAACCGCCATCCTCCTTGCAACCGGCGGCGCCCTTGCCGGCAGTGACCATTATGGCTCCGACAATGCCAACCAGCCGGTTGCCTCGATTGCCGGGGTGGATCACGCCGCCACCGGCGCGGTAAAGGACACGGATATGGCCGGGCGCAAGGCAGCCGATACCAGGATGAAGACCACCACCGACTGGCCGGAACCCGGCCAGGGTATCTGGGGCAACTGAGGTCTCGGGCGCGGCGGGCTTGCCCGCCCCATGCCCGGCAGGACTGCTAGCTCAGATCCTTCGGGCGCAGGCAATGCGTCAGTCGTGCCGCCGAAAGGCCAGACCAGTCGCTGTCGAAGACAAGGCGCGCGATGGCTGCCGTGGGGAACTTTTCCTCGAGCCTCTTATGGGCTTTGGTCTCCGAGCCGGATCCGGCAAGCTGTTTCGCCAGATCCTCCAGGCCCGGATTGTGGCCAACCACCACCAGACAGCGGCTTGATGGGTCGACTTTACGAACCTGGCTCAGAATATCCGCCGCCGAAGCCTCGTAGAGCGCTTCGGCAAACACGACCCGGGGATGTGCCGGCAGTTCCGCGGCGACCAGCCGCCATGTATCACGGGTGCGCAGAGCCGACGACACCAGCACAAGATCGGGCAGCCAGTCGCGCGCCGCAAGCTCCCGCCCCACCAATTTGGCCGCCTTCAATCCGCATTCGGCCAGTGGCCGGTCGACATCGTCGAGATCAGGGTCGTCCCAGCTCGATTTGGCGTGGCGCAGGAGAAGAAGCTGTTTCATCAATTTGCGTCCGACCAGGGAATGTCGGCATGAAAGTCCTTGCCATATCCACCGCCGTGCCTTGTGCCGGCTTCGACATCGAAGGCCGCCGCCAACTGGCCATGGATGAATAGGCCGACACGCCGTTCGCCGTTGTCCCATTTAACGACGATGTCGGTTTCGGCGACCGGCCAGGCTCCGGAACGAATGTGTATTGTTCCGACGATTGGCCCGACGGTTCTGCCCTGCATTTCACAGAAGTAAAAATATGCTGTGGCGTTTTGCGGGTCTCCGGCCTCGTCATATTCGAAAACGCCGGCCAGGTCGCCTTTAATGCGGATCGCAGTGTCGAAAACGTCCATTGGCCTCGGCTCAGGGCGTAATCCGCGCCAGATGCTCCAGATCGGCTTCCTCGCGCAGCGGATCGGGCGCCATCACCACCGAGGTGCCGTTGTCGGCATCGTCGGCAAAGTGAGCGAGCACCGTGCGCCCGGCCTCCATGCGCGCCTTCCCTTCGGCGACCAGGCCCAGAGCCAGCGGATAAAGCCGGTGCTCGGCCTTCAGCACCCGGGCAGCCAGCGTATCGGCATTGTCGGCGACCATCACCGGCACGGCCGCTTGTGCGATGATCGGCCCGTCGTCCATCTCCGACGTGACGAAATGCACGGTGCAGCCATGGATGCGCAGGCCGGCGGCCAGCGCGCGCGCATGGGTGTCGAGGCCCTTGAATGCCGGCAGCAGGGCAGGGTGGATGTTGATCATCCGGCCCTGCCATTTCTGGACGAAGCCGGAGGAGAGGATGCGCATGTAGCCGGCCAGGGCCACGATCTCGGCATTGAAGGCGGCGAGTGCGGCGTCGATCGCCGCGTCATGCGCCTGCTTGCTGGCATGGTTGGCGCGGGCAATGACCTGCGTGGCGATGCCGCGTGCCTTGGCGATTCCGAGGCCGGCGGCGTCGGCCTTGTCTGAAATCACGCCGACGATCTCGGCCGGGAAGGCCGGGTCGCTGGCCGCGGCGATCAGCGCGGTCATGTTGGAGCCGCGCCCCGAGATCAGGACGACAGTGCGTTTTCTCTGCGTGCTCATAGGCCGATCGAGCCCCGATAGATGACGCCGGCATCGCGGCGCGGCACGATGCGGCCGATGGGCGTCACCGTCTCGCCGGCTTCCTGCAGCACGGCGGCGACCTGCGCCGCCTGGCCGGAGGCGACCGCCAGGATCATGCCGACGCCGCAATTGAAGGTGCGCATCATCTCTTCCGGCGCCACGCCGCCGGTCTTGGCCAGCCACGAGAACACCGCCGGCACGTCTATGGCTTCCAGGTCGAGTTCGGCCGAAAAATCCTTGGGCAGCACGCGCGGAATGTTTTCCGGGAAACCGCCGCCGGTGATGTGCGCCAGCGCCTTGATGCCATGCGTGTTGCGGATCGCCTTGAGGATGGACTTGACGTAGATGCGGGTCGGTTCGAGCAACGCCTCGGCCAGCGTCGCCTCGTCGTTGAACGGCGCCGGATCGCTCCATGCCAGGCCACTGGCGGCGACGATGCGGCGCACCAGCGAAAAACCGTTCGAATGCAAGCCCGAGGAAGCGAGGCCCAAAAGCACATCGCCTTCGACGATGTCGTCGGTGGGCAAAAGCTGGCCGCGTTCGGCCGCGCCCACGGCAAAGCCGGCGAGATCATAGTCCTTGCCGTGATACATGCCGGGCATTTCCGCCGTCTCGCCGCCGATCAGCGCGCAGCCGGCCTGCCGGCAGCCCTCGGCGATGCCGCCGACGATCGCCGCTCCCTGGTCGGGATCGAGCTTGCCGGTGGCGAAATAGTCGAGGAAGAACAGCGGTTCGGCGCCCTGCACGACGATGTCGTTGACGCACATGGCGACGAGGTCGATGCCGATCGTGTCGTGCTTGCCGGCATCGATGGCGATCTTGAGCTTGGTTCCTACACCATCATTGGCGGCGACCAGCACAGGATCGGTAAAGCCGGCCGCCTTGAGGTCGAACAACCCGCCGAAACCGCCGATCTCGCCATCCGCACCCGGCCGGCGCGTGGCACGCACCAGCGGCTTGATCTTCTCGACCATGAGATTGCCGGCATCGATATCGACGCCGGCCTCGGCATAGGTGAGCCCGTTCCTGCGCTTGCTCGTTTTGGCCTGGCCCGTTTTGGGCTGGCTTGTGTCGCGCTTGCTCATCGCAATTTTCCTGCTCGTTTGCGGGCTCTTCGCATGAACGGTTTCGGTCCGCAAGGATAACGGCGGAGCCGAGCGCCATTTGACCTGACAAAAGCGTGGATAGAATGGCATAGGATTGGCGCTCGCGCCTGGAACGAACTGTCCTTGTTGCGGCTCTCCATCTCCTTCATCTATCTCCAAACAGCGCATGGCGGGACAATGAGTTGACCATCCCCAATCTGATCACCATCCTGCGCCTTCTCCTGGTGCCTGCCGTGGTGCTGGCCATGCTGCAGGCCCGTTGGGACTGGGCCTTTGCCGGCCTCGTCATCGCCGGCGTCTCGGATGGCATCGACGGCTTCATCGCCCGCCGCTTCAACCAGCAGTCCGAACTCGGCGCCTATCTGGATCCGATGGCCGACAAGCTGCTTCTGGTTTCGGTGTTCGTCGTCATGGGCTTCATCGGGCAATTGCCGCTGTGGCTGGTCGTCACCATGGTGTCGCGCGATGCGCTGATCGTCTGCGCGGTCCTGTTGTCCACCGTGATGGCGCACCCGGTCGAGATAAAGCCGTTCCTGGTGTCGAAAGCCAATACCGCCATCCAGATCGTGCTGGCGGCGGTCGTGCTGGGCGAGCTCGCCTTTGCCCTGCACCTCGACCCTCTGCGGCCAGCCCTCATATTGCTGTCCGGGGTCTTGACCGTGGCTTCGGCCGCAGCCTATCTCGTGGCTTGGCTGAGGCATATGAGCGGCTATGGCGAAGGCTCCAATCCGAACATCTGAGAAAGAAGCAGCGGTGATCGAGGCCGCGGCTGCCGATCTTGTCGCGGCCTCCGCGTTCCGCCGGCAGATCTCCTTCTGGGTGGCCGGCGTCGCCGCGCTTGCGTTGTTCCTCTACGTATTCAGCGCCATCCTGCTGCCCTTCGTCGCCGGCATGGTGCTTGCCTATTTCCTCGATCCGGTCGCCGACCGGCTGCAGCGGCTTGGCCTGTCGCGTTTCATGGCGACGGTGGTCATCCTGATCACCTTCCTCATCGTGCTGGTGCTGGCCTTTGTCATCCTCATTCCGGTCTTGGCGACGCAGATGGCCGATTTCGCCGGCAAACTGCCGGAATACCTGACCCGGCTGCAGAGCCTGATCACCTCCTTCGATCCGAAATGGCTGGAGCAGAAATTCGGCGTCAACGCCAATGGCTTGCGCGATGGGCTGAATTCGCTGCTGACTTCGGGTTTCGGCCTGCTCACCACGGTCTTCACCTCGATCTGGAGTTCGGGCGTGGCGCTGGTCTCGGTGATCAGCCTGTTCGTGGTGACGCCGGTGGTTGCCTTCTACATGCTGCTCGACTGGGACCGCATGGTGGCGGTCATCGACAGCTGGGTGCCGCGCGACAACGTCGCGACCGTGCGCGCCATTGCGCGCGACATCAACACCGCGACCGCCGGTTTCGTGCGCGGCCAGGGCACGCTCTGCCTGGTGCTCGGCGCCATGTACGCCACCGGTCTGACGCTGACCGGGCTGAACTTCGCCATCCTGATCGGCCTGTTCGCCGGGCTGATCTCGTTCATTCCCTATGTCGGCTCGCTGACCGGGCTGGTTCTGGCGGTCGGCGTCGCTTTTGTGCAGTTCTGGCCGGACTGGACAATGATCGTCGCCGTCGCCGTGGTCTTCTTCATCGGCCAGTTCATCGAAGGCAACATCCTGCAGCCCAGGCTGGTCGGCAAAAGCGTCGGCCTGCATCCGGTGTGGCTGATGTTCGCTCTGTTCGCCTTCGGCGCGCTGTTCGGTTTTGTCGGTCTGCTGATTGCCGTGCCGGCTTCCGCCGCCGTCGCCGTTCTGGTGCGCTTCGCCATCGCCCGCTATCTCGAATCGCCGCTTTACAAGGGCCACGCGACAGAGGCTGCGCCGCCGCTGCCGGCCGATCGTGGCGGCGGCCACCGCACCCAACCACGTCGCTCGAAGTGACCGCCCAGCGAACCGATCCGCCGCGCCAGCTGCCGCTCGATCTCGGCCACGGCACAGGCTATTCGCGCGACGAACTCGTCGTCTCCGGCACCAACAACCAGGCGGCGGCACTGGTCGACCGCTGGCCGGACTGGCCCTCGCCTGTGGTGGTGCTGGCAGGTCCCGCCGGCTCCGGCAAGTCGCATCTGGCCGCCATCTGGCGTGCGCGCGCCAACGCGGTCGTGGTCGACGCCCGGCTCATCGGCGATTGCATCGCCAGTCTCGGCGCCCGGCCGGCGCTGATCGACGATGTCGATGCCGGCGCGGTCGACGAACAAGGCCTGTTCCATCTGATCAATGCGGTGCGCGGCGCCGGCTCGACGCTGCTGTTGACCGCACGGCGTTTTCCCTCGGCCTGGGGCGTGTCGCTGCCGGATCTGGCCTCGCGGCTGAAAGCGGCGGCGACGGTCGAGATCCATGAGCCCGACGACCTGCTGCTGGCCGGCGTCATCACCAAGCTGTTCGCCGACCGCCAGGTCGAGGTCGAACCGCATGTCGTGCAATATCTGGTGCGGCGCATCGAGCGCTCGCTGGCGACAGCCATGCGTGTGGTGGAGCGGCTGGACCGCACCGCGCTCGAGCGCAAGATGCCGATCACGCGAGCACTCGCCGCCGAAACGGTCAGCGCGATGGATGAGGGGCAGGGCGCGTTCGAGATTTAGGGAATCTCAAACGACCAGTGAACACAGGGCGTGTCCCATTTCGGGAAAAAGAACTGGCATCCATCTTGCTGCACCAGCTTGCCGGCTGACCCCGGTCCTGATTGCGTTCCAAATCAGGTTGTAGGCTCGCCGGGATTGAGTTTGGGGTTCTCGCCCGGCGAGCTTGCCTTCAACTGCTCTCGGACCCGATCTATCCACGACCGACATAGAATGCGCGCTCCGGGCTTGAAGTCGGGCGGAGTGGGGGCGCTCGTTCAGCAGGGCTGGACCGGCGCGCGTATCGTCGCATGAAGGCCGGAGCGCGTATCGCCCGACCAAGGGCACGACAAAGGCGGCGGCCGCGGTTCAGGCTCTGGTGGGCAAGGGCGCCTGAATCGCACCAGCTATGAAGAGGATGGTCGGAGTGGAGAGATTCGAACTCCCGACCCTCTGGTCCCAAACCAGATGCGCTACCAGCCTGCGCTACACTCCGAACGGTCTGTTGCCTATTCATTTCGGTGTTGGATGGCAAGAGCAAAAACCTTGCCGCCATGCGCATTGCGCAGTAATGACGGGCGAAGGGGCGGCGATGCTGCCTTGCACAACCATGAGGTGGCCATGTCCGCGCGCATTTTCAGCCCAGCCAAAACCGCGATGCAATCCGGCAAGGCCAAGACCGGCCACTGGGTGCTGGAATTCGACCCCGAGATGCGCAAGAAGATCGACCCCTTGATGGGCTATACGACGTCGGGAGACATGAGAAGCCAGATCAGGCTGACCTTCGACACGCGCGAAGAGGCCGTGGCCTACGCCGAAAAGGAAGGGCTTGCCTTCCGTGTCGAGGAGCCGAAAGAGACCAAGCGCCGCCAGATTTCCTATGCGGAGAATTTCCGCTATGACCGCAGGACGCCCTGGACGCATTGAACGGCGTCAGCGCCAGATATCCAGCCGGCCGCTTTGGCCGGCCAGCGGTCCCGTAGCTCAGCTGGATAGAGCACCGGCCTTCTAAGCCGATGGTCACAGGTTCGAATCCTGTCGGGATCGCCAATAAATCAATGATTTTACGAGGTTATTTCCTTCTTGTTGAGGCGTGTCGGTTCGCTTTCTGCCGCGCCGGCACGGTGCAGGCTCGCTGTAAGAAATGACCGGCGGGAACCTGACGCTTGCCTGCGCGTTGCATCGCATGCTCAAGAAGATCGCCTTCGCCGCCGTGCTGTTCCAGGTTGCCGTTTTCTCGGCTCTGATAACGCAGACGGTTCTTTTCGCATCGACGGCGACCCAAGCCGCAGACGTACGGCGCAGCGAACCCATTGCCGTCACCGACAGGGAATGCGCCGCCGCGAGGTGGCCGAACATTCCGGGTCGGTGTCTGGAGCGGGTTGAGGCGCGCAACTCTATTACGACGCTGGTGCTGACGGCGGGCCAATAGAGCAGAGCTGCGTGGGCGACCCGGAATTATTTCGTGATCCGCCGAAGTTGGAACCTTAGCCTACATCAGGCGTTCGGGGCCTTGTATTCGCGGAGCCTCATAAAAGGCAATGTGCGGGCCGGCGAACGGGCGGGACAAAACAAGCGCGGGTTGGGGGAGGAGAAAACGAGGCCATGTCGAAACGTGAAATTGGAACGTCCCCCGCCCTGGGGCGGCGTATCGCTCAACTCAGAGCCAGAATGCAGGATGCCGAAATTTCCGATCATGAGATGAAGACCTTCCACAAGGTCGCGGCCATCATGGGGGCGGGCGACGGGTCCCTACAACTGGATGCCGACGACCTGATCGCGGCATCCTTCGTTGTCGAAGCAAGTGGACCGGCGCCGAACCATCGACGTTCTGAATTCCCCGCATCGCGCGAAATTTAGTCGGCGGGCTTGCGTTCACCGCCGGGGCACGGCGGTCCATTTGGGCGAGCATGCTCCGGCTCCCTGATCTCGAATTGAAGGGAAAGTCTTATCAATTTGTTTGCGTTGGCGCGTCATAGTAGCGACGGCTAACGGAGTGGAATGGGATGAAGTTCGACCTGTCGTCGACCAGTTGGGGCAGGGTGATCGCTGTCACCGCCGCCGGCACGGTATTCTTCATTGCCGTGGCGTTTTTCGTCGATTCCTTCAATTTCCCCTATCTCTCGCCCGAGGCCGTCTGGCGCGCGCAAATGACGGATCTCATGCTGCCCCTGGTGCTGGGCGGGTCGTTTCTGTTTTTTCTCATGTGGAAGATTCGCCAGCTGGCGATAGCTCAGCGCGACCTCAGCGTCATCGCCGCCACCGACAGTCTGACGGCCGTGCTGAATCGCGGCGCCTTCTCGATGCTGGTCGAGGCCTATCTGGAGGAGACCCGCAAGCAGGAACAGACCCGTTCCGGCGCGCTGCTGATCATCGATGCCGACCACTTCAAGTCTATCAACGACCGCCTCGGCCATGACTGTGGCGACCAGGCGCTCAAGCTCATCGCGCAGGCGATCAAGGGACAGCTGCGCGGCAGCGATATCGTCGGCCGCATCGGCGGCGAGGAGTTTGGCGTGTTTCTTCCCGGTGTCGACCCCTCGCAATCCTGGCTGGTTGCCGAAGGCATCCGCCGGCGAATTCGCGAAATGGACTTTTCGCCTGGCGGCCGCGCCTGTCCGCTTTCCGTCAGTATCGGCGGCACCAGCTTCATCGGGCCGACGACTTACGAGGCGATATTCTCCGCCGCAGACAGACGGCTCTATGCCGCCAAGTCGAATGGCCGCGATCAGGTCAGTTTCGACCCGGCGGAAGCCGCCCTGGTGTCTCAGTCCGGCGCCGCCACGGTGCATTGACCGCAGCCTTGCTGCGCGTGAAGGCTGAGGTCGCCGCTTCCTTGACGCCGTCTTGCCGGTGTGCTTCCTCCGGCTAAGGTGATGTATTGGGCGTCGCCAGAGACATTTCTGCTTTCTTGATCTCCTCGGTCTTCCGGGCCACCGGCGCAGTCACGACCTGTTTCGGTGCCGGGCGAACGAGTGGCGGGATGGCCCGGGCTAGGCAAGCGCGGCGATCATGATCCATTTGTTCAACGGCTTTCAGAACCCGTTTGGCGGCAGCGAACGCGAAACCCTGGACCTGTATCGGCTGTTGAGTGCCGACCAGCAGGTGTGTCTTTGGGCAACCTCTTCGCGCGTGTCCGACGAACTGATGCGGCAATTTCCGATTCGCCGCGTGTCGCTGACAAAGCGCGAGGTGCCGGACGGCGGCACCTATGTCTTCCTCGGCGCGCATTGGCGCAACAAAATCTGGCCTTACCTGATCCGGCGGCCACGCCGGCTGATCTATGTCTTCAACACCTTTCACCCGAAGATCATCGGGCTGACGACCGGCATGCCGCGCCTGCTGGGCTGGCCCGGCGCCGAATTGGTGCTGATCTCGGAATTCCAGAAGCGCATGCTGCAGGTCGAAGGCGTCGTGCATCCGTCGCCGATCGATATCGGGCGTTTTTCACCACGACCGGCAAGGCCGGACGGCCCGTTCACGGTGGGGCGGCTGAGCCGCGACACGGCGGACAAGCATCATGCCGACGATGTGGCGCTCTACGAGGCCTTGCTGGCCGACGGCGTTGCGGTACGGATCCAGGGCGGCATGCCGCTGAAGGACAGGCTCGCGCCGCATCCGCAACTCGAACTCCTGCCGCAGGGCCAGTTTGCCGCCGAGCAGTTTTTGCCGACGCTCGACGTCTTCTACTATCGCACCGGCTCGCATGTGGAGACATTCGGCCGCGTGGTGTTCGAGGCGATGGCCTGCGGTTTGCCCGTGGTCTGCCATGCGCATGGCGGCTATGCCGACTATATCAGCCATGGCGAAAACGGTTTTCTGTTCGAGTCGACGCAACAGGCGGCGCGCATCCTGGCCGAGCTCAAGGCCGATCCAGCGCTGCGGGCTGACATGGGCCACAAAGCGCGGCAGACCGTCGAGCGACTGTTTTCGCCGCAGGCATTGCAACAGCGGCTGGATTTCTATCGGCGTTAGCGGTACCGCCCCGTTTGTCGTCAATCTCGACATCGCTAAAGTTGACATGCAAAAGAACCACCAGGCGGACGCATCGGCGCCACCAGATCGAGCAGGGCTTCTTACCAATGACGTTGATGGGCGCGGCGGCACTGCTGATCCTGGTCCTGACCTATGCCGGCGTCGCCATCGGCCGCATCCCCGGTTTGCGTCTTGACCGGGCAGGCATCGCGCTGCTTGGCGGCGCCGCGATGATCGCCGTTGGCGCGATCAGCATGGAGGACGCCTACCGCGCCATCAATTTCGACACGATCACGCTTCTGCTCGGCATGATGATCGTGGTGGCGCATCTGAAGGTCTCTGGCGCCTTTCGCGGCCTGGGCGCCATCGCCATCGAACACGCGCACGCGCCCTTCATGCTCCTGGTGATGGTGACGCTGCTGACCGGCGTGCTGTCGGCCTTCCTGGTCAACGACGCCATCTGCCTGGTCATGGCGCCGATCGTCGTCCACGTCACCCGCGTCATCAATCGCAACCCGATCCCGTACCTGATCGCCACCGCCACCGCCTCGAACTGCGGCAGCGTCGCCACCATCACCGGCAATCCTCAGAACATGGTCATCGGCGCGCTGTCGGGCATTTCCTATCCCGCTTTTTCGGCGGCACTCGCGCCGGTCGCCCTGTTCGGTCTCGTCGCGGTCATCGTCATCGTGCGCATCGTCTATCGCGCCGAATTCACCCGCACAGCTGAATTGACGCCGCATGTCTCGCGCGGCCGGATGCATCGCGGGCAGGTGCTGAAAGCCGTGATCGTCTGCATCGGGCTGGCCATCGCCTTCTTCGCCGGCGTCCCCGTTGCCAAGGCGGCGTTGATCGGCGGAGCCATTCTCCTGCTCACCCGCGCCATCAAGCCGGACCGCATCTACCGTGAGATCGATGGCCCGCTGCTGTTCATGTTCGCCGGTTTGTTCGTGGTGGTCGCCAGCGCCGAAAGGACGTTGCTGACGCCGGATCTCATCGCCTCGGCCAAGAATCTCGGCCTCGACGATGTCTGGCGCCTGTCCAGCTTCACCGCGGTGCTCTCCAACATCATGAGCAATGTTCCGGCGGTGCTGGCGCTGCGGCCGTTCATACCTGGGCTGGAAAACCCCGAACGGGCCTGGCTGGTGGTGGCGATGAGTTCAACGCTCGCCGGCAATTTCACGCTGCTCGGCTCGGTCGCCAACCTGATCGTCGCCGAGCAGTCCAAGGCTGCCGGCACGCCCTTGTCGTTCGGTGCCTTCTTCAAGGTCGGCCTGCCGCTGACGCTGATCACTCTCGTCGCCGGCACGGCATGGCTGGCCTTCGGGTTCTAACCGGAGTGGTAAAAGCGGTGACGGATACGAATCAAGTCGAAAGTGGAGATCTGATCCGACGTGCGGTGGCTGCTTTCAATTCCGGCAATCATGGCCAGGCAATGCAGCTGTGCGAGTTAGGCCTGAAGCAACGCCCGAACGATCCGGCTCTTTGCCATCTTCTGGCGGCGATCCTGTTCGCCAGGGCGGATTTGTCGGGAGCTCGCACGCGCATCGAGACGAGCCTGGCCGCTCATGCGGATAATGTGCCCGCTTTGATTCTGGCATGCAGGATTGCTCGGGCCGACGGCCGGTTCGAGGCAGCGTTGCAACAGCTGGATCGCGCGGCAAAGCTGTCATCACAGGCGGAAATACTGATCGAGCGGGCACGTACCCTTGATCAGGCAGGCAATGCTTTGGCCGCGGGCGAATGGTGGACACTCGTCTTGCAATGGGATCCGAAATCCGAGGAGGCTGCGGCGCGCCTCGGGCGCCTTGCCTGGCAACGCGGCGCGTCTGTTGAGGCAGAGGACTTGCTCGAACGCGCCGTCGCTGGCGGCGGGCATCCTTCTGCCTGGTTTGATCTCGGGTTGGTGCGTCAGGACATGCGCAAGTTCGGCGCCGCTGCCCAGGCCTATCGACGCGTGCTGGAGATGAGCCCCGATACCCCGGAGGCTGCCGTCAATCTGGGCGTCGTCTTGCAGGAAACTGGTGATCTGGATGGGGCGATGCTGGCGTATTCAACGGCCTATCGTCTGCGCCCATCCACGTTCGGCGTCATCGCCATGGCGCTTACATCGGCGCCGAGTGGTCGGCTGTGGCTCGATGAGGAAGCACTGCGTCGCTTACTCGCCAGTGGAGCGCCCCCGCCGGGCGCGGAACCGCTTGCGGTAGACACCCGGCGTTGACAAGACATTACCGACGGTGCGCGCATAAGACGCCTGCCGTTCTTCGTCGAACACCTCGTATTCCAGCTGCGGCGTCGCCCGCGGAACCGCAAAGCACTGTGCGACCGGGGTTCCTTTCCCGAGCACGCCGGAGAACCCAGGTTCCGTCCAGACCGCCGGGAAATTGATGCCGCCATCGCTGAACCGGTCGGAATCCACCAGCCCAGTCACCAGCCTGAAAGGAAGATCCTCGCGATTGACCGGATGCGTCGCGAACAGCGACCAGCCTTCCTCGACCTCGATGGTCCAGAAGCTGTTGAATTTGAGGGCGGCTTGGCCGGGCGTAGCAAACGGGCTGCCGGCGAGCTGCCCCGGTGTGTGGAAGCTCAATGGCGCTCTGGGGTGGTTCTGCGTGACCGGTTCTGGAATTTGCCAGTCCCACGAAAAGGTGCCCTTGTCGACGACGACGTCGCACGGCAGCAGGACCATGAAGCCATAGGTCATCGCATCGACAACGGGTGGGCATTGCTTGAGCGTGCGAATGTCGCGGCCGTGGATCGCCGAATAGGCGGTGGCGGGCATGGCGCGCAGCCATTCCGGCAGAGCGCCGCGCGCCGGGATCGGGCGCGGCAAATGCTCGATCAACATTGGATCACATCGAAAGATGATACGCATCACCGCCTCCCTGGCATTGCGATACCATGCTTGCCGGCTGCGTTCCAAGCCACGGCTGGTTCAGTCCTTGTTCCGCGATCTGACCCGGACAAGCGTCGCCGCTGCTCGTCCTGCCGCCTCGATGTAATCGGGATTGCGGTGGACCAGCATGATCGAAAAGGAGCCATCGATCAAAAGCACGATCTCGCGCGCCGCCGCCTGTGGTTCCTCGACGCCGTGGTCCGACAACGCGCCGGCCAGCCATGCCTCGAAATTCGACTTGTGGCGTGATCCGACCTTGATCGCCGGATGGCCGGGCATCGAAGCGAGTTCCGCGGCCGTGCGCAGGAAACCGCATCCCTTCCATTTCGGGTGGCGCGCAGCCCGCGCCAGATTGCTGAAGATCGCCTCGGCCTTGCGGTCCGCGCCGCCTTCCGCGGCATCGAACCAGCCGGCCATCTGCCGCAGATTGGGCTGGTCCCGCCCGTCCAGATAGGCGGCGATCAGGTCGTCCTTGCTCTTGAAGTGGTAGTAAAGCGTCCGCTTGGTGAGGCCGGCCTTTTCCGCGACGGCGTCGACGCTGACGCGGCCGATTCCCTCGGCATAGAACAGCTTCGTCGCGGCATCGACGATGCGTTTGCGGGTCGGGCTGGCGACTTCGGGCATGAGCCATGTATACCGACTAGTGAATATACACGCAATCGAAAGAGTGATCCCTTTCCGTGGTATCTGGAAAGGAAGAACAATGGCCGATCTTGTCCTGAACGAGACCCGCGACGGGGTAAGCGTCCTCACCCTCAACCGCCCGGAAAAGCTCAATGCGCTGAACTACGCCCTGATCGATCGCCTGCTAGCGATCCTCGACACGATAGAGGCCGACAATGCGGTCCGCGCCGTCATCCTGACCGGTGCCGGCGAACGCGCCTTCTCCGCCGGCGGCGATATCGGCGAATTCTCATTGAGTGTCGCCGCAGGCACGGATGTGGCGCTGCGCGACTTCGTCCTGCGCGGCCAGCGACTGACGGCAAGGCTTGAAGCCTTCCGCAAACCCATCATCGCCGCCGTCAACGGGATTGCCTTCGGCGGAGGCTGCGAGATCACCGAGGCCGTGCCGCTGGCCATCGCCAGCGACCGCGCCCTGTTCGCCAAGCCGGAGATCAACCTCGCAATGCCCCCGACCTTCGGCGGCACGCAGCGCCTTCCGCGGCTTGCCGGGCGCAAGCGCGCGCTTGAACTGCTTTTGACGGGCGCAACCTTTTCGGCTGAACGAGCGGCCGAACTCGGCCTCGTCAACAAGATTGTGCCGCATGCCGAGCTGATGCCGGCAGCGCACGATCTTGCCCGCCGCATCGCCACGCATTCGCCGGCAGCGCTCGCCAGCATTCTCACTGCGGTGGCGCGCGGCATCAACCTCAGCATCGCCGAAGGGCTGTTGGTCGAGGCCGAGCAGTTCGCCCGCATGGCGCCGACCGCCGATCTCAGGGAAGGCCTTGCCGCCTGGATCGAGCGGCGCAAGCCCAGCTACGACGGCACCTGGACACACATCACAAGGCCGGACGAAGCAAGGCGCGCCTCGCTGCGGCTCGACCATTCGTAGGCGGTGGCAAGTGGCGCTCGCCCGAGGCGCTTCTGCTGCCGATCGGCGAAGTGCTGGCGCGGTTCGTCCGCAGCGAGGATTTCTCACTCGTGAAAGCCTGCGAGGCCTGCACGCTGGCGGCTGTGCACCGCCAGCCCGCGAAGGCATCACGGCGCCACGTTCATATGGCCCCTCATGTTGGGGTGGAAGCGGCAGAAATAGTCGATCGCTCCAGCCGCCTTCAGTGTCAGGCTCGCCGATTTCTTCGGCGGGATCATCACCTCCCAGCCGCCCTTGACGGTGGCCGTGTGGGCAACCACATCCTTGTTCACCCACTCGACCGTGTCGCCGACCTTCGCCTCGACGGTTGCCGGGGAGAAGACGAGCTTGTCGATGGTGACCTCTATGGTTGCGGCCGCCGCCGGCGCCGTCATAAGCGCCAGAGCGGCCAGCCATGGCAGATGGATCAAGACGCCCGCCTTCATTTCAGCATGCCGGCGACATGTTCGGCGTGCTGCTCATGCCCCTGGAAGATCTTGAGGCCGGTCTCGAGCAGGCTCTTCAACTCGGCATTGCTGGCCGAAGGGATGAGCAGCGTTTCGAGCGCGCCGTTGACCTGCTTGTGATAGGCGACTTCATTCTCGATATAGGCCTTGTCGAAAGCCGCGCCCTTCAGCTTGGCGAGCTTGGCGCGTTCTTCTTCCGCCGCCTTGGTCAGCGCCTGGCTGGTGGCGTTGTCCTCGGGCTTCACCTTGAGCTTCTTGACCAGGTCGAGCGCCTGCTTGTTCACCGCCTCATGGTCGCGCTCCATGTCCTTGGCGAACGCGACGACCTCCTTGTTCTTCGATGTCTTGATCGCCTGCTTGGCCGCCTCGATGTCGAGGACGCCGGCCGTGTAGGCGATATGGGCGATCTGCGGGTCGGTCGGCTTGTCGGCGGCCTGCGCGAACGGAGCAGCGCTGACGAAAAGCACGGCGGCAAGGGCGGCGGTATATCGGGTGAACATGGCATCCTCCTTCGCCCGGCCGCGAGGAAGCGCCGGGCTTACATTTCCAGTTGACGCCGATTGGATGCGCGGCCGGGAGAAACGTTCCCGCAAAATCGCGACGGGATCATTCGAAGCCCAGCCGTCCCATAACGGCCTTGGTCAAACGCTCGCAGCGGCGGCCGGCGAAGGGGAAGGCGTCGAGCAGGACCGGGCCGATCTCGTCGTCCAGCGCCTTGCGCAACAGGCTACGCGCCCGGTGCAGCCTTGTCTTGACGGTCTCCGGCCGCACGCCCAGCAGATCGGCGGTTTCCTCCATGCTCAGGCCCTCGATGACACGGGCCACGAAGACCATGCGGTAGATGTCGGGCAGGCTGTCGGTCGCCCGCTCGACAAGTGCGAGAATCTGCCGCTGCGCCATCGTCCGCTCCGGGTCGTCGCTGGGGTTGAGGGGAAAGCGGATGATTTGCGCTTCCGGATTTTCGGGCATCGCCACGGTGCGGCGCCTCTTGCGCAGGCGGCCGAGTGCTTCGTTGATGACGATGCGCGACAGCCAGGTGGCAAGCGAAGAGTCGCCGCGAAATGTCGCCAGATTGGCGAAGGCGTGGACATAGGCCTCCTGGACGACGTCCTCGGCTTCGGCGTCGTTGCGCAGTATGCCGCGCGCGATGCGGTAGAGCTGCTGGTTGTATGTCTTGATGATGGTGCGGAAGGCGCCCGCATCGCGCGCCAGGGCTCGCTGTACAAGCAGCATGTCGCCGGAAAGAGCCTCGGCCACCCTGGGCATTTTGACGGGTATTGCGAGCTTGCTCATCGCGACCGGATCTCCCCGAACAGACGCTTGACTGCACGTTCGATGCGCCCGCCGGAAAAAGGTTCCCGGATTTCGGCAACCTGGCTCCGCTATTCTAGATCAGTTCACCGTTTCACGGAAACGGCCAACTGCTCCAACTCTTTGTGTTGACGCAATTCGCAAGGGAAAGCGCTGCGCGCTTTTCCGAAAACCGCACACACTTTTCCTGGAGTTGCTCTAAGCCGCCGCCAGTCCTTTGTCTGCGGCCTGCACGCGCGCTGCCGCCGCCAGCAGGTCGGTCTGGGTGATCAGGCCGAGGATGCGCCGCTCACCGTCGACGATGACCACGGCGTGGCTGCGGCCGTCGGTCAGTACGGGAAGCAGGCTCATCGCCGGTGTCTCGGGCGAAGCGGTGCCGGCCTTCGACATCACGCTCTTCACCGCATCGGTCGTCTTCGTCAGCTCGCGCAGGCCGACAGCGCCAACCAGCCGGCCATCCGCGTCGACCACCGGCAAGGTGCGGATGTTGTGATCGAGCAGTTGCTGGCGCGCCTCCTCGGCGGTGGCCTGCTCGGGCACCGAAACCACGTCGCGGGACATGATGTCCTGGCAAAGCAGCGTCCGGTGTGAGCGCACCATGGCCTGCAGCTCGACTTGCCTCAGGAGCCGTTCGAGGTCGTTGCGGTCGATGTCGAAGGTTTCGTCGAGCGTGGTCAGCGCCGCGTCGATATCCTCGGGCCGGAAGCCGACGCGCTGCCGCGCCGGCGGATCGGCCGTCCCATGGCTGTTGGCTGGGGAAGCAGCGACATGCGGGTAGTTGCGCCGCGCCAGCCTGTGGAAAAGCAGGCCGAGCGTGACCAGGATGATCGAATTCAGGGCCACCGGCACGAACGGAAACAGGAAGCCGGCGCTGACTACGGCCGGCCCGCCGAGCACCGCCGTCAGAGCCGCCGCGCCACCGGGCGGATGCAGGCAGCGCGTGAACGACATGGCCGCGATGGCGAGCGCCACGGCGAGGCCCGAGGCCATGACCGGATCATGGATGAAATGCGCCACCGTCACACCCACCAGCGCCGATATGGAGTTGCCGCCGATGATCGACCAGGGCTGCGCCAAAGGGCTGGCGGGCACGGCGAAGAGAAGCACGGCGGAGGCGCCCATCGGTGCCACCAGCAGGGCCACATGCGGGCCGCCGCCCATTGCCAGCCCGCTGATCACGCCGGTCAGCGCGATGCCGATCGTGGCGCCGATACAGGCCAGCAGCCGCTCTCGCAGCGTCGCGCCGGCAAGGATGGGGACAAAAAGACGAAAGGCCATGACAGGGTTGGGACCAATGGGATTGGACGAGGGTACCAGTGCAGCACGCAATGCGACCGAACCCACGGATTTGAAAGTCAAACAAATCCCGAAAGCAGCGGCCCGAGAGAATAATATTGCGTGACGCGCAGCAATGGGATGCCGCGAGCGGCTCGCGCTTTGTTATCAGCGCCAAGGCCTCGCGGCCGTCTGCTGATTCTGTCCGGCAGTCAGCCCGTGCGCGCTGGTTAGGCCGTCGCTGCGGCCAGACCGCGCAAAATGTCGGCTTTCAGGTCGTCTACATCCTCGAGGCCGATCTGCAGGCGGATCAACGGGCCTTCATAGGGGCCTTTTGCAACGACGCGGTCGTCGAGCCAGACTGGCACCGCAAGGCTCTCATAGCCGCCCCAGGAATAGCCGAGGCCGAAGATCTGCAGCGCGTCGAGGAAAGCGTGCTGCTCCTTCTGGCCGCCGCCGGCGAGCACGATGGAAAAGATGCCGCTCGAACCGCAAAAGTCGCGCTTCCATAGAGCGTGGTCCGGGTGGCTGGGAAGGGCAGGGTGGAACACGCGCGCCACGCCCTTCTGGCCTTCGAGCCACGACGCGATGGCAAGCGCGCTGCGCTGGTGATGCTCCAGGCGCACGCCCATGGTGCGCAAGCCGCGCAGCACCTGGTAGACATCGTCGGGACCCGCGCAGCAGCCGAGCGTGCAGAAGCTCTCATAGAGCTGTTTCCAGTGGCTTTCATTGGCCGAGACCGTGCCCAGCAGCACGTCGGAATGGCCGGCCGGGTACTTCGTCGCCGCGTGAATGGAGATGTCGACGCCGTGGTCGAGCGGCCGGAAATAAAGCGGCGTTGCCCAGGTGTTGTCCATCATCACGATAGCGCCAGCCGCGTGCGCCGCCTTGGCGATCGCCGGGATGTCCTGCACCTCGAACGTGTTGGAGGCTGGCGATTCCGTGAACACCACCTTGGTGTTGGGCTTGATCAGGGCGGCGATGCCAGCGCCGATACGAGGATCATAATACTCCACCTCGACGCCGAGCCGCTTCAGCATCGTGTCGGCGAAATTACGGGTCGGATGGTAGACGCTGTCGACGATCAGCAGGTGATCGCCGGCCGACACGAAGGCGAGCAGCGGAATAGTCACCGCCGCAAGGCCCGACGGCACCACGATCGTGCCGGCGGATCCCTCCAGCGCATCGATGGCCTGGGCAAGGGCGTCCGTCGTCGGCGTGCCGCGCGTGCCGTAGGTGTATTTCTGGCTGCGGCCAACCATTGCGGCGGCGTTGCGGAACAGCACGGTCGAGGCGTGCACGACAGGCGGATTGACGAAGCCGAAATAGTCGTGCGGGTTGTTGCCCGAATGGGCCAACCGCGTGTTGATGCCCATTTTGCCGGAACCCTGTTCGTTGCCGTCCTTAGCCATTCTTCGTCTTCGCCTGTTTGACAAGGCGCTAGCCATAGTGCGGCGGCTTGGACCGCGCAACAGCCCACCATCCGCCAGGGATAGACTTCGAATATGCCAATTCTCCACCTGAACGGCATAGCTGCGGGGTCCTGAAACGGGCTCGGCAAGGTGTGCGGAAGTGATTGTCGGCGGAGCCGATCGTCCCTCGGTCAACCTATTGTAGACGGCTGCGAAACATATATAATAAGTCTCTAATATTAATCACCGGATTGCCTCGATCAGATGCTGCCGGATGGTTTTGGCAGGGTTCCTCCTGATCCCCCGGTCCGGGTATCGCGCTCACAGAGCGCCGCAAGGGGAGGAATGCCATGCCCAACGTCAAATGGACGATGAAGGCGCGCGAATTCGTCAACTGCAATTGCGCCTATGGCTGCCCATGCCAGTTCAACGCCATGCCCACACACGGCTTCTGTCAGGCGGTTGCCGGCATCGAAATCGAGAGCGGCCATCACGGAGCCACCAAACTCGATGGATTGCGGCTCGTCGGGATTTTCCGCTGGCCCGGCGCCATCCATCAGGGCGGCGGCGAAGCAGCGGTGGTTGTCGACGAGAGGGCGAGCGAGGCCCAGCGTGAAGCGCTGCTTCGCATACTGGGCGGGCAGGACACCGAACCAGGCGCGACAATATTCGAGTTCTTCTCGACCACGCTGGAGAAATTCCATGACCCGATCTTTGCCCCGATCGAGTTCGAGGTCGACGTCGACGCGCGAACCGGACGGCTGCATGTCGAGGGCGTAGCCGACGGTCATGGCGAGCCGATCAAGAATCCGGTCACCGGCGCCGAGCATCGGGCACGCATCGACCTGCCGCACGGCCTCGAATACGCAATGGCCGAGATCGGGCGCGGCTGGACCAAGGCGACAGGCCCGATCAAGTTCGGGGTGGCCGATACGCACAGTCATTTTGCCAATCTGCATCTCACGCAGAGCGGCGTCGTCCATTGAGCTGATCCAATGGGCGACAGGGCCTTGGAGGCGGTGCTGCGGCGCGACCGCACGGTCGTGATGGCCGCGCTCGTCGTGATTGCGGTGCTCGCCTGGGCCTATGTGCTGTGGCTTGCCATCGACATGGCCATGCCCGAATCCCCGATGCCGGCCGGAGCAAGCGGCGATATGGCCGCAATGGACATGTCGAATATGGACATGGCTGGAATGGATGTGGGCGCCGCCGTGGCGCCTGGCTTCCGAGCCTGGACACTCGCCGATTTCGCTTTCATTTTCACGATGTGGGCGGTGATGATGGTCGGCATGATGACGCCTTCGGTCGCGCCGCTGCTGCTGCTCTATGCTGGCATCGGCCGCAAGGCGCAGGCGGCTGGCCGCCCCATCGCTTCGACCGGCTGGTTTTTTACCGGCTATCTCACCGTCTGGATCGTCTTCAGCATCGCCGCGACCGGCGCGCAATGGCTGCTCGGCCGGCTGGCCCTGCTCGACCCCTCGATG
Source organism: Mesorhizobium sp. WSM4307 (assembly GCF_007003945.1). NCBI lineage: Bacteria > Pseudomonadati > Pseudomonadota > Alphaproteobacteria > Hyphomicrobiales > Phyllobacteriaceae > Mesorhizobium > Mesorhizobium sp. WSM4307. The sequence continues at coordinate 238,843 of NZ_VFTB01000002.1, forward strand.
GCAACCGACAGCACGATCCTCGGTGGCCTCGTCCTGATCGCCGCCGGCCTCTATCAATGGACGCCGATCAAGAGCTCCTGCTTGCGCCAATGCCAGGGGCCGATCGGGTTCCTGATGAGCCATGGCGGGTTCCGTTCCGCGCCGCTCGGTGCGATTCGGCTAGGCGTCGATCACGGCCTCTATTGTCTGGGCTGCTGCTGGGCGCTGATGGCCTTGCTGTTCGTCGGCGGCGTCATGAACATCCTGTGGATCGCCGGTATCGCCATCCTCGTTCTCCTGGAAAAGACGGCCACGAGCGGGCCGTTGATCTCGCGCATTTCCGGCGCGCTGATGGTGGCGGCCGGCGTGTGGTTGATGTCCCGTGCGCTTTGACGGCGCAGGTCCGATGACAGTCTTCGGCCATGCCAATTCATCCGGTGTCCAGATCAGGGACGCCAAGCTGGCGCCAGTTATGGATTTCGCCGCTGGCCCGCATTTGCGTTGAATGCGCTTTGCCGACTTTATTCGCGCCGTGACTAAAATGCGGGCGCGTTTGTCTGCAATTCGGGCATTTCAGGCAATCGATTTTCAAAGACGTTCGGATTCGGTCATTTCCCTTGACCTCACAGGAATTATCGCCTTCGATGCTGTTCGTGAATGGGAGGCGGCGCGTCGGTTACGATGCGGGATTCCGGGAATGGGCTGGAATGGGAACTGCGTTCACACGGGAAAAAAGATCAGGTTTTGCCTGAAAACAGAAAAGGGTCTGTGGGTCATGAAACATATTGCTATCGGCATCCTTGGCGCCGCTACGCTCGGGTTTATGGCGTCGGCAGCGTCGGCGACGACGCTCGACACCGTCAAGGCGAAGGGCTTCATCCAATGCGGTGTCTCGACGGGTCTGGCCGGTTTCTCGGCGCCCGACGACAAGGGTGACTGGCAGGGCATCGACGCGGATTTCTGCCGCGCTGTCGCGGCCGCCGTCTTCGGTGACGGCACCAAGGTCAAGTTCACCCCGCTCAGCGCCAAGGAGCGCTTCACCGCGCTGCAGTCCGGCGAGGTCGACATCCTGTCGCGCAACACCACCTGGACCATCAATCGCGACACGGCGCTTGGCCTGAATTTTATCGGCACGACCTACTATGACGGCCAGGGCTTCATGATCAACGCCAAGAAGCTGCCGGGCGTCAATTCGGCGCTCCAGCTCTCGGGCGCGGCCGTGTGCGTGCAGAGCGGCACCACCACCGAGCTCAACCTCGCCGACTACTTCAAGGCGAACAAGATGGAGTACAATCCGGTCGTCTTCGAGAAGCTCGAAGAGGTCAACGCCGCCTATGACGCCGGCCGCTGCGATGTCTACACCACGGACCAGTCGGGCCTTTACGGCATCCGCCTGACGCTGGGCTCGCCGGCCGATCACGTCGTGCTACCCGAGATCATCTCCAAGGAGCCGCTCGGACCGGCGGTGCGCCAAGGCGACGACCAGTGGTACCACATCGTCAAGTGGACCTATTTCGCGCTGCTTGACGCGGAGGAACTCGGCATCACCAAGGCCAATGTCGATGAGATGAAGAACTCGGCCAGCCCGGAGATCAAGCGCGTTCTCGGCCAGGAAGCCGACACCAAGATCGGCACCGATCTCGGCGTCTCCAATGACTGGGTCGTCAATATCGTCAAGGCCGTCGGCAATTACGGTGAAATGTTCGATCGCAATGTCGGCTCGGGCAGCCCGCTCAAGATCGCGCGCGGCATCAATGCGCTGTGGACCAAGGGCGGCCTGCAATACGCTCCGCCGATCCGCTGACCGAAATGTGATCCGGAAGGCAGATATCTGCCTTCCGGTTTCTCTTTTCAGGGGACGGGCACATGGCATCGCAGGAAGTTCTTCGCGAGGAGTCCAGCAGGGCTTCCTTCATCAATGACCCGAAGATACGCAGTCTCTTCTTCCAGACGCTGGTCGTCATCGTCCTGTTCGGTTCCGTCTGGTGGATCGTGCAGAACGTCATCGACAATCTGCAGCGCCTGCACATCGCCTCCGGCTTCGGCTTCCTCAGGGGACGCGCCGGATTCGACATTTCGGATACGCCGATCGCCTATACGTCGGACTCGACCTATGGCCGCGCCATCGTCGTCGGCCTGATCAACACCATCATCGTCGCCGTGGCCGGCATCATCACCGCCACAATCATCGGCTTCGTCATCGGTATCGGCCGCCTGTCGCAGAACTGGCTGATCCAGAAGATCTGCACGGTCTATGTCGAGGTCTTCCGCAACATCCCGCCGCTGCTGGTCATCTTCTTCTGGTACTCCGGCGTGCTCGCCGTGCTGCCGGCGCCGCGTGACAGCTATCATCTGCCCTTCGGCTCCTTCCTTAACCAGCGCGGCTTCTACTTTCCCCGCCCAGTCTGGGGCGAGGGCTCCTGGCTGATCGTCGTCGCCCTGCTTGTCGGCATTGCCATGGCGTGGTTCGTCGCCCGTACGGCGCGTCAGCGGCAGATGGCGACAGGCCAGCAGTTTCCGGTGCTCTGGACCTCGGTGGCGCTGATCGTCGGCCTGCCATTGCTCGCCTATGTGCTGAGCGGCTTTCCGCTGAGCTTTGATCTTCCCAAACAATCGACCTTCAATCTGACCGGCGGCTTCCAGGTCAAGCCGGAGTTCCTGTCGCTTTATCTGGCGCTTTCCTGCTACACGGCGGCCTTCATCGCCGAAATCGTGCGCGCCGGCATCAGGGGCGTGAGCAAGGGCCAGACCGAGGCGGCGGCGGCACTTGGGCTGCGGTCCGGGTCGATCTTGCGGCTGGTTGTCGTGCCGCAGGCCATGCGTATCGTCATCCCGCCGCTGACCAGCCAGTATCTCAACCTGACCAAGAACTCCTCGCTGGCGATCGCCATCGGTTATCCGGACCTGACGGCGACCGCCGGCACGGTCCTCAACCAGACGGGACAGGCGGTCGAAGGTGTGCTGATCATGATGATCGCCTATCTTATACTTAGCCTGGTGACCTCGGCCGTCATGAACGTGGTCAACGCCAGAATGGCGCTGGTGGAAAGGTAGAGCCATGCAGGAACACGATATGTCCTGGGTGCGCACCGAAATGGCCTTGGCGCAGCCTGCGCCGACAAGTGTGCGCGGCCCAGTGGCCTGGGTGCGCAAGAACCTGGTCGGCACGGTCGGCGACACCATCCTGACCATCCTTGGCATCGCCATCGTTGCCTGGGTCCTGCCGCAAGTCATCAACTGGGCGTTCATCAATGCCGTGTGGACCGGGCCGGACCGCACGGTCTGTGCGACTGCCGCACAGGGCGGCATTCAGCCGGAGGGCTGGACGGGCGCCTGCTGGGCATTCGTCAACGCCAAATTCGGCCAGTTCATGTTCGGTACCTATCCGATCGAGGAGCGCTGGCGGCCGATCCTGGTTGCCATCCTGTTCGTGGTTCTGCTGGTGCCGATGCTGATCCCGCGTGTGCCGCGCAAGGGGCTGAATGCCATCCTGCTCTTCCTGGTGCTGCCGATCGTCTCGTTCTTCCTGCTGATTGGCGGCGTGTTCGGCCTGCCGCATGTCGAGACCTCGCGCTGGGGCGGCCTGCTGGTCACACTCAGCCTGTCCTTCGTCGGCATTGCCGTGTCGTTGCCGCTGGGCACAGTGCTGGCGCTCGGCCGGCGTTCGAAAATGCCGATCATCAAGACGCTGTGCGTGATCTTCATCGAAACGGTGCGTGGCATCCCGCTGATCACCGTCCTGTTCTTCGTCAGTGTCATGCTGCCGCTGTTCCTGCCCGCGGGCGTCACTTTCGACAAGTTCCTGCGGGCACTGATCGGCGTGTCGCTGTTTGCCGCAGCCTATATGGCTGAAGTCGTGCGTGGCGGCCTGCAGGCGATCCCCAAAGGCCAATATGAAGGCGCCGATTCACTCGGGCTCGGCTATTGGCAGAAGATGGGGCTGATCGTACTGCCGCAGGCGCTGAAGCTGGTCATTCCCGGCATCGTCAACACCTTCATCGGCATGTTCAAGGACACCAGCCTGGTCCTCATCATCTCGATGTTCGACCTGCTTGGCGTCGTCAAGCAGAACTTCTCGGACGCCAACTGGGCGACGCCGCAAACGGCCAGGTCCGGCCTGGTGTTCGCCGCCTTCGTCTTCTGGCTGTTTTGCTTCGGCATGTCGCGCTATTCAATGTACACTGAACGCCGGCTCGACACCGGCCACAAACGCTAACAAAAGAATAAGGGGACCCTGTCATGGCCACCGAAAACGCCGTCAGCGCCGAAGAGATCAAGGTCAACGCCGCCAAGATGCACATCTCGACCACCGATGTCGCCATCGACATCATCGCCATGCACAAATGGTACGGCGAGTTCCATGTGCTGAAGGATATCAACCTCAAGGTGATGCGCGGCGAGCGCATCGTCATCTGCGGCCCGTCGGGTTCCGGCAAATCGACGATGATCCGCTGCATCAACCGGCTGGAAGAGCATCAGAAGGGCAAGATCATCGTCGACGGCAAGGAACTGACCAACGATCTGAAGAAGATCGACGAGGTGCGCCGCGAGGTCGGCATGGTGTTCCAGCACTTCAACCTGTTCCCCCACTTGACCATCCTGGAGAACTGCACGCTGGCGCCGATCTGGGTGCGCAAGACACCGAAGAAGCAGGCCGAGGAAATCGCCATGCACTTCCTCAAGCGGGTCAAGATCCCGGAACAGGCCAACAAATATCCCGGCCAGCTGTCCGGCGGCCAGCAGCAGCGCGTGGCCATCGCGCGTTCGCTGTGCATGAACCCGCGCATCATGCTGTTCGATGAGCCGACCTCGGCGCTCGACCCGGAAATGATCAAGGAAGTGCTGGAGACGATGGTTGGTCTGGCCGAGGAAGGCATGACCATGCTGTGCGTCACCCACGAGATGGGCTTTGCGCGGAAAGTCGCCAACCGCGTGATCTTCATGGATCAGGGCCAGATCGTCGAGCAGAACACGCCGGCCGAGTTCTTCGACCACCCGCGCCACGAGCGCACGAAACTGTTCCTCAGTCAGATCCTGCACTGAGCGGTTCCACACCGAGCGCAAGAGCCCGGCCGCAATGCGGCCGGGCTCTTTGCTTGTGGATCGGCTGATGCGGTTGGCGGCGGGGCGTCATCGATGAGAAAAGTTCTGCGTTTCCTCTTCATGGTGCTGGCCGCGATCGTGCTTGCGGCGACCCTCGGCACGCTGGTGCCGCGCCCGCTCTGGCCGGCGGCGTCGGCGGGCGAGGGCACGCGGCATATACTGGTGCTGAAGAACCCGATCCATACCGATATCGCCATTCCGGCGGACGCCGCCATACGCAAGCGCTTCCACTTCCTGGCAGACGCCGGGCTGCCGTCCGATGCGCCGGAAGTGCGCTACATCGTCTTCGGTTGGGGCGGCCGCGCCTTCTATCTGGAAACACCGACATGGTCCGAGCTCAAGGCCGTTCCGGTGATGAAGGCGCTGACCCTCGACGCCTCGGTCATGCATGTGGATGTCGCTGGCGCTATCGTCGAACCGCATCCCGATGTTGCCGGCTTCGACATTGGTGATGATCAGTTCGCGGCGCTGCTCGATTTCATCGAAGCCAGTTTTCAGCAGGGGCCTGGCGGCCCGATCGTTATCGAGAATGCGGCCTACTCCAGCTTCGACCGCTTCTATGAGGCGAACGGCCATTTCAATGCGGTGGTCGGCTGCAACACCTGGACCGCCGCAGCGTTGCGTACCGCCGGCCTGCGCACCGGCTGGTGGAACCCGCTGCCGGTGTCGCTGGGATGGTCGATGCGGCTGTACAATTGAGACTCCGCGATGGTTCCAAGATCTGGCGCTGGCGCCAAAGCTATCCGGTTCTATTGCCTCGACACCTACCGCCTGACGACCTTCGGTTCCTCCCAACCATAAAGCCAGTCGAGGTCGGCAGCGAGCTTCTCCGCCGGCCGCGTCGCCAGCACGAGGTTGCGGGCCAGCGCCACCGGGCCTCGGGCGTGCCAGGCAAGCCGGTTGAGCGCGCCACGCTTAAGGACCTTCTCCACGCGCGGTCGCCGGAGATTTTCCCAGATGGTGAGGCTTTGGCGCGGATCGGCGCGAAAGTCGGCGACCAGCGTGGCAAGCGTCGCGGCATCCTCGATTGCCATTGCCGCGCCCTGCGCGGCGAACGGCGTCATCGCATGCGCGGCATCGCCGATCAGCGCAATGCCGGTTGGCATTGTCCAGGGCTGCTTCTGCTCCACGGTGTGCAGCGGCCAGGTCAACCATGGGCCGGCCATTTCCACCAGCTTGACGAGTCCTGGCGCGGTGCCGCGCATGGCGGCAGACAGGATGCCGGGATCGGCACGGCCGGACCAGCCCTCGGCGATGCGCTCGCCTTTGGTGAAGGCGACGAGATTGAAGGCGTCGCCCTTGCTGACGGGATAGGCGACCATATGGAAACCCGGATGCAGGAAAGTCGTGACGCAATCGGCCGCGCCGATCGAGGCAAAGGCTTGCCCGGCGCTGCTGTCGGCCGCAACGGTGGTGCGCCAGGCCAGCTCTCCCGAAAAACGGCTTCTTGGCGATGCCATCCTTTTTGCATCGACAAGCGCGCGCACCGACGACCAGACGCCATCGGCGCCGACCAGCAAGGAGCCCCGTTCCTCTGCCGTCTTGCCGCCGATCTCGACGGTCGCCGTGACACCATGGCCGCCAGTCGCAATTTTTTCGACGCGCGCCCCGAGCGTGAGATGGACATCAGGCATCTCTGCCACACACGCCATCAGCGCAGTCTGCAGGTCGGCGCGATGGGCGACGAGATAGGGAGCGCCCCAGCGGCTTTCACCTGATTGTCCCAACGGCACGCGCGCCAATTGGCGTAACGTTCTGGCATCCCTCAGCACCACGGCCTCTGGCCGCACCGTCGCCGGCAGCAGCCGGTCGAGCACGCTGAGGTCACGCAGGATGCGTGTGGCGTTGGGAGAAAGTTGGAGGCCGGCGCCTACGGCTTCCAGGCGCGGTGCTTGCTCGAACACCTGCACGCGATAGCCGCGTTTGGCAAAAGCAAGTGCGGCAGTCAGCCCTGCGACGCCCGCTCCGGCGATGACGATTTGCCGGGAGCGCTGGTCGTCCATCAGGTCCGTCGGGAAAGATTCAAGCGGCCTGGTCGATGTAAAGGCAGCCTGCCGGCAGCGTTTCCGTTGCCTTCAGCTTCGGCGAATAGCGGTAAAGCGTCGAGCAATAGGGGCAGACTTTTTCATTGTCGTCGCCCATGTCGAGAAACACATGCGGGTGGTCGAAAGGCGGATTGGCGCCCGTGCACATGAATTCCTTGACCCCGATGTCGATCGCCGGATGGCCGGCATCGTTCTGGAAATGGGGAATGGAACCGCCTGCCATCGTCGTCTCCTTAACGCAGTCTCGCATGCATCTGGATCATAACAGGTCTCTTTGCAAGATCGATGAAATGAAACTGTCGCAAAACCCTGTCAGAGGATAAGTTGAGCCGGTTAAGCGTGTGACCGCGGATGCCAAGCGATTCCGCGACTGATCACGCTTCACGAAGGCATGTTTGAGCGTTCATCGTCGTCTGGCGGCGCTCCAAGGGAACGGTTGTGGGCAGGGACAATGAACGAACTGAAGCCGGTGCAGAGCGAATTCGTCAATGTCGAGGTGGCCAATTCAGAGGGCGGCAACCCGGATCGCTTCGTCAACCGTGAGTTTTCCTGGCTGCAATTCAATCGCCGCGTTCTCGAGGAATCGCTGAACACCCACCATCCGCTGCTGGAACGCGTCCGCTTCCTGTCGATCTCCGCCGCCAATCTCGATGAATTCTTCATGGTGCGTGTCGCCGGCCTCGCCGGCCAGGTGCGCGAAGGCATTACGCTGAAAAGCCCTGACGGCCGCACCCCCGAACAGCAGCTCGAACAGCTGCTGCGCGAGGTCGAGCGGCTGCAGGAAGACCAGCAGAAGAGCCTTTCGGCGCTTACCGTGCTGCTCAACAAGGAAGGCATTGAGAGCATCACGCGCGATGCGCTGACCAAGGACGAGAAGGTCTGGCTGGAAGAGCATTTCCAGGACCAGGTGTTTCCGGTGCTTACCCCGCTGTCGATCGACCCGGCGCATCCGTTCCCGTTCATTCCCAATCTCGGCTTCTCGATGGCGCTGCAGCTGCGCCACCGCAAGAATGGCGAGGAGATGAGCGCGCTCCTGCGTCTGCCGGTGGCGCTGAAGCGCTTCATCCGGCTTCCCGATCGCAAGCACCATGTCCGCTTCATCCCGCTTGAGGAGGCGGTCGGTCTCTATATCGGCAAGCTGTTTCCGGGTTATGAAGTCAAGGGTTCCGGCACATTCCGCATCATCCGCGACAGCGATATCGAGGTCGAGGAGGAATCGGAAGATCTGGTGCGCCTGTTCGAGACGGCGCTGAAGCGCCGCCGCCGCGGCTCGGTGATCCGCATCGAGTTCGACAGGCTGATGCCTGCTGAACTGCGCGATTTCGTGGCCGGTGAGCTCGGCGTCTCGTCCAGCCGCATCAGCGTGCTGACCGGTCCGCTGGCGCTCAGCCAGATCTCCGAGATCGTCTCCGTCCCCCGCGACGACCTGAAGTTCACCCCCTACAATCCGCGCTTTCCTGAGCGTATCCGCGAGCATGGCGGCGACTGCTTTGCCGCTATCCGCGAGAAGGACATCATCGTCCACCACCCCTACGAATCCTTCGACGTCGTTGTGCAGTTCCTGCGCCAGGCGATGGCCGATCCGGAAGTGGTGGCGATCAAGCAGACGCTTTACCGAACCTCCAACGACAGCCCGATCGTGCGCGCGCTGGTCGACGCGGCCGAAGCCGGCAAGTCGGTGACCGCGTTGGTCGAGCTTAAGGCGCGTTTCGACGAGGAGGCCAACATCCGCTGGGCGCGCGACCTCGAGCGCGCCGGCGTGCAGGTCGTGTTCGGGTTCCTCGAGTTGAAGACCCACGCGAAAATGTCGCTGGTGGTGCGGCGCGAGGATGGCAAGCTGCGCAACTACGTGCATCTGGGCACCGGCAACTACCATCCGGTCACCGCGCGCATCTACACCGACCTGTCCTTCTTCACCACCGATCCGACGATCGCCCGCGACGTCGCCCAGCTGTTCAATTTCATCACCGGTTATGCCGAGCCGACCGCCGAAATGCGGCTGGCTATCTCGCCATTCACGCTGCGCAACCGCATCCTGCAGCACATTTCCGACGAAGTCGCGCATGCGCTGGAGGGAAAGCCGGCGCGCATCTGGATGAAGATGAACGCGCTGGTCGACCCGATCATCATTGACGCGCTCTATGATGCCAGCCGCACCGGGGTCGAGATCGACCTCGTCGTGCGCGGCATATGCTGTCTGCGGCCGCAGGTGCCGGGCCTGTCGGAAAACATCAGGGTCAAGTCGATCGTCGGCCGCTTCCTTGAACACAGCCGTATCTATTGTTTTGGCAATGGCTATGGCCTGCCCTCGGACGAGGCGATCGTCTACATCTCCTCCGCCGACCTGATGCCGCGCAATCTCGACCGTCGCGTCGAGACCATGGTGCCGATCATCAATCCAACTGTGCATGAACAGGTTTTGGGCCAGATCATGCTGGGCAACATCATGGACAATCAGCAAAGTTTCGACGTATTGGCTGATGGAACCTCCCGGCGCGTGGTGCTGGAAGAGGGCGAGGAACCGTTCAACGCGCAGGAATATTTCATGACCAATCCGAGCCTGTCGGGACGGGGTGACGCGCTGAAGTCGCATGCGCCCAAGCGCATTGCGCAGTTCAAGCGCCGCAAGAAGAACGCTGCAGCGTCCACCTGATGCTGTCTGATTCCCAGGGCCGGCTGCAGGACCGCCGACCGCTATCCATCATCGACATCGGGTCGAATTCGATTCGCCTCGTCGTCTATGAAGGGCTGGCGCGCTCGCCGACCATGCTGTTCAACGAAAAGATGCTCGCCGGTCTTGGCCGCGGCATCGTTTCGACCGGAAAGCTCGACCCCGAGGCGGTGACCCGCTCGATGGAAGAGTTCCGCCGCTTTCGCGCGCTGTCCGATCAGGCTGGCGCCGAGCATATTTATGTCCTGGCCACCGCCGCGGCGCGCGAGGCGATCAACGGTCCGGATTTCATCCATCGCGCCGAAGAGGTCCTCAAGACCGAGATCCGCGTGATCAGCGGGCGCCAGGAGGCCTATTATTCGGCCCTCGGCGTCATCTCCGGTTTCCACCCGGCCAATGGCATCGCCGGCGATCTGGGCGGCGGCAGTCTCGAACTGGTCGACGTCAATGGCGAGGCGATCGGCGACGGCATCACGCTTCCGCTCGGTGGCCTGCGCCTGCAGGACATGGCGAAGAACTCGCTTGCCCAGGCACAGAAGATCGCGCGCGACGAACTGGCGCGCGCCAAGCTGTTGAAAGGCGGGCAGGGCCGGCCCTTCTACGCCGTCGGCGGCACCTGGCGAAACCTCGCCCGCCTGCACATGGAGATGACCAACTACCCGCTTGGCGTCATGCACCACTACGAGATGTCGGCCGACAGCGCGACGAATTTTCTCAAACAGGTGGCCAAAGCCGAGATCGAGAAGGTCAAGGGGATCGAGGGCGTCTCGAAGAACCGCCGCTCGCTGCTGCCCTATGGCGCCATAGTGCTGCAGGAGATCATGGCGGCGATGCAGCCGTCGAAGATCATCGTCTCGGCGCTCGGCGTGCGCGAAGGTTTTCTCTATTCGCTGCTCGACGAGGCCGAGCAGAAGGCCGATCCGTTGATCTCGGCGTCCGAGGAACTCGCCCGTTTGCGCTCGCGCTCGGTCACCCATGCGCATGAATTGGTCGACTGGACTGCCAAATCCTTCGCCGCCTTCGGTATCGACGAGACCGAGGACGAGGCGCGCTACCGCCACGCCGCCGCATTGCTGGCCGACATCGGCTGGCGCGCGCACCCGGAATATCGCGGCAGGCAATCGCTCAACATCATCGCGCACGCCTCTTTCTTCGGCGTCGACCATCCCGGCCGTGCCTTCCTGGCTTTGGCCAACGCCTATCGTCACGACGGCATCTTCAACGAATCCATCGCACCTGAAATCAAGGCGCTGGCTACGCCGCGCTATCTCGAGCGGGCTCGCGTGCTGGCGGCGATGATGCGGGTGGTCTACCTGCTGACGGCCTCGATGCCCGGCATCATGCCCAGGCTGAAATGGGAGCAACGCGCCAACGGCGTGCTGGCGCTGGTGCTGCCGGCATCGCTCTCAGATCTCTACGGCGAGCGGCCGGCCGGCCGCCTAGCGCAGCTGGCGCGGATCACCAACCGCAGGCTCGTGCTGGCCGTGGAGGGTGGACCGAGCGTGTCGGTCAAGTAGGGCGTTCTGCTGACCGAGGCTCAGGTTACGTCCGCACCGATAGCGAAACCGCGACCGTCGGCCGACCAAGCGCCGGCACCGGCCATCGCCAGCGCCAGGAAGCCGCCTGATATGGCAATGTCCTTCATCAGCATCTGCTGGTGAAGGAAGGCGAGTGTCGCATCGCCGGCCCCTTGGCCGTGATGGCCGATGAAGCCGGCAACGACGCAGAAGGCCGCCAAGAGCAGCGCCACGATCCGGGTCTGAAAGCCGATGAGGATCAGCAAGCCGGCGACCAACTCGAACAGGCCCGTGCCCCAGGCGGCGAGCGTCGGCAGCGGCAGGCCGAGGCCGGCAAAATAATCGGATGTGCCGGCAATGTTGGCGAGCGCCTGGAAGCCGGATGGTACGAACAGCACGGCAAACAGCAGTCGCGAAACCAGAAGCAATGCATCGCGGGTCATGGCCACCTCCCTTGCCGGCGCCCTTTTGGGCTCGAGCCGGCTGCCTCGAAGTCTACGCCTGTGAGGCCTCCGCCGAAACCGGACCGGCTATTCCGGACAACGAAAAAGCGGCGCGGAAAATTCCGCGCCGCTTCTGTCGAGGCCTGGGAGGGAGGTTCAGCCGCGCTTGGCGTCGATCGAATAGGCGCCGGCGCCCGATGAAGCCAGCAGCAGGAAGCCGCCGGTGATGGCGAGGTTCTTGAGGAACTGGATCATCTGCATCTGGTCGGCCCAGCCGGTATGGGCGACCAGCCCGGTGGCGACGGTGAAGATCGCGAGCACCCAGGCGGCGACACGGGTCTGGAAACCGACGAGGATGGCGAGGCCGCCGAGTAGTTCAATCAAGCCGACGACCACAGCCGTTATGGTCGGAGCGGGCAGGCCGAGGCCGCCAAAGTAGGCAGCAGTGCCAGAAATGGCGGTGAGCTTGCCGAAACCGGAAAGCAGGAAAATGACCGCGAGCAGGATGCGGCCGAGCAGGATGGTGACAGAGCTGTTGGACGCGGTGCCGGCGCCGGCGGCGGAAGTGTTGATGGACATGGTGTCTCTCCGAATGGGTTGAATGACCCTCAGATAGACGATGCCGACTGTTCACCAAAGCCGCCGATGCGGCGACACATTGTTCACAGGCTATACATTTCCGTGAACGGCGAAAAGGCGCGAAATTCGTGTCGGGTGATGCGGAGGCGGGAGCAAATTCTCCCGCCGAAAAGCACCTTACCCCGGATGCGTCATGTCCTCCGGCCGCACCAGCCGGTCATAATCGGCCTCGCTGACCAGCCCGGTGGCCAGCGCTTCCTCGCGTAGCGTGGTGCCGTTCTTGTGCGCCGTCTTGGCGATCTTGGCGGCGTTGTCGTAACCGATGGTGGGCGCAAGCGCCGTCACCAGCATCAGCGAGCGGTCGAGCGCCGCCTTGATGTTGTCCTCACGGGCCTCGATGCCGACGACGCAATTGTCGGTGAAGGAGACCGACGCATCGGCAAGCAACTGCACCGACTGCAGGAAGTTGTAGGCCATCAGCGGATTGTAGACATTGAGCTCGAAATGGCCCTGGCTGCCGGCGAAGGTCAGCGCCGCATTGTTGCCGAACACCTGCACGCAGACCTGCGTCATCGCCTCGCACTGCGTCGGATTGACCTTGCCCGGCATGATCGACGAGCCGGGTTCGTTTTCCGGCAGCGACAATTCGCCAAGGCCCGAGCGCGGGCCTGAACCGAGGAAGCGGATGTCGTTGGCGATCTTGAAGAGTGCTGCCGCCGCCGCGTTGATGGCGCCGTGCGAGAACACCATGGAATCATGTGCCGCGAGCGCCTCGAACTTGTTCGGCGCGGTGACGAAGGCGATGCCGGTGATGGCGGCGATGCGATCGGCCACCCGCTCGGCGAAGCCGACCGGTGCGTTGAGGCCGGTGCCGACGGCGGTGCCGCCTTGCGCCAGTTCCTGCAGGCCGGGCAGTGTCATTTCGATGCGCTTGATCGAGGAGGCGACCTGCGCGGCATAGCCGGAAAATTCCTGGCCCAGCGTCAGCGGCGTGGCGTCCTGCGTGTGGGTGCGGCCGATCTTGATGATGTGGTTGAAGGCCCGGGCCTTGGCGTCCAGCGCCTTGTGCAGGTGCTTCAGAGCCGGCAGCAAATCGTGCACGATGCGCTCGGCGCAGGCGATGTGCATGGCCGTCGGATAGGTGTCGTTCGACGACTGGCTCATATTGACGTGGTCGTTGGGATGCACCGGCTTCTTCGAGCCCATGGCGCCGCCCAGCATCTCGATCGCCCGGTTGGAGATCACCTCATTGGCGTTCATGTTGGACTGCGTGCCCGAGCCGGTTTGCCAGACAACCAGTGGGAAATGGTCGTTGAGCTTGCCGTCGATAACCTCTTGCGCGGCCGCGATGATCGACTTGCCGATCGCCGGATCGAGCCGCTTCAACTCCATATTGGCTTCCGCCGCCGCCCGCTTGACGATGCCCAGCGCTCGCACGATCGATGCCGGCTGCTTTTCCCAGCCGATCTTGAAATTGCCGAGGGAACGCTGCGCCTGCGCGCCCCAATAACGGTCGGCGGCAACCTCGATGGGGCCGAACGTATCGGTTTCGGTTCTGGTCTTTGCAGCGGTCACGGGTCTCTCCTTGTCGAAGTCGGCAAGGGCGTATCGCGTTGCACAAATGGCTTCAAGCGGAGATTGCGGGTGGGCCGGATGCAAATCGGTTGAAGATGGGCGCATCTCCCATCTCCCCTTGCCGGAGAAGGGAAAGGGCGCATCTCACCCCACCGTATACCCGCCGTCGATCGCGCAGATCCCGCCGCTCGTCCAGGCCGCCTCGGCGCTGGCGAGGTAAACCGCCATCCCGGCGAGGTCGTTCGGGCGGCCGATGCGGCCCAGCGGATAGCTGCGTTCGACATAGGCCTTCAGCTCGGCCTTTGCCTCCGCTGGCAGGTTGTCGACGGTCCTGCGCCGCATGGCGGTGTCGACCGTGCCAGGCGCGATGGCGTTGACGCGGATGCCGCGCGGGCCGAGCTCGAAGGCCAGCGATTTGCTCAGCGAGTTCAACGCGCCCTTGGACAGGGAATAGAGGCTCGATGGCCGCTTCGGGATCATCTTGCTGGCGAAATAGGAAGAGATGTTGATGATGGATGCACCGGCGCCGAAATGCGGCAGCAGCCCCTGGGTGAGGAAGAACGGCGCCGTCACATTGAGCGCGAAGGAGTGCTGGAACTGCGCCTCGCTGACGCTCTCGAACGGCAGGAGGTAGGCGATAGCGGCATTGTTGACGAGAACGTCGAGCGGCTGGCCGGTCCCTTTCACGTGTTCGACAACAGTTGCGATGCCGGAGCTGGCGGCAAGATCTGCGGATCGCGTCTCCACCGCGCCGGGCGAGCCGAGAGCTGTCAGCTTCTGACGCGCGGCGTCGAGCTTGCCGGCGTCGCGGCCGGCGATCAGGACATCGGCGCCCTCGCGCAGGAACGCCTCGGCGATTGCCAGGCCGATGCCGTCCGAGCCGCCGGTCACCAGCGTGCGCTTGTCCAGAAGTCTCATTGGGCACTCCGAGGTCGCCTTGGCCAATGCCAGAGCACTGCATAGTCGCGGCCCTGGTCAAGCAGCCGGTCTATCCCACGGTATGAACTTCGCAGGTTGCCGATGCTCGGATGGGACAGTGCGCCCAGCTGGCAGGCCAGGGCAAGTCTACGCGCCGACGGTTGCAGGTTGGTGCATGGCCAGGCGCGCGGCAACGAAATCCTTGACCTGGCGGATCGCCTGTTCGCGCGAGACGCTGCCTGGTTCCAGGCCGAGCCGCAGCCAAAGCCCGTCGATCAGCGCGGTGACGCCAAGCGCGATGTCGCCGGCATCGCCGGGCGAGGCAAGGCCGTGCAGGCCGGACAACAGGTTCGAACGCATGCGCGCGTGCAGCACCTTCTGGATACGCGCCAGCTTCTCGTCGCGCGGCACCTCGGCGCACAGCGAAAGCCAGGCATGGCAAAGCGGCGGCAGGAACAGATGTTGCTCGAAATTGCCGTCGATCACCGCGTCGAGCCGCTCCATCGGCGTGCGCGCCTGGCGAAGCCGGGCGACGACGGCGTCGCGCAGCACGGCGTTGGCCTCCCGCATCGCATGCTCGAACAATTCCTGCTTGTTGCGGAAATAGTGCAGCACGATGCCCTTGGAGGCGCCGGCGTGGGCGGCCACCTTTTCCAGAGTAGCACCCGCAATGCCTTCGCGCTCCAGCACCGCGAAGGCAGCCTGCCGCAACTCCTTGCGGCGTATGTCGCTGAGGCGCTTGAGTTTCACGGCTTCCATCCAGGCGTTGCGAATCCATGTTGACATTTTCGTCCGCTCAGATCAACAATTGACCAGTGGGACAATAAAAAGACCAATTGGTCAATACAACGATGGCGACCGTGATGACGAGGAGAATCGAAATGGTCCGCATGCTTGCAAATGGCATCTGTCTTGCAGCCCTGATGTTGGGCGTTCATACGGCTCAGGCGGCCGAGGTTGAGCAGTGCAGGGCGGTCCGCATGGCCGAACCGGGCTGGAACGATCTTGCCTTCACCACCGGCGTCGCCAACGTCCTGCTCGATGCGCTCGGCTACCAGCCGCAAAGCTCGGTGCTGGGCATCAACGTCATCTACGAAGGCATGAAGAACAACGACCTGGACTTGTTCCTCGGCTATTGGGACCCCGCCATGGTCACCTATTACGAACCCTACAAGAAGGATGGCTCGGTCGGGAATGTCCGCGTCAATCTCGAAGGCGCCAAATACACCTTCGCCGTTCCGACCTATGTCTGGGATGCCGGCGTCAAGGATTTTGCCGACCTGCACAAATTCGCCGACAAGTTCGGCAAGAAGATGTACGGCATCGAGCCCGGTTCCAACCAGTTGATGATGGATGCCATCGCCGACCCGTCGCTCGGTCTTGATGGCTGGCACGTGGTCGAGTCGAGCGAGGCCGGAATGCTTTCCGAGGTCGGCTATGAGATCAAGGAAAAGCAGTTCATCGTCTTCCAGGGCTGGGCCCCGCATCCGATGAACACCATGTACGATTTCAAATATCTGACTGGCGGCGACAAGTTCTTCGGTCCGAATTTTGGCGCGGCAACGGTGACGACGCAGGTCCGCAAGGGCTATCTGCAGCAATGCCCCAATGTAGCGCAGTTCCTCAGGAATCTCGCCTTCGACATCAATTTCGAGAATGTCGGCATGGGCTATCTCATCAATGACGGCATGAAGCCGGAGGACGGGGCGCTGAAGGCGATCACGGCGAACAAGAGCCGCCTCGACGCCTGGCTCGCCGGCGTCACCACCTTCGACGGCAAGCCCGGCCTTGCAGCCGTCAAGGAGAAACTCGGCCTTTGACATCGGTCACGCTGGAAGCGGCCTCGGATCCCTGGGCGGAGCAGAATGCCTGGGCCGGCCGCAAGCAATTCATCAATTGCGGCGGCCTCGAGATGGCCTATGTCGAGATGTCAGGCGCCGAACCGGCGCTGGTTCTTGTGCACGGCTTCACCGACACCAGCCGCAGCTTTTCGCTCTTGGCGCCGCATCTGGCCGGCCGCCGGCTGATCATGCCCGACCTGCGCGGCCATGGCGCCTCGCCGGCGGGCAAGGGCTTCGGCATCGCCGACTTTGCCGATGACATTGCGGGCCTGATCCGGCATTTGCACCTCGATCGGCCCGTTGTGGTCGGCCATTCGCTGGGCGCCATGGCGGCCGTCGCCTTGGCTGCGCGGCACAACGACCTCATCGCCGGAATGGTGGTGATGGCCGGCACGTTGAAACCCGATTTCGCATCGGATCATCCCCTGGTCGCGGGGGTGCAGGCTCTGCGCGATCCGATATCGCCGACCGACCCGTTCTATGACTGGTGGCATGACTGCCGGCCCGGCGTGCCCCAGCCGTTTCTCGCCTGCCTGGCGAAAGACGCATCGGCCATGCCCGCGGCGCGCTGGCGCGCCATCGTGGACGAGATCCGCCGCGCCGACCTGACAACTGCGGCACAGGGAGTGCGAACCCAAACACTGATCATCGCCGGCGCGTGCGACCCGCTGTTCGGCGTTGAGCACCAACAGGCGCTTTCGCGTTGCCTGTCGGAGGCACGCCTCGTGCGTGCCGAGGCGTGCGGCCACAATCCGCATTGGGAGGACCCGGCCTTTGTCGCGCGGGCCATCACCGGGGCATTCGACGCCTAGCGCCCAACCAGGGATCGCGACGTGGGCGACAGCCGCAAGGTCTCGGTTGGTTTGGTCAGATCAAGCTGAACTGCTCGCAAAAAGCGCTGCCATGCCGGCGCGGCGGCGAGGGCGGCTTCCTGGCTTGCATGCGCCTCGGCGCTGTCGAACCGGGCGACGGAAACGAAGACGTTCTCGCTGGCCCGCACCGGCAGCCGCGGAAAACTGTTTTCGGCATGTTCGGTGACAAAGGCGGCGAGGAGGCGCACGCCGGGCGCCTTCATCAAGGGCGCCGCCTCCGCCGCGAACCGACTGGCGAATTCGGCCTCAGCTCCTGATCGCAAGTGGTGAATTCGGACGACAACAACACCGCCCAAACGGTTCTCATTGCTGGAGTTTTCGTGCTCGGCAGAAAGCGGCCGCTGAAGTCCTGACAGGTCGAAGCCGGCGCTCGGCCATACCGGCTTCAGCAGCAGCACATCGTCCGAATCGATCATCGTCGCATTGGCCGCGTCGCGGTGCGCCGCCCAGATCGTGCCGTCGTAGAAGGCGGCCAGCGCCTCCTTGCGTGTGTCCATGCTGTCGAAGCCGCGCAGCCAGACGAACATGTCCGGACGGTCCAGATCGCGGAACTGGCCGATGATGGTCATTCCAGCCGCCTCCTGGCTTTCGATGAACTCGCGGTCAAACAGGGCAATCAATGTTTCGCGCTGCCCGGGCCTCAACGTGTACTGCCGCAATTCGACGACGGGCGAGGCAAGCATTGCAGCCTGCGGAGCGGCGTTCAGGGGCAGGTTCATCGGAAGTCTCCAAAAAACAGGGTGATCATCCTGTTTATAAACAAACAGGTTGTCCTGTTTTGTCAACATGCTATTCTCTGACTATGTCAGCAGAGACGACCATTCGATCTGGCCCAAGGCCACGAAAGCGCGTCAACGACCCCGAGGGCATGCGCTGCAAAGTGCTCGACGTCGCCGAGGTCGCGTTCCAGGCGCGCGGCTATCACGCGACCAGCTTCGGCGATCTCATGACAGCGGCAGGGGTCAGCGGCGGCGCATTGCATCATCACTTCCCGACCAAGAAGGCGCTGGCCCTGGCGGTGATCGAAGAGCGTGTGGCGGCAGCGGTCGAGGAGACATGGATCGCGCCGATAGTGGCAGCGGTTTCGGCACGCGAAGGAGTGCGGGCTGTGTTCGAGGCTGTCGCGGCGGAACTGGAACAGCAGGGTTTCGTGCGCGGCTGCCCGCTCAACAATCTGGCGCATGAACTGTCGCTCGCCGATCCGGATTTTCGAACTGCCCTTGCCGGCATCTTTGCGGCATGGCGCCAGGCGATCGCCGACAAGATCAGAGCCGACCAGCAGGAGGGCGGGGAGCAAGGCACCGATCCCCAGCATTTTGCGGCACTTGCCGTCGCCAGCTATTCCGGCGCCATGTCGATGGCCAAGACGGCGCAGGACGCGACCATGCTGCGCGACTGTCTGGCGGCACTCGGCCAAGCCTGAGCCGCAGCTAGGCGCGCTCGATGATGGCGTTCGGGGGCGGACCTACCGAGCCGCGCTCGAAGATCGATGTTGGCAAAATGAGCCTTTCGGCCCGTCGCGGATCTCCCTTCAATCGCCGGATGAGCAATTCCGCGACGGAGCCCTCGCGCTCGATTCCGCCTGACGAGGTGTTGGTCAATTCGGACGGGACCTATAGCGTAAAGGCTTCGACCATTCTGGGGCTTCTCAACGAGGCCTCGAATGTCATCGAGGGACATCCAAAGTTGGAACTGCAAAGCTACGGTGTCGGACCCAAGCCGAACCCCGGAGACGGCGAGCCGGTCTTCGGCCAGTTGAAGGACATCCAGGGGTATTATGTTGCCTTCAGCCATAGCGGCGCAACGCTTGGCCTGATCGCGGGCGAGTTGCTTGCCGGCGAGATCGCCGGCGGCATTGAGCATCCGCTGCTTGCGAACTTCCGCCCAAGCCGCTTTTGATCAGACCCGTCCAAAGGCTTCCTGCGCGCCATGGACCTCTACTCGGCCAGCGGCTTGATCGTCTCGTAGCCGTTGACCGATTCCGCGCTGGTGCCTTCATCATAGCGCCGGGCAAGGGAGGCTTGCAGATCGGGCGCATAGAGCGCGGTGAACGTGTCGAGCGTCTCGCCGGCTCCGTTCTTGAAGGTCTCCTTGACCGCCAGGACGTTGTATTTGCAGCCGCCGAGGCTGAAGGTTTCCTTGCCCTTGACGACCAGGATCAGCGTCTTGGTGGCCTTCGGCTGCTTGTCCGGCGACAACTCGACGAACTCGATCGTGCTCTTGGTTCCCGCCTTTAGCGGAAACAGTTTTCGCAGGTCGGAAAACGGGATCATTGCCAGCCGGCCGGTGTTGCTGTCGCGAAAAACCTCGATCAGGCCGGCATACAGGAACTGCTTTTGCGGTGATTGCGACTCATAGCTGTTGGCGACGGAGATCATCCCGCCCGCGGCGGGCCGAAACTCGCTTTGGATGCCTGGCCTCGCCAGAATGAACCCGTTTTTCGCGGACTTCGCATCGACGCATGGACCGGCAAACGCAACACTCGCCGGCAGCAGAACCGCCAATGCCATGCCGATAAGCGCGCGCTTCATGACGCTCCTCCGTTTCGTGCGAATACAAGTGCAGGTAGAAATTGACAGACGTTCATGGCGATGTCGATGGTCAAGGCAGTGACGGTATTGCCGAAACTGGACGGACGGACGTCGCCTGTGCTGAAATTCCGCCGATGATGAATCACTGGGCGCCACAATTGCTTTCACGACGCAGCTTTCTGATGCAGGCCGCGGGTCTTGTCGCGGCCGGCGCGCTTTCACGCCCGGCGCTCGGACAGACCGGGCAGCGCATCCAGCCCATCGATGCCACCTTCCTGTTCATCGCCGATGTCCATGCCTGCCGGATGGCGAGCGGCCTCAGCCCCAACTGCCGGCAGGAGGGCAAGACCGACGTCGCGCTGCTGCGCAATGTCGCGGCGCTGAATGCCATCAATGACAAGCACTGGCCGGCCGAGATCAACGGCGTCGCCACCGGCTTGCGTTCGGCCGGCAACCGGATCGGCATGCCGCTCGGTCTTGTCGTCGGCGGCGACATCACCGACGATGGCGGCGGCCAGATCACCCAGCCGAGCGAGGGCACGCAGCTGCTGCAGTTCAGCCAGCGCTATAGCCAAGGCGTTGGCCCGGATCGTGTCCACATACCGGTCTATGTCGGGCTCGGCAATCATGATCTCGACCAGAACGGTCCGCCGCATCATGTCGATTGGTACCGGCGTGAACTGCGCGACTACGTCGAGGTCAACCACCGCCCCGGCGTGTTCTTCAAACCACCTGTGCCGGCCACCAGCTACGATGTCGACACCGACTGCTATTCATGGGACTGGGGCGGCCTGCACCTTGTCCAGACGCATCGTTTCACCGGCGACATCGGCCATGGCGCCGATTCGAGCCTGCCTTGGCTCAAGCAGGATCTCGCGACCTACGCGGCGGATGGCCGCCCCGTCATCCTGTTCCAGCACTATGGCTGGGACATTTTTTCGACGGAGCGGTGGGATCCTGCCAAGCGCACCTATGACGATGACGGCGCCGGTGCGCCGCACTGATGGGGCGAGGCCGACAGACAGGCGCTGCTGGCGGCGCTGAAGGGCTACAATGTCGTCGGCATCTTCCACGGCCATCAGCATGACACCCCGCTGAGCTACCACCGTGACGGGCTCGACCTGTTCAAGCCGAAGGCCGCTTATATGGGAGGGTTAGCCGTGGCCCGGGTGACCAGCGATGGCATGGACGTGGCGCTGGGCGAGGCGACCGACGACCATGGCGAGGTCACCTTCACCAACGCTTTCAGCAAGGGCTGGAGCACTTGAAAAAGGCGGCCCTGGCGGCCGCCTTTCCGATTGCACGACATGTCTCGATGCGGGATCAGAGTGCCTTCCTGACTTTGTCCTTCACGTCGCCATAGGCCTTCTGCACCTTGCCGGCGACCTTGTCGGCCATGCCCTCGGCCTGGGTCCGTCGGTTGCCGGTCGCCTTGCCGGCGGCCTGTTTGACCGCGCCCTTGACCTGCTTGGCCAGACGGCGACCTGATCCTTGTTCACCATGTTCCGCATCTCCTGGAAGTTTGAATTCGGGGGAATTCGTCCGCCGCGAACAAACGGGCCGCCGTCGATTAAAATCCAGGCGCTGTTGCGGAATAGGATGACTGCGCGACCCGCTTCCGGTGGCAAGGCTGGCGGGATAGGTTGCGCGGACGCACCGCGCGCATGGAGAGAAAAATGGCGGAGTTCACGCTCTACATCGGCAACAAATGCTTCTCCTCGTGGTCGCTCCGGCCATGGGTG
This sequence comes from Mesorhizobium sp. WSM4307, assembly GCF_007003945.1. Taxonomy (NCBI): domain Bacteria; kingdom Pseudomonadati; phylum Pseudomonadota; class Alphaproteobacteria; order Hyphomicrobiales; family Phyllobacteriaceae; genus Mesorhizobium; species Mesorhizobium sp. WSM4307. The sequence goes on from NZ_VFTB01000002.1 coordinate 260,659, forward strand.
GCGATGAGGCATCTGGAGATACCATTCGAGGAAGGTTTTGTGCGGCTGCGTACGCCCGAGACCTTTGCCAATCTGGCGAAAGTGTCGCCGACCGGTCAGGTGCCCGTCCTGAATCACAAGCCGTTGCAGGGAGGGAGCAGGATCGTCTGGGAAACCCTTGCCATTCTTGAGTATCTCGCTGACCTGTTTCCCGAGAAAAAGCTCTGGCCGACCGGTATCGGCGCCCGTGCCTTGGCGCGCGCGGCGGCGACCGAGATGCATTCCGGTTTTCGCGAGGTGCGCTATGGCTGGCCGATGAATTTGCGGCGGCCGAAGGGGCACAAGCCGCTCGACGCCGACGGGGAGGTGCAGCGGGCACGCATCGAGGCGCTATGGCGCGAATGCCGCGAGAAATACGGCAAGGGCGGTCCGTTCCTGTTTGGCCATTTCACCGCGGCCGATGCCATGTATGCACCGGTCGTCACCCGCTTCGACACCTATGGCGGCGAGCTCGCGCCCGAGACCAGGGCCTATGTCGACGCCGTGCTGGCAATGCCGGCGATGCGGCACTGGTATGCGGAGGCGGCGAAAGAGCCATGGCCGGAGCCGGGGCCGGACGAATAGACCGAACGACGGACAGCAATCAGGTTTCGCTCCTGGAGGAGGACCGATGGCCAGCAACGAAGCACCACGTGAAGCTGCGACGACAAGGATCTTCCATTGCCGGCTGATCCCGCCGCGGCCGGACTTCGCCTTTACCATGACGGACGAGGAAAGGGAGCTGATGAGCCGGCATGCCGACTACCTGCGCGCCAAGCTGCGCGAGGGCACCATGATCTTGGCTGGCCCGGTCGCCGATCCGGCCGGTCCTTGGGGCCTGCTGATCCTGCGTGCCGGCAGCGAGGCCGACGCAAAGGCGATAACCGATGGCGATCCAGTGGCAAGGTCAGGCCGCGGCTTCCGCTACGAGATCCTGCCGATGATCAGCACGATCATGTAGGGCGACCCCGAAAGCTAACGGTCCGGCTCCGGCCACAGCGCCTCCAGCGTGCGAGCCCCGCTCGGCCGCCACCGTGATCCGGGAGAGGGCCTGACACAAATAAGAACGCCCCTCGCACCGGTTATTGTGCGGGAGGCGTCCTTTTGTCAGCACTCCTGAGATCGCTCTCTGAAACTGCTGACCCCAATGAAATGCGCTGGCAGGGGATTGGTTCCGGGGGTGGTGTGATTTTTTTGGGAGGAGCCTGGCCTTTCTGCCGTTCATCGGTTGAGGCTCTATTCGTGTGACAACCTGAAATTGAAGACGGGCTTTTGGAAAACCAGAAATTGACTCGGCGGCAAAAGCAGTCTAAAAGAACTATGTCGATATTTGTTTGACCGACTTTTGTTATCCGCGCACGCATGCGCGCCTTTGACGAACTTCCCCATCAAAAATCGAGACAAAAATCGCTGTGCAGTCGCACCGCGATTAACGAATATTTGCCATGGAAAGGGTTCGTTTATGAGCACCGGCACAGTTAAATGGTTCAACGCCACCAAAGGTTTTGGTTTTATTCAGCCTGACGACGGCTCGGCCGACGTTTTCGTCCACATCTCGGCCGTAGAGCGCGCCGGCATGCGCGACATCGTCGAGGGCCAGAAGCTTGGCTACGAGATGGTCCGCGACAACAAGTCGGGCAAGATGTCCGCCGACCAGTTGAAGGCGGCCTGAAGAACGAATTCAGCCCTCCCGGTGACCACGGATGTACTGGCACCGGTGCAGGGCGAATTCCGACGCGTGGCCCTGGAAACCTGAGTTTCCAAGGCGCATCATGCGCATGAGAGGAGCGTTTCCTGCGGATCCAGCCCTGTGCATCCTTCCGGATGTCACTGGATGCGCGGTACTCCCCAGGGAAGGTCAGGCGGTGCCTGGCCTTTTTCATATTACGCCTGCTGCCGCCGAAAATGCGCTGCGCATCGGGCTGAACGTGCTAAGGGACGGCTTGGCAATTTGAATCCGCCGCCGTATTGCCCCGATGCCGTGTTGCTTTGTGCGTGGTCCCGACCGACGACCCGGTCTCGCCCTACCGGCACCAGGCTCCTGACAGGAGAAAGATTTTGACCGACCATTCGAAGACCGCCGCCGATCCGGCGGTGTCGCTGTTCAGCAAGACGCAAACCCAGTCGATGTCGCTCAACCGCATCCTATCCGAGCGCGACGCCGTCAGCGAGGCGCGGGAAGCCAAGACGGCCCGCTTGCGCGAGCTGCGCCTGGAAAAGGAAGCCGAAGAGATGGCGGCGGCCGCCGCACTTGCGGCGCGCCCGAAAAGAGCCGGAAAACGCTGATGGCCACCAAGCGCGTACCGCCAACGCCGATCGCGGCCGATGCGACCATCGCCGACATGGTCGAAACCCTGGACAAGCCGGTCGAATATGTCCGGCGCGTGCTGGAAAAACTCGAGCGCTGCAAGCGCGCCCATGGCGATGCCCAGGTGCGCGTCGGCGTGCGCGGCCGCGCCGAAGCCCCGAACTACCTGATAGAATACGTTCGCGAGGACAGGAAGACCCTGGAGCGGGTCACCTATCAGGATGCCGCCTATAGCGGCAGCACCCATCGCGAACTGGCGCCGCATCACATCGCGGAAGCCAGGAACTGGTCGCCAGAGGAAATGAACATCACGGCGGTTTCGGCGCTGATCGGCCGCTTGCGCAATCCACGCGCCCCATCATCGCGTTTCGCCGACGAGGACTGACATGGCCATAAAATTCTCCGCCAAGGACCAGCCGGCGGCGCCGGCTCCCGCAGCAAAGCCCGCCAAGCCGGCCGCCGCGAAGGCCAGCGAATCTGCCGACCCCGCGACCGATCTGTTCAAGTCACCGGTCGAAGCGCCGGCGCGCAAGACAGGCAAGAAGAAATAGCACCTTGCCGCGGGACGCCGATCGCAATCCTGCCGCGCCGGGGCTGCTCGCCCTGGCCGCTGCCGCAAGCCTTTCCTCACAACGTGACGCCTCGCCGCTCTTCGACTGCCAGAGCTGCGGCGCGTGCTGTTCCTATTCGGCCGAGTGGCCGCGTTTCTCCACCGAGGATGACGCGCAGCTCGAACGCATTCCTGAAAAATATGTTGCCCTCGACCTGTCCGGCATGCGCTGCGAGGGCGTGCGCTGTTCGGCCCTGACCGGCGAAGTCGGCAAGTCGACCGCTTGCGGCATCTATGAAACGCGCCCGGATGTCTGCCGTGCCTGCATGCCTGGCGACGAGGAGTGCCTGATGGCAAGGGCCGCGCACGGGTTGGCGGTGGGGTAGTTCCATCCCCCGCTTTGCGGCGCAAGGAAAACACCAATCGCCGTCGCTTGCCTCGACTTGCGCCACCCGATAGCTTCCTTGCCGGGCAGGGCCATGGAGGAAATCATGAGCATCGAGTTTCTGTTGACGTCGCTGATCGTCGTTGCCTCGCCCGGCACCGGCGTTCTCTACACGCTGAGTGCGGGACTTTCGCGCGGTGCGCGGGCTTCGATCATTGCCGCCTTCGGCTGCACGCTCGGCATCATCCCGCATATGGCCGCTGCCATCACCGGCCTTGCGGCGCTGCTGCACACCAGCGCGGTCGCCTTCGAGACGCTGAAATATCTCGGCGTCGCCTATCTCATCTACATGGCCTGGAACACGCTGAAGGAGAAGGGCGGCCTCAGTGTCGAGGATAATGTCGCGCCGCGCTCGGCCGGCAAGGTGATTGCCACCGGCATCCTCGTCAACGTGCTCAACCCGAAACTGTCGATCTTCTTCTTCGCCTTCCTGCCGCAGTTCGTCAGCACCACCGAGCCCAATGCGCTGTCGAAGATGCTGGAGCTCAGCTCCGTCTTCATGCTTTTGACCTTCGTGGTTTTCGTCGGCTACGGCATCTTCGCCGCTTCGATCCGCCGCCATGTCGCCTCGCGGCCGATGGTGCTGACCTGGATGCGCCGAACCTTCGCCGGTGCGTTTGTCATGCTCGGCGCCAAGCTGGCATTGGCTGACCGGTAGCGGCGACCGGCCAGCTATCCCTTCACATAGCCCATCGCCTCGACGATGCGTCCGTCCTCTACACGCATGAGATTGACGCCACGGACGGAGTTACCGTCGGCCATCCAGTAGCGCCAGCGGATGGTCGCCCGGTCGCCGGCGACAAAGGTCTCCTCGAGGTCGAAGCGCGTGCCTGGCTGGGTGGCGATCGCCGACCACAGCTGGACGCATGCTTGCCGCCCCGCATGACGCGCGCCATTAGGCGCCGGCACGGTGTTTTCGATGACGCATTCTTCGGCAATCAGTTCGGGAAGTGCGGACGGGTCGTGCAGCTGGAACACGTCGTTGAAGCGCCGCATGATCTCGGCCGTCTGTCCGGAGCGGTCGTCTGGGTTGAGAGTGATAATGCTGTCCTGTTTCATCTCGTGCTCCTGATGTCAGTGTGCCGTGGTGGTGGTTGCGAGGAGCTCGGCCTTGAGCGTGATGGAGGCCACGCCGGCCAGGGCGCGCGAAACGAGGCATGTCGTTTTCGCCCTCTCCGCGAGGTTCTGGAATTCATCCGGAGCAAGCCCCGGAATCTCGGCTTGCGTCTCAAGCTCGATGCGGGTGATCGTCGGTCCCGCGGCGGCTGCGCCGAGATGCACCTTGGCGACGGTGCTGATGCTTGTCGGTATGTGGTGGGCTGTGCCCAGTATGGCGCTCAGGGCCATGGAAAAGCAGCCGGCATGCGCCGCGGCGATCAGCTCTTCCGGGTTGGTGCCCGGACCGTTTTCGAAACGCGACGGGAAGGAATAGGCGCCTTCGAAAACCCCGCTGCCGAGCTTCACCTTGCCCGAACCCTCTTTCAGCGTCCCTTGCCACCTCGCCTGGGCTTCGCGAATTGTCATTGTCGTTCTCCTTTGGTTTGAGGCATCGATGGGTCAGGCGCCGTCGACGACCACTTTTCCGAAGACGTCGCCCTGCTGGAAATGGCGATAGGCATCGCGGGCCTCGCTGAAGGCAAAGACCTTGTCGATGATGGGCGACAGGCGGTGCTGCGAAACAGCGCGCAGCATGGCTTCGAGATTGCTCCGGTTGCCGACGAAGAGGCGGCTGATGGTGGCGAGGCTGCGCTGGTAGACTGCCGCCGGGATCTGGATCGATCCGCCTTTCGCATCCTGCAGCGTGAGCAGCACGATGTGTCCGTAAAGCGTGCTGGCGATCAGCGACTGCGCGAAGGTCGCCGGGCCACCGGTCTCGACGACGAGATCGATGCCGCCGGTCTGGTCGCGGACGGCCGCACCCCATTCGGGCATGTCCGACGTCGAGATCACAAGATCGGCGCCCAGCATCCGTAGCCTGTCGGCCTTCTCTGCGCGCGAGGTGACGGCGGCGACGCGGCAGCCGAGCAGCTTGGCGAACTGCAGCGCAAAGAGCGAGACGCCGCCTGAACCGATGACTAAAGCGTGTCGCTATTAATTGGCCTCATATCCGGCAGCCTTGAAGAAGTTTCTGCATTCGGCTGGCTCGAACAGGCGGCAGATATCGCCGAGAGCCTGGCAGAGCGCGTCGAAGGTTCTGGCCGCCTTCTTTCGCAGCCACGCCTTGAGTTTTGAGTAGGCCATCTCGATCGGGTTGAGATCAGGTGAGTAGGGCGGCAGGAACAGCAGCCAAGCGCCCCTTTGGCGAACCAGTTGCGCGGCGCGCTCGTTCTTGTGGAAGCCGACATTGTCGAGGATGACGACATCGCCGGGCGACAGTTCGGGAGCGAGTTGGGTCTCGACGTAGTGTTCGAAGATGGCGGCATTCATCGGTGCGTTGACGATCCACGGCGCGACCAGACCATGGCATCGCAGCCCGGCAATGAAGGTCTGCGTCTGCCACTTGCCGAATGGCGCATGCGTCCTGAAGCGCTCGCCCTTCGGCGCCCAGCCGGTGCGTTTGGTCAGCTTGGTGTTGGTTGACGTCTCATCGATGAAGATCAGCCGCGCCAAAGCCTTGTTGAAGAAGCGCTTTCGCCGCCCGATCCACAGTTCACGCGCCTGGCGCACGTCGGCCCGCTGCTGCTCGCTGGCCTGTAGAGTTTTTTTTATGGCTGAGCCCCAGGCGATTGAGCAGGCGCCCGACATTGGAGCGGTGCACGCTCACCCCACGCCCCTCCAGTTCGACGCAAAGCTCATCCAGTGTCAGTTCGCCGGTTTCGGCCAACCGCAAGCGGACAAACTCGGCATGTGGCTCAAGCTTCCCGCCGCCCACATGGCCCTGCCGGCGCGCTTCAAGCGAACCGGTCTGCCGGCGCAGGTTGATCAGATTGTTCACAAAGCGAGGCGAAACACGGAAATGGCCCGCAGCCTCGCGGTGACCATGGCCCTCATCGACATACGCAACAACACGCCGACGCAACTCAAGCGGTAGCGGCTTGCCCATTGCGGTCTCCTTTCAACCGCAATGAATCACGAACTCAAACCAAGGGGAATCCTGAATCCTTTAAAACGCGACAGGCTTTAGAACCCATTGGCCTGGCTTTGGAATTCTGGCACTCGTCACCGCGTTCCAGGCGGTCACGCCGGCGCAGGTCAGCGTCGCCGCCTCACGCCATTCGAGATGATCGGGCAGGCGCGCCGCCCATTGTTCGTCGAGAACCGCGTATTCCGCCAGCATGCCGTCCAGCGCGCAACCGAGCTGGTCGATGAGATCGGCGTTGATGCGGCCGTCGATCCAGCGGGCGAAATAGCTGCCGGTGACACGGTCACCGACGGCGAAGCGGGTGACGGCATCGCCGATGGCGACAACGTCGCCAGCCCCGTCGCTCAATGGAACGACACCCTGGCGCGGCTGCAGCGGATAGGTGCCGTTGAGGATCATCGTGTCGCGGCGGTTGAGCGAGGCGGCACGGACACGCACCACGATCTCATGCGGTTTTGGCTGAGGCTGCGGCTCGTCCCGCATCACCAGGCATTCTGTCCCGCCCGACCCTTCAAGACGATAGCTGCGCATGGTGTTGCCTCCGATATGTAGACTGATCTACATATTATGTAGACCGATTGTCATATTCTGCGCAAGGCCTATAATGATTGCTGCTGACGGAGGTTGACATGGCGAACGACACCCGCACCCGCATACTCGACACGACCGCGCTGCTGCTCCGGCAGCGCGGCTATCACGGCACATCGCTCAACGACATATTGAGCGCCAGCGGCGCGCCGCGCGGTTCGCTTTACTTCCATTTTCCGGGCGGCAAGGACCAACTGGTGACCGAGGTGACGCGTGACAGCGTTGCCGGGGTGACGGCGAGACTGGGCGAAGCGCTGGCCGCCGAAAGGGATCCGGCGGTGGCGGTCCATCATATCTACCAGGCAGTGGGGCGCATGCTGGAAGACAACCAGTTTTCGCTCGGCTGTCCGATCGCGCCCGTCGTGCTGGACTCACCGACCGACGTGCCGGAGCTGGCGGATTTGTGCCGCGCGGCCTTCGAGCAGTGGATAGGGCTGTTGCGTGAGGCCTTCGTCAGGGCCGGAGTGCCCGAACGCCGCGCCCACGCTCTGGCGCTGCTGGTCGAATCGTCGCTGGAAGGGCTGATGGTGATCGCCCGCGCCACCCGGGACCGCGCCCCGCTACAGGCGGTGGCGGACGAGGTCGCGGCGCTGATCGAAGCCGCGGTGCTTGCCGGCGAGGTTCAGCGACGCGCGGAGGCCGGTGTCTGAGGTCAAGGCCCCTGGTTCGGGAAGCAGGCGCTGGCGCTGAGGTTCGGGCCGTTAGCCAGCGACGTCAGGAAGGCCGGCAGCACGGTCGTGAATTTGTAGGAAACCTGGACGCTCGAAAAGCCGGACAGGCCCGAGCAGGCGGTGTTGTTGCTGACGGTGATGTTGGCGTTGCTGAGCACGATGCCGTCGGTTGCCGCCCGACTGCTGATATAGCTGATGGCGCTGGCGGCATCGTAGACGCCGTTCTGCGCGCATCCGCTCTGCAGCACGCCGACGCAACGCGCCCCTGCCGCGGCGATTTCATTCAGCACATGCTGGGCCCAGTACATGCGGCCGAACTCGAACGTGCCCATCAGCACGAGCAGCAACGGCACTGACAGCAAGGCGAACTCGACGGCGTTGGCACCGGATCTGTCGCGCAGGAAGGATCGGCGGCGGCTCATTGCGGCTGCGCCACCGACTTGACCGTGATGTTGCCGTTGCTGACGATGCCGAAGCCGCCGAAAAGCGGCGTATAGGGTTTGCTGGCCGTGATCGTTACGAATTTCCCCGCAATGCCGCCGCCACTGCAGATGCTGCCGCATGCCATCGGGGTGCTCCAGGCCACGGCCCCGGAACTGCCCGGGCAATAGCAGAGATCGGCATTGGCGACCGTGCCGCTCTGGGTGGCCGTGGATGTGGTGGCATTGTAGGCAAGTGCCGCACCGTTGTTGATAACGACCTGAATGCTGCCGCCATTGCCGCCCAGACCGCTGGTGACCACCGTCGCAATGTTGCCGGCCAGCGCGCCGCCGCCGGTGGAATTGACCTTGTCGCCATTGAGCAGCGCATAGTTCGAACCAGCCGAAACCGCCGAGCTCAGTTGGCCTTCAATGAGCCGCCTATGTCGACGGTTCCGGCCAGGATGACCAGCAGCACGGGGCTGACCAAAGCGAACTCGACCGCCGACACGCCGGTTTTCTGGCGCCGCAGGAAGTCTGTGAACGCGAAACGCCGGCTGGCGTGGCCGAGGCGTGACTGCTTGCTCATTGCACGAGGCTCACCTTGCTGCTGCCACCGGCACTCGAGGCCGCGATGCATTCCGATGCGGCTGTGGTGCCGCCCGATAGCGTGATGCGTGAGCCGATCATCTGCAGGCACTTGCTCGGGTCGGTGTTCGATCCCAGCACGCTCGAGCCGCCATTCATGATGATCGGGCCATAGGGAAAATAGAATGCGCCCGATATCTGGGCGTTGGAGCCGCCTTCGGCGAAGGTCGCGCCGCCGGTGTTGGAACTGCCCGTGGGGCCGATCACCGCCAGCTTCGCCGTCGCTCCCGACTGGGGTGCGGTGAGCGCGATGTTGCTATAGCCGGCGGCCACGCAGAAAACATAGCCGTTACAACTTCCCGAACTGGATTTGGCCTTGCCTGACAGGACAAGCGTCACATTGGCGCCGCTGACGCTGATCGTGCTGCCGTTGCAGTTGGCGCTGCCGCCGCCATTGCCGCCCAGCGCGAAATAGCCGTCCACGGTGTAGACGCCGGCGCCGAGCAAAATGGCGCCCGAGCCGATGAAGTTGCCGGCGATGTCGTGCTGCGCCGCGACCGGGACCACAAAGCAGCTGCCGCCGCCGCCGCCGTTCACATTGCCGATGACCTGGAAAACGCTGCTGGCGCCCGTCGCATCGGCCATGATCGTTGTCGAACCGCCGCCGAGCGTGATCGCGTCGCCATTGCTGCCTGGCCCGATCTTGTAGGAATTGGTCGTGCCCGAGCCGAAGGTGAGCGTTCCGGTGTTGGTATAGCCGCCGGGGAGCTCGAAAGTGCTCGGTCCACCAAAGGTCAAGGCGGACGCGTTGCAGATGCTGACCTGTCCCGAGCCGTTGCAGGCAGTGTCGCTGCGGCCGATCTTGAAGGTGCCGGCGCCGAAGGTGGTGGTGCCGTAGCCGGTGGTCAGCCCCTTGGCGAAGTTGAACGTGCCGGCGCCAAAGGTCGTCGTGCCGGCGGCGGTCACCTGCTTGCCGAAATTGTAGGTGCCGGCCCCGAACGTCGTGGTTCCGGCCGTGGTGAGGGTCTTGGCGAAGTTGTAGGTGCCTGGCCCGAAATTGGTGGTGGCACTGGTCGTGAGATCGCCGGCGATATTGTAAACTGTCGTTGCCGCGCCGCTTGTAGCGAAGTTGAGGTTGATGCCGCCGCCGATGGTGACGGTGCCCAGGTTGACCGTGGTTTTGCCGCCGCAGTCCAGCGTCCAGGTCGATGACGACGATGCCCAGCTGGCGGTGCAGCCGAGCGCGTTCGCCTGGCCTTGGGTGGGGCCTGTGTTCCAGCCGAAGTCGATGTTGTTGCCGTTGGGAGTGGTTGGCGCTGTTGGCGCGGCTGTCGTCGAAAGCGCCGCAACCGTTGCAATACGGGCCACGGCGGCCGTGACCGCGGCATTGCCGGCCAGCGGGTCGGGGGTGGATTTCTTGGTGATCACCGCGGTCGCCCCGCCTGGGCCGGTGATGCCGTTGCAAGGCTGGCTCGGGGCAGCGGCGGAATTGTAGTTGACGCCGAGCGCCGAAATGCTGGTGCCGCAGGGGACGGTCACCGTGTTGTTGGAAGAGACGGTGCATTTCTGCGCCGAGATCGAGGTACCGCCGCTCAGCGTCAGGCCGGTCTGCGTGCCGTCGAGCGCGAGCATGCATCCGGGCGTTTGCGGCTGCGCACCAAGCTCGGCCACCGAATTGGCATAGATCTGCAATTGCTGGCGATCGTTCAGGACGCGTGCCAGGAACAGCGTCCTGTAGGTGTTGATCGACACCGAAACCGCGTTGACGCCGATCGTTTTCGGGGAGGCGACCAGGCTCACCTGTACATTGGCGGCGGGAACGCCGTTGAGCACCGCGACGCCGACGGCGGTAGCAGTCATCTGCGAGGTGGACTTGTTCACATTGTAGGCGAGGGCGCCCGCATAGGCCGACAGGTCGGCCACGCGCTGATTGTCGGCGCGCTCGACGAGGGCTGCGCCATATTCGGTCACCAGGGCGGCCATGCCGATCAGGACCGGCATCACCAGTGCCGAGATGATCAGCACGTTGCCGTCGCGGTTTCGCAAAAATCGCCGGAAAAATTGCATCGATGGTTACCCGACACGCCGTACGCGGAGCAACCTCGCCATGCTCCCGCCCTTTAGTAATCGCGAATGTGTTAAAAAATATTGTCTGACAAATTCACCTAGCGCCGTCAAAGCTTAGTCGAAACCTCTGATTTTGCTGGAAAACTGCTCAAGAAAGGAGCGAGTGCCCCGTCGAGTGGTGCAGACCTCGATGGTCGCTACCGTTGCAGGAGGCAATGAAAAAGGGCGGCATCGCTGCCGCCCTTTCGTATGCATAAGCCAGGTGGCTTGGATTAGAAGTCCATGCCGCCACTCGAGCCCGCTTGCGGGCTCGAGCAATGTAAGTTCATGGGCGTGCTTTATGGACTTCTTAGAAGTCCATGCCGCCCATGCCGCCCATGCCGCCGCCGCCCATGCCGCCAGGCATGCCGCCGCCAGCCGACTCCTTCTTCGGAGCCTCCGCGATCATGGCTTCGGTGGTGACGAGCAGGCCGGCGACCGAGGCCGCGTCCTGGAGAGCCGTGCGGACAACCTTGACCGGATCGACGATACCCATGGCGATCATGTCGCCATATTCGCCGGTCTGGGCGTTGTAGCCGAAGGTCGCGCCCTTGTTCTCAAGGATCTTGCCGGCAACGATCGAGGCTTCCGCACCGGCGTTAGAGGCGATCTGGCGGGCCGGAGCCTGCAGAGCGCGACGCACGATGTTGATGCCAGCGGCCTGGTCGGCATTGGCGCCGGCAGCCTTGATGTTGGCCGAAGCGCGCAGCAGGGCCACGCCACCGCCGGCAACGATGCCTTCTTCCACGGCCGCGCGGGTCGCGTTCAGCGCATCGTCAACGCGGTCCTTCTTTTCCTTGACTTCGACTTCCGTCGCACCGCCGACGCGGATCACCGCAACGCCGCCCGCCAGCTTGGCGAGACGTTCCTGCAGCTTCTCCTTGTCGTAGTCCGAAGTGGTCTCTTCGATCTGCTGCTTGATCTGGGCAACGCGACCCTGGATCTCGGCCTTCTTGCCGGCGCCGTCGACGATGGTGGTGTTCTCCTTGGAGATCGACACCTTCTTGGCGCGGCCGAGCATGTTGAGGCCGACATTCTCAAGCTTGATGCCGAGGTCTTCCGAGATGACCTGGCCACCGGTGAGGATGGCGATGTCTTCCAGCATGGCCTTGCGCCGATCACCGAAGCCCGGAGCCTTGACGGCGGCGATCTTCAGGCCGCCACGCAGCTTGTTGACGACCAGCGTGGCCAGGGCCTCGCCTTCGACGTCTTCCGAGATGATGAGCAGCGGCTTGGAGGTCTGCACGACGGCTTCGAGAACCGGCAGCATTGCCTGCAGGTTGGAGAGCTTCTTCTCGTGGAGGAGGATGTAGGCGTCCTCGAGATCAGCGACCATCTTGTCGGCGTTGGTGACGAAGTAGGGCGAGAGATAGCCGCGGTCGAACTGCATGCCTTCGACGACTTCAAGTTCGGTCTCGGCGGTCTTGGCTTCCTCGACGGTGATGACGCCTTCGTTGCCGACCTTCTGCATCGCTTCCGCGATCATCTTGCCGACCGACTCGTCACCATTGGCCGAGATGGTGCCGACCTGGGCGACTTCCTCGGAGGTCTTGATCTTCTTGGCGGCCTTGCCGAGCGCCGCGACGACCTCGGTGACGGCCAGGTCGATGCCGCGCTTCAGGTCCATCGGGTTCATGCCGGCGGCAACCGACTTGTGGCCTTCCTGGACGATCGACTGCGCCAGAACCGTCGCGGTCGTGGTGCCGTCGCCGGCGATGTCGTTGGTCTTCGAAGCAACTTCGCGGACCATCTGCGCGCCCATGTTCTCGAACTTGTCCTCAAGCTCGATTTCCTTGGCGACGGTGACGCCGTCCTTGGTGATGCGCGGGGCGCCGAACGACTTGTCGATGACGACGTTGCGGCCCTTGGGGCCGAGCGTGACCTTCACCGCATCGGCGAGGATGTTGACGCCGCGCAGCATGCGCTCACGGGCATCACGGGAGAATTTTACGTCTTTAGCAGCCATTTTTAGCTCCTGGCAGGGGCTTGCGATAAAGCCCGGAATTCAGTTGACGGTGAGGCCGATGATCAGCCGATGATGCCCATGATGTCGGATTCCTTCATGATCAGAAGGTCTTCGCCATTGAGCTTGACTTCGGTGCCCGACCACTTGCCGAACAGGATGCGGTCGCCAGCCTTGACGTCCAGGGGGACCAGCTTGCCGCTTTCGTCGCGCGCGCCGGAGCCGACGGCGATGATCTCGCCTTCCTGCGGCTTTTCCTTGGCCGTATCCGGGATGATGATCCCGCCGGCGGTCTTGGATTCGGATTCGACCCGGCGAACGACCACGCGGTCATGAAGCGGGCGGAACTTCGACTTTGCCATTTTTTCTTCCTCGAATGAGAACGGTGAGAAACAGTTCCTCCGTCCGGCGAAGCCGGACATATAGTTAGCACTCACCAAGGGCGAGTGCTAACGTGGCGCTGAAATAGGCCGCCGACCTGCGAGAGTCAAGGCGCGCGGCAGCCTCGAAAGGCGGTAATTTTTTCCACGGATTGCGGCTTAGAGAAACAACCGCAACTGCGTGTGGATGATCGACCGGTAATCCTCGATGGTCCGGCGGCCTTCCGGCTGGCCCTGCGCGAGCGCCAGGCGCACCACGCCACCGGCGAGCTGGAAGATCAACAGGACCATGCGTTCGAACTGCTCATGCTTGCCCGGCTCGATCAAGGTGGTGACCTGGTCGCAGAACATCCTGGCCTGATGCCGGGTTTCGGCGATGTCGAGATTCTTCAGCGCCTTGTCGGCCTGGATGGCGTTCTGCAGGTCCTGGATGGCCGGATCGCCGGCGACGCGGCCGAGGTAGTCGTCAAGCAACCGGTCGGCGGCGGCGATGACGTCCTTGGCTTCGCGGACATCGGCGAGGATATCAGTCAATCGCGCGCGGCTCACCTCCGAAAACCGCTCATAGAGCATCGCCAGGATCGCCGACTTGTTGGGGAAGTAGTGATAGACGGTGGCGATTGGTCCGCCCGCCAACGCGCCGACTTCCTTCATGGTGACGGCGTCGATGCCCTTCTCGCCGATCAGCCGCATGGTCGTCGACAAGATGGCATCGATGCGCTCGCGGCTGCGCTCCTGCTTGGGCTTGCGCCTCGGTTCGGTCGCTGTTCGCCTTGCTTCCACCATACACCGGTCTTTCGCACGAATTGCCAAATTCTGGTTGACAAAAAATATGATCAAGTATCAGTTTCTAAAATACTGACAGATTGTCAGTTTTTTTGCCGTGCGACAAGGGACGTTGGGAGGCGGCTTTGGCATCTGGTGACGCGCATGCCGGAAGCGGCGACTGGCTGGTCGGCAATCCGACCGGCGGGCAGCTTGCCTCGGCGCTGTGGATCGGCTCGGTCGGCCTGCTCATTCTCGGCCTGCAGCCAGTGCTGCTCGGCGCTCTCTACACGGAGGGCCATGTCAGCGGCGACGAACTGGCGCTGGTCGCCACCGCCGAGATGATCGCCATTGCCATCGGTTCGGCGATCGTCGCGATGCTGCTATCGGCCCGCAACATGCGCTGGAAAAGTGCGGTGCTGCTGCTCCTGCTGGCGCTGGCGAATGTCTGGACGGCCTATGCCGCCGGGGCCAATGCATTGATGGCGGCACGCGCCTTGGCCGGCCTTGCCGAAGGCGGGCTTGTCGCGGTCGCCACCGAGCTGATCGCCCGTTCGCGGCGCGCCGAACGCATCGGCGGCTTTTTCGTCACCATGCAGACGCTGGCGCAATGCGCGCTTGCCCTGCTGCTGGCGCTTTATGTCATCCCGGCCGCCGGATCGGCCGGCGGCTTCCTCATTCTCGCGGTCGTCTGCGTCCTGTCGCTCATCGTCGCCTTCGTCGTCCCCACCGATTACGCCATTCTGCCCAAGGACGAGAACCTCGCCAATGTGCTGACGATTCCTTCGATTACCGCCCTGTTGTGCGTCTTCTGTTACTTCATGTTCTTCGGCTCGGTCTGGGCGTTTCTGGAACCGGTTGGCGCCCAATTCGGCATTGACGGCCGCACAGTCGGCCTGATCGTCTCGGCCAGCCTGGCGGTTCAGGTCCTGGGCGCGATGACGGCGACCGTGTTCGAGGCGCGCATCGATTATCGGGTTGCCATCGCACTCATTGGCACTGTCGCGCTTGTCGCCTCGCTCGTGCTGGCCAGCGGACCTGGCCTCACCACCTTCTGGGTCGCCGCCCTGGTCATGGGTTTCATTCTCCTGTTCATCGTGCCCTACCAGATCCGCCTGGCGATCACGGCCGATGACACCCGCACCGCCGTGCTCCTGGTGCCGGCCGCGCAGCTCTTCGGCCTGGCGATCGGGCCGGTTGCGGCGTCGCTGCTCATCGACGGCAAGGATTTCCGCCCGGTTCCGGAATTCGCTGCCGGCAGTGCCTTGGCCAGTGTGCTGTTGCTTGGCCTGTTCATCCTCGTGGCGCGGCGTCGCCGGGTTGTTGCGTGAGCGCCATGTCGAACATCTGGAGCAACTGGTCCGGTTTTGTCACTGCCGCGCCGCGGCTGATCGCCAGCCCCGCCGATGCCAGCGAAGTTGGTGACCTCGTTCGCACCGCGCCCGGCCCGGTCCGTGTCGTCGGTGCCGGTCACTCCTTCACCCCACTGGTGGAATCCGAGGGCACGATCCTGTCTCTGGAAAAACTGGAAGGGCTGGTCTCGCATGACGCTGAAAAGCATCAGGCACGCGTGAAGGCAGGGACGCGGCTCGGTTCGCTCATGCACATCCTGCACGGCATCGGCCAGGGCCTGCCCAATATGGGCGACATCGACCGCCAGGCAATCGGCGGCGCGCTGGGAACCGCCACCCACGGCTCGGGGCCGACGCTCGGCGCCTATCACACGCAATTGGAGACGGTGCAGATCGTCGACGGGCTCGGCAAGGTCCGCGACTTCACCAGGGCAGGGGATCAGGACATGATCCACGCCATCGGCGTCGCGCTGGGTGCCTTCGGTGTCCTGAGCGAAGTGACGCTGAACAACATCGCGACCTACCGGCTGCGCCGCCGCAAATGGGTGCTGCCGATCGGCGACATGCTGCGCGATTTCGAAAAGATGATGACCGCGCACCGCTCGGCCGAATTCTACTACATTCCGTTTTCCGGCTACGCGCAGTTCATCGCCAGCGACTTCAGCACCGAGGCGACCACCACGCGCCCGACCGACGATGACGAAGGCTCCTTGCGCACGCTGCGCCGGTTGCGCACCGGGCTCGCCTGGCTGCCGTCACTGCGCCGCCGCCTGATCCTCGGTGCCGTCGCGAAAGTGCCGGCCGAGGATTATGTGCAGGACTGGCTCAACGTCTATGCCAGCGACCGCCAGACCAAGTTCAACGAGATGGAATATCACCTTCCCTTCGAGGAGGGGCCGAAGGCGCTGGCCGAGATCATCGCGCTCACCGAAAAGCACTTTCCCGAAGTCTATTTCCCAATGGAGGTGCGCAGCGTCGCGGCTGATCGGTTCTGGCTCTCGCCCTTCTACAACAGGCCGACCTGTTCGATCGCCGTCCACCACGACGCGGCGAGCGATCCGTTGCCCTTCATGCAGGCGGCCGAGCCGATCTTCCGCAGGTATGGCGGCCGGCCGCATTGGGGCAAGATGCACAGCCTGAAGGCGGCGGATTTCAAGAAGCTCTATCCCCGTTGGGACGACGCCATGGCGGTTCGCCGCGACATCGATCCGCAAAACCGATTCGTCTCGCCCTACATGGCAGGGCTGTTCGGCATTGAACCCAGTCCTTTTGGCATCGAACCCAGTCCTTTTGGCATCGAACGATGAGTGCCTACTTTGCCGCGCTCTCCGAAGCACTGAAGACCGCCGGCATCTTCCAGCCCTGCCTGCTGCTCGACCTCGACCGGCTGGATGGCAACATTGCGCTGGTCAAAGCCAGGCTTGACCCGAGTCTTGCCGTGCGGCTGGTCGACAAGTCGCTCGCTTGCCTGCCGCTGCTTGCGCATATCGGCAAGACGCTCGGAACCGGCCGCTTCATGACCTTTCATCCACCGATCAGTGAGGCGGTGCTGGAGGCGTTTCCGGATGCGGGTCTCCTGTTCGGCAAGCCGATGCCGATCGGGGCGGCCAGGGCGGCACTGGTGAAGGGTGGCGCCGACTGGTCGCGCGTCTGCTGGCTGATCGACAGTGACGAAAGACTGGCGGAATACGGCGCTCTCGCGATCGAACTCGATATCGAACTGCGCATCGCCTTCGAGATCGATGTCGGGCTGCATCGCGGCGGCTTCGCCAACCCGGAGGCCTTGTCGAAAGCGTTAAGCGCCATGGCGGCCCACAAACGACTGCGCTGCGAAGGCGTCATGGCCTATGAGGCGCACGCGCCGCATATTCCCGGCCTGTTCGGCGGGCCGGCCAAGGCGTTGGCGCAGGCTTCGGAGCGGGCCGCCGCTTTCGTGGCGCGCCTCGGCCCGGACCGGCGCCGCATCCTGAACATTGGCGGCAGCAAGACCGCGCTGCTGCATCACGGCGGCATTGCCAATGAAGTGTCGATGGGGTCGGCCTTCGTGCTGCCCAGCGATTTCGACACGCCTGGCCTCGACGGTTTCCAGCCGGCGGCCTTCATCGCGACGCCGATCCTGAAGATGGCCGAGCCGATGCTGCCGGGTCCGCCGGCTGTTTCCCGCCTGCTGCAGGCGCTCGGCCGGTTCCCCCGCAAGGGCTGCTATCTCTATGGCGGCAAATGGATGGCCGAACCGGTCTTTCCCGAGGGCATGAGGACGAATCGCCTGCTCGGCCTGTCTTCCAACCAGCAATTCATGGGCCTGCCTGCCGATAGCGTCGCCAAACCAGGCGACTACGCGTTCCTGCGGCCGACGCAGAGCGAGGCCGTGCTGCAGCAATTCGGGCCGATCGCGGTGCTTTCCCAGGGCAGGATCGTTGATCGTTGGCCGGTGTTGCCGATGATGTGATCGCGTCGGGTAGGTCGATATAGTTGACTAAGTCAAGTAAATGGTTGATCCTGTGAAGGCAGGAGATGACCATGACGATTCACCATCACCCCAAGAACGAAGCGCCGAACAAGCAGCTGATCGATGCGGTGCGGGCTTTCAACCGCTTCTACACCCGCCAGATCGGCCTGCTCGACGAAGGGTTGCTGAAAAGCGCCTTCTCACTGACCGAGGCGCGCGTGCTTTACGAGCTGGCGCACCGCGACGGTTTGACCGCGACCGACCTTGGGCGCGATCTCGGTCTCGACGCCGGCTATGTCAGCCGTTTGCTGAAGAAGTTCGAACGCCATGACCTCATCTCCAGGTCGACGCTGGTTTCGGATGCCAGGCAATCCTCGATTGCGCTGACGCCGGCGGGCAGGAATGCATTTGCGCCGTTGAACAAGGATTCGCATGACCAGGTCGCGGCCTTGCTCGATCGGCTGCCTGTTTCGGAACAGGACCGGCTGGTGAAGTCCATGCGGACTATCCAGGCACTGCTGGACGAAAGCGCAGAGCCGAAAATTCCCTATCTGCTGCGGCCGCTGCAGATCGGCGACATCGGCTGGATCACCCGCCGGCAAGGGATGCTCTACGCGCAGGATTATGGCTGGGACGAAACCTACGAGGCGCTGGTCGCCGAAATCCTCGCGGCCTTCGTCAAATCCTTCGACCCGAAATGGGAGCGCAGCTGGATCGCCGAGCGCGATGGCGAGGTCGTCGGTTCGGTCTTCGTCGTGCGCAAGTCGCCCGAGGTGGCGAAGCTCAGATTGCTTTATGTTGAGCCTTCGGCACGCGGCCTTGGCATCGGCGGGCGCTTGGTCGACGAGTGCATCGCCTTCGCGCGAGCCAAAGGTTACAAGACGCTGACGCTTTGGACCAACGATATACTGGGCTCGGCGCGCCGCATCTATCAGGCGGCGGGCTTCAATCTGATCGACGAAGAGCGCCACCATTCCTTCGGCAAGGATCTGGTCGGGCAGACATGGGATTTGGAATTATAGCGCCGATCAACCCTTGATCGGTATCCAGATCTCCAGTCCGCCATTGCCGCTGCGCGGATCGAACTCCGGGCCATAGCGTTCGAATTCCGGCGCGTCCGCTATTTCGTGTCCGGAGCCTGGCAGCCATTTGTTCCAGATCGTGTTGACGGTGCGGCGGATGGTCGAAATGTGCTCGCGATGCGAAAACACCGCATATTTCTGAGCCGGTATGCGCACGCGGCTGAATTCCCCGGGAAGGTCGGAAAAGTCCGAGACCTCGACGCCGGCGATGTAGTCGAAATTGCCGGCATCGTCGCCGTTGACGCAGACGCCATAGGCGACGTCACCGGTCTCGCCCGGAATGTTGCCGATAAAGGGGCCGAAGCGTTGCCATTGCATCGGAATGGCGGCGCTGGTCTCGCAGCTGTAGCGCTCGCCGAGCCCCGCGATGAGGAACGGCCGGCTGGTCTCGAAGCGTGGCGGTTCGAGCTTGGCAAGAAAGGACTGGTCCATCAGGATCGGCTCCACGAGGTCGAGGGTCTTGGTCGAGCCTTGCGCTCGCACCAGTTCCGGCGTCGTGCCGAACTGGTCGCGGAAGGCCCGGGTGAAGGCCTCATGCGAGTTGTAGCCGGCATCGAGCGCCACCGAGAGGATGTCGGGCGCCCCGTCGGCGAGCCTGCGTGCCGCCTCGGTCAGCCGGCGCGCGCGCATATAGCCCATGACAGAGCGGCCGGTGGCGGCACCGAAGGCGCGCGTCACATGAAAGCGCGATACACCGCTGCTTTGAGCGACGTCGTCGAGCGAGATCGCCTCCGGCAGATGGCTTTCGACAAACCACAGCGCTTTCTCGGTCGGGTTCATGGGCTTCTCGCATTGGGTCGGACCATCTTGCCGCTTTCTTCCGTGGCAATTTGATCGAAATTGCGCAGCGCGCGAATTTCGTCGAACAAAGTCATCGAATCGATTGCGCAAACGTTTCGATGACAATATGCTCTGCCGAAATCCGCCAAAGCCAATGAGAGCGGACTGGAACGCATCATCAGGGAGGAGCGCTTGCCAGCACTCCATTTGAGCCGCCATGCCGACAATGGCTGAGGTCGCGCGCCGCGCCGGCGTATCGGTTTCGACCGTCTCGCATGTCATCAACCGCACCCGCTTTGTCTCGCCGGAGAAGGCGCGGCTCATCAATGACGCGATCGCCGCGATGGGCTACCAGCCCAACGAGCTGGCGCGGTCACTGAAAGTGGCCTCGACCAACAGCGTCGGCCTGGCGATCTCGGCGATTTCCAACCCTTATTTCACCGACATCATCTGCGCGGTGGAGGCCGAATGCGCGCGCCTCGGCCTCATGGTCTTCCTCTCCGACACGCAGGAGGACCCCGACCGCGAGCTTTCGGTGGTGCGCGCGTTCCACCAGCGTCGCGTCGACGGTGTCATCCTGGCGCCGTCGGGCGCGCCGCAGCGCGCTATCGATTACCTGGCCGAGAAGAAGCTGCCCTGCGTGCTCATCGACCGTTTCGCCGACGAGCGCTTCGACCAGATCGGCGTCGAGAACCAGTCATCGATGCGCGCGCTGATCGACCATGTCGCCGCCTTCGGCCACAAGCGCGTCGGCTATATCGCCGGCCAGCCGGGCCTGGCGACGACGCGCGAACGCGTCGAGGCCTTTCGCGCCTCGCTGGTCGCCAATGGACTTGAATGCCTGCCGCACTATGTCTCGCCGGAGAATGTCGACACGGCGAGCGCGACCGCATCGACCCATGCGATCCTGTCTCTGCCATCGCCGCCCACCGCATTGGTCACGGGCAACAACATGACGACCATCGGGGCAGTTCGCGCCGTCCGCGAGAGGGGGCTCTCCATCCCCGGCGACCTCTCGCTCGCCGGCTTCGACGACTTCGAATGGGCCGATTGCTTCGAGCCGCGGCTGACACTGGTCGCGCAACCCTGCACCGAGATCGGACGGCAGGCGGCCGCCCTGCTGTGCGCTCGCATCGCATCGACCGACCTGGAGCCGCAGGCGGTGCGGCTGCGGGCGGCGCTGCAGGTGCGAGAGTCCTGCGCGAGGCCGGCCTCCCATGAGGTCAGCCCCATGAGGTCGGCATGAGCGCGCCGCTGCTTTCCGTCACCGGCGCGGTCAAGCGCTTCGGCGGCGTCCAGGCGCTGCGCGGCGTCGACTTCGACCTCAAGGCGGGCGAGATCCATGCCCTGCTTGGCGAAAACGGCGCCGGCAAATCGACGCTGATGAACCTGTTGTCGGGCGTCTACACGCCGGACGAGGGCACCATCCACATCGACGGCAAGCAGGTAGCCTTCAACAACCCGCGCGAGGCGCAGGCGGCCGGCATCGCCACGATCTTCCAGGAACTCGACCTGGTGCCGACGCTCGACGTCGCCGCCAACCTTTTCCTTGGCCGCGAGTTGATGCGGCCGGGTGGTTTCCTCGACGTGCCGGCAATGCGCAGCGAAGCGCGCAAGCGTCTCGAAGCCATCGAATTGGCCATCGATCCGGCCAGCATGGTGGCGAACCTGTCGATCGGCCAGCGCCAGGTCGTGGCGATCGTCAAGGCGCTGTCCTACGCCTCGCGCGTGCTGATCATGGACGAGCCGACGGCGGCACTCACGGTAGGTGAGGTCGACAGGCTGTTCGACATCATGCGCAAGCTCGCCGCCAGCGGCGTCGGCATCGTCTACATCTCGCATCGCCTAGAGGAGGTACCGCAGATCGCCGACCGGGTGACGGTCATGCGCGACGGTCGCGTCGCCGGCGTCACCGAGCCGCACGCGCCGCAGGCCGAACTGGTCCGGCTTCTGGTCGGCCGGCCGCTGGATGAGCTTTATCCCGAGCGGTCGACGAAGGCCGGCAAGACGCTGCTCAGCTTGCGCGATGCCAGCTTCAGGCTCGCCCATGAAAGCGCCGGCTGGCAGCCGCCGAGCGGCGTCTCGCTCGACGTCAAGGCGGGCGAGATCGTCGGGTTGGCCGGCATCATGGGGGCTGGGCGCACCGAATTGCTCAGCGCGCTCTATGGCACCGGCCTGTCCGGCCGCTGGGAAGGCGAGGTCGCCATCGATGGCCGGCCTGTAAGGCTGGATTCGATCAGGGCGGCCCGCGCGGCCGGCATCGCCTTCGTCACCGACGACCGGCGCGGCAGCGGGCTGATGCTCAGAATGGCGGTGGGCCTCAACCTGGTGATGTCGGTGATCCGCCGCATCTCGCCCCTCGGCCTGATGTCGCAGCGCCGCCAGGCGGATGCGGTAAAGCAGTCCTTCGGCCAGTTCGATATCAGGCCGAAGAATCCCGACATCGCCGTCGGCGCGCTTTCCGGCGGCAACCAGCAGAAGGTGGTGCTGGCCAAGGAGATCCTCGGCAATCCCCGTCTGCTGCTGCTCGACGAGCCGACTCGCGGCGTCGATGTCGGCGCCAAGGGCGAGATCTACGCGCGGCTGAGGCAGTTGGCGGCGCAGGGGCTCGGCATATTGGTCGCGTCCAGCGAGATGCCGGAGCTCATCGGCCTGTGCGACCGGATCGTGGTGCTGCGCCAGGGGCGCAACGTGGCGGAATTCATCGGCGGCGTCGACGAGCACACAGTGCTTGACGCGGCAAATGGCAGGGAGGCCTGATGTCTGAACAGAAGATTTCGGTGGCAGCGAGCCCGGCTGTGCCGGCGGCAGCGCCAAAGCATCGCGATCCGCTCGCCCTTGTGGTGCGCTTCCAGAGCCTGATCGGCCTGGTGGTGGTGGCGATCGGCGGCATCATCTTCTCGCCGCGCCGGCACGGCCAGATCCTGTTCCTCGATCCCGACAACATCGCCAACATCGTGCGCGCCGTCTCGGAGACCGGAATCATCGCCATCGGCATGACTTTCGTCATCATCACCGCCGGCATCGACCTGTCGGTTGGCGCGGTGCTCGGGCTGTCCAGCGTCGTCACCGCATCGATGATGATCTCGGGTGGCTTCGGGCTCATTCCCACCATCCTCGCCGTGCTTATCATGGGCATCGTCTTCGGCGCCATCCAGGGCACCATCTCCACCCGCTTCCGGCTGGAGCCGTTCATCGTCACGCTCGCCGGCCTGCAGGCGGCGCGCGGCCTGGCGCTGGTCGTCTCGGGTAACCAGTACATCAACATTTCCTATGGCGACGGACCGGGCCTGGCACCGCCGGTGTTCGCGATCCTCGGCGAGCGGTTGTTCAACAACACCGTGCCGGTCGCCACCATCGTCTTTATCGTCTTTGCCGCGATCGCAACGATCGTGCTCAACACGACGCGCTTCGGCCGCTATGTCTTTGCCGTTGGCGGCAATGAGCGCGCGGCGCGAATTTCGGGCGTGCCCGTTTCGATGGTGAAGATCTCGGTCTATGCCATCACCGGTTTTGCCTCGGCCCTTGCCGGCATCGTCCATGCCGGCCAGTTCAATTTCGGCAGCGCCAATGACGGCATGGGCTACGAGCTCACCGCGATCGCCGCCGTGGTCATCGGCGGCACAAGCCTGTTTGGCGGCGCCGGCTCGATGGTCGGCACCGTTGCCGGCACCATCATGCTCGGCGCGCTCGCCAACATCCTGCAGCTGAACAACATCACGCCCGCCATGCAGTTGCTCGCGACCGCCGCGATCATCGTGCTGGCGGCGGTGCTTCAATCCCTCGTTCGCCGCCGCGAGGGGTTGGGTCGTTAGGAGGAAGGCGGCAACAAAGTCGAAGTCAAACCAAGGTCTGGCCCCCCGGCCCGACGAGGAGGAGAGCGAGTATGAAAACCACAAGACAAGGAACGAGGAACACGCTTCATGCCGTGCTTCTGGCAGGCGCGGGCCTGTGCATTGCAGGAGCCGCCCAGGCCGCCGACCCGATGGTCAAGGCCTGCGCCAAGGACGGCCAGTTCATCATCGGCTTCTCGCAGGCCAACAACGCCGAACCCTATCGCCAGCATGTCAATGACGAACTGACGGCGGCGGCCAAGGCCGTGCCGGGCTTCACTCTGCAGATCGCCGACGGCGCCGGCAACGTCAACACGCAGACCTCGCAGGTCGACAATTTCATCACCCAGAAAGTCGATCTGCTGCTGATCTCGCCCTTCGAGGCGGCACCGCTGACGCCGGCGGTGAAGCGCGCCATGGATGCCGGCATCCCGGTCATCGAGCTCGACCGCAAGACGGTCGGCGATCCCGGCAAGGACTACACCGCCTTCATCGGCGGCGACAATTACAAGATTGCGCTCGAGGCCGGCAAATACACCGCCAAGACCTTGCTGCCGGATGGCGGCGAGGCGGCGGTGCTGGAAGGCTTGCCGAGCTCGACGCCGGCGGTGGAGCGGCTGAACGGCTTCAAGGACGGCGTCAAGGGGAATGCCAAGATCCAGGTCGTCGCCGAGCAGGCCGCCGACTGGGTGCCGGACAAAGCCCAGACCGCCTTTGCCGCCATGCTGCAGGCGCATCCCGACATCAAGGTGCTCTATGCCTCCAACGACATGATGGCGGCCGGCGCGCTGCTTGCCGCCAAGGGAGCCGGCAAGGACGTCAAGATCATCGGCACCGACGGCCTGCCTGGACCGGCCGGCGGCATCGAGGCCGTCGCCAAGGGCGACTGGGCGGCAACCTTCACCTACCCGACGGGTGCGAAGGAAGCGATCGAGATGTCGAAGAAGATCCTGCTCGACTGCTCGACCTCGGTGGAGCCGACGGTAACGGTCGAGACGACGGCGATCACGGCGGAGAATGCCAAGCAGCTGATGGGGAAGTGAAGGGCGATTAGCGCTCGGCGCTGAGGTTGAGACAGCAGGGCCCCGCGCGGGGCCTTGCTTTTTTGCTATTGCTAGATCTGGTCGTGCTCGTGCCAGCTTCGGCCCGCCACCCCAGTCGCTTACTTTGCGTTTAGCCCCGTCATGTAAGGATCCGTAATCCCAAGGGGGCGCGAATGCTGGATAATTACGAGGCCGACCGGTTTGGCGTGATTCACCAGATCGACGTCACGCCGATCAAATACGACAAGCAGTACATTTCCTATTACGAGGATCTGAGCGACCGGACCATCAAGCTCGGCTATCAGCGGCTTGGCTGGGTGCTGGGGGTCACCGGTGAGATACCTCGATCCGTGCTGGAGATTGGTTATGGCACCGGCACCTTTGTCGAGGCCGCCAAAATTACCGGGGTTGCCGACTGTGCCGGCTGCGACATCACCAGATTTCCGCTGCCCGAGGGCGTCCGCTTTGTCGATTGGGACGAGGCGCTCGCCGGCTCGTGGGATCTCGTCGCCATGTTCGACGTGCTCGAGCACATTCCGGATCTGGGTTTCCTCGCCCGCCTTCAGAGCCGCCACCTGGCCATCGCCGTCCCTTACTGCCGCTGGCGTGAACTCGGCGCCGACGGCGAAGCGTGGTTTCGGACGTGGCGCATGCGTCTGCCTAACGAGCACCTGCACCATTTCGACCGTGACTCGCTGGTGGCGCTCCTCGAGCATTACGGCTTCGAATGCGTGACGCTGAATTGCTTTGAAGACGAGATCAGACTGCGGCCGGGCGAAGCGGGTCCGAATATTCTGTCAGGCTTTTTCAGAAAGCTATAGGCCGGTTCCTCGGCGACCGCGGCCAGGTGTCATGCCTCCTGCCTGGTGACCGCTCGCGGCTGAAAACCGCAGCCGCGCCGAAGCCGCATTGCGCGACGACAGGGGTTGACATCGCCGCGAAACATCGCTTCAAACGTAATGTTATTACATATGGAGCATGTGGCGACGGCGTCGCAAAAAACTCATTGCGATGCGATCGACGGAAATCTACGGTGGGTGCGTGATGGCCCCCGCGCCGAAAGGCAAGGGGTGAAAAGGGAACACGGTGAGACCTCAAAAGGTCGAGGCCGTGGCTGCCCCCGCAACTGTAAGCGGTGAGCAAGATCCGACATGCCACTGGCCGGCAAGGCTGGGAAGGCTGGATTGCGCCGAGACCCGCGAGCCAGGAGACCTGCCATCAACTGAGTTGACCGGACGGGGTGTGCCGGGAGGAGGCGTGGACGTCGGTCTTGTCGGCCGGCTCGCCAACATCCTTCCGTCGCCAGTTTTGAAAGTGACGGAAAGTTGGACGGCGCCATCGATCATCGTATCATCGTGTGCACGCTTTGCCGCGACGTTCCGACCGGCATCAGGTCGGGCGAAAGCCTGTGCGTGGATTTGCGCTCCCGGCTCGCAGCCTGCCATGAACCCGCCGTGGCGCATGGCTTCACGGTCGAAGGCGTCGAATGCATGGCGGGCTGCGCGCGGCCGCTGACGGTGGCCTTCCAGGCGCCGGGCAAGGCCTCCTATCTCTTCGGCTCCATCGACGCCGAGGCCGACGCCGGCGATCTCCTGCGATTTGCCCGACTTTACGCCTCGCTCGCCGACGGCTGGTGCAATTCCGGACAACGTCCGCCGCGACTGGCCGGCAAGACACTGGCCCGCATTCCCGGGCCGGCCAAGTTTCCGGGCAACAGCCGATGACAATGCCACTCCTCGAAGCGCGCGACCTCAGCGCCATGGTCAATGGCCGGCATCTGGTCCACGCCTTCAGCCTGTCGGTGGCCTCGGGCGATCGCCTTGCCATCATCGGCCCCAATGGCGCCGGCAAGACCACGCTGCTGCGCATGCTGTCGGGCATGCTCAGGCCAAGTGCGGGCGAGGTGAAGCTTGGCGGGCGCCGCCTGGACCGTATCGCGACCGCCGAGCGGGCCCTGCATATCGCCGTCGTCGGCCAGACCGACCAGCCGGACCCGCGGCTGGCGGTGATCGACTATGTCGAGCTCGGCCGCGTCCCGCATGCCGGCCTGAGACGCAGGAGCGAGGAGCGCGACATCGTCGTCGACGCGTTGCGCCGGACCGGCCTGTTGCCGCTGCTTGGCCGCACCATCGGCTCGCTGTCGGGCGGCGAGCGCCAGCGCGCCCAACTGGCGCGCGCCATCGCGCAGCAACCGAAAGTGCTGTTCCTCGACGAGCCGACCAACCATCTCGATCCGCGCGCCCGCGGCGAGCTGCTCGAGCTCGTAGCCGGCTTCGGCATGACGGTGATCGCGGTGCTGCACGATCTGGCCCTGGTGGCGCCCTTCGCCACCAGGGTCGCGGTGATGAGCGAGGCGCGGCTGCATGCGCTGGCGGCACCCGGCGAAGCGCTGACGCAAAAGCTGATCCGCGAGATTTTCGGCGTCGACGTGTTTCGCCTGCGCCATCCGACCGAAGACCGCGAACTCACGGTGTTCGATGTTCCGAACCGCGCCGCGCCGCCATCCTGATCGAGCCCATCCCTCATCCGACACTGTTCAGCCAAGGAGCAAAATCCGTGAAACGCCTCGCCCTGTCGCTCGTCTTCTTGCTGCTGGCCCCGGCAGCCTTCGCCTTCCCGGTCACCGTCGACAGCTGCGGCAAGCCGCTGACCTTCGACGCGCCACCCAAGCGCGCCGTCATCCATGATCTCAACATGGCCGAAATGGCCTTCGCGCTGAAGCTGCAGCCGTCGATCGTCGGCCTGACCGGCATCACCGGATGGTACAAGGTCGGCCCCGAGTTCAAGGCCGAGCAGGGTTCCATCCCGGAACTGGCGCCCAAATACCCGACGCTCGAAAACCTCGTCGCCGTCGAGCCCGATTTCTTCTTCGCCGGCTGGTACTATGGCATGAAGCCGGGTGGCGACGTGACGCCCGACAGGCTCGCCCCGCACGGCATCAAGACGCTGGTGCTGACCGAAAGCTGCGTCCATCTCGACAAGAACCGTCCGGCCGCCTCGATGGACCTGCTCTATGGCGATGTCGAAAAGCTGGGCAAGATCTTCGGCAAGGACGCGGACGCGGAGAAGCTTGTCTCCGGCTGGAAGGCGCAACTCGCGGAAATCATCGCCAAGGTTGGCGACCGCAAGGGGACGCGGGTATTCCTCTATGATTCCGGCGAGGACAAGCCGTTCACATCAGGCAAATTCGCCATTCCGAGCGCCATGATCGCGGCCGCGGGTGGGGACAACATCATGGCCGACATGGACACCAGCTGGGGCAACACGGACTGGGAAACCGTGGCGTCGCGCAATCCGCAGTTCCTCATCCTGCTCGATTACCAGGATGGCGGCGGCTACAAGAAACTGCTCGATTTCTTGAAGGCGCACCCGGCGATGAAGGAGACGGACGCGGTCAAGAACGAGCGCTTCGTGGCGCTGCGCTATGCCGAACTGACGCCCGGGCCGGCAAACATCGAGGCGATCGGCAAGATCGCCAGGGCGATGCATCCGGAAGCGTTCTGATGCTTGTTGCCCCTGGGCATAAATCCGGCGCGCTTTCGGGACACAAGGCATTCGCGCTAGCGATGGTGGCGGGCACGATGGCGATCGTCGGCCTCCTGCTGCTGTCGATCGCCTATGGTTCGACGCTGATCCCACTCACCGACGTCATCGCCTCGCTTGGCCAGGCCGTCGGATTGAACGAACACCAGGTGTCTGGCCCGGTCGGCAAGATCGTCGTCGATCTCAGGCTGCCGCGCACGATCCTGGCGGTGTGTGTCGGCGGCGGCCTCGGCATAACAGGCGCGTTGCTGCAGACGGTGACCCGCAACGATCTTGCCGATCCCTTCCTGTTCGGCCTGTCGTCGGGGGCGGCGGCCGGTGCCGTTTCCGTCATCACCGTCTTTGGTGACACTTTCGGCATCTGGACCTTGCCGGTCGCTGCCTTCACCGGCGGCATACTGGCCGCCTGCATCGTCCTGCTGCTGGTCGCGCGGGTGAGGGGGCAGGGACCCGAACGGCTGATCCTCGCCGGCCTTGCCGTCTCCTTCCTGTTCACGGCCTTGACCAACTATCTGGTTTTTGCCGGCGACCAGCGCGCCGCCCATTCGGTGCTGTTCTGGACGATGGGCGGGCTCGGGCTGGCGCGCTGGGACAATGTCTGGCTGGGCGCCTTGGGCGCCGGCACGATTGCAGCCTACGGGCTGTGGAACCACCGCAGGCTGGACGCTTTCCTGGCGGGTGAAAGTGCCGCCGAAAGCCTTGGCGTGCCGGTGGCGCGGATGCGCAGGACGACGTTTCTCGTCGCCGCCTTTTCGACGGCAATTCTCGTCTCGGTCGCCGGCGTCATCGGCTTTGTCGGGCTTATGATCCCGCATCTCTCGCGGCCGCTGGCCGGTCCCTTGCATCTGCGCCTGATCGCCAGCTGTGCGCTGTTCGGGGCGGTGCTGTTGCTGGCAAGCGATCTTCTGGCGCGAACCCTGCTGCCGCCGCAGGAACTGCCGATCGGCATCATCACCAGCTCGCTCGGCGCCTTCTTCGTCGTCACGCTGGTCGTGAGAAACCGGCTCTGACCGCAAGAGCAATTTCAGGAAAAGTGTGAAGCGGTTTTCCCGGGAAAAGCGCGTAGCGCTTTCCCTTGGGAATTGCGTTAAAACAAAGAGGCCAGAGCTTGCCGTCTCAGACCGTCCAGAAATAGCGCACGATGTGAAAGAAGATGGGGGCAGCGAAGATCAGGCTGTCGGTACGGTCCATCATGCCGCCATGGCCTTCTATCAGATGGCCCCAGTCCTTGACGCCCTGGTCGCGCTTGATGGCCGAGGCGACCAGCCCACCCAGAAACCCCATCGAACAGACGACGAAGGCGACACACGCCGCCTGCAGGGGCGTGAATGGCGTCACGAACGACAGAAGAGCGCCGAGCAGGCTCGCCGACACCACTCCACCGATCAGGCCCTCCCAGGTTTTCGACGGCGATACGGTCGGCGAAAACCGGTGTTTTCCGAACAGCTTGCCGAAGATGTATTGCAGCACGTCGCTGCCTTGCACGACGATGACCAGGAAGGCGATCAGCAACAAATTGCGGCCTTCGAAGCCCGGCACATCGAGCGTCAGCAGCGCTGGAACATGGCTGACGCAATAGACGGAGATCATCACCGCCCATTGCTGCGCGGCGATCCGCTCGAGAAAGCGTTCGGTGTCTCCATGCAACGCGGTGATGGCCGGCATCAGCAGGAAGCAATAGACCGGAATGAAGATGACGAAGAGCCCGTACCAGGCGGTCCAGACCAGCCAGTACTGAAACGGGATGATGATACCGAACATGCCGAGCAGCACCCAATGGTCGCTCCGGCTCGTGTGCGTCAGCGTCACGAATTCGCGCAGCGAGGCGAAGGAAATCAGCGCGAACAGGATGGTCAGGCCGTACCGGCCGAAGAAGAAGGCGACCGTCATCAGTGCGACCATCACCCACCAGGCATTGATACGCTGGGTGAGATTGACCAGAGTCGAGCTGAGTGGCTTCGGCGCCCGTGCCGAAAGTATCGCGGCCACGATGCTGGCGGTCGTCAGCACCGCCAGCAGGCCGATGATCAGGATGGAGATGTCGTGGCGCATCAATCGTCTCGTTCGGGACGCGGGTTGAGCGCCAGAAGCGTGGCGTGGGCTCGCTCGAGAAAGGCGCGCCGCTCTTCGCCGGGGGCAATCGCCACCGGCGCGCCGAAGACGACGCGGCATAAAAGCGGGACCGGCAGGAACTGGCCCTTGGGCAGCACGCGCGACATGTTCTCGATCCAGCACGGGATCAACTCGACCTGCGGCCGTGCCATCGACAAATTGTAGAGCCCGGAGCGGAAAGGCAGCAGCGGCTCGTCGGTCATGTTGCGGGTGCCCTCGGGAAACAGGATGAGCGAATGGCCCTGGTCGAGAACCGACAGCATGATCTCGATCGGGTTTTCCTCGGGCTTCGTCCATTGCCGGTTGATGAGCACGGACGACAGCATGTCTTCGGCGATGAAGCGGCGCAGCCGCGATTTTCCCCAATATTCGCCGGCAGCCACGGCATGGGTGATCGCGCGCTCCTTTTCGTTGAGGCACGCCGACAAAAGGATGAAGTCGCCATGGCTCGTGTGGTTGGCGAAATAGATGCGCTGCTTGTCCGACGGCAGACTGCCATTCCAGATCGGAC
This sequence comes from Mesorhizobium sp. WSM4307, assembly GCF_007003945.1. Classification (NCBI taxonomy): domain Bacteria; kingdom Pseudomonadati; phylum Pseudomonadota; class Alphaproteobacteria; order Hyphomicrobiales; family Phyllobacteriaceae; genus Mesorhizobium; species Mesorhizobium sp. WSM4307. The sequence goes on from NZ_VFTB01000002.1 coordinate 291,247, forward strand.
GCACCCCGGTCACCACCCAGGCAAGCGCCGAGAGGCCGACGGAGGTCGCCGTCTGCAGCAGGGTGAAGGTCTTGAGCGAGAGCTTGTTCATCGCGGCGCCCAAAATCCGGCCGCCAGAAGCATCGCCACGAACAGGCCAAGGGCTATGCGTTGCCTGGTCAGCAGCCGGCGCGTGCCGGCCATGCGTTCGTCGAGCGAACGTGCGGAAGGCGGCAGCGGCTTCAGGCGCATGCGCGCCAGCATGTCATCCACCGCGGCGCCGGCTGAAGCCTCGTCGTCATGGCTGGCCATCAGCCGGAACAGCAGCGCGTCGAATGCCAGCAGGGCCGACAGCGCCAGCACCGCAACCGCGCTGACGGCAGCGAGCGACAGCGCCACGGCCGCGGGCAAGGTCTCGAAGGCGCCGCGCGCCCGGGCGACCAAGGGCGCCAGCATGTTCGCGGCCAGAACGAGTGCGGCCGGCCACGCGGCCTGCCGCATCAACAGGAGGGCGAAGCGATCGGTGCTTTGCTGATAGGCATTGCCGGTCATGATGCCGCCCGCTCCGTTGCCTCGACAAGATGGACCGGCCGGCCGGCGTCGCTCAGCATCTCGCGGGCCAGGGCCGGTGTCCTGGCCCTGCCGGTCGCCACCAGCCATTCGGCGACGACGCCGGCGCTGCGCTGGAAACCGAGCGCGCAGCAAACAAGCACCGTGCCGTCGCGGCGCGCCTTCTCCAGCGCGCCGGCTGCCTGCTGCTGCACCATCAACGGCGGCGGCAACAGGTCGACCATCGGTAAGGCGATCCAGCGGCAAGTCACTCCCGCCGGCCTTTCAAGTTCGGCGGCGAGGTCGATGACCGTGCCGAAGCCGTTGGCCTCGCTTGCCGTGGGAAAACGCCCGAGAAAGACACCGTCGGCAACCGCCACCTGCGACGCAAGATTACGCGTCCAGGCCCGAATGTTTATTCTGGCGCCAAGTCGGTACGGCAAGAGCAGGATACGGCTTGCGAGCGTGATGCTGCCATCCGCGGATTTCTGGAACACTTTCGGGCCGGCCCCGGCATAGGCAAGCGCGACGATGGCCAGCGCCAAGGCTGGCCAAAGCAGGAAGAGCGCGACGGCTGAAAAGAGCGCGCCGAACGCGGCGGCGGCCAGCGCAAGGACGGCGCCCAGTGCATAGGACAGTGCCAGCCGGCGGGCTTTCGCATCGCTGGTCAGCCGGGCACCTGAAAACGGCAATTCGCCGTTGCGCGGAAACAGCCAGAGCGCGAAAAGACCGAGCAGCGCGCCGGTCGGGATGTCGATGAAATGATGCTGCCACGTCGTCAGCACCGAGGCGCCGATCAGAAAGCACCAGCCGTGCCAGAGCGGCAGGAGAAGGCGACCGAGCCGGTGGCGCCAATGGTCCCAGATGATCACCAGCAGGGCGATGTGCAGCGAGGGCGCCTGGTTGAACGGTTTGTCGAAGCCGCCAAGCACGGCAAACATGAAGCCCGGCAGGCCGGTCGTTTCCGGCCGCACGAACGTCGCGGCCAGCGGGAACAGAATGAAGCAGGTGACGGCGACGAGTTGCGCGGTGAGATAGCGGCCGGCCAGGCGGTCGACCCCTTGCCGGTTGTCGTTAAGCAGCAGCGACAAGCCGTAGAACAGGTTGATCGACCAGTAGGGCACGATGGTCCAGGCGACGAACGGGATGCTGTGTTCCCAGGAGAACACGATGCTGCCGACATCGTCGCGCCGCGACGCCAGCCAGTTGGCGAAGCCATAGCTCAGGTAGAAGAACGGCGCCAGGAACGCCAGCCACAATGCAGCCCTGACGACCACACGGCCATAGGGTTCGGCGGCGAGGATGGCTGCGGGTTGCGAAGCGTCGGGGTTAGTCGGCATGCCTCGGCTGGTCCTACAGGCGCCGTGCGACCGAGACGGTGAAGATGCCCCATTGGTCGATGCGCTGGTCGAGCTTCTCGAAACCGGCGGCTTCGACGAGCTGGTCCATTTCGCCTTGCGTGCGCCGGCGCATGACCCATGCCTGTCCGCCGCGATGGGACGTCAGGCTGCGCGCGATCATCTCGAGCTGCGGATGCCAGGGCTGGTTGGTGTAGATGAGCAGGCTGCCCCGCTGCATGGCGCGGGCCAGTCCGCCAAGCGAGCGCGCGATCATGGCATTGTCGGAGAACAGTTCGTAAAGGCCCGAAACGATGGCGAGGTCCGGCGCCGGATCGATAGCGGCGAGCATGTCGGCATCGAAAGCGTCGGCGCGCTGGAACGAGATGCTGGCCGGCAATTGCCGCTCGGCGATCAGCTTGCGGCCAAGCCCGACATTTAGGTCGGAATAATCCTGCAGGCGCACGCTTGCCGGCTGGTCGGGGCTCTTCACGATCGCATCGAGAACATAGCGGCCGTGGCCGGCGGCGATGTCGAGAATGTGGGCGGCGCGGCCGGCGGCCTTGAGTGTCGACAGCGCGGTGCCGATCAGTTCTTCCAGATGCAGCTTGCGCTGACGGATGCCGCGCCAGCCGATGGCCTCCAGGAAGATGCGGTCCACGAAGCGGCCAAGCGGCGTCAGCCCTCGCGCGTTGTTCTCGTAGACATAGTCCAGCGTTGAGCCGGAATCGAAGCCGGTGGTGACGCCGGCCTTCATGCCCGACGAGACCCAGGCGCCCATGCGGATGGAGGCGCGGCTGAATGCCCAATAGAAGCCCCTGGGCGACAACAGATCCAGTGGCGATGCAAGCTTGTCGGCCTCGTCGCGCGTGTAGCCGGCGATGTCAGCCTGCTTCAGGTCAACCGGTGCATCGCGCGCCGTGAACTGCCTGGCCAGGAACGGCCGGATCAGGTCGAGGGCCTGCGCCCGGTCGCGCTCCCCCAGCGTGTCGTGGAAGAAACCCGGCAGCACGTGGCGCTCCTTGGTCCGGCTGCCGAGATTGACGAAGAATTCGTGCTGCGGGGCGTGGCGCACCACCCAGTCACTTCCCGAAAGCAGAAGTTGCGTCGGCACGGTGATGGCGCGGGCGTCCGAAACGATGCGGGCGGCATGCTGGTAGAGTTCGACCAGGATGTTGGAGGCGATCGGCCGCGTGATCAGTGGATCGCTCTCGAAGGAGGCGATGCGCACGGGATCGTGGGTCAGGAATTTCGCCTTGACGTAGGAGTTGACGAAAAAACGGCCCTTGAGCTTTTGCCAGAGCGCGATGCCCTCCTTGGCGAAGGGCACGTAGAGCTTGACCGAAAAGGCCGGCGAGGCCAGCACCATGGCGCGCAGTTTCGGCGCATAGTCGTGCACCCAGGCGGCGGCAAGCACGGCGCCGAAGGACTGCGCGATCAGCGCGATGTCCTGCGTGGCGAAGCCATCCCTGGCGGCGATCTCGCGCATGAAGCAGTCGATGTCGCGCACCAGCGCCGAGAAGGACGGAGCATAGCCGCGTTCGCCGGACGAACGGCCATTGCCGCGGGCATCCCAGGCATAGAAGGCATGATCCGGCATCTGCAGTTCGTCGACGAGATGGGCCATGCGGCCGCCATGTTCATGGCCGCGATGGAAGAGCACCACCGCGCCCTTGGCGTCGGCGGAGGCCGCCGGCCAGAACCGGTAGAAGATTTCCGTTCCGTCATGGCTGTGGAAGACACGCTCTTGTGCCTGCCGCCCAGGGCTCTCCGCAACCGCTGCAATTGGTCCGTGCATCATCGTCTTCCCCTCTGGCGGCATTGCGAGCCCCCGGTGCTCAGCTGGCGCTGCCAATAAGACCGGCGCGTATCCGGTTTATGGCGGTCAGCAGCGAAAGCGTTGCCATGGCCGGAAACACAAAAGGCGCGATGGATACCGGCCACAGCCCGGCAGCGCACAGGACCGCCACCACGCCCAGCGCCAGCGCCCTGTCGCTCTTGCCGAACGGACCGGCATAGTTGCGTCCGATCCCGGCGGCGATGCCGAGCACGCCGGCGAACTCGGCCAGCACCGCGGCGATGGCAAAGGCGATGACGCCCCATGCGCTGAACTGCGCAAAGGCCGCGAAAGGCAAGGTGAGTGCCAGGTCCGAAACGACATCGCAAATCTCGTTCAGATACATGCCGAGCGTCGAAGCCTGGCCATGTTCGCGTGCCAGCATGCCATCCACCGCATTGAGCGCCATGCGCACGAACAGCACCACGGGAATGAGTAGCAGCAGCCAGCGCCATTCGTGCAGGGTCGCGATGGCCGCTCCAGCCACGATCGACATCAGGGCCGCCAGGATGGTGATGCTGTTTGCGGTGACGCCGTTCGCCGCCAGCTGGTTGACCAACGGCCGCAGTCTTCCCTGGAAAGCCGGCTTGAGCGCGTAAAGCGTCGGCATGGCGTCGATCCCCCGATCCTGACCTGCGGCTGTACATCAATATGTCATGTGCGACCAGCGGCTGCAGCGCCCAAAACAGCGACTCTCGCTGCCCGGCTGCCGCGCATCGGTTGCTGAGGCGTCGACCAATCGTCGACGCTCACGGTGGGCATGCATATTTGCCGGCTTTTGAACGACGTGGCGCTTGAATAGTAAGCACGCTTATTATATATACCGCTCATGGTTTCCGACGGCATCGACAGATTGGGATTTTTGATCCACGACGTGCAGCGCCTGATGCGCAAGCGTTTCGAGACGCGTGCCAGCGGCCTCGGCCTGTCGTCGGCGCAATGGCGCCTGATGGTGCGCGTCGCCAAGGAAGAGGGCGTTACCCAGGCCCGGCTCGCGGAGTTGCTCGAAATCGAGCCGATCAGCGTCTCGCGCCTCGTCGACCGGATGGAGGAGGGCGGCTGGATCGAGCGCCGCGCCGACGCCGCCGACCGCCGCGTACGCATGATCTTTCCGACGGCCAAGGCGAGCGCCGCCTATGCCGAGGTCAAGAGCCTGGCCGGCGAGGTCTATGAGGAATCGCTCGTAGGCGTTTCGCCGGAGGACCGTCGTGTCCTGATCAGGGCGCTCGATGCGATGGCGCAGAACCTCGCCGACGGCGATACCTCGGAAAAAATCGAGCCTACGAAAGGCGCAGCAGCATGAACGCGGTAGCCAAAGTCGACGAAAACGCCGCCAAGGTCGAGATGGAAGCCCCGGCCCAGCCGGCCGCCGCTCCCGTCGCGGTAGCTCCGCCCGCGGAGTCGGTTCCGGCGCCGAAGAAGAAGCGCCGCATGGGCCGCTTCCTCCTGATGCTTGTCTTGCCGGCGGCGCTGGTCATCGGTGGTGGTTATGTCTGGGTGACCGGCGGCCGCTATCAGGGGACGGAGAACGCCAATCTGCAGCAGGCCAAGGTGTCGATCGCCTCGGACACGGCCGGCCGCATCGTCCAGGTTGCCATATCAGACCATCAGATGGTCAAGCAGGGCGACCTTCTGTTCACCATCGATCCCGAGCCTTACCGGATCGCGCTTGCCCAGGCCGACGCCGCGGTTGCCGCCGCGCGGCTCAATGTCGAGCAGCTGCGCGCCGCCTACAGCCAGTCGATGGCACAGGAGAAGTCCGCCGGCAGCGAGGTCGACTACGCCCAGTCGCAGTATGACCGCGCCGCCGATCTCGCGCAGAAGGGCATCAACGCCAAATCGTCTCTGGACGAGGCCCGCAACGACCTCGACAAGGCAAAGCAGCAGGTCGCCGTCGCCCAGCAGGGCATCATCAGCGCCAAGGCCGCGCTCGGCGGCAACCCCGATATCGAAACCGACAAGCATCCGACCGTGATGGCCGCGCTCGCCGCGCGCGACAAGGCCGCCTACGACCTGGCGCGGACCACGGTGAAGGCGCCCGCCGATGGCGTCATCTCCCAGGCCTCGTCCTTCAAGGTCGGCCAGTTCGTCGGCTCCGGCACGCCGCTGTTTTCGCTGGTCGAGACCAACGACACCTGGATCGATGCCAATTTCAAGGAAACCCAGCTCACCAACATGAAGCCGGGCCAGAAGGCTGAGATCGTCGTCGATACCTATCCGGGCAAGACGTTCGAGGCGACGGTCAAGGCGATCGGTGCGGGAACGGGGGCAGAATTCTCGCTGCTGCCAGCCCAGAACGCCACCGGCAACTGGGTCAAGGTCACGCAACGCATCCCGGTGCGACTGGAACTGACCGATCCCGACGCCAAGATGGCGCTGCGGACCGGCATGAGCGCCTCGGTCACCGTCGATACCGGCGTTGCCCGCGGCTTTCCCGCCATATTCGGCCACGCCACGGCTGGCGAGGTCGTGCAGTAAGTCGGCGGAAGTCCACGGCGCCAGGCAGGTGAAGCGGACAGCCAAGGATTGGTCTGAGGGGAGGAGTGAGAAGGATCAGCGTTCGGTTCAAGCCGCGTCGCGGCCTGGCTGAAATCTGAATTCTTCGACACGGACCCTTCGGTCCTCGTGTTTCCGGGCGGCAGGCATCCGCTCATCAGAGACTTTCGGTCGATGTAACCCCCACATCGATAATCGCGTCCCACCGCGATGAAGGTCTCTCAACGGAAGGCTTTTGCCGCCCGGAAACCCCTGTGTACACGGTTTTGTTACCTGCTGGAAGTTCCGCATCATGAGCACGCCAGAGCCATTTCGAGAAGTGCCGCATCGCGGCCTGATCACGGTTGCGCTCATGCTGGCGACGATCATGCAGGCGCTCGACACCACCATCGCCAATGTCGCGCTGCCGACCATGACGGGCGACCTCGGCGCCTCCCCGGACAACATCAACTGGGTGCTGACCTCCTATATCGTCGCCGCAGCCATCATGACGCCGGTCACCGGCTGGCTGGCCGACCGCTTCGGCCGCAAGGAATTGTTCCTGACGGCGGTGGTCGGCTTCACCATCTTCTCCATGCTGTGCGGCCTGGCTTGGAGCCTTGAGACCATTGTGCTGTTCCGGCTGATGCAAGGCGTGTTCGGCGCCGCCATCGTACCGCTGTCGCAGACATTCCTGCTCGACATCAATCCCAAGGAGCGCCACGGCCAGGCAATGGCGATCTGGGGCGCCGGCATCATGCTGGGGCCGATCCTGGGCCCGACTCTGGGCGGCTGGCTGACCGAGAATTTCAACTGGCGCTGGGTGTTCTTCATCAACCTGCCGGTCGGCATCGTCGCCTTCCTTGGCATGGCGGCCTATCTACCGGCCATTGCCCGGCGGGTGCGCAGCTTCGACTTCTTCGGCTTTGCCATGATATCGCTCGGCGTCGGCGCGCTGCAGCTGATGCTGGATCGCGGCGGCGAGGTCGACTGGTTTTCCTCGGTCGAGATATGGATCGAACTCGGCTTGGCCATCACCGGCTTCTGGGTGTTCATCATTCACACGATGACCGCGGAGCATCCTTTCATCGATCCGAAGATTTTCCTCGACCAGAATTTCGTGACCGGGCTGGCGTTCATCTTCGTCATGGGTGTGCTCATCCTGGCCTCGATGTCGCTGCTGCCACCGATGCTGTCGACCATCTTCGGCTATCCGACCATCACCATCGGCATCGTCATCGGTCCGCGCGGTATCGGCACGATGATCTCGATGCTCGTCGTCGGGCGCATCATGGGAAAGATCGACGCCAGGATTCTCGTCGTCATCGGTTTTCTGCTGACCGCGCAGTCGCTCTACACCATGGCGAGCTTCACCCCGCAGATGGATAACTGGCTTATCATCAGCTCCGGCGTGATCCAGGGCCTGGGCATGGGAATGGTGTTCGTGCCGCTGTCGACGGTCGCCTTCGCCACGCTCGACGCGCGCTACCGCACCGACGCAACCGCGCTCTTCAGCCTGGTGCGCAATCTCGGCTCGTCGATCGGCGTCTCGGTCGTGACGGTGCTCTTGGTGCGCAACACGCAAATCAACCACGCCGAGCTTTCGGCCTTCATCAGTCCGTTCAATCCCAATCTCTGGGCCGTCTCGCCGGCCGCCGCGGGCGGCGATCTGATGGCACTGTCGGAGGTCGATCGCATGGTCAATCTCCAGGCGATGATGATCTCCTACGTCAATGACTTCAAAATACTGATGGTGATGACGCTGGCCGCCATCCCGTTCGTCTTCCTGCTGCGCAAGCCAAAGGCTGGTCCGGCCGGCGGCGCGCCTGCAGCGCATATGGACTGAGCCGTGGGCGGGCGGTCCGCCTGCCGTCTAGATGGACTGGGATTGGCGTGCCGGTTGGTGCTGGCGAAATAGCCGAAGCGGCCTTGGCAAGACGCTACCTGCCGAGCACCAGCGACCAATAGCGCAGGTTGGGATCACGTCCGTCGCGGACATAGGCGAGCCCGAAGCGGCTGAAATCCTGATCGAGCATGTTGCGCCGGTGGCCCTGCGAATGCATCCAGATGTCGAACAGTTTTTGCTGGTCGAAGCGGCCTTCGGCGATGTTCTCGGCCGCAGCGCCCCGCACGCCATTGTCCTTCATCCGCGATGCGAAATCCTTGCCCCAGCCCGTGGTGTGGCTCATGCGCTCGCGCGACGCCATATAGCCGGCCTGCTGCAGCGCCGCCTGTTCGAGCTGGGCGTCCGGCGTCAGCGGGCCGAGCCCGGCTGAGGCGCGCAAGCCCGACAGAGTAGCCGTGGCGGAGGAAGAGACGCCGGCACCTTCGCCCGTCGGTACAGAGACGGTGCTGCAGGCGGAAAGCGCGGCAATGGCTGCAAGGCCGGCGACCTTGAGCAACGTGCGCCAGTTCGGATGCGGGATTGGGGAGTTTGCAGTTTTCGCGACTATCATGCCCACCTGACATAATGGCGATCATGGCTTTTGCCGGGCAGGGCCGTAAAATCCGAGATGGAAATGCAGGTTGGCCTCTCATTTCACAAGCGTGATGAGGCGGCTGGCATACATCTCGCGATTTCCAAACACGGCGGTGCAGTCGGTTTTGATGGATGAGTTTCCGGTCATCTGCACGGTGGAGCCAACAAGCCTCAGACAATCGCCCTGACCGCTCATATCCGAGTTGCCGACAAAGGATATCGCCGCGTCCGGCGCATAGACGAACCCGCTGATCGCGGAATTTGCACCGCCATTCAGCGTCAGGGCCGAGGTGTTGCCGCTGTTCTCGAAAATGGTGATGCCGGCGTAGGGACCGCTGGTGGGCGGGGACAGGTTCACCTGTTCATTGGCATTTATGATGATCTGTGAGCCCTCCACGAGGAATAAGGTCACGCCCTGACCGGTCAGGCTGCCATTGCCGCCGGGTTTTAGGGTGACGCCTCGGAAGATGTAGACGCCCGGATTGAGCGTGATGTTTCCCGACAACGTCTTGTCGCAATAGGTTCCAGGCGACAGCGTATAGGTTCTGCCGTTCGGGACCGGCAGGCACAATGTGTAAGGGGGAGGAACAACGTCCGCCAGAGGATCGAAAGATGCATATTGATGTTCGAGCGGGGCTCCGCAGGTGAGATTGGCGCTGGGCGGCGAAAGCCCGTAAGTGCCGCCGACGGTCGAGACGCAGCCCGCCGAAATCTGCGCGGAACCGCCCCTGCTGACAGCATCGGACGCATCCGAGTTTGCCGCGATGACGCAACTGCTCATGGAGACATCGGTCGAGCCCTGTAGGCTTACCGCGGCCGACGCATGTGGATCGAGCGCCAGAACGCAGGCCTGCGCACCGGGATTCATCTTGACCGTGGCCGAGCGGTGAGCTGGCCACGGGGCCGCGCCATTGATGAAGCTCGGACGGTTGATGCTGGATGAAAGCGAGATGTAATAGGCGCTCGGATCGCCGCTGGCGGTTGCCGAAAAAGCCGAGACGCTGTCTGCGTATTCCTGCTGGTCGGCGAGGCTCAAATTGGCCGCAAAGAATGTCGACCCAAGTGCCTCGACATCACTCGCGGCCATGCTGGGCAGGTACTTCGTGCCGACGGCAAGTCCAGCCGCGTCCAGCGAGTTTTGCAATTGCGCGGCGTCGTCACTCGTGCCTGTCAGATCGATCGCGCCGGCCACCACAACCATTATCGGCAGCATCGCTATGGCTGTCGCCATGGCAAAGTTGCCGCGCTTCGAAAGCCAGAAGCCTCTCAATGTGAACATCGTCCGCCGCCAAGGTTTGCAATGCCCAGGTGATACGCTCGGGATATCTAAGAGTAATTTAAGCAATTACTAAAATGCATGGGTTCTAAAATGAGGCGAGGCGGCTCGCCAAACGTGGCCCTCAAGGGCACCATGATTTCCGGATGTTCGGCCGTCTGGTTGAACACGTTCCGTGAATTGAGCACTGGCTGCCGGCACAAACGAAGCGGTCGACAGCAGCCAAGGACAAGGATTTTCCAGGACATGCTGCACCACGTCTCTTTCGGCGTCTCCAACATCGAGCGCTCGGCGGCCTTCTACGACGCCGTGCTGACGCCACTCGGCTATGTCAGGGTCTGGGATGATTTGAGGCCCGGCGAGCCCGACCAGGCGGTGGGCTACGGGATTCCTGGCGGCGGCGACAAGCTGGCGATAAAACTTCGCCCGAAAGGGCAGCGCCCGCCTGGTCCGGGTTTTCATCTGGCCTTCGCCGCCCCGGATCGTCAAAGCATCGCGCAATTTCATGCGGCGGCACTTGCTCTTGGCGGCCGTGACAACGGCGCCCCGGGCCTGCGGCCTGACTATGGTCCGCATTATTATGCCGCCTTCGTCGTCGACCCGGACGGCCATCATATCGAGGCGGTCTTCAACGCGCGGCAGTAGGTTCCGCGCGGCCGGCTTTTGCCGGCAGGCGATGACAATCCCGTGAGGGCCCGACCAAGATCATCGATTCGGCGACAACCCCTGGCAAATCGGCTATGCTGCCACATCTACTAGTGGCAGCTGCGGGCGGCCATCACGGCGGTGACCGCCCCCGACACACGGGAGGATGGTTATGGCCGGCTTTCATGTCATGGCGGACGCCCACGGGATGCATGTGCAGCCCGCGGTGCGCCGCATCACCACGGCGGATCTCTGGGACGCGCTCAGGCTCGGCGCCGGGGATTTCTGGGCAAAACCGTCCCACTACGTGTTCCTGTGTTTGATCTACCCGATCGTCGGCCTGATCCTTACCCAGTGGAGCTCGGGTTCCAACGCCATTCAGCTGGTCTATCCCTTGATGTCGGGCTTTGCCCTGGTCGGGCCCTTCGCCGCGATCGGGCTCTACGAAATCAGCCGCCGGCGCGAACTCGGCATGAACACGAATTGGCGCCATGCGCTGGATGTGCGCCGTTCGCCGGCATTGCCGTCGATCGCGGTCATCGGCGTCATGCTGTTTGCGCTGTTCCTGTTGTGGCTGTACACCGCGCAATCGATCTACACCGGCCTGTTCGGCGACCAGCCGCCGGCCTCGATCGGCGCCTTTGTCCGCGACGTGCTGACGACGGGCAAGGGCTGGACCCTGATCTTGCTTGGCAATGCGGCCGGTTTTGTCTTTGCAGTGGTGGTGCTGGCCACGACGGTGATCGCCTTCCCGTTGCTGCTCGACCGTGATGTCGGTGCCGTCTCGGCAATCGAAACGTCGGCCCGGGCGGTGATGGCAAACCCGTTGCAGATGGCGCTGTGGGGCCTGCTGGTTGCCGTGCTTCTGGTGATCGGCTCCATCCCGCTGTTTGCTGGTCTGGCCGTGGTCATGCCGATCCTGGGCCATGCCACCTGGCACCTCTACCGCAAAGTGGTCGAGCCGGCGCAGATCCGGCCGATCCGCCGGCCGATGTAGGGAACCATATCTCCGGCAACCAGGCGGACACCCAGTCTGTAACGTCGGCCAAGGGCGTCGCTGGCACCCAATGGCCGGAGTCTGCCGATGGCACGCAAGATGCTGGGGCTCGTGAAAAGAATCGTTTGGCTGGCCTGCCTCGGCATCGCAGGGCACAACGCCGCGCATGCGGATGCCAGCCAGATGGTGCAATTTGAAAGTGCCGCGATAACGCCAACGCCTTTTCAGGTGCGCAATGCCCAGGCAAGCGGCAAGGTCCTGGAAGCTGTTCCCGGCACGCCGCTTAGGGGGTATTTGACGCAACCTCAGGGTAATGGACCGTTTCCTGCGATAGTACTTCTCCACGGCTGCGCGGGTGTGCTCTCGAATGACAGGCAAACCTGGCCTGACCGACTGTCCTCCTGGGGTTACGTCGTACTCGTTGTCGACAGTTTCAGCACGCGCGGCATTCACGAGACGTGTGATCGCGGCGTGCTTGCTGATCGTGTCTACGATGCCTACGGGGCCGAGGAGTTCCTGTCGAAATACAGTTTTGTCGATCCGCGGCGTATAGCCTTGCTGGGATTCTCCGCTGGCGGGATAGCAACGCTCGAGGCCGTGCAACTTGGTGGCGCCGAGCGGCTGGCGGAACGCAAATTCAAGGCGGCGATTGCCTACTATCCAAATTGTTCCGTAGCAAATGGCGACATGGCGGTCCCGACCTTGATTCTGGCCGGTGAGCTTGACGATTTCAGCCCCGCCGAGAAGTGCCGAGAGATGATGGCTCGGCGCAACGGCAAGGGAAGCCCGGTCCTTCTGAACGTCTACGAGGGGGCTCGCCATGCATTTGATGCCCCGGAGTTCAAGGTCGGAACCGAGGCCTACGGCCATCGGGTGGAGTACAACGCGGCCGCGGCCGATCGATCCATAAACGACGTTCGTGCTTTTTTGAAAAAAGCCTTCAGCGGCTAGGAACGAGGCCCGGCGCCTGGATATCAGCGCTGTGCGTCGGTCGCCATCTTCAACGCCAGCGCCGTCAGCACACCTCCCATCATCCAACGCTGGATGACCAGCCACAATGGCCGTCCGGCAAGGAAGGTGGCGATCGAACCGGCCGTCACCGCGATGATGGCATTGACGGTCAGGCTGATTGAGATCTGCGTCGCGCCCAGAACCAATAGCTGCGACAGCACATGGCCTTTGCCGATGCTGATGAATTGCGGCAGCAGCGACAGATAGAGAACGGCCACCTTGGGGTTGAGCAGATTGGTCATCAGCCCCATGGCGAACAGCTTGCGCGGCCGGTCTTTCGGCAGATCGCGCACCTGGAACGGGGAACGTCCGCCCGGCTTCACCGCTTGCCAGGCAAGCCACAGGAGATAGAGCACGCCGGCAAAGCGCAGCGCGTCGTAGGCATAGGGCACGGCGAGCAGCAGCGCGGTGATGCCGAACGCCGCCGACAGCACATAGAACAGGAAACCGACCGCGACCCCGCCAAGCGAGATCAGTCCAGCCTTCGGCCCTTGCGACAGCGAGCGCGAGATCAGGTAGATCATGTTCGGGCCTGGCGTCAGCACCATGCCGAGGCAGACCAGCGCGAAGGCGATATGGTTGGCGGTATCCGGCATTGTTCGTCCCCAAGCACGCCCGCGATCGATGTGGCATCCCGCGAGCAGCCAATATCTGCCTGTCACGGCAGGCGCCCGCAAGGGCTTGCCGGCATCAGGCGTTACGCCAGAGAAGCGGTTGCTGCATGTCGTTTCAAGTGCCTCCGGTTTCGGGACAACGACATGCATGAAGAAGGACCCAAAGCGCGCCGTTTCGGCGCGGCGCGCCTTAGCCGACCACCCGCAGGTTCGACAGTTCGTTGCCGATTTCCTTGAAGTCGTTCGACAGGCTGGCGCCGGTCGCATTCCAGAACAGCTTCGCCGGTTTGCTCGGATCCGTCGGGTCCTTGCGGAAGCGCGAGTCCGACGAGCAGGATTTCAGCGCATCGATCGCCAGCTTGTCGCTGGCCTTGGTCGTCGACAGGTCGAGCGCTACCGTCATCACCATGATGTTGGCCGCCTTGGCGTTGTTGCAAAGCGTTGCCATCTGCTCGTTGAGCGCATTGGTGTAGTTGCCGTTCGAATAGTCGAACTGACCGATGGCGCCCGACGTGCCCATGAACATGCGGCCGACCGAGGTGCCGTTGTAGCCGGGGTTGAGATAGCCGTAGGACGCATAGGTCGATTTCGAGTCGGCGGGGTCCGAATAGCCAAGCGAGGACGGCGTGTAGTAGGTGTTGGCGCCGTCGGTCAGCACGATCACCACCTTGTCATTGCCTTTTTCCGTTTCCTGGCGCCCTTGCGTGAACGGTTCGCCGCTTGAGACCACCCGCCAGCCCCACGCCATGCCCTCGGGAACATTGGTGCCGCCATTCGGCTGCATCAGGTCGATAGCCGCCTTGATCGCGGTGGCCCCATCGGCGACGCTCACATCGGTCAGTGGTGTGATCGGATTGGTGGTGCAGCTGTAGTTCGGGCCGTTGCCGGCGGGCAGCGCCGGCGCATCGATCGGCCGCGGCTGGAAATATTTGGCCATGTTTCGCAGCCGCGCTTGACCGGTGCTGCTCGTAGGATCGTCGTTCCACCAGCTGTTCACTGAGCCGTAGGTCACCGGGGCGGCCTCGTCGGGATCCTGCGTGAGTTTCCAGTGGTTGCCGGGTTCGTCCGGAGCGAACATCGGCACGAACATCGTTGCCGGATCGCCTACGCCTATGCCTGTGTTGGCCGAGCCGCCGGACGGCGAAGCGTCGTTGACATTGTAGGGATAGGGCCTGGCCTCAACGCAGCCTTGCCAGCTGGCGAACGGACCGTAGGAATCGATGTAGTCATATTCGTCGTGGCTGCGTTTGCAGGTGTTGTTCGAATTGTACTCGTCGCAAACCACCCGCTTGCTGTTGACGACACGCTCGTGGTTGGTGACGACCTTCATGTCCCGGTAGAGTGAAAACCGGGTCAGCATCTGCCCTTCCTCGCTGCCCCAGCCGGTGCCGCGTTTGTACCAGATGCCGTTGGTCTGCTGGGCATATTTGTTGGCCGCGTTCAGGGTCGACCAGTCGAAATTCTCGTTCGACACCGGCGACAGGCCCTCCGTGTCCATCCACGAGGCGTTGCCATTGGCGGGGCCGACATTGACCGAAGCGGCAAAGGGCACGAGGCCGAACTGCACCGGCTTGTCGACCTGCTTGATCATGACCGCCTGTTGGGCCAGCGTATCGACCAGCTGTTTGGATGCGGTCTTGAGAAGGTCGATGCGCTTTTGCCCCGAGCCCGTGCCGAGCGTGGTCATTGATCCGGAATTGTCGAGCACCAGGGCAACTTCCAGCGTGTTCTTCAGCCTGACCTGAGAGGTGACGCTGAAGTTGATCTTCTGGTTCGCATCGGTTGCCGATTTTCCGACGAGCTGGGCGAAGGCAGGATAGAAATAGGGCTTGTAGGAAAGCTGCGCCGTCATCGTGAGCAGACCGCCGCCGCTGGTGTTGCTGGGCAAGGTGACGTTGAGCGTCGCGCTGGCCGGATCGATATCGTTCAGATTGGCATTGAAGAAGTCGAGCGCATAGGCTCTCAGCTGGTCGTCGGTCGCGCCTTCCGTCAGCCGGCGCGCCGTGGCGAAGTTGGCGGCGTCGAGCGCATTCGTCACCATCTGCTTTTCGCGGTTCATTTCCGTGAAGTCGACCGCGATCGCCAGGCCACCCATCAGCGGCACCATCGCCACAACAGTCATAAGAGCATAGTTGCCGCGCCTGTCGCGGCGGAACTGACGCCAAAGTTCATGCATGACTTGCAGCGGCCCCCGCCTGCGGATTCTCGATTGACGCCAGCTTTTCACAAAACGCTGAAGGACGGATTTGGGAAACCGCTCTATTGCTTGGTCGGCGCTTCACCAACCGCTAACCAATGCAGGCCTGCGGCCCCGATCCGATCTAAGGCGAACGCCCATCGGGGAGGGCGTTCGCGGCCTGGCGATCAGCTGACGATGCGCAGGTTGGACAGTTCGTTGCCGATCGCCTTGAAATCGTCGGAGAGTGTCGCTCCGGTCGAATTCCAGAACAGTTTCATCGGCTTGCTCGGATCGGTCGGATCCTTGCTGAAGCGGGAATCCGACGAACAGGCCTTCAGCGCATCCATCTGTGTTTTTTCCGCCGTATTGGTAGAATCCAGGTCGAGCGCGATCGTCATGACCATGACGCCAGCCGTCTTTGCGTTGTTGCAAAGCGTGGTGAAATGCTCGTTCATCGCCTTGCTGTAGTTCGAATTGGAATAGTCTGTCTTGCTTATGCTGCTGCTGGTACCGAGGAACAGCCGGCCATATGTGTAACCGCTGCTGAAAGGCAAGATATAGCCGAGCGACGAATAGATCGCTTTGCTGCCCGCCAGGTCGTTGCCGCCATAGGCCCAATTGGTTCCTGAGTAGGTCTGGGCCGTCACCGAAGTTGGTGTGTAATAGGTGTTCGCACCATCGGTTAGGACGATCAGAACCTTGTCGTTGCCTCGTTCCGTCTCGGGCCGCCCATCGGTGAAGGGAGCGGTGCTGGAAAGGGTTCGCCAGCCCCAGGCCATGCCTTCCGGCACATTGGTGGCGCCGTCGGCGGCCATGGCGTCCACAGCCGCCTTCACCGACGTCGCGCCGGCTGTCGTGGAAACATCGGTCAGCGGCGTGATCGCCGTGGTGCTGCAGCTCGTATTGGGGCCGGCATCCATGCCATAGGCCGGCGTAACCGTGTTGCCCGGAGAGGCGAAATATTTCGGCATGTAGCGCTGACGTTCCGCGCTGGTGCTGTTGCCGGGCGTGGTGTCGGTACGCCAATTGTTGTTGGCGGGACGGCTGCTGGTGTCGGTGAGGTCGGTTTCATCAGGTGCGAACATCGGCACGAACAGGGTTGCGGGCGTTCCGGTCGAAGCTGGCGTATCCTGGATATTGTAGGGGTAGGGACGGGACTCGACGCAACCGCCCCAGATGGCGACGGTGTCATAGGTATATGTCGCGTTCGAAGCGCAACTGCCGTCCCAGTTCTTCGAACTGCACGCCGAAACCCGTTTCATCTGCTTGTAGAGCGAAAACCGTGTCAACGGCAGGTCTTTCTGGGTTGCGTCCCAACCATTGCCTTTCGCATACCAGACGCCGGCGATGTTCTGGGCATATTTGGTGGACGAATAGGAAGAGCTCATGGTCGTCCAGTCGAAATTCTCATGATGGATCGGCGAGATGCCGGTCGTGTCCATCCATGCCGCCGAGGCATTGCCCGAGCCGACATTGACCGAGCCGGCGAAGGGAACCAGGCTGAACTGGACCGGTTTGGTAACCTGCTTCATCATCTGCGCCTGGCCGGCCAACTGGTCGACCAGCTGCTTCGCGGCACTCTTGAGGAGGTCGAACCGCACCTTGTTGGACCCGTGGCCGAGTTCCGTCATCGAGCCGGAATTGTCGAGCACCAGCGATACTTCCAGCGTATTCTTCAGGCGGACTTCCGAGCAGGCATCGAAGCTGATGTCGCTGTTGGCGGCGCTTCCGCCTATCAGCATTTTTGCCGTTGGCAGGAAGTAGGGCTTGTAGGTCAAGGTGCTACAGAGCTTCAAGGTGCCGCCGCCGGTATTATTGTTGGGCAGCGTCACGGCCAGCATGGTGTTGGCCGGATCGACATGTGCGAGATTGGCTTCGAAGAAATTCTTGGCGTAGGCCTTGGCATCGGCATCGCTGGCGCCGGCAACGATCTGCTGGGCAGTGGCGACGCCGGCAGCGTCCAGCGCGTTCAAGGTGGTTTGTCGCTGCCGCGTCATTTCCGTATAGTCGACGCCGATTGCCAGGCCACCCATGAGCGGTACCATGGCGACGACGGTCATGAGCGCGTAATTGCCACGCCGATCGCTTCCGAATCTCCGGATCATTGCTTCAAAATTCCCCCGCCAAATCGATAATCGGTGGGGATCGTGTCATAAATCGTTAAATTTCACGTTGCCGTAATACCTGCAAGGTCGAGCCGCCCTTTCAACGCGCGTTAACCAAACGCTGTCCAGTGGTGGCTCGGGCGCCAACAGATAGCGCCGTTTGCGCGCATAGGAGCGCCTTCGCGTCGATCTCCAGGTGAAAGCTGGTGACAGCATGGATCGGTTCGGATAATTCGAAACCGCTGCGGCGAACCGTCGGCCGCGGCACTCGCAACGCTCATATTGAAGGAAACGGCATGGCGGATTCGCCTGACATCGTCGGCTCGCTCGAAGACGTCTCAAAAGCCTATCCGGCAATTCTTTGCGATGTCTGGGGCGTGGTGCACAATGGCGAATGGCATTTCCCGGCGGCCGCGGTGGCGCTGGCCAGGGCAAGGGCAGCCGGCATTCCCGTTGTTCTCATCACCAATTCGCCCCGCCGCAGCGCCGATGTCGTGGCCCAGATGAGTGTGATCGGCGTTCCGCCGTCAGCTTACGACCGTGTGGTGACCTCGGGCGACGTGACCCGCGACCTGATCGCGGAAGGCCCACGCAAGATCTTCCATATCGGCGCCGACCGCGATCTGACCCTCTATGACGGCCTCGATGTCGACCTCGTCGAGGAATTCGAGGCCACCGGCGTCGTATGCACCGGGCTGTTCGATGACGAGGTCGAGAAGCCTCAGGATTATATCGACCTTCTGCGGCGATTGCGTGCCAGGAACCTGCCATTCATCTGCGCCAATCCCGATATCATGGTGGAGCGCGGCGAACGCATCATCTGGTGCGCCGGCGCGCTGGCGCGCGACTATGCCCAGCTCGGCGGCCGTACGCTGATTGCGGGAAAGCCCTATGCGCCGATCTACGACCTAGCGATGAAGGAGGTGGCCGAGGTGCTTGGCCGGCCGGTCGAGCGTTCTCGGGTATTGGCCATCGGCGACGGGATGATGACCGATGTGAAGGGCGCGGCCGACAATGGTTTCGACGTTCTCTATGTCTCCGGCGGCATCCATGCCCGCGACTATGGCAATGCATCCCGGCCGGATCCGGCCAAGCTCGGGCTCTTTCTGGAGCGGCACGGCTATCGTCCGGTGGCCGTCATGGTCAGACTGCAGTAGGTGGCGATGGTAGGCTTCCAGCATCTCACCGCGACCGCGCCGCTGCCCGCCGATCTGCGTGGCGGCGTTGTCGCGATCGGCAATTTCGATGGCGTCCACCGTGGTCATCAAGCGGTACTCGAACGGGCGTTGGCCGAGGCTCTGCGGCGTGACGTGCCGGCCTTGGTGCTCAGCTTCGAACCGCACCCGCGAAAGGTGTTCAGGCCCGACATGCCGCTGTTCGTGCTGACGCCGCCGCCGATGAAGGCGCGGCTCTTGTCCTTGCTGGGTTTTGCCGCGCTCGTCGAGCAGCCGTTCACGCGCGACTTCGCTTCGCTGTCGGCGGAAGCTTTCGTCACTGACGTGCTGGAGAGGACGCTCGGCATCACCCACGCCGTGACTGGTTTCGATTTCCATTTCGGCAAGGACCGCCAGGGCGGACCGGCCTATCTGATGGCAGCCGGCGAACGCCATGGCTTTGGCGTCACGCTCGTCGACGCGTTTCGCGACGAGGGCGCCGAGGTGGTTTCGTCGAGCCGGATCCGGGCTCTGCTCTGCGATGGCGAGGTAGTCGAGGCCGCCGGTCTGCTCGGCTATCGCTTCACGGTCGAGGCCGAAGTGATCGGCGGGCAGCAACTCGGCCGCACACTGGGCTTTCCCACCGCCAATATGAGGCTTTCACCGGAAGCGACCCTGAAGGAAGGGATTTATGCCGTCCGCTTCCGCCGCGCCGACGGCACGCTGCATGACGGCGTCGCCAGCTTCGGCCGCCGCCCGACCGTCGACGACAATGGCGCACCGCTTCTGGAAACCTTCGTCTTCGATTTTTCCGGCGATCTCTACGGCGAGACCTGCGAGGTCTCATTCTTCGGCTTCCTGCGCAGCGAGATCAAATTCGACGGCCTCGATGCATTGGTGGTGCAGATGAAGCGCGATGAAGCCGAGGCCCGGGCGCTGCTCGCCGGCGTCAAGCCGCTGTCACAGCTCGACGCGGCCATTGCGTTCTAAGGCATGATCCCGAAAAGCGGATACCGGTTTTCTCGGACAAACGGTTCCGGTAATTGGGTTTGTTGTTCCGATTGGTCCGATTACATCGCTCAAAGCGTTTCTCCTTTGTTCCGGACGGATATTTGCACCAACTTATTTTCTTTTATAAAAAAAGCAACGCTGACCAATCTTGTCAATTTAGGGTGGCCAAATATACAGGAAATTACTTCGTCAGCCGCATTCTCATTAATTACATCAACATCGAATAGCTGTCTTGCTGGTATAATCTGACCAACTCTTGGGTTGGATATAACCATTTCAAGATATTTCGATGGTTCCGTTTGACGCAGATCAGTCTCTATATAATTTTTAACAATGTCTTTTCTAGATCCAATTGCTAGCGTTCTCGAAAGAATCTCCTTAAATCTCTTCGCATCCCACCGTCCATGGATCAAAGACTGTATCTCATCACGCGGAGACGACATTATTACCTCAATTTCCGCTCTATTTTTTCAGCGCCAGGCCGACCGCGATGAAGGTCCAGCCCTGGAAGATCAGGTCGATCGCCAGGAACAATCCGAGCACCCACAGGCTGTTGACCGGCCAACCCATGGCGATGATCAGGCCGGCAAGCACGCTGATGAGGCCTGCCGCGACGATCCAGCCCCAGCCCTGTTCCGGACGGTGGCTGTAGCCGACCCAGGCCCGCAGCGCGCCGGAGGCGACGAGCGCGACGGCCAGCAGGAAGGTCAGCACCGCCGAGGCCAGCAGCGGATTGTCGAAGGCGAAAAATCCGGCGACCGCGTAAAGCAGCCCGCTGAGCAGCCAGTAAAAGAAGCGGCTCCAGGTCTTGACCCCGAAAGCATGCATGATCTCGATGATGCCGGCCACCAGCATCAGCCAGCCGACGACATAGACGGAAGCCACGGTGGCGATGAACAGATTGCCGAAAGCAATGCCGCCGAGGATCAGCAGCACCACGCCCAGGCCGACAAACCATCCCCATTTTTCCCGCGTCTGGCCGATCGCGTTCTTCAGAGTATCGCCGTGCAAGGTCATGATCCACCTCCCTCCACATCTGGCCGCGCATCCTGCGGTTGAAGGAAGGTAATCCCAATGGCACTACCCGTCCAGCGCGGTGGCTATTGCAAACGCGCGGCGAAGCTGGTGTCATCCCGCTTTGCCTCAGGGAGGTGTGACAATGAAGCGATCCCATGGGCTCGCCCTATTTTCCTCAACTCTCGCCCTGTTCGCTGCGAATGCGGCTTCCGCATTCGCAGCGCAGCCCGGCGATCCGCCGGATGGCATCACCAAGATAGAAACGGTGGTCGTCATCTTCGCCGAGAACCGCGCCTTCGACAATCTCTATGGCCATTTTCCCGGTGCCGAAGGCATCGACAAAGCCAGCCAGGAAAGCTTGCAGCAGCGCGACCGTGACGGCTCGGTGCTGTCCGAACTGCCGCCGGTGTGGGACGGGCTGACCGCCAAGGGCGTCACGCCGCCGGTGACGCAGGCGATGACCGAGCACCTTCCAAACGCGCCGTTCACCGTGAACGACGCGAAGGGTTTCAACGTGCCGCTCAGCGTCACAACGCACGATCTCTGGCATCGCTACTACCAGAACCAGATGCAGATCAACGGCGGCAAGAACGACATGTTCGTTGCCTGGGCCGATTCAGGCGCCATGCCGATGAGCAACTGGGACGCTTCCAAGACCGACATGTGGGCGATCGCGCAGAAATACGTGCTGGCCGATCATTTCTTCATGGGTGGGTTCGGCGGCTCGTTTTTCAACCACCAATGGCTGATCTGCGCTTGCGCGCCCTACTACGCCGATGCCGACAAGAGCCCGGCCAAACCGTCGATTTCGGTGACGGATGAGAGCGGCACAGCCCTGAAGATCGCCGACAATTCGCCGAAATCGGCGCGCGACGGCATTCCGAAATTTGTCTCCGATGGCAATCTGACGCCGGACTTCCACGCGGTGAACACGATGCAGCCGCCTTACCAACCAAGCGGCAACGATCCGACGCCTGGCGGCGATCCGCTCCTCGCGGATCCGGCCAAGCCCACCACGCTGCCGCCCCAGACGGAGCCGACCATCGGCGACATGCTTAGCCTCAAGCACATCACCTGGGCATGGTATTCGGGCGCCTGGCAGTACACGCTCGACCACGGCAACAACTCGCCGGTTCCCAATTTCCAGTATCACCACCAACCGTTCAATTATTATGCCAATTACGCGCCGGGCACCGAAGCCAGGCGCGAACATTTGCGCGACGGTGGGCTGGCCGGCGTTAGCTTCATCCAGGCGATCGACGACGGCGTCCTGCCACAGGTCTCCTTCTACAAGCCGCAGGGCAATCTCAACGAGCATTCCGGCTATGCCGACATCGAGGCTGGAGATCGCCATATCGCCGACGTCGTCGCCCATCTGGAGAAAAGCCCGCAATGGCCGCATATGCTGGTCGTCATCACCTATGACGAGAATGGCGGCATCTGGGATCACGTCCCTCCGCCCAAGGGCGACCGCTGGGGGCCGGGCACACGCGTCCCCGCCATCATCGTTTCGCCCTTCGCCAAGCACGGCTATGTCGATCAGACGCCCTATGACACGACTTCGATCCTGCGCTTCATCACCGAGCGCTTCGAACTGCCGGTGCTGCACGGCATCGTGGTTCGCGACCGGGCCGTCGCCGGGCATGGCGAACCGCAGCTCGGCGATCTTACCGCCGGGCTCGACCTCAATTGAAGGCCCGTGTCCGTAGGAAAACGATGAACGCTGACGGGATCGTCGCCCTTGTCACCGCTGCCGGCATCGAGCTTACCGACCGCCGCCGTAACGCCAAGGGCGACGGCTGGTCGCTAAGCTTTGCCAACGGTGCAACGGTGGAGGTGGGTGACGACGGATCGGCGCGCATTGCCGGCAAGGGCAGCAAGGCCGTGAGAGGGCTGCTGGACCTGCCGACCGCGCCGCGCCGCGGCTGATCCGGCGCGGCCGGACACTAAGTTGGCCGACTCAACTGTTACCGATGTTAAGTCAAATTTTACCGAACTGGCGCCATGGCTTGAGCGATGCCGGGTGTTTGTTCCGGCATGTTTCGCGTATGGGGTATCGATGCGTATTGTCCGGGCGATTCCGCTGCTTCTGACCGCCTCCTCCTTGCTGGGCGCTTCCGCGGCCGAGGCCGGCGACGGCCCTTTCGGCTGGCTGTCCGGCGACTGGTACCTGACGGTTGGCGCCACGGGCATGGTCGCGCCGAATTTCGAGGGCGGCAAGAAATACATGCTCAGCGCCCAGCCCATCATCTCCCTGGGCAAGGCCGGTCCCCAGGCTCGCTTCACCTCGCGCAACGACAATATTTCGCTGGCGCTGGTCGATGATGGCGGCGTTCGCGCCGGCCTGACCGGCAAGTTCCTGTTCTCGCGCGATGACAGCGATGCCGACGAGCTCAAGGGTCTCGATCCGGTGCGCTGGGGCGGCGAAGTCGGCGGCTTCTTCGAATTCTATCCGACGGACTGGATGCGCGCGCGCGCCGAATTGCGCCACGGCATCCGTGCCCATAACGGCTTTGTCGCCGATATCGCCGCCGACGCTTTCTACGATGTGACGCCAACCGTCAGGATTTCGGGCGGCCCGCGCGTGTCCTTTGCTTCGGCGAACTATTTCGACGCCTACTATGGCGTCAATGCGCAGGAGGCGGTGGCCTCCGGCCTGAGCCAGTACAATCCCGGTGGCGGACTGAAATCCGTCGGCCTCGGCGGCGCGGTGACCTGGAAGGTGACCGATCCGATGACCGCCAGCCTGTTCGGCGAATATTCGCGCCTGGAGGGGCCGGCAGCCGATTCCAGCCTGGTCAGGGAGCGCGGCGACCGCAACCAGTTCATGGTCGGTGTGTCGACCACCTATCGCTTCGACTTCAAGATGTAGGCGAATTGAACGAGACGCTTTATTCCTGCGTCCATCTCCGCTAAAAGCCACGCCATGATGAGCTTTTCGCGCCTTTTCGCGATCGCGATACGAATTACTGGCCCGGTGTTCCGGGTGGCCTGAGCGCCGCCGGAACCGCCGGGAGTTTCGCGCGCGCCCTCGCGCTTTTTTCAGAACATCGACGCATATCGCCCAAAGGTGGGATCCGGTTTTGGGAAAACGATATGCGCCAATCAAAGACCTCAACGCCCGGGCTTTGTGCCGACGGGCTACGCAGATGGCAGATCAATGACCGACACTGTTGAAACGATCGACTATTCCAAGACGCTTTATTTGCCGCAGACGGATTTCCCGATGCGCGCCGGCTTGCCCGAGAAGGAGCCGGTGCTGGTCAAGCGCTGGCAGGACATGGACCTCTACGCCAAGCTGCGCGAGAGTGCCGCCGGCCGTACGAAATATGTGCTGCATGACGGTCCGCCCTACGCCAACGGCAATATCCATATCGGCCATGCGCTGAACAAGATCCTCAAGGACGTCATCACCCGCTCGTTCCAGATGCGCGGCTACGATTCGAACTATGTGCCTGGCTGGGACTGCCACGGCCTGCCGATCGAGTGGAAGATCGAGGAGCAGTATCGCGCCAAGGGCAAGAACAAGGACGAGGTGCCGGTCAACGAGTTCCGCAAGGAATGCCGTGAGTTCGCGGCGCACTGGATCACGGTGCAGGGCGGTGAGTTCCAGCGGCTTGGCGTCATCGGCGACTTCAAGAATCCCTATACGACGATGGCTTTCCATGCCGAGTCGCGCATCGCCGGCGAATTGCTGAAATTCGCCATGTCGGGTCAGCTCTATCGCGGCTCGAAGCCGGTGATGTGGAGCGTCGTCGAGCGCACCGCATTGGCCGAGGCCGAAATCGAGTACCAGGATTATGAGTCAGACACGATCTGGGCGAAGTTTCCGGTGGCCAATCTTGTCGTCGCCAATATCGTGGACGGGCAGCCGGCGGAACTCAATCCGGACCTGAGCGGGCGGTCGCTGGATTTGCTGCACGCCCATGTCGTCATCTGGACGACGACGCCGTGGACCATCCCGGGCAACCGCGCCGTCAGCTATTCGCCGCGCGTCGCCTACGGGCTCTATGAAGTGACGGCGGCTGAGAATGCCTTTGGCCCGCAGCCGGGTGAGAAGCTGATCTTCGCCGACGCGCTGGCCGAGGAAAGCCAGGCCAAGGCAAAGGTCACCTTGAAGCGCCTTCACGGCGTCAGCACCGAACAACTTGGAAACCTAGTGCTTTCACACCCATTCAAGGGTCTCGGTGGCGGTTACGAGTTCCCCGTGCCGATGGTTGCGGGCGATCATGTGACCGACGATGCCGGCACCGGCTTCGTCCACACCGCGCCTGGCCATGGCCGCGAGGATTTTGACGCCTGGATGGACGCCGCGCCGCAGCTGCGGGCACGTGGCATCGACACGGTGATCCCCTTCACGGTCGACGATGCCGGCTTCTTCACCAGGGACGCGCCAGGCTTCGGCCCGGATCGCGAGGGTGGAGCTGCGCGTGTCATTGACGACAATGGCAAGAAGGGCAACGCCAACCAGGCTGTCATCGACGAGCTGATCAAGCGCAACGCGCTCTTCGCGCGCGGCCGCCTGAAGCACAGCTACCCGCATTCCTGGCGGTCGAAGAAGCCGGTGATCTTCCGCAACACGCCGCAATGGTTCGTCTACATGGACAAGGACCTCGGCGACGGGACGACACTGCGCAGCCGCGCCCTGAAGGCCATCGACGACACGCGCTTTGTGCCGGCTGCCGGCCAGAACCGCATCCGCGCCATGATCGAGGAGCGCCCCGACTGGGTGTTGTCGCGTCAGCGCGCCTGGGGCGTGCCGATCGCCGTTTTCGCCGATGAGGACGGCAACGTGCTGAAGGACGCGGCGGTCAACCAGCGCATCATGGACGCCTTCGAGGAAGAGGGCGCCGACGCCTGGTTCGCCGCCGGCGCCAAGGAACGCTTCCTCGGCAACCACGATGCGTCCAAATGGAAGCAGGTGATGGACATCCTCGACGTCTGGTTCGATTCGGGCTCGACGCATGTCTTTACGCTGGAGGATCGCCCAGACCTGAAATGGCCGGCCGACGTCTATCTCGAAGGGTCCGACCAGCATCGCGGCTGGTTCCACTCCTCGCTGCTCGAAAGCTGCGGCACCAGGGGCAGGGCGCCTTACGACACCGTCGTCACCCATGGCTTCACCATGGACGAGGACGGACGCAAGATGTCGAAATCGCTCGGCAACACAGTGGTGCCGCAGGACGTCATCAAGCAATCCGGTGCCGATATCCTGCGCCTTTGGGTGGTGACGACGGATTATTGGGAAGACCAGCGGCTCGGCAAGAACGTGCTGCAGACCAATATCGACGCCTACCGCAAGCTGCGCAACACCATCCGCTGGATGCTGGGCACGCTCGCCCATGACGATGGCGAGACCGTACCGCTGGAAGCGATGCCGGAGCTGGAACGGCTGATGCTGCATCGGCTGGCCGAGCTCGACGAGGTGGTGCGCCAGGGCTACGACGCCTTCGAGTTCAAGCGCATCACCCGCGCGCTCGTCGATTTCATGGTGGTCGAGCTGTCGGCCTTCTATTTCGACATCCGCAAGGACGCGCTCTACTGCGACGCACCGTCGAGCGTGAAGCGCAAGGCCTCGGTGCAGGTGGTGCGCCATCTTTTCGACTGCCTGGTGAAATGGCTGGCGCCGATGCTGCCCTTCACCATGGAAGAGGCCTGGCTCGACCGTCATCCCGATGCCGTTTCGCTGCATCTCGACCAGTTCCCGGAAATCTCGGCGGATTGGAAGAACGAAGCGGTGGCGGAAAAGTGGCGCAAGGTGCGGCAGGTGCGCCGCGTCGTCACCGGCGCGCTCGAGATCGCGCGTGCCCAGAAGGTGATCGGCTCCTCGCTGGAAGCGGTGCCGGTCGTCACCATCAACGACGCAGCGCTCGAAGCGGCGATATCGGACGTCGACATGGCCGAGATGGCGATCACCAGCGACCTCGTCATTGCCCATGGCCAGGCGCCTGAAGGCGCCTTCACCCTCGACGATGTCAAGGGCGTCGCCGTAGTGGTCGAGAAAGCCGAGGACCGCGGCCTCACCAAATGCGCGCGTTCCTGGCGTTACACGGCCGATGTCGGGCAGGATCCCGCATTTCCCGATGTCTCCGCACGAGATGCCGCCGTTCTGCATGAGCTGAAGGCGCTCGGTCGGGTTTAGGTCGACGTCGCCGAAGAGCGTGCCGCGGTTCTGGGAAACGACGTGCACCCGATCAACAGTGCACAAATGCCACGCCGGGCGGTGCAAATCCGCCCGTGCGTTGCCCTTAAAGAGCGGTTGAGGTAAACACGCGAAACTCCGGAAGACAAATTGTCGCCGGATTTCCGTCGCAAGTGCTTGGACGATGGGGACCGGTCACAGGACCGGTGGAGATCGAGAGGCTGTCTAGAGTGGGACTTTTTGGCATGACCGAGAGATATAAGGCGCGCCTTGCGCTGCTGGCGCCGCTTGTCGCATCGGGCCTCGCTCTATCCGGCTGCATGGGCTCTCCGACCTATGGCACCGACAAGACCGCTGCCGAACAGCTGGCCGGCGATCTCTCGGGCGCCGTTTCCTTCGCGCCGAAGCGCAAGGATCCGATCGACTACAAGCCGCGCCCCACCTTGGTGAAGCCCGCTCCCGGACAGAAGGAAGCGCTGCCCGCACCGCAGGAAAGCATCCAGACGGCAAGCGCCGAATGGCCCGAATCGCCTGAACAGCGCCGCGCGCGCCTGCGCGCCGACGCCACCGCCCATCAAAATGATCCGGGCTATCAGGCTGAGGTCGTCGACGACGTGCAGACCGATCCGGCCTCGGTCAAGAAGGCGATGGCGGATTCAGGCTCCAGCCACCCGCCGGCCTGGACACCCGCTGATTCCGACAAGGGCCGCGCCGCCGAGATCCAGCGTCGTCTTGCCGCGAGCAAGCAGGGCGACCCCAACACCCGCAGATATCTGAGCGAGCCGCCATTGGCCTATCGCGTCGCGGCCGGCACGGCGCCGCAGAACGAACTCGGCGAGGACGAATACAAGAAGGAACGCCGCCTGAAGAAGGAGGCGGAAGGCAAGAAGTCCGGCTGGTTCGACTGGTTGCCGTCCCTGTAAGAACGCCCGCGCTGCCCTTTCGGGCGGCACATCGCGGTTCAGTCGCGACGTTCCTTGAAAAAATCCTTCAGCAGCAGCGCAGCCTCCGTCTCGCCCATGCCCGGATAGATGTCGGGCGTGTGGTGGCAGGTCGGCGAGGCGAAGAAGCGTACTCCATTGACCACCGCGCCGCCCTTTTCGTCGGCGGCGCCGAAGTAGACACGGCGTAGCCTGGCGAAGGAGATGGCGCCGGCGCACATGGCGCAAGGTTCCAGCGTCACATAGAGATCGTGGCCGGTCAGCCGCTCGCTTGAGAGTTTCCCGCAGGCTTCGCGAATGACAAGCATCTCGGCATGCGCCGTCGGGTCGGCAAGCTCGCGGGTGCGGTTGCCGGCTTTCGCAACGACCGTGCCGCCGTTGGCGATGACGGCGCCGACCGGCACTTCGCCACGCAAGGCTGCCGCCTCGGCCTCCTTGAGCGCCACCGCCATGAAATCCGGCCGCTTCACGCGGTTTCCATTCCGATTATCTCCTCGCCACTCAGGCGTGATCCTGTTATGGAGCGCATCAACCCGAAAATCGGACTCGATTTTCGGAAAAGATCATGCGCCAAATCAAAGTGCTACAGCGTTCGTTGCGCGCCCGAAAGGATGCGCCACGCTGTAGCAGCGCAAACGGACAAAGGCCACATGGACGACAACGACAAGAAATCTCCGCGCCAAAAAGGCCCGGGCAAGAAACCTGCGGCTCCGCGAGGCGACAGGAAGCCATCCTTCGGCGCCAAGAAACCCTATGCGCCGCGCGGCGATCGGCCGATGGCCGCCGAGGGCGAACGGCCGAAGCGCGACTTCAAGGGCGGCGACAAGCCATTCAGCAAGGGGCCACGCGCCGCGGGCAAGCCCTATGAGAAGCGCGAAGGGCCACGCAAGCCCTACGCGCCGCGTGGCGACAGGCCAATGGCAGCCGAAGGCGAACGCAAGCCGTATGAGAAGCGCGAAGGGCCACGCAAACCCTATGCGCCGCGTGGCGACAGGCCAGTGGCAGCCGAAGGCGAACGCAAGCCGTATGAAAAGCGCGAAGGGCCGCGCAAACCCTATGCGCCGCGCGGCGACCGTCCGGTTGCCGCGTCGGCGGAGGGCGGCGGTAAGCGTTTCGACCGTCCCAAGCGTGATTTCGGCGATCGCCCGAAGCGCGACTTTGCCGACCGTCCCAAGCGCGACTTTGGCGGTGACCGCCCCAAGCGTGATTTCAGCGATCGGCCCCAAGGGGCATCGGCCGGCTTCAAGCCGCGCCCGCGTCCGACGGAGGCCACGGAAGAGGCCGGCGAACGCATCGCCAAGCGGCTGGCGCGCGCCGGGCTTGCCTCGCGCCGCGACGCCGAGGAGTTGATCGCCGCCGGCCGCGTCAAGGTCAACGGCCGCGCCCTGACTTCGCCGGCCTTCAACGTCATGCCGGGCGACATCATCCATCTCGACGGCATGGAGATCCCGCCGATCGAGCGCACGCGCCTGTTCCTGTTCCACAAGCCCGCCGGCGTCGTCACCACCAACCGTGATCCCGAAGGCCGCAAGACTGTCTTCGACGTGCTGCCGGCCGAATTGCCGCGGCTGATGACCATTGGCCGCCTCGATATCAACACCGAAGGCCTGCTGCTGCTCACCAATGATGGCGGCCTGTCGCGCGTGCTCGAACTGCCCGCCACAGGCTGGCTGCGCCGCTACCGCGTGCGCGTCCACGGCAAGGTCGAGGAAAGCGCGCTTGCGGGCCTGCGCGAAGGCATTGCCGTCGACGGCGTCTTCTACGGTGCCATCGAAGCCAGCCTCGACCGCGAGCAGGGCTCCAATGCCTGGCTGACGATCGGCCTGCGCGAAGGCAAGAACCGCGAAGTGAAGAACATCCTCGGCGCGCTCGGCCTCGACGTGACCCGGCTGATCCGCATTTCCTATGGCCCGTTCCAGCTCGAGGATCTCCCCGAGGGCCACGTACTGGAGATCAAGGGCAGGGTGCTGCGCGATCAGCTGGGCGAGCGCCTGGTGGAGGAATCCGGCGCCAACTTCGACGCCGAGATAGCAAAACCCTTCTCCAACAAGCCGGTGCGGCGCACCGAAGTTCGCGAAGCGGAACCCGAGCGGCCGAAATTCACGCGCGACGGCGAGCGGCGGCCGATCGGCGAGGGCGGGCTGATCAAGAATCGCAAGCGCCGGGAAGGCAGCCGCGACGAGGCATTGGGCAAACTGTCGACCAGTCCCGACAGAGGCGAGCGGCCGGAAAAGAGCTTCGGCGAACGCGGACCCCGGCCCGAACGCGGCGGCTTCGGCGACAAGCCACGTGGCAGTTTTGGCGACAAGCCGCGTGGTGGTTTTGGCGGTAAGAAATCCGAGCGCGAGCAGCGGCCGATCGAGCCGCCCGGCCAGCGCAAGGCCAATGTCTGGATGGCGCCAGGAGCCCGGCCGATCGGCAAGGGCAGGGCGGAAGCCGACGCCGCAAAGGCGGCGGAGGCCAAGGCGCGCAAGGCCTCGTTCAAGCCGGCCTATGGCAAGCCTGCTGGCAAACCGGGCGGCGCAAAGCCTTTCGGCAAGCCGCGTGGCGAGCGTCCGGCTGGCGGTGAACGGCCGCGTGGCGGCCCCAAGGGTCCCCGCACAAGATGAGGATCGTCGGCGGTGAGTTTCGTGGGCGCCCGCTGGCGACGCCCCGCGGTAGCGCCATCCGTCCGACGACCGACCGCACCCGCGAGGCCGTCTTCAATGTGCTGGCGCATCGCTTTGCCGGACAGCTGGACGGCGCGCGCGTGCTGGATCTGTTCGCCGGCACCGGCGCGCTTGGTCTGGAGGCGTTGTCGCGCGGCGCGTCCTACGGCGTCTTCATCGAGGAATCGGCCGAAGGCCGCGGCCTGATCCGCGACAATGTCGAGGCCTTCGGCCTGACCGGGCGCACCAAGATCTTTCGCCGCGACGCCACCGGCCTTGGCGAGGCGGGCACGCTGGCGCCGTTCGGCCTGGTCTTCGCCGATCCGCCCTACGGCAAGGGGCTGGGCGAGCGCGCCCTGCAATCGGCGAAAGCCGGCGGCTGGCTGCGCCCCGGCGCGCTCTGCGTGGTCGAGGAGGCGGCGGCGGTTCCCTTCGAGCCAGGCCCCGGCTTTTCGGTGCTGGACGAGCGCAACTACGGCGAAACCATCATCCGCTTCATCGAAGCCGCCTGATCGCCTGCGTTCATCGGTGGCCTCTTTGCCGCCGCCTTTGCCGGCAACAACAATTCACTTTGCTTGTCGCAAGCACCTTGCCTATCGTCTTGAAGAGAAAACCGGAGCCATTGATGACATCCAGGGCTGAATGGCTGCGGACGACACTGCTGGCAACCTCGCTGGCCTTCACGCTCACCGACCCGACGCTGGCCGACAGCGCCGCGTCGCTCAACACGAAGCCGGCCGAGTTCAAGGTGACGGATTTCCTGCTCGACAACGGCATGGAGGTGGTCGTCATTCCCGACCATCGCGCGCCGATCGTTACCCATATGGTCTGGTACAAGATCGGCAGCGCCGACGAGCCGCCCGGCAAATCCGGCATCGCCCATTTCTTCGAACATCTGATGTTCAAGGCGACGACAAATCACGCCGCCGGCGAGTTCGACCGCGCCGTCTCCGACATTGGCGGCTCCAACAACGCCTTCACCTCCTACGACTACACCGCTTTCCACGAGACGGTGGCGCCCTCGGCGCTCGAGCAGATGATGGGCTTCGAGGCCGACCGCATGCGCAACCTCATCCTCACCGATGACGTCATCAAGACCGAGCGCGATGTGATCCTCGAGGAGCGCCGCTCGCGCATCGACAACAATCCGCAGGCTGTGCTCGATGAGGAAGTCGATGCCACGCTGTGGCAGAATCAGCCCTATCGCATTCCGGTCATCGGCTGGATGCAGGAGATGGAGCAGCTCAACCGCACCGACGCCGTCGCTTTCTATGACAAGTACTACCGGCCCAACAATGCCGTGCTGATCGTGGCCGGCGACGTCGAGCCGGAGACGGTCAAGGCGCTGGCCGAAAAGACCTACGGCAAGGTGGCGCGCGGCCCGGACCTGCCGCCGCGCATCCGCCCCGTCGAGCCGGAGCAGAACACAAAGCGCACGGTCACGCTCACCGACGCCCGCGTCAGCGTGCCGAGTTTCTCGACGCAATGGGTGGTGCCGTCCTATCACACCGCCAGGCCGGGCGAGGCCGAGGCGCTCGACCTCCTGGCCGAGATCCTCGGCGGCGGCAACCGCAGCCGGCTCTACCAGGCGCTGGTGGTCAAGCAAGGCATCGCTTCCAACGCCGGCGCGTATTTCCAGGGCACCATGCTCGACGACACCAATTTCACCGTCTATGGCGCGCCGCGCGGCGACGCCAGGCTGGCCGACGTCGAGGCCGCGGTCGATGCGGAGGTGGCGCGCGTCGCCAGCGGCGGCGTCACGCCGGATGAGCTGGAAAAGGCCAAGGACCGCTACATCAGGTCGATGGTCTTTGCCCGCGACAAGCAGGACTCCATGGCCGAAATCTATGGCTCGACGCTGGCCACCGGCGGCAATGTGCAGGATGTCCAGCAATGGCCGGACCGCATCCGCAAGGTCACGGCGGACGAGGTCAAGGCCGTCGCCGCGCGCTATCTGGTGTTGTCCCGTTCGACGACCGGCTATCTCTTGCCGCAGCAACAGGCGGGGAATTGATGATGACGAACCAGCACCGCGTCTCTGTCCCTTCTCCCCTCGTGCGGTCCGAAGGCCGGGGTGAGACCCGTGGCTCGCCCCAGGGCGGTGGCCTCGCGAAGCGAGGTCGGATGAGGGGTGTTCCAGCTTGGCAAGAACGGCGATCCTTCACCGACCCCTCAACCGTCTCGGCGCTGCGCGCCTATCCACCTTCTCTCACAAGGGGAGAGGGGAAGGCCCTGCACGCCCTCGCAACCCTCTTCCTCTCCATCCTCTTCCTGATCCTGCCCGCACTGGCCGCCCGCGCCATGGACATCCAGCAGGTGACCTCCTCTAAAGGCATCACCGCCTGGCTGGTCGAGGATTATTCCGTACCCATCGTCGCCGTCCGTTTCGTCTTCGGCGGCGGTTCGACGCAGGATCCGGTGGGCAAGGAGGGCCTCGCCAATCTGATGACCGGCCTGTTCGACGAGGGCGCCGGCCCCCTCGATTCGGAAGCCTTCCAGGTCAGGCTCGACGATGCCGGCGCCGAGATGAGCTTCGAAGAGACCCGCGACGGCGTCTATGGCTCCATGCGCATGCTGGCCGAACAGCGCGACGAGGCCTTCGATCTGTTGCGGCTGGCGGTCAACGAGCCGCGCTTCGACCAGGCGCCAATCGACCGCATCCGCGCCCAGATCCTGTCCGGCATCATCGCCAACGAGAACGATCCCGACACCGTGGCGCAGAACAAATGGGCGCGCGCCATCTATGGCGACCATCCCTATTCGCGCTCCGACCAGGGCACCAGGCAGAGCATCGCCGCCATCAAGCAGGCCGATCTGAAGGCCCTGCACAAGGCGGTGTTCGCGCGCGGCGGCCTGCATGTCGCCGTGGTCGGTGCCATCGACGCGCAGACGCTGAAGAAGAAGCTGGACATGGTGTTCGGCGACCTGCCGCAGACCCAGGCGCTCGCCCCGGTCGCCGATGTCGAGCCGAAGCTGGCGCAGCGCGTCGAGGTCAATTACGACCTGCCGCAGACCTCGCTGCAGCTCGCCTGGCCGGGCGTGAAGCGCAAGTCGGCGGATTTCTTCCCCGCCGTGCTGATGAACGAGATTCTTGGCGGCGGCACCTTCACCTCGCGCCTGTTCGAGGAGGTGCGCGAAAAGCGCGGGCTGGCCTACAGCGTCAATTCCTCGCTGGTAAACCAGGACCATGCCAATGCGCTGATCGTCACCACCGGCACGCGCTCCGACCGCGCGGCCGAGACGCTCGGCATCGTGCGCGATGTCGCCAGGCGGTTGGCTGAGGATGGTCCGACCGAGGCTGAACTGGCGGCGACCAAGAAATATTTGATCGGCGCTTATGCCATCACCAATCTGGACTCTTCGAGTTCCATCGCCGCGACGCTGGTCGAATTGCAGCTCGACGATCTCGGCATCGACTACATGCAGCGCCGTGCCGGTTACATCAACGCGGTGACGCTCGACCAGGTCAAGGCGGCGGCCAAAAAGCTGCTGACGGCCGAGCCGACCATCATGGTGGTCGGGCCGCCGCTGGCCGGAGCCGGCAAGGGATGAGCCCAACTTTCGGCATAGCTTTTGGCGGCGGCGGCGCGCGCGGCCTGGCGCATATCCATGTCATCGAGGCGCTGGACGAACTCGGCATCAAGCCGGTGGCGATCGCCGGCTCGTCGATCGGCGCCATCATGGGCGCCGGCATGGCCGCGGGCATGACCGGCAAGGAGATCCACGACTATGCCCGCTCGATCCTCGGCCGCCGCGCCGAAGTGGCGAGCCGCATGTGGCGCGCGCGGCCTGGCACGATCGCGGAGGCCATGCAGAATGGCATCCGGGTCAGCCAGTTCAATGTCGAGCGCATCCTGAAGGCGTTCCTGCCCGAGGCCATTCCCGAAACCTTCGCCGATCTGAAAATCCCGCTGAAGGTGACCGCGACCGATTATTTCGGCCACAAGCTCGCCGTGTTCGATGAAGGCGATCTGCACTCAGCCCTGGCCGCCTCGGCCGCTATCCCCGCCGTGTTCCGCCCGGTGACGCGCGACGGCAGGCTGCTGATCGACGGCGGCATCTACAACCCCGTGCCGTTCGATCTCATCGAGAACGACGCCGACATCATCATCGGCGTTGACGTCGTCGGCGCGCCGGAAGAGGCTGACCGCAAGCACCCCACCTCCGTCGACCTGATGTTCGGCGCCACCCAGTTGATGATGCAGTCGATCATCGCCAACAAGCTGAAACAATGCCGCCCCGACATTCTGGTCCGCCCGGCCGTATCAAAATACCGCGTGCTCGATTTCCTGAAGATCGACGCCCTGATGAACGAGACGGCGGACATCAAGGATCAGCTGAAGCGCGAAGTGGCGAGGGTGGTTGAGGCGCGCAATGGCGCTGCCATCAAGGGGAGGCGAGGGAAAAAGGCCGGTTGAGTGACGGGACGCCGCAATTGGCAGTCCTGTGTCGAACTCTGTGTCATCCAGCCTGGAAAGCCCGCTATGACTTCGCCGTCACCGGCGCATACTCCAGCGCAACAACGCCGTTGCTGAAGGGCGTGGCCGAAATCAGCTCGAGCGGCACTTGTTCGCCCGGCGGGAACAGCGGCTTGCCCTGGCCGACAGCGCCGGGATAGCTGAGCAGCCTGACGCGGTCGACCAGCCCGTGGCGCAGCAGGTCCTGCGCCACGCTGAGGCTGCCATGCACATAGATGTTGCCGCCGCTGCCTTGCTTCAGCGTCCTCACCGCGTCCGGCAGCGAGCCTGTGAGCAATTCGGCCGGTTTCCAGTCGAGCGCCTTCAGGCTGGTCGAGGCGACGTATTTCGGCAGCGCGTTGAACCGGTCGGCAAAATCCCCGGTTTCCTTGGGCCATGAGCCGGCAAAGATCTCATAGGTCGTGCGCCCCAGAAGCATGGCGCCGCTGTCGGCGAGTTCATCCTCCTTGAACCTGTTCATCTCGTCGTTCCAGGTCACGCCAGGCAGTTTTTCGACCTCGGCAATGCCGTCGACGCTGATAAATTCGGTGACGATGAGTTTTCGCATGGCGTTCTCCTCTTCGCTCAAAGGACGAACCGCATGGGGCGTTTGCTACAGGCTCCGAAAAAAAGGCGGTTTATCAGAGAGGGAGTTTTTTCTGATCTGGATCAGCTCCTAAGAGTTTTGATGCTACATCTCGCCGAGGTATCCCCAAAGTTACAGGCAAATCATGGGATTCGGGGTCTTCATCCATCGCTCAGATTCGATCTACGATGACAGCCCCGCTGAGCGGTATCAGTTCCCCAGCCAGTATCTGCGCCGTGTGGAAGCATGTGTCGGCGATTGGATCATCTACTATGAACCTCGCAAAATAGACGATACCCGTGGCTATTTCGCCCTGGCGAAAGTCCAGCAGGTTATCCCTGATCCCGTGGCGCCTGATATGTATCTCGCTTTGATCGAGCCGGGATCATACCTCGATTTCGCCAATCCCGTTCCATTCAATGGGATCGACGGGCTCGTTGAGCGAGGTTTGCTTAACGACCAAGGACGGATTTCCGGTCGCGCTCAATCGGCCGTCCGACCGATCAGTCCGAGCGACTTCAACCGCATTCTCGATCTGGGCCTTGACGCTCGTGAGCCGTTGCTGCCACGCGTCGATGAGATCGGCATTTCATCCGGGTTTCGGGATGAAGAAGCCCCGTTCCAGTTTGAGCACAGCCGCGACCGCATAAGTTACATCGGATCGCGAATCGTGCGGGACCGCATTTTCCGTCGCATCGTCTTGCGCGCTTATGACGAGCGTTGCGCGATCACGGGACTCAAATTGATAAATGGCGGTGGTCGGGCGGAAGTTGCCGCGGCACATATTAGACCCGTCGAAGCGAACGGGCCCGATGTCGTCAACAATGGGCTCGCACTATCAGGTACGGCGCATTGGATGTTCGATCGTGGAGTGATCAGCCTCTCCGACGATCTGGAAATCCTGATCTCGCGGCAGGTCAATGACCTCGAGAGCGTGCAAGGGTTCATAAACAAGACCCGCCGCGCGCTTCCGCCTCGCCGACAGCTCGAACGCCCGCATCCTCATTTCCTGCAATGGCACCGCGAGCACTGCTTCAAGCAGTGAGGTGACGAGTAGTTTCCGGCCTGGGGCTGGCAGACTGGAGAGTCCCCCTCAGTCCTTCGCCCGCTCCACATAGGACCCATCGGCCGTCATCACCACCACGCGGGTGCCGGGCGCGATGTGCGGCGGCACTGCGGTGCGCACGCCGTTGGAAAGCACGGCGGGCTTGTAGGAGGACGATGCCGTCTGGCCCTTGGTCGTCGGCTCGGTCTCGACCACTTCGAAAGTGGCGCGCTGCGGCAGGACCAGGGAAATCGCGATGCCGTTGAACTGGGAAACCTGCACCGGCATGCCTTCCTGCAGATAGGGTGCCGCGTCGCCGACCACGGCTTCGCTCACCGCCACTTGGTCGTAGGTTTCCGGGTTCATGAAGTGAAAACCTTCGCCGTCGGCGTAGAGGAAGGTGTGCTCGCGCTCCTCGACATAGGCACGCTCCACCTGCTCGGTGGTGCGGTAGCGCTCCGAAACCTTCACCCCGTCGCCGATGCGGCGCATGTCGAGCTGCGTCACAGGGGTGCCCTTGCCTGGGTGGATGTTTTCGGCAAAGAGGATCACATAAAGCTTGCCGTCCTTGTCGACGACATTGCCTTTGCGGAGCGAACTGGCGATGACTTTCACCACGGTTTTAAATCCTGCGAGAGTTAGTGGGCGTTTGCCGGCTTGTGCGGCGCTGGATGGGGGCCTAGCGCATCTTGGCGCGAACCGCCAGCCCCCCAGGTGCCTCGGCACGCCTTCAAATCGCCCATGACCGCCGCTTCGCCCTGGTGGACGCCGCATGTCCACGCCGACCGCCGCCCGCGCCTGATGCTGCGCAATGGGCTGACTGCGGCCTTGCGCGAGTGGTTCGCGGCTCAGGACTTCGTCGAGGTGGAAACGGCGGCACTGCAGGTCTCGCCCGGCAATGAGGCGCATCTGGCGGCTTTCGCCACGGAAGCGGTCGGGCCGGATGGCGCGTGCGCGCCGCTCTATCTCCACACCTCGCCGGAATTCGCCTGCAAGAAGCTGCTCGCCGCCGGCGAGAACAGGATTTTCAGCCTCGGCGCCGTCTGGCGCAACCGCGAGCGCGGCCCCTTGCACCATCCCGAATTCACCATGCTCGAATGGTACCGGGTGGGCGAGACCTATGAGAGCCTGATGCGCGATTGCGCCGACCTGCTGGCGCTGGCCGCGACGAGGGCAGGGGCCACGCGCTTTTCCTTCCGGGGCCGCGAGTGCGATCCGTTCGGTGAGCCGGAACGGCTGACGGTGGCGGATGCCTTCTTGCGCCATGCCGGCATCGATCTGCTGGCCACGGTCGCCGTCGATGGCGGCACCGACCGGGACGTGCTCTACGCCGCGCTGGGTCGAGCCGGCCTGCGTACGGCGCCCGACGATAGCTGGGCCGACCTGTTCAGCCGGGTGATGGTGGAAAAGATCGAGCCCAATCTCGGCCTCGGCCGCGCCACCATTCTTTGCGAATATCCGGTCGCCGAGGCGGCGCTTGCCCGGCCAAGCCCGCGCGACCCGCGCGTCGCCGAGCGCTTCGAGCTCTATTGCTGCGGCGTCGAACTCGCCAACGGCTTTGGCGAACTCACCGATGCCGAGGAGCAGCGCCGGCGCTTCATGCTCGAAATGGACGAGAAAGAGCGCGTCTATGGCGAGCGTTATCCGCTGGACGAGGATTTTCTCGCCGCCCTTGCCATCATGCCGCAAGCCAGCGGCATCGCGCTCGGCTTCGACCGGCTGGTTATGCTGGCGACCGGCGCGCAGAAAATAGAGGACGTGATCTGGACTCCGGTCGCCGGCTCTTGAGCCACGGGCGTCGTGGTGCCCGGTCTTAATGCGCGAAAACCTGCTCCAGCGAGCGAAAACCCTTGAATTCCAGGGCGTTTCCGGAGGGATCGCGGATGAACAGCGTCGCCTGTTCGCCGGGCTCACCCTTGAAGCGGACCATTGGCCGTTCCAGCCAGTCTATATCGTCGCGCGCTTCCAGCCGGGTCGCCAGGCGCTGCCAGTCATCCATCAGCAGCACGGCGCCGAAATGCGGGATCGGCACCAGAATGCCGTCGACCTTGCCGTCGCTGGCGGCTTGCGCGGCCTGCGGCCGCAAATGCGCCGACATCTGGTGGCCGTAAAGATCGAAGTCCACCCAGGTCGCCGACGAGCGGCCGATCGCGCAGCCCAGCACTTCGCCATAGAAAGTGCGGGTTTCATCGAGATCACGGACCGGGAAGGCGAGATGGAAAGGCGTCATGAAGGATGCTCCGTGCGGGCTGCGGCCTGTTTTTGCGTCACAGGCTTCGCGATGGGAACCATGTAGTGATGCATTTTGATTGAAGCCTATGCCATTGCACAAGCCGGACCGGAACAATAGATGGGTGGGCGCAGCCGCAAGCTGGCCGCGACAAGCAGGATCACAGGCATGGCCGACACATCAGACGCTAAAAAACTGACCGACCGCGTCGCGGCGCTGGTCGAGGCCGCCAAGAAGGCCGGCGCCGATGCCGCCGACGCGGTCGCCGTGCGCGGCCGCTCCACCGGTGTGTCGGTTCGGCTCGGCAAGGTCGAGGCCACCGAATCGTCGGAGGCCGAGGATGTCTCGTTGCGCGTCTTCGTCGGCCGGAAAGTGGCGAGCGTCTCGGCCACTGCCGCATCCGATCCGGCGATGCTCGCCGAGCGCGCAGTTGCCATGGCGAAAGTCTCGCCCGAGGATCCCTATCAGGGTCTCGCCGATCCCGCGCTGCTGGCAAGGCAAATGCGCGATCTCGACCTGTTCGACGCCACCGACGTGTCGGCCGACCAGTTGAAGGAAGCAGCCCTTGCGGCCGAAGGGGCGGCACTTGCCGTCAAGGGCGTGACCAATTCGGCCGGCAGCGGCGCCAGTGCCGGGCTGGGCGGTATCGTGCTGGCCACCTCGCACGGCTTCATCGGCCACTATGTCGGCTCGCGCTTCTCGCGCTCCGCCAGCGTCATCGCCGGCGAGGGCACCGGCATGGAGCGCGACTATGAATTCTCCTCGCGTCAGCACTTTGCCGATCTCGACGCGCCGGAGGATATCGGCCGCAAGGCCGGCGAACGCGCCGTGCGCCGCATCGGCGCGCGCAAGGCGGCGACGGGGCCGGTCGACGTGGTGTTCGACCCGCGCGTCGCGCGCGGCATCGCCGGCCATCTTGCCGGCGCCATCAACGGCGCGTCCGTCGCCCGCAAGACCTCGTTCCTGCGCGACATGATGGGCAAGCAGGTGGCCGCGTCCGCAGTCACCGTCACCGACGACCCGCTCAGGCCGCGTGGCCAGGCCTCGCGCCCGTTCGATGGCGAGGGCGTCGAGGGCGAAAAGCTTCTCATGGTCGAAAAGGGCGTGCTCAACCACTGGTTCCTGTCGACCTCGGCCGCGCGGGAACTGGGATTGATCACCAACGGCCGCGGATCGCGCAGCGGCTCCTCCGTGTCACCATCCTCCACCAATCTCGCCATCGAACCGGGCGAACGCTCGCCGGAGGATTTGATCAAGTCGCTCAAGAGCGGCTTCTATGTCACCGAAGTGTTCGGCCAGGGCGTCGACATGGTGACCGGCGAATACAGCCGCGGCGCCTCGGGTTTCTGGATCGAGAACGGCGAACTTGCCTATCCGGTCGCCGAAGTCACCATTGCCTCGAACCTGAAGACCATGTTCCTCAACATGGTGCCGGCTGATGACCTCGACCGCAATTTCGGCACCGCCGCGCCGACGCTCCTGATCGAAGGCATGACCCTTGCCGGAGCCTGAACTGACCGCTGCCTCTTCCGGCGCCATTGGCGATCTGCCGTTGCTGCGCGACGCCGCCCGCGAGGCGGGTCTGATCGCCATGCAGTACTTCGGCAACAGCCCACAAGTCTGGATGAAGGGCGGCACCTCGCCGGTCAGCGAAGCGGATCATGCCGCGGACGCCTATCTGCGCCGCACGCTGCTGGCGGCGCGGCCGGACTATGGCTGGCTGTCGGAAGAGACGGTCGACGATCCAGCGCGGCTTTCGGCGCGCCGCACCTTCGTCGTCGATCCGATCGACGGCACGCGCGGCTTCCTCGAGGGACAGCGCACTTGGTGCGTCAGCGTCGCTGTGGTCGAAGCGGGCCGCACGCTTGCCGGCGTGCTCGAATGCCCGGCGATGGACGAGACCTACTGGGCGCTGCCCGGCCAGGGCGCGTTCCGCAACGGCAAGCGCATTGGCGTGCGCACGCTTGGCG
This sequence comes from Mesorhizobium sp. WSM4307, assembly GCF_007003945.1. NCBI lineage: Bacteria > Pseudomonadati > Pseudomonadota > Alphaproteobacteria > Hyphomicrobiales > Phyllobacteriaceae > Mesorhizobium > Mesorhizobium sp. WSM4307. The sequence continues at coordinate 331,931 of NZ_VFTB01000002.1, forward strand.
ACAAGGCCGAGATTTCAGGATTGAAGCAGCTGATCGAGCTGGTGCCGGCCGGCTGGCAGAAGCGGCTGGTGCGCGCGCCCTACAGCCCTTCGCTCGCCTACCGCCTGGCGATGATCGCCAACGGCGCGCTCGACGCCACCTTCGTCAAGCCGAATGCGCATGACTGGGACATCGCCGCCGCCGATCTCATCCTGCGCGAGGCCGGCGGTCGGCTGCTCGACCCGCATGGCCGCGCGCCGCTCTATGCCGGCGAGGTGACCCGCCACGGCGCGCTCGCCGCCGGCAGCGGTGAATTGCTGGCGGTGCTCGTCGATGTCATCGCCGGGCTGGATGCGTGAAAGCACATTCGCAGGTTCCAAAGTCGGCGGCTTTGGTCTAGACCTGTCACAAACTCACAATATGTGAAGGACCGACATGACCGCGGAAGACGGGAAGAAACAGCTTTTGCATCTGGTGTTCGGCGGCGAACTGAAGAAGCTTGGGAGCACCGAGTTCCGCGATCTCGACGGGCTCGACATTGTCGGTATCTATCCCGATTATCAATCCGCGCACACGGCGTGGAAGGCCAAGGCGCAAGCCAGCGTGGACAATGCCCATATGCGTTATTTCGTCGTTCATCTGCACCGTCTGCTTGACCCCGACAACAAGGCTGCCGGTTGACTTCGATGGAGCATGACCTGGCGAAAGGGCCAGCCAGCGACACCGCGCCGACTCGCAGGGGCGGCAGCCGCGCGACCAAAACGTTCTGGCGCAAGGTGCGCGAACCGCTCGCGCAGTCACGATTCGTCAAGAACGCCATTGCCAGCCTGCTCGCGCAGTTCGTACGGCTGGTTCGCCTGACCAGCCCGCTGGTCGCCGGATCGGCGCGCTTTGCGGGCGGCGCCTATGCCGAATTCGAGCCCGGCATCATCGCCCTGTGGCACGGCCAGCATCTTTTGACGCCGGCCTACTACCCCAAGCGCAAGCCGCTGGTCGCCATGGTGTCGCGCAGCGCCGATGCCGAGCTCAACGCGCTGATGCTGGAGAAATTCGGCATCGAGGCGGTGCGCGGGTCCGGCGGGCGCGACAATGCCCGCCATCTCGACAAGGGTGGCGCCAAGGCCCTGATTGCCCTCAAAAAGTCGCTCACCGCCGGCAAGAACGTCGCCATGATCGCAGACATTCCGCATGGCACGCCGCGCGACGCAGGGCTCGGTATCGTTCTCCTGGCGCGCCTCTCGGGCCGGCCGCTGCTGCCTGTCGCCATCGCCACCAGCCGCCGCAAGGTGCTGGAAAAGAGCTGGGACAAGACCACCATCAACCTGCCTTTCGGCCGGTCCGCCGTGACCATCGGCGCGCCGATCTTTGTCGCGGCCGACGCCGATGACGCCGAAATGGAGCGCAAGCGCCAGGAAATCACCACCGCGCTCAATGCCGCGACGGCAGAGGCTTATCGTCTCGTGGATGGCCGGCGATGAGCGGTCGCTGGGCGCGCGCCATGCTGACCGCATACCGTTTCGCCGGTGCCGCGGCCTATCCGCTGGTCGGGCCCTATGTCGCCTGGCGCACCTCGCGCGGCAAGGAAGACCGCCACCGTCGCCGCGAGCGCTATGGCGTCGCCGGCCGCCTGCGCCCCGAAGGGCCCGTGATCTGGATCCACGCCGCAAGCGTCGGCGAGACCCTGGCCGTGGTGCCGCTGGTCGAGAGCATTCTCGATTATGGCGTCAACATCGTACTGACGACCGGCACGGTGACATCGGCCCAGGTCGCCGACGAGCGGCTCGGCGACCGCATCATCCACCAATATGTGCCGCTCGACCTCAAGCCGGCGGTCAGCCGGTTCCTCGATCACTGGCAGCCGGACCTTGCGATCATCGCTGAATCCGAGATCTGGCCGATGACCATCCTCGAGCTTGGCGCGCGCCACGTGCCGCAGGTGCTGGTCAATGGCAGGCTGTCCGACCGCTCTTTCACCTCGTGGAAGAAGCGCGCCAACATCGCCGAGGCGCTGTTCGAGAATCTCGCCCATGTCGTTGCCCAGTCCGATGTCGACGGCGAGCGTTTTCGCGTGCTTGGCGCCCGGCCGGTCACGGTGTCGGGCAACCTCAAGGTCGACACCAACCCGCCGCCCGTCGACGAACGGGTGCTGGCCGGCTTGCAGCGGCAGGTCGGCGGCCGCCCGACCTGGGCGGCGATCTCGACCCATGACGGCGAGGAAGTGGTGGCAGCGGAAGTCCATGCGATGCTGCACAAGCGTCACCATGGTCTGTTGACGATCGTCGTTCCGCGCCATCCTGATCGCGCCGAAAGCCTTGCCGCGCAGATTTCCGGCATGGGGCTGAAGGTCGCGCGCCGCAGCAAGGGCGACCGTATCGGGCCCGACACCGATATCCTGCTCGGCGACACGATTGGCGAGATGGGGCTCTATCTCCGGTTGACCGAAATCGCTTTCGTCGGCCGCTCGCTGACCTCCGAGGGCGGGCAGAATCCGCTCGAGCCGGCCATGCTCGACACAGCGGTTCTAGCCGGCCGCAATGTGCAGAATTTCCGCGAGGCCTATCAGCGCCTGATCGACAGCGGCGGCGCCAAGCTGGTGCGCGATCGCGACATGCTGGCCGGGGCCGTCAACTTCCTTTTGACCAACGAAGTGGCGCGCCATGAGATGATGGCGGCCGGTGTGGCGACCGTCGACGAGATGCGCGGCGCGCTGGCGCGCACGCTGAAATCGCTCGAACCCTATATCCAGCCGCTGGTCGTCAAGTCGCGCCTGAAGGGCGCCAACGGGCGCTAGCGTGGCCTCCGAAGCACCACCATTCTGGTGGGAAGAGCCGGACTGGAAAGTCCTGGCGCTGTCGCCGCTGTCGGCCGTCTATGCGCTCGTTGCCGGCCGCGGCATGCGGCGGGCCAGGCGTGAGAAGATCGAGGCACCGGTCCTGTGCGTCGGCAATTTCACCGTTGGCGGCACCGGCAAGACACCGGTCGCCATCGCGCTCGCCCAACAGGCCAAGCGCATGCGGCTGAAGCCCGGCTTCCTGTCGCGCGGCCATGGCGGTTCGTTCGCCGAACCGCATGTCGTCGATATCAATCACGATGCCGCCAAGCATGTCGGCGACGAGCCGCTGCTGCTGGCCGAACACGCCCCGGTCGCGGTGACGCCGAACCGCGCCGCCGGCGCCCGGCTGCTCTTGGCAAAGCATGGCTGCGATTTCCTGATCATGGATGATGGCTTTCAGAGCGCGCGCATCCATATCGACTATGCGCTGATCGTCGTCGACGCCCGCTACGGCATCGGCAATGGCCGCGTCATTCCGGGCGGCCCGCTCAGGGCAAAGATCGTTGACCAACTGGTCTTCACCAGCGGGCTGTTGAAGATGGGCGAGGGCACCGCCGCCGATGCCGTGGTGCGCCAGGCGGCGCGTGCCGGTCGGCCAATCTTCGAGGCGCACACGGAGCCCCGCAGCAAGACCGGGCTTGCCGGCAAGCGGTTCCTGGCCTTCGCCGGCATCGGCCATCCCGACAAATTCTTCGACACGGTGCGCGAGGCCGGCGGTGAGGTGGTCCTCTCAAAACCCTTTCCGGACCATCATTTCTACGCCGAGGACGAACTCGGCGAACTGGCGGTGACGGCGCGCGCCGAAGGGCTGGGGCTCATCACCACGGCCAAGGACGCCGCCCGGTTGCGCCACGGCGCCTCGCAGGACTTTCTCGACAGGCTCGAGGTGCTGGAAATCGACACGGTTTTCGAGCTCGACCATGTGCCCGAGCGCATCATCGAGGAAACGCTCGATGCCTGGCGGCAGCGCAGGCTGAGAAGCTAGCTACGCTTGCGCAGCTCCGGATGCATCTCGATTTCGCGGCGCAGCGAAGCGGTGGCGTTGACGTAGGGCTCCTGCCTGGCGACGCTCCAGTATTTCAGCTCGTCCAGGGGAATGTTTTCCCCGGTCACCGCACAGCGCACGAACGAGCCGGGACTGGTGACCTGGAAATCGCCATCGAGATAGCGGATGCGGGCTTCCTTGCCGCCCGGGCCTTCGAAACGGTTCATCATGCGGTGGTGCCAAGTGTCATACAGATTTCATCGCCACAAATCCGCGGCCGGGTCAAGCTTGCGACAAGCCTCGGACAATGCTGAGGCACTAGGACAGGTGCGAAAAGCGCTTTTATCGGGGGCATGATGGATATTTCTTCCGCCCGCCTGGCTTCCTTGCTCAAGGAGGCGATGACGCCGCAACCCGTGCCGTCGGCGAAGGCCGATCCGGTCAGGACGGCGCTGGTCAGGGAACTGGTCCAGCCCGCCGCGCCCTCTTTGTTCGCGCAACGCACGGCGCCCGCTTTGCTGGCGATGCCGGCGGCGCCGATGGCCGTCAAATCGCAGCAGATTGCTTCTTCCGGCATCGTCGAGGCCTATCAGGCCCAGCTCGACACACGGGACGAGGCGGTGTTGGCAACGACCGTAGCGAGGAGAACGGCGCCCGAAGCCGAAACGCAGCGCGGCGCCGTGCCGCCTTCGGCAACGGCCAATGACAACGCGCCCGCCAGGGCTGCCGGGGTGTCCTTGTTGTCGTTTATCCCGTCGCAGGTTCCGGTGCCGCAAAACGCCGCCATGGGGATGTCGTCGGGACGGCGAAGGCCAGCCAATCAATCTCACGCCGCCGCCGTACCCAATCCCGAGGGCCTGCTGGTGAGAATCGGCTTTGTTTCGATCATGACCGGTTTGCTGGCAACAATGATGTTCGGATTCGTTCTGCTGCTGCTTCGCTGAACGAATCGAAGATAGGCCGGGAGACCTATCGCTCCGCTTCGATGAACGCCTCGATCTTGTCCGGCGCCAATCCGGCCTGCCGCGCGATGCGGCGGGCAAGGTCGGCCGCCGCCGTGCGCGGCCGCCCCAGCGGCCGGTCGAGCCAATAGGAAACCGGGTTGAGCGCGGTACGCTCGTCGACCGCGGTGATGCGGCCAGACTGCAGCTGATGTCCGGTTAGCGGCGGACGCGCCAGCGCGATGCCGAGCCCATAGGCTGCGGCATCGAGCACCAGGTTGTAGTCCTCGAAGCGGCGATCCTGCGGGCGCGGGCGATAGTCCATGCCTTGCGCGGCGAACCAGGCACGCCAGCCGGAGGCGTCGGAATCGTTGATCAGCGGAAATTTAAGCAGCCGGGCCGGGTCGCCACGCCCGATGTCCCGTGCCAGCTCGGTCGATGCGACAGGGAAGACATGTTCCTCGAACAGCTGCACCGAAACACGGCCCGGAATGACTCCACGGCCACAGCGGATCGACAGATCGATGCCTTCATCGGCAAGGTCGGCCTGGCGGATGTCGACATCGAGCACGATGCGCAGCTTGGTCGGATTGTTCTCCAGTGCCGCCATGCGCGGCATCAGCCACAGCCCGCTGACCGAGGGGATCGAGGTCAGCCGCACCACCGCCGTGCCGCGCGGCTCGACCCAGCGGTCGGAATGGCTCGAAATCAGCGCGAAAGCCTCCGATGTGCGCAGATGCAGCCGGTTGCCTTCGATCGTCAGCGTCACGCCGCGCGCGCCGCGATCGAACACTTTCAGGCCCAGCCAATCCTCGAGCTTGGCGATCTGACGGCTGATGGCCCCGTGGGTGATGTTGAGCTTTTCGGCGGCCGCGGAAAAACTGCCGGTTCGTGCCGCCGCGTCGAAGGCACGCAGGGTCTCGAGCGGCACCATTGTGTCTGAGCTGTGATCCATAGTCACAGGTGATCCTCGATTTGGTCGTTTGTCAACAGGCGGGAAAAGACGTTTTGTGGCCTCCAGGACGGGAACAGCATGAGGACGGTGAGATGAGCGCGATGACGGGCACGTTGAATCAGACACAGCGGATGGACACCACGGCCGCCATCGCCGTGGCGCTGACGGTGGTCGGCTGGGCCTCTGCTTTTCCGGCCATCCGCGCCGGCCTTGCCGCCTTCGGGCCGCTGGAACTGGGCTCCCTGCGCTTTGCCATCGCCGCGGTGCCGGCGGCGATCTTCCTTGCAGTCAAGCGTCCGGCGCTGCCCAGGCTCGACGAGGTGTGGCGCCTCGTCTTTGGCGGGGCAATTTTCGTCGCGCTCTACACCGCCATGCTCAATTTCGGCGAGCTGACCGTCTCGGCTGGAGCCGCCGGCTTCATCATCAATGTCAGCCCGATCTTCACCGCCATCATGGCGATGGCGCTTCTGGGCGAACGCTTTTCAAGGTGGGCCTGGGCTGGCACGGCGATATCCTTCGCCGGCATCGGCATCATAGCAATGGCAGACGGACAAGGCCTGCATTTCAATGCTGGCGCACTGCTCGTGCTTGGCTCCGCGCTCTGTTCGGCCGTCAACACCATCGTCCAGAAGCCGCTATTTGCCCGCCATCACCCGCTGACCATCTCGGCCTCCAACATGGTGCTCGGAGCGCTTTGTCTGTCCCCCTTTCTGCCGAGCGGCTTTGCGCAGGCAGCCGTCGCCAACACCGCCGGTCTCGGCGCCGTCATCTTTCTTGGCATCGTGCCCAGCCTGATCGCCTATGCCGCCTGGGCAACAGCGCTATCGCGTCTGCCGGCCGCACGTGCCTCGAACTTCCTCTATCTGGTTTCGCCGATGTCTGCCCTGATCGGCTTCTTTTGGCTGGGCGAAGTGCCGACGCTGCTCGGCATCCTCGGCGGCGCACTGGCACTGGGTGGTGTCATCGTGGTGAATTTGAAGCGCTAGACCAAAGGTTGGCTGTCTTTCCCGAATCAGGACGAGAGCCTCGCGTCATAGGCTGATGACGCCGATCTACTGGAATGTGCAGAAGAAACGGAGCGGGGCAGGGATATCATCTCCGTGAGTTTCCGCGATGGCCGTGCGGCGTATGAGGAGGTTATGTCTTTGACCGCAAGGCCGAGAAGTACCGCCCGAGGACATGAGACGGTTCCCATCAACAAGATGGCCCACGGGGCCGCGTTATCGGCCGCGAAGGCGTATCGTGATGGAGACGGAAATCGAATCGCCTGCCGTTAGATTGCACTTGCGCCGGACGTCATCCTTCAGGGGTAAAAGATAGCTTCCGTCCTTGGGAAACAGAGATGTGCCGAACATGAAGTCGTCAATGGTCGCCTCGACAGGTATCACCCCCCAGCCATAGGTCGCGAACTTCGCGACTTTTTTGATCTCTTCCCCATGCTGCTCGGGTATTGGCGCGAAGAAGTATGGCGAAGGGCCCCTCCAGTGGATCACCACGGCTTCGAACTGGAACCGGACCGTCAACTCGCCGCTCACAGACTCACCGCCACTGGGAAACCGCTCACTCGGGTACTCCGAAGTAAGCACGATAGTGCTCCAGGTGAGCCGCCGCGGAAAATTCCTCGAAGTCGCCGGCAGCCTCGCATTCTTTCAAATAGGCAAGCGCCTTTGTGGCAACCTCGCTAGACTGCTTCATCAGGAAATCCTTGGTGTTTTGCAGACCATTGCCGCAAAGAAATTGGACATCCAGGGAGCTGAACAGATCGAAACCTGATGACTTGGCGTCCCAAATTCGCAGGACGTCTTCGTCCATTGCTTTGCTGAAGAGCTGAACACAACAGAGCAATGCCAAGTCATCTTCCCGTCCATCGCCTTTGCGCTCGCGATCGGCTTCATGCGCTAAGAGATCGCGAATGCGAGGCAAATCCTCGTCTTTCGGCACGAGGCCAAATTGCTGCAGTGAGTCCCTGGTGTTCATCACCGCCGCCCGAACAGCCGCTCGATATCGGCGAGCTTCAGCTCGATATAGGTCGGGCGGCCATGGTTGCAGGTGCCGGATCCCGGCGTCGCCTCCATCTGGCGCAGCAGCGCGTTCATCTCCTCGGCCTTGAGCAGCCGGCCGGAACGCACCGAACCGTGGCAGGCCATGGTGGCGGCGATCTTGTCCAGCCTTTCCTTGAGTGTCTCGACGGTGTCGTTGTCGGCGATCTCGTCGGCGAGATCGCGCACCAATTGCTGGACATTGGTCTCGCCCAGCATCGACGGCGTCTCGCGCACGGCAACAGCACCCGGACCGAAACGCTCGATGCCGAGGCCGAAGCGGGCGAGCGTTTCGGAGTGCATGGCGAGCCGCTCGGCATCCTCTTCCGGCAGGTCGATGATCTCAGGCAGGAGCAGCATCTGCGAGGGCACGGGGCGCGAATGCAGGGCGTTCTTCAGCGCTTCGTAAACCAGCCGCTCATGCGCAGCGTGCTGATCGACGATGACGAGCGAATCCCTGGTCTGGGCAACGATGTAGTTTTCGTGCACCTGGGCGCGCGCCGCACCGAGCACCGTGCCAAGCAGCGTATCGGCCGCCTCGCTCTGTCCGGCGCGCGCATCGGCGCTGGCGAGCGGGCCGGTATCAAACGCCGCCTGGCCGGGTTCACCAAACCCGCCATTCCTTGCGCCTGCGCCTTCGAAACCCGCACCCGCGAATTGCATGTCGAGCGGCCGCTGCGGCGAGCGCGAGGGATCGAAACCGGTGGAGCCGGAAGCGCGGTAGGCCGCTTCGTAGCTGCGATGGCCATTGGCCGGGCCGCCATGATTGTAGGGTGCGGCACCCGGCCGGAACGCCGCCATCATGCCCGCGGCTCCCGTCGTGGCTGAGCGGATGCCGGCATCGGCCAGGGCCTGGCGGATGGCGCCGACGATCAGCCCGCGCACCAGGCCCGGATCGCGGAAGCGCACATCGGCCTTGGCCGGGTGGACATTGACGTCGACGATGGCCGGATCGAGCGAAAGAAACAGCACCGTCACCGCGTGGCGGTCGCGCGGCAGCACATCGGCGAAGGCGCCGCGGATGGCGCCGGCGATCAGCTTGTCACGCACCGGCCTGCCATTGACATAGGCATATTGCTGCAGCGCGTTGGCGCGGGTGAAGGACGGGATCGAGACATGGCCGGTCAGGTGTACGCCTTCGCGCATCGCGTCGATGGTGATGGAATTGTCGGGAAATTCCGCCCCCATCACCTGGGCGACGCGGCGCAGGCTGCCTTCCGGACTGTCATCGGTCGCCGGCAATTCCAGGGTCGAGCGGTCGGAACCGGCGAGCGTGAACCGCACGGCCGGAAAGGCGATGGCGATGCGTTTGACGACATCGCTGGTCGCCGAGCTTTCAGCCCGCTCGCCCTTCATGAATTTGAGCCGCGCCGGCGTGGCGAAGAACAGATCGCGCACCTCGACGGTTGTGCCGCGGTTGGCTGCCGCCGGTCTGACGGGCAGCACGCGGCCGCCCTCTATGCCGATCTCGGCGGCGCTGTCGCCCAAAGCCGTGCGCGAGCGGATCGACAGCCGCGATACCGAGCCGATCGACGGCAGCGCCTCGCCGCGAAAGCCGAGCGAGCGGATGTCGTTGATATCCTCGGCGAGTTTGGAGGTGCAGTGGCGCGCGATCGCCAGCGAAAGCTCCGGCTCGGGGATGCCGGAACCGTCATCGGTGACGCGGATCAGGTTCAGCCCGCCACCTGAGGTGACGATTTCGATGCGTGATGCGCCAGCATCGAGCGCATTCTCGACCAGTTCCTTGACCACGCTCGCCGGACGCTCGATGACTTCGCCGGCGGCGATCTGGTTGATCATCGTTTCGGAAAGCTGGCGAATGGGCATGGCGACAGTATAGGAGGATTCGTGTCGTGCGGGCGAGGGCGAACTGCGGTGGAACGGTGAAACGGCTTTATGCCTGCGCCGCCAGCCAGTCCCTTACCTTGCGGACATTGTCGCTGAGCTCCCGGTTCTTCGGCCACACGACGTAGAACGCCTTGCCGGTCTTGAGCACGTGGTCCGTCACCTGCACCAGCAGTCCCGTCGCCAGCAGCCGCTCGGCAAGGTGCCGCCAGCCGAGCGCGATGCCTTGCCCCTCCATCACGCCCTGGATGACCAGGCCATAATCATTGATGCGCAGGCCGCGCGCGGCGTCGCCGAGGCTGCCGCCGGCCGACTGGAACCATTCGTCCCAACTGGCCGCCTCGCGATACGGCTCCTCCAGATGGATGAGACGGTGCTTGGCCAATTCCCCGACGGTCTTCGGCATGCCGAACTTGGCCAGGTAGCTGGTTCCGGCGACGGGGAAGATCTCCTCATCGGCAAGCGGCAACGAGTGGTAGTCCGGCCAGTCCCGGGGCTCGCCGCCACGCACGGCGAGCGGGATGCCTTCGGCGATGATGTCGAGGTCGCGGTCGGCGGTCTGGATGCGCAGATCGATGCCCGGCAATTCGTCACGGAACTGCTGCAGGCGCGGCATCATCCAGAACGAGCCGAAGGCGGTCGATGCGGCGAGCGTCACGTGGCCGCCGGTCGCCTGCAGGCGCAGATCCTCGGCCGACTTGCGGATATGCGACAGCCCCAGCGAGACATCGGCGTGGAAGCGTTCGCCGGCTTCGGTCAGGCTGACCTGCCGGTGGCGGCGCTGGAACAGCTTGGCGCCGAGCTGCTCTTCCAGCCCCCGCACCGCGTAGGAAACGGCGGCCTGCGTCATGCCGAGCTCGCGCCCGGCGGCGGTGAAGCTCGACAGCCGGCCGGCCGCCTCGAAGACGATCAGGCTGCCGGCGGAGGGCAAGAGGTGGCGCAGGCTTCGCATAAGCACAGCTTATACAGAAGATCAGGATTTTCCAGCGTCACAGCCATATTTCGGGTCGCTAACGTGGTGGCCGGAAGAAGGAGGCTCCATGAACGTACCGGCCGTCGAATTGACCGAACAGACCCACCGCCGCGGCGGTGGCCGTGTTGGCCGCAAGGCGCTCAGAAGCGCGCCGATCGCTTCCTTTCCGACCTTGGTGCGCAACATCCCCGTCTATGAGATCGTGCCTGACGAGGCGGTGGAACTGATCCACGAGGAATCGCTGAAGATCCTCGAGGAGGTGGGCTGCGAATTCCGCGACGACGGCGCGATCGAGCTCTGGAAGGCGGCCGGCGCCGATGTCAGGGAGACGCGTGTCCGCATCGACCGCGCGCTGCTGATGGAGCTCGTCTCGAAGGTTCCGTCGGAATTCACGCTCAATGCACGCAACCCCGAGCGCACCGTGCGCGTCGGCGGCAAGAACTCGATTTTCGTGCCGATGTATGGCGCGCCCTACGTCCGCGACCTCGATAATGTCAGGCGCTATGGCACGCTCGCCGACCTCAACAATTTCCACAAAATGGCCTACATGGCGCCGGCGCTGCATTCCTCGAGCTCGGTCATCTGCGAGCCGATGGAAATCGCGGTGCCGAAACGGCATCTGCACATCATCCACTCGGCGCTGAAGCATTCCGACAAGCCGTTCATGGGCATCGTGACGTCGAAGGAGCGCGCCGAGGACACGATGGCGATGGCCGGCATCGTCTTCGGCGAGGCGTTCGTACGCGACAACCCTGTGCTGGTGGCGATCACCAACTGCAATTCGCCGCTGGTATGGGACGCCACCATGATCGACGCCATGCGGGTCTACGCGAGCCACAACCAGCCGCTGATCCTGGCGCCTTTCGCGCTGTGCGGCGCTTCGACCTCGGCTTCTGCCGTCGGCGCGGTGGCGCAGGTCAACGCCGAGGCGCTTGCCGGCGTGGCGCTGACCCAGCTCATCCGCCCAGGCTCGCCGCAAATCTACGGCCAGTTCATGGTCACGGTCGACATGAAGACCGGCGCGCCGATGGGCGGCACCCCGGAGGCCGCCCAGATGATGTATCTGATGGGCGCGCTGGCGCGGAAATACCGGCTGCCGTGGCGCACCTCGGGATTCCATGTCGGCTCGAAGCTGAACGACGCTCAGGCGGGTTACGAATCGAACATGCTCATGCATGCCGCCATCCTGTCCGGCGCCAACTACATCTGGCATTCCGCCGGCTGGCTGGAAGCCGGCCTGACTTGCGGCTATTCGAAATTCGCGACGGACTGCGAGCAGCTCGTCGGCTGGTACAAATACGCCGGGGGGGTGTCCTTCGACGATTTCAAGGAGGCCATGGCGGCGATCCGCGAGGTCGGACCGCAAGGCCATTTCCTCGGCACCCAGCACACGCTCGAACATTTCGAGTCCGCCTTCTTCATGCCCTCGATCATGGACTTCAACTCCTACGAACAATGGAATGCCGAAGGGGCGAAGGACCACGACACGCGCGGCCGCGAGAAGGCGCGCAACATGCTCGCCGATTACGAGGAGCCGAAGCTCGACGAGGGCATTGCCGAGGGTCTCAGGGATTTGATCGCGCGGCGCGAGGAGAAGCTGCCGGATACGGTGAGTTGACGCAAAGGGCGAAGACCCGACGGGAACCATAAGGGAGGAAGAAAATGACACTTTTCACAAGCAATGGCGATCGCGTCCCCAGCGCTATCGAGGCCATGGCGCAGGAGGCGCGTGCCGGCCGCATGGACCGGCGTGAGTTCCTGGCGCTGGCAAGCGCCTTCGGTGCGTCGACGGCTCTCGCCTATGGCATGATCGGTCTTGCCGCGCCGCGACAGGCCCAGGCTGAGGAGCCGAAGAAGGGCGGCACGCTGCGCGTCTCGATGTCGGTCAAGGCGCAGAAGGACCCGCGCACCTACGACTGGGTGGAACTGGCCAACATTTCGCGCAGCTGGCTGGAGCCGCTGGTGCGCTACACCAGGCAATTCACCTTCGAGCCGGTGCTGCTCGAAAGCTGGGATATCAACGACGACGCCACCGAATATGTCCTGCATGTGCGCAAGGACATCACCTGGAACAATGGCGATGCCTTCAATGCCGATGACGTCGCCCACAATCTGGCGCGCTGGTGCGAGAAAGGCGTCGCCGGCAATTCGATGGCCGCACGCGTCGGCGCGCTGATCGACGCAAAAACCGGCAAGGCGAGGGACGGCGCGATCACCAAGGTCGACGACCACACCGTCAAGCTGAAGCTTAGCGAACCCGACATTTCGCTGATCCCGAACTTCACCGATTATCCCGCGCTCGTCGTCCACCGCAACTTCGATGCCGACGGCGCCGATCCGGTCAAGAAGCCGATCGGCACGGGTCCGTTCGAACTCGTCTCTTACGATGTCGGCCAGAAGGCGGTGGTGAAGCGCCGCGAGAACGGCAAATGGTGGGGTGGCGAGGCGCCTCTCGACGGCGTCGAATTCGTCGACTACGGCACCGACTTCAATGCCACGGTGAACGCTTTCGATTCCGGCGAGATCGACCTCAATTTCGAGAGCCCGGCCGATTTCATCGACATTCTCGACAAGATGGGCCTGCAGAAATCCGAGGTTGCGACGGCAACGACACTAGTTGCCCGCACCAACATCACGCACAAGCCCTATGACGACAAGCGGGTGCGCAACGCTCTGCAGATGGCCGTCGACAACAATGCCGTCTTGCAGCTCGGCTATGCCGGGCGCGGCACGGTCGGCGAGAACCATCATGTCAGCCCGATCCATCCGGAATATTATCCCCTGCCAAAAAAGCAGCGTGACGCCGCCGGTGCCAAGAAACTGATGGCGGAAGCCGGTCAGGCCGACTTCGAGCACGAACTGATCACCATCGAGGACGATTGGCAGAAGAACACCGGCGACGCGATCGCCGGTCAATTGCGCGATGCCGGCATCAAGGTGAAGCGCACGGTGCTGCCGGGGTCGACCTTCTGGAACGACTGGACGAAATATCCTTATTCGATGACCATCTGGTACATGCGTCCGCTCGGCGTTCAGGTGCTGGCGCTGGGTTATCGCAGCGGCGAGGCGTGGAATGAGTCGGCCTATTCCAATCCCGATTTCGACGCCAAGCTCAAACAGGCGCTCTCGCTGATCGACGTCGCCAAGCGCAAGGAAGTGATGAAGGATGTCGAGCAGATCCTGCAGGACTCCGGAGTCATCATCCAGCCGTTCTGGCAGAAGCTCTACAGTCACACCAGCAAGAAGGTGAAGAACTACGGCGTCCACCAGACCTTCGAGATGGACCTCCAGAACGTCTGGCTCGACGGCTGAAAGGAGGCCGGGCAGGGGCTTCATGAGCGGCAAAAAACCCGGTATGCAGGATGCGTGGTGTTGATTGCGTCAAGCCATCAAAAGCCGGAGATTCTGCATGAGACGGACAGTGCTCCTTGCCGCCCTCGCGATAGCCTTACCCGCGGCCGCCTTCGCCGGACCGGCGTCGGACGCCGTGAAGTTCTTCTATGTTCCGGCGGTCAAATTCGAGGCCGATGCACAATACCGGGATCGCTTCACCGTGCCGGTGACGAAACTGTTCGATCTCAATGACCAGGCGACCAAGAAGAATCCCGACCAGGTCGCCTGCATCGACTTCGACCCCGGTCTTGATGCGCAGGATTTCGATCAGAAGACGGTCTCCAAGACCCTGAAATTGTCCGAGACGGTGGATGGCGACACGGCACAAGTGGTGGCAAGCTTCAAGCTGTTTTCGGACGGTGACGATTCGCAACGCGAAATGCACTGGTCATTGCAGAAGGTCGACGGCAAGTGGAAGGTATCGGACATTGCTTCGAAGACCAGCGACTGGACGCTGAGCCAGCTCGAATGCATGGCGGGCCAAGATCCGGAGTGATTGCCATGGTCTTGGACGTTCCGGCCGGGGTGTTGAATCGACGGTTTCGTGTCACCACTCGGCATCCCCGACGCGCGAAGCTTTCCAAATTTCGTGGAACGCCAAGCACTTCGAATGTAGTGTGAAGGCGATGTAACAATGGCATGATGGCGGTTGCGTAGCTTGGCGGATCGCCACGCGCACGAGAAATTCAAATCAGCGATCCGGTTTTGACGTCACGTTGCTTTTGACAAGGCGAAGCGCTAGACTTCCTCCGCTTGGTTGCGAACGAATCTCTTGTTCCATTTAGGGGGAATGATCATGAAAATTCTAGGCTGCCTATTATCTTCGCTGTTTCTCGCTTTGGCGATGGCGGTGATCGCCACGCCGGCTTCCGCTCAAGCGACCCGGACCTGGGTTTCCGGCGTCGGCGACGACGCCAATCCGTGCAGCCGCACGGCGCCTTGCAAGACCTTTGCCGGCGCGATCTCGAAGACGGCTGTCAGCGGGGAGATCAACTGCCTCGATCCGGGTGGTTTCGGTACGGTGACAATCACCAAGTCGATTACGATTGACTGTGTCTATACGGAAGGCGGGGTTCTCTCCGCCGGAGTCAATGGTGTCATCGTCAACGCCCTGGCTGGAAGCGTTGTGCATCTCAGGGGGCTGGATATCGATGGCGTGGGCACGGGCCTAAATGGCGTACGCTTTCTTGGTCAGGGCCAACTGCATATCGAGGATTCGATCATCCAGCGGGTCACCGGCCAGGGCGTGGAAGTCGCGCCGAACGGACCTGCCGAAATCTATATCAGCAATACCCGGATATCCGAGGCAGCCACCAATGGCATCCTGATCAAGACGACTGGCGCCGTTGGGATAAATGCTGCGTTCACGCGAACGGAGGTCACAAACAACGGCGCCGGCATCACCGTCGATGGCACGGGTGACACCCTGCCCATAAATATGGCGTTGACAGCGAGCCTGGTCAGCGGGAACGGCGGCAACGGCGTGACCGTGAAGACGGTTGCCGCAGCCTCCCAGGTCCGCGCCACGGTAACAAATACGACGGTGTCGTCCAATGCCGGCGTGGGCGTGAATGCCAATGGTGCGGCTGCCAGCGGCGCCGGCAGTTCGATCGTCACTCTTGGCGGATCGACCGTGTTCGCCAACGTGACCGGTGTCGGCTCTAGCGGATCGGGTGTGGTGCAGTCTTTCAAGAACAACATGATTTCCGGAAATGTCTCGGATGGCACGCCGCTGACGGCATTCCCTGGACCTGGAGGCGCACCGCTGCAATAAGCGCTCTGTTGCATGACACACCATTCCACCGGGCCGTGCTCGCTGTCCGGTGGAATGCAGTAAGACCTGAAGACCAAGCTTTCCACGGACTTTGGGCGTACTTCAGCCAGCCACGCGGTGTCGGTGTTGCATGGCGCCGCGCTGGCAGCCTTCAGGCTGCCTGGCCGCAAGCAACATCTTGAAACCCGATCGATCGCGTTTCGCCGGCGACAGGCAATCAACCCTGAAGCGATTGCAGGAAAAATGGAACCATGCCGGCGCGCGGCTTTCCCTGATAAAAGCAATGATATGAAGGCCTGAGATAGGGACCGCCAAAGATTGCCTCGTATTCGCTGGCAAAAGCCTCCCACCTGTTTTTGCCCGAGGTCGCCACGGAATCATGGACCTGGTGAAACGTCCCCTCGCTGAGCAGGCAGACATTGCGCGCGTCAGGGCGCGTCACGTAGCGACGAAATATCTCGAGATTTGCCAAGCCGCCGCCTGGGGACGTGAAACGTTCGTCGAAGCCGCCATGTCGGTCGAACAATGTGCGGCTTATCGAGAAAGAATTGCTTTCCGTGATGCCGCCGAAGAAACCACTGCTTGAGGAGCCGGCAAATACCGAAATCCCGAACAGCCCGTCCGACTCGTCGGGCCAGCGCACGGCACGGATCAATCCATCTTCGATCTCCGCCCCATATCCTTCCGGCACCGACTGCATCTGCACCTTGGGACCAATGTGCCAGGACAGCGAGAACACAAAGGCATCCTCCATCCTGCCATGAGCTTTTACACTCTCATCGATCAGTCGTTCGGAGAATATGCGGGCACCATCGATGGCAAACAACAAAATCTCCCCCTTGGCGATTTCGCGCGCAGCCCAATTCAGAGCAAACACCGGGGATTGCCTGGGGTCTGGTGCTCTTACGATTTGCGCATTTGGTGGCAGATTTTCGTATGTGAGCGGCGTGCTTGAGCCGTTGTCGACGACGATGACTTCGTATTCATCCGACCTCAGTCCCTTCTGATAGGGAGCGGTCGCGGACAGGATCGTGCGGGGTGCCTCGCGCGCCATCTCGTAGGCACAGATGATGACCGAGAGGCGCGGCCTGCGCTGCGACAATGCTGGCACCACGCGCCGGTCCGATTGCATCGAAGCCTTGGTCGCGCGCTGTGCCGCGATGATCCCAAGATCGTTAGCCAACAGATCCGTGGCGCGTGGTTGCATGTGGTCGCGGATGGCTGCGACGGTTGGAAATGACCACTTCCCAGCCAGTATCTCGGCTTCGATGGCGCCATAGTTGGCGGTAAGCACGTCCGACGACGGATCGAGCCGGGTCACCAGGCCGAAACCCTTCATGTCGACATCATAAACCCGAATGTCCAGATCGGGTCGGTAGTGGCGAAGAATAGGTATCAGGCGATAGACATCACCAGTCCAGATCGTTGTATTGCGTTGCCGTGACGCGTAATCCATGTGCTGCGGCAGCAGGTCATCAATGACAATGACGCTGTCTGGGCTGGCATGCTTCTCCAGATTCATGAAATCGCGCAGTGCGAATTCGACAAGATGCAACCCGTCGATGAACGCCAAGTCGATGGGTGCCCCGAGAATTTGCGCCACGTCGTCGCGTGCGAAGAAACTGTCGCTGGTGGTGTTGAACAACCGCGTGGGGGCGGTCAACGCGACCTTGATCTCGTAGTCGGGATCGATGCCTATGGCCGGAACTCTTGACAGAGCCAGGCTATAGCCCAGTCTGCAGCCGATCTCGCAATAGTTGGCCGGCCGAAGCGTTTCATGGGTTAGCCCCAAGGCGTCTAGATAGTTCAAGAGACGGTCTTCCTTGTTGACGGAACCTGCAAGGGTACTGGCACAATATACGCAAACCCGCCAGCCAGACATGGCCGTAAGTCTCTCGGTGCCGGCAGGCTTTGGCGTCGTTTGTGTTGCCGATGATCCGCCGATGGTTCCGCTGAAATGATTGTTCTTGAACGGTTGGCGCGGGCAGCCGCGCGAACCGTTCGCCTCGAAGTGCTTGTTGGCTTCCTCAAATTCTGCATCCTTGTGACTAGGTTTCGACGACCAAAGGCTGGACATTCCGCCGGCCTGAACGCATGACCGTTCGAAGCCTGGAGTGATGCGATGGCCCGTCTTATGGCCCTGGTGATCGTGTGCGTTTTGACAGGGTCCTGCGCCGCCGCAGCTCAAGGTCTGTTCGGCTCACCGCCGCCGAACGCGCCGTCCGCCGGCGGCCAGCCTCCAGACAGCAACGCTACGCCTCCTGCCGCAACGCCGGCGCCGCAGGAAAAGCCGGTCGAGCTGCCGCCGGCGGCGCCCGTTCTGCAGGGATCGCCGACGGCAGTGGTGAAGCCCTTTTACGAACATCCCGGGCTGGAACTCGATCCAGCCCAACGCAAGAACTTCATCGATCCAGCGAAAACCGTGCTCGACAAGAGTGACGCGCTGCGCGCTTCGGGTGAGGGCGAATGCCTCGACCCCAACATGGCACTCGACAACGCCGACTACGACAAGCTCGCCGTCGACCGGAGTCTGCGTACGGTCGAGGCCGTCAACGACGACGAGGCCAAGGTGGTCGTCGCGTTCGTTGTCGAAGGTCACCAGCACCGTCTCGAATGGAAGCTCAAGAAGGTAGCCGGTGACTGGAAGATTTCCGATCTTCTGTCGGTGACCGGCGAATGGGCGCTCAGCCAATATCAGTGCGAATGAGGGGCTCAGCCGCGCCCGCGATAGGGGGCGACGCCCGTGTCCGGCAGCCAGGCGCCTTCAGGTGGAGTGCCGGTCTGCCAGAAAACGTCGATCGGAATGCCGCCGCGCGGATACCAATAGCCGCCTATGCGCAACCACAGCGGCTTGGTTGCTGCCACGATGCGGCGGCCGATCATGACGGTACAATCCTCATGGAAGGCACCGTGGTTGCGAAACGAGGTCATGAACAGCTTCAGCGACTTCGATTCCACCAAAGCCGCATCGGGTGCGTAGTCGATGACGATATGGGCGAAATCCGGCTGGCCGGTCACCGGGCACAGCGAGGTGAACTCCGGGCAGGTGAAGCGCACGATCGCCGGCGGGCCGTCGCCGTGCGAAAACGGCACGGTTTCCAGGACCGCTGCTTCGGGGCTCTGTGGCGTCTCGACGTGCGCGCCGAGCTGGGTAAGGGTTTTGGTATCGATCATGGGCGGGGTTCCTTCGAATTTGCCGCTCATTAGCATTGGACCGAAACGTGCGCAGCGGTTTTCAGACGAATCCGATGCTTAAATTAGGAATGCTGCAGCACCTGCTCCAGCGCAATTTGAAACCGCAGGAAGACGATGACCAGCAACGACCCGCTTCTTCAGCCCTACCAGCTCAAGCATTTGACGCTGAAGAACCGGGTGATGTCGACCAGCCACGAGCCGGCCTATTCCGAAGACGGTATGCCGAAACAGCGCTATCGGCTCTACCATGCCGAGAAGGCCAGGGGTGGCATGGCGCTGACCATGACCGCCGGCTCGGCGATAGTCTCGCGCGACAGCCCGGCCGCCTTCGGCAATCTGCATGTGTATGATGACCGCATCGTGCCGTGGCTGGCCGAACTCGCCGAGGCCTGCCACGAGCATGACTGCAAGGTGATGATCCAGATCACCCATCTTGGCCGCCGAACCGGCTGGAACAAGGCCGACTGGCTGCCGGTGCTCTCGGCTTCGCCGGTGCGCGAGCCGGCGCACCGCGCTTTCCCAAAAACCATCGAGGACTGGGATATCGAACGCATCGTTGCCGACTATGCGTCGGCCGCGCAGCGCTGTCAGGCCGCCGGCCTCGACGGCATCGAGTTCGAGGCTTACGGCCATTTGATGGATGGCTTCTGGTCGCCGGCCACCAATCATCGCGATGACGAGTATGGCGGCTCGCTCGACAATCGCCTGCGCTTCACCAACATGGTGCTGGATGCGGTGCGCGCGGCGGTCGGCGAAAAGTTCGTCGTCGGCATCCGCATGGTCGCCGACGAGGATTTTCCGCAAGGCCTGTCGAAGGAGGAAGGCGTCGAGATCGCCAGGCGGCTGGCCGGCTCCGGCAAGGTCGATTTCCTCAACATCATCCGCGGTTCGATCGAGAGCGACGCGGCATTGACCAAGGTTATTCCGGTGACCGGCATGCGGTCTTCGCCGCATCTCGATTTTGCCGGCGAGGTGAGGGCGGCGACAAAGTTCCCGACCTTTCATGCGGCGCGCATCTCCGATGTCGCCACCGCGCGCCATGCGATCGCCACCGGCAAGCTCGACATGGTCGGCATGACCCGTGCGCATATTGCCGATCCGCACATCATCAGGAAGGTGATGGAAGGCCGCGAGCACGAGATCCGCCCCTGTGTCGGCGCCACCTATTGTCTGGATCGCATCTATGAAGGCGGCGAGGCGCTCTGCGTTCACAACGCGGCGACCGGCCGCGAGGCCGAGATTCCGCACATCATCGTCAAGACCGAAGGGCCGAAGCGGAAAGTCGTCGTCGTCGGTGCTGGGGCCGGCGGACTGGAGGCGGCGCGTGTCGCAGCCGAGCGCGGCCACCAGGTCACGATCCTGGAGGCATCCTCGCAAGCGGGTGGCCAGGTCCGTCTGGCAACGCAGAATCCGCGCCGCAAGGAGCTGATCGGCATCATCGACTGGCGGCTGGCCGAACTCGATCGGCTCGGCGTCGAGATCCGCTACGACACCTGGGCGGAAAAGGACGATGTTCTGGCACTGGCGCCCGATGTTGTGGTCGTCGCCACCGGCGGCCTGCCGCAGAACCCGCCGTTGACGAGCGGCGACAATCTCGTCACGTCGAGCTGGGACATCATGGCCGGCAGCGTCAAGCCGGCCGAAAACGTTCTGCTCTTTGACGACAATGGCGGCCATCAGGGCATGGGGGCGGCCGAGTTGATCGCCAACAGCGGTGCGATGCTGGAGCTGGTCTCGCCGGAGCGTTTCTTCGCCCCCGAAATGGGCGGCATGAACCACGTGCCGTATATGCGCGCTTTCCAGGTGAAAGGCGTCACCATCACCATCAACACGCGCCTGCGCTCGGTGCGGCGCGAGGGCAACCAACTGGTCGCCGAACTCGCTTCGGACTTTGCCGACGGCTGGCGCGGGGAACGTAGGGTCGACCAGGTGGTGGTCGAGCATGGCACGGCGCCGCTCGACGATCTTTACCTCAGCCTGAAGCCGCTTTCGAAGAATGGCGGCGCGATCGACTATGAACGTCTGGTCGCCGGCGGCGACATTTTCCCGGCACGCAACCCCGAAGCAGGCTTCGTGCTGTTGCGCATCGGCGATGCGGTCGCTTCGCGTAACATTCACGCCGCCATCTATGACGGCATCAGGTTCGGCTTGCGGTTCTGATGCAAGGCCCGCTCGGGCTGGCGCAATTTGTGGTGTTGGTGGCGCGCGGTCGGACCTGCATACGAGAGCCCATGTAGGCCGGCCTGGCCGCGCGCCCGCACGTCACTGGCTCATCGCCGGGCAACGTGCGATCTCGGAGCTTTTTGGCGCGGACGGTGCTCAGACCATCCTGGCGATCGCCATGCACAG
The DNA here is from genome assembly GCF_007003945.1 of Mesorhizobium sp. WSM4307. Classification (NCBI taxonomy): domain Bacteria; kingdom Pseudomonadati; phylum Pseudomonadota; class Alphaproteobacteria; order Hyphomicrobiales; family Phyllobacteriaceae; genus Mesorhizobium; species Mesorhizobium sp. WSM4307. The sequence continues at coordinate 353,192 of NZ_VFTB01000002.1, forward strand.
CACCGTGACCACCAGCAGCCACGCAGCGATCCGTTCGCCCAGGGCCATTCTGGCCCGCAATTGCGTTTCGATTTCCGCATTGGCGCCGGCAAGCCGCCGGCTGGGCGCCCTGACCATGGCGCCGAGCACGCCGGCGGCGGCGAAAGCGGCCAGGATACCCAGCCCAAGCACCATTTCCATCGAGCCGAAATAGGCGCCATGGAAGAAATACCACAGCAGCGCCCCGGTCAGGAAAACCATGCCGGCCGCGCCCATCTGCGGCTGGATGAAGCGTTCCGCCTTGATCTCTGGATCGCGGGCAAGCGTGATGGTGGTGCCGGCCCAGAACACCCCTGCCATGACGTGAAGACCGATGACGACGATGTAGACATATTGCATGACGGCTCTCTTCCCATCTGCAGGATATCTAACAATTAGATATCTAACAGTTAGATGTCAATGTATAAAGCGGGAGTCAGTTCCATCTGGGAAAAACACCGTCTAGTGTCCGGCAATGACGCCCTTTGAACGCCCGCCAATCGGCATGAACCTTGGCCGCACCGCAAAACTTGTCGCCCAGGCCTTCGACGCCGCTTTGGTCGAAGCGGGCGGCACCTTGCCGGTCTGGCTCACGCTGCTGTCGGTCAAGTCGAGCGCGCTCGCCAATCAGCGCGAACTTGCCGGCATGATCGGCATCCAGGGGGCGACGCTGACCCACCACCTCAATGCGATGGAAGCGCAGGGCCTGCTGACGCGCCGCCGCGATCCCGTCAACCGCCGGGTCCATCTGGTCGAACTGACGGAAGCGGGAGAAGCGCTGTTCGAGACGTTGCGGCAGGCCGCGCTTGCCTTCGACAGGCGGCTTCGCACAGGGCTGCCCGACGAGCGCCTGGCGGAGTTTGCGCAGGTACTGGCGGCGCTACGCGACAATGTCGAAAGCTAGGAATACCGAACCATCGGCTCAGTTGTCATAATTCGGGATCGCTCCGAAGGCGTAATGGCGCAGCTTCAGCGCGGTGACCAGGTCGGTAAGCTTCGTCTTGCCGTCAAAGCCGTCCTGGAACATCTCGTCATGCATCAAGAGGATCAGCCTGCCGGGCTTGTCGAAGTGGCCATAGCCGAACAGATGATCGATCTCGCTGACCAGATGATCGACGCTCTGCACCGGCTCGCCGTTGTCCTTGTGCACCCATTCATGATCCCAGCCATACAGATAGAAGCCGGAAGCGGCGACGAACTCGTAGTCGGGGTCCTCGCGGCCGGCTTGCGCGGGTCCGAGCGAGTTGTCGTCCTTTGACATAGAGGGCAGCCGGAACACATCGCGCCCCGGCAGTCGTGCATGCACCGCAGGCTTCAGGCCCAGCACGGCATTCGCCATGAGCATGTCTGCAACGACCCCTTCCGTATCGCCATAGAAGTGCCGGTAGTGATTATAGGCGTGGCTGTAGCTGTGGTTGCCGATCGTCACCAGCGGCATCGCCTTGGCGCGCCGCACCAGCGCCTTGGTGGACGCACTGGCCTCGGCATGCATGCCGACCATGAACAGTGTTGCCGGAACCTGCTGTGCCTGCAGCACGTCGAGGATGTTGCTGGTGCCGTTCAGCGGGCCGTCGTCGAAGGTGAGATAGATGATGCGGTCCGCCCCATGGGCCGGCAGCGCGGACATCAGAATGGCCGCCAGGACAAACTGAAAGAATGTCATAAGCTCCAGCGATCCGGTTGCACTTGCCGCAGGCCGCCATTTCGGCGGCTGGTTGTCAAGGCGGGCAGTTACGCCAGGCTGCCCTGCAAGACCCGCAGTTTCGCCTTCTTCGGCATGCGGGCGGTCAGCCATTCCAGCGCCTTGTCCTGCGGCATCGGAAAGGCGATGGAATAGCCCTGTACCTGGTCGCAGCCGATCGCCATCAGCGAGTCGAGTTCGGCCTCGGTTTCAGCACCCTCGGCGACGATGGAGATGCCCAGCCCCCGGGCAAGCTCGGTGATGGCGCGCACGATCTTCGAGTTGTCGCCGTTCTCATGGATGTTCTGGACGAAGCGGCGATCGATCTTGAGCCGGTCGATCTCATTGGGATTGACGTGGCTGAGCGACGCATAGCCGGTGCCGAAATCATCGAGTTCCAGGTGGACCCCGGCTGCCCTGATGTGACGCAGTTTCGCCGCGATGCCTGTCTTCTCATCGTCGAGAATGACGGATTCGACGATTTCCAGCGACAGTTTCTGCGGCGGCAGTCCGGCCTTTTCCAGCGTCTCGAACAGAAACGCATCGAAATCGTGCTCGCGCAGCTCGGTGCCCGAGACATTGACGGCAAGCCGTCCGAAGGCAATCCCGGCGCGGTTCCATTCGGCGGCTTCGTTGATCGCCTTGCTGATGACGATGCGGCCGATCTCCGGCATGAAGCCGCATTTCTCGGCGACCGGAATGAATTCGCCCGGCGAGATCATGCCGCGCTCGTGATGGTTCCATCGCACCAGGGCCTCGATGCCGCTGATCGTGCCGTCGGTCAAGGAAACCTGCGGCTGGAAATAAACCTGGAATGCCCGCTCGGAGATGGCGACCTTGATGTCGTGTTCGAGCTGCTTGCGGTAGTCGAGCTCGCGGCGCAACTCCTCCGAGAAGAACGAGAAGTTGCCGCCGCCCATTTTCTTGGCGGAGTATAGCGCCAGATCGGCATGGACGAGCAGGTCCTGCGCGTTGTCGGCGTCGATCGGATAGACGGCGATGCCGCCGCTGGCGCCCGGAAGGATGGTGGTGCCCTGGAAGACGATCGGTTCGTTGATATGCGCCAGGATGCGCCGCGCCAGCATGTTGATGTCCTCGGTGCTGCCCGCTCCGTTGAGGATCATCACGAATTCGTCACCACCGAGCCGCGCGCACAGATCCGACGCCCGGCAGGAATCGCGCATGCGCTGGGCTGTGACGACCAGGACATAGTCGCCGGCGGCGTGGCCGAGCGTATCGTTGATCTGCTTGAAGCGGTCGAGGTCGAGCTGGACCACCGCCAGCCGTTCGCGCCGGCGGTGCGCGCCCTTGATCAGCGTGTCGAAATGATCGGTCAGGAAGGTGCGGTTGTGCAGGCCGGTCAGGCCGTCATGGACCGCGATGAAGGCCATCGAATTGCGCGCATCGACCAGTTCACGCGTCTTGCGCAGGATCGTGTTGGACATCGGCCTGAAGATGAACAGCGCCACCAGCAGGATGACGCCGAGGGTGGCGTAGAACAATGTGCGGTGGAGCGCGAGCAGCTTTTCGGAGCGCTCGTCGGCATCGGCGCTGATGCGCTGTCCGAGCGCGGCATAGCCCGACAAGGTGGCGTTGGCGACCGAGGCATCGAGGTTGACGCGTTCTGCGCTGCCTTTGTAGCCGTCATTGTCGAGATTGAGTTGCGATTCAAGGGCTGAGATCAGGCGGTCGCCATTGGCGATCAGCCCGACCGAGAAATAATCGAGATGGAAGGGTTTGGCGAAAAGCACGCTCTCGATCGACTTCGCATCGAACTTGGCCGGCGATTGCGGATCCGCACCGGTCTGCTCGAGCAGCAGATCGTAATTGGTCTCGAACTCGGCGGTGGCCTGCTTCAGTGCGCTGACCAATGCCGGCCGCTTGTCGCGCGAGGCGGCACCGGTTGCACCGGCCAGGAAGACGATGCGCTGCGACAAGGTCTTCTGCGTGCCGACAATGTCGAGCAAGGTGTTGTTGTGCTGCTGCGTGGCCATCGTCTGCTGCAGCAAGACGAAGGACGCCGCCACCATGGCCGCAATGATCAGCAGCGCCAGCCAATAGCCGGCCTTGATCAGCAATATGAGCTTGCCTGAAACGGTTTGCACCGGCTGCTGCGACATGTTCGGGGGCGGCCCTTTTGCCAACGGATTCCTGTATGACCACCATTGAGCCGCAAACGTTAACAGGACTGGAAACCGACAGCCTGACGGCAAGGGGAAGATGCGGAAAGATCGCGAAATGGTTATCGGCTCCTTTCGCCGCCGGCCCGCATTTGAACATTGGTTGGCGCGAGTGTTCCCAACTGGTGGCCTGGGCTGCACCCGTGCGTCTCATCCGATGCTGCCCGGCCACCCCATCCGGTCGCTTTTGCGATGGATTTTTTGCGCGGGCCGGACGACAGTCTGGCCACGTCAAACGAGGCCCGATCATGACCGCAGCATTTCTCTCCCATATCGACAGCGAGCTTGCCGGGCTCAAATCGGCCGGCCTCTACAAGTCCGAGCGGGTGATATCCTCGATGCAGTCGGCCCAGATCGAGGTCGGCGGCGAGAAAGTGCTGAACTTCTGCGCCAACAACTATCTCGGCCTCGCCGATAGCGCCGATCTGCGAAAGGCGGCCGCGCAGGCTCTGGATCGCTATGGCTACGGTATGGCGTCGGTGCGCTTCATCTGCGGCACGCAGGAGGAACACAAGGAGCTCGAAGCGACGATCTCATCCTTCCTTGGCCTGGAAGACACCATCCTCTATGGCTCCTGCTTCGACGCCAATGGTGGCTTGTTCGAGACGCTGCTTGGCGAGGAAGACGCGATCATCTCGGATGCGCTGAACCATGCCTCGATCATCGATGGCGTCCGGCTGTCGAAGGCCAAGCGTTTCCGTTATGCCAACAACGACATGGCCGATCTCGAGGCGCGGCTGAAGGAAGCCAGGGATTGCCGCTTCAGGCTGATCGCCACCGATGGCGTGTTTTCGATGGACGGCATCATCGCCAACCTGAAGGGCGTCTGCGACCTCGCCGACAAATACGATGCGATGGTCATGGTCGACGACAGCCATGCTGTCGGCTTCGTCGGCAGACAAGGCCGCGGCTCGGCCGAGCATTGCGGCGTCGAGGGCAGGGTGGACATCATCACCGGCACGCTGGGCAAGGCGCTCGGCGGCGCTTCGGGCGGCTACACCTCGGGCAAGAGGCAAGTGGTCGACTGGCTGCGCCAGCGCTCGCGACCCTATCTGTTCTCCAACACGCTGATGCCGGCGATCGCCGGCGCCTCGATCAAGGTGTTCGAGCTGATCCGCAATGGCGACGCCTTGCGCGAGCGCCTCTATGCCAATGCGGCGCGGTTCAGGTCGCAGATGGGCAAACTCGGCTTCACGCTCGCCGGGGCCGACCATCCTATCATTCCGGTGATGCTGGGCGATGCGACGCTGGCGCAGGAGATGGCGGCGCGCATGCTGAAGCGCGGCATCTATGTCATCGGCTTTTCCTTCCCGGTGGTGCCGAAGGGCCAGGCGCGTATCCGCACGCAGATGTCGGCGGCGCATTCCAGTGCCGATATCGACAGGGCGGTCGAGGCCTTCGGCGCGGTCGGCAGGGAGCTGGGCGTGATTTCGTGAGCGGCCAGCGCCGAAAAGCGATTCCGGATCAAGAGATTCAAGGGACAAAAGAATGTCGAACATGATGAAGGCGCTGGTAAAGGCCAAGGCCGAACCAGGCATCTGGATGGAAGAGGTGCCGGTGCCGGAGATCGGCCCCAACGACGTGCTGATCAAAGTGAAGAAGACGGCGATCTGCGGCACCGACGTGCATATCTACAATTGGGACCAGTGGGCACAGAAGACAGTGCCGGTGCCGATGGTGACCGGCCATGAGTTTGTCGGCACGGTGGCGGATTTCGGCGCCGCGGTCACCGAATACAAGGTCGGCCAGCGCGTCTCGGGCGAGGGCCACATCGTCTGCGGCCACTGCCGCAACTGCCGCGCGGGGCGAGGGCATCTGTGCCGCAACACGCTCGGCGTCGGCGTCAATCGTCCCGGCGCCTTCGGCGAATATCTGGCGATCCCGCAGCACAATGTCGTGCCGATCCCCGACGACGTGCCGGACGAGATCGCGGCGATCTTCGACCCTCTGGGCAATGCGGTGCATACGGCACTGTCCTTCGATCTTGTCGGCGAGGACGTGCTGGTCACCGGCGCGGGGCCGATCGGCATCATGGGCGCGCTCGTCGCCCAATGCGTGGGCGCGCGAAAAGTGGTCATCACCGACATCAACCCGGTACGGCTGGCGCTGGCGGAAAAGCTCGGCGTCCAGCATGTAGTCGACGCCTCGAAGGAAAAGCTGCGCGACGTCATGCCGGCGCTCGGCATGACCGAGGGCTTTGATGTCGGCCTGGAAATGTCGGGCGCCGCCCCGGCCTTCCGCGACATGATCGACACCATGAACAATGGCGGCAAGATCGCCATTCTCGGAATCGCGCCGACCGGCTTCGAGATCGACTGGAACAAGGTCATCTTCAAGATGTTGCATCTCAAAGGCATCTATGGCCGCGAAATGTTCGAGACCTGGTACAAGATGATCGCGCTGGTCCAGGGGCCGCTCGACGTGACTGGCCTGATCACCCACCGCATCGGCATTGACGATTTCCAGACGGGTTTCGATGCGATGCGGAGCGGCAGTTCGGGCAAGGTGGTGATGGACTGGTGAGACGTATCGATTAGAGACGTCGAGTTCCTTCGCTGTCCCGTCAGCCTAACAGCTACTTTCCTTCAAGGCCCCCTCCAGGGCGGCCACTCCGCTGACAATCGCAGCCCGCTCCTGGTGGCTCAGCCTAGCCAGTAGTTCCCTTTCAAACGCTATCGCCAGCGGCACCATTTCGCGATAGGCCGCAAGCCCCGCTTTGGTCAGTGTCAGATGCTCGACCCGGCGGTCGTTTTCATCAGGCGTCCGCGTCAGCCAGCGCCGCCGTTCGAGTTCGGCGACAGCGCGCGACACCTTGGTCTTGTGCATGGCCGACTGTTCGCCGAGCTCGGTCGCCGTCATCGTGCCGCGCTGGCCGAGGCCTGAAAGCGTGCGCCATTCCGGTCGCGTCAGGCCGTGGCGATCCCGGTAAATCCTGGAGAATTCGCGGCTGACGGCATCGGCAAGCCGGTAGAGACGGTAGGGCAGGAAGCTTTCCAGCTCGAGAATGTCGGGTTCCATGACGTGCCGTGGCCGTTGATAGTTACATTTTCGATGGTTACAAATGAAACCAGTTTGGTCAATTGAGATCCATTCCGGGAGGAAGCAATGGCCTTTTCCTACATGCCGGGCTTCGGCAACGACTTCGAAACCGAGACTTTGCCCGGCTCATTGCCGCAAGGCCGGAACTCGCCGCAACGGCCGGCCTACGGCCTCTATGCCGAGCAGCTTTCCGGTTCGCCCTTCACCGCTCCCCGCGGCACCAATGAGCGCTCCTGGCTCTACCGCATCCGGCCGAGCGTTAAGCACACCGGCCGTTTCAAGGCGGCGACCTATCCCCTGTGGAAGACAGCGCCGAATGTCGGCGACCACGAACTGGCGCTCGGCCAGTACCGCTGGAATCCGGTGCCGATGCCGAAGGAACCAACCGATTTCATTCAGGGCATGCGCAGCATTACCACGGCAGGCGACGTGCTCGGGCAGACCGGCATGGCGGCCCACGTCTATGTCGCCAACACATCGATGGTAGATGATCATTTCTTCAACGCCGATGGCGAGTTGCTGGTTGTCCCGCAGGTCGGTGCCTTGCGTCTGGTCACCGAAATGGGTGTCATCGAGCTTCGGCCCGGCGAGATCGCCGTGCTGCCGCGCGGGCTCGTCTTCAAGGTCGAACTGGTCGATGCTGAAGTGCGCGGCTATGTCTGCGAAAACTACGGCGCCAAGCTGACCTTGCCCGACCGCGGCCCGATCGGCGCCAATTGCCTGGCCAACCCGCGCGACTTCAAGACGCCCTGCGCCTGGTTCGAGGAGAAGGAAACGCCGTGCCGGCTGATCGTGAAATGGTGCGGCAATTTCCACGTCACCGAGATCGGCCATTCGCCGCTCGACGTCGTCGCCTGGCATGGCAACTACGCGCCCTACAAATATGATCTGGCGACGTTTTCGCCGGTCGGCGCCATCCTGTTCGATCACCCCGATCCATCGATCTTCACCGTGCTGACGGCGCCGAGCGGCGAGGAAGGCACCGCCAACATCGACTTCGTCATCTTCCCGCCGCGTTGGCTGGTGGCGGAAGATACGTTCCGTCCGCCCTGGTATCACCGCAACATCATGAGCGAGTTCATGGGGCTGATCCACGGCCAGTACGATGCCAAGGAGGAAGGCTTCGTTCCGGGCGGCATCAGCCTGCACAATCTGATGCTGGCCCATGGCCCGGATGCGCCTGGCTTCGAAAAGGCCTCGCGCGCGGAGTTGAAACCGGTCAAGCTCGACAACACAATGGCCTTCATGTTCGAGACACGTTTCCCGCAGATGCTGACCCGCTACGGCGCCGAACTGGAAACCCGGCAGGACAATTACATCGACTGCTGGGCCGACTTGAAGAAGCGCTTCAATGGCACGCCCGAGGGCGACTGGTCTTGAGCGGCAAGCCAATGCCGGACCGGCTGGTGCTGCTGGGCTCGAAGGGCGGCCCGGCGCTGCGGCCGGGCGGACCGTGGCCGAGCTCATCGCTGCTTGAGATCAGTGGGCGGACCATCGTCGTCGATTGCGGGCTCGGCGTGACGCGCGGTCTGGTCGATGCCGGGATCAGCCTTAAGGCGCTCGACTTGATCTTCATCACCCATCTGCATTCCGACCACGTGCTGGAACTCGGGCCGCTGGTCCACACCGCCTGGACGGCGGGACTGGCGACACCGGTCAACGTGTTCGGCCCGCCCGGCACCGGCCATTACTGGCGGCGCTTCTGTCAGGCGATGGAGTTCGATATCGAAATCCGCATCGTCGATGAGGGCCGGCCTGATATTCGCGAACTGGTTTCGGTCAGCGAATTCGCCGAGGGCCATGTGCTCGACCAACTCGGCCTGAAGGTTTCAGCGCTTCGCGTCGATCATCCGCCGGTGACTGACTGTTTTGCCCTGCGCTTCGACCAAGGCGGCAAAAGCGTGGTGTTCTCCGCCGATACGGCTTTCTTCCCACCGCTCGCCGATTTCGCCAAGGATGCCGACATTCTCGTCCATGAAGCCATGCTGGAGGAGGGCATCGAGCGGCTGGTTGCCAGAACGGGTAATGGCGCTCGGCTCAAGGAACATCTGCTCGCCAGCCACAGCTTTGCCGGGGAGGCAGGGCGCATCGCCAGCGATGCCGGCGTGAAGAGGCTGGTGCTCAACCACCTCATTCCCGCCGACGACCCCGAGATCGTCGAGGCCGATTGGCTTGCTGCTGTCAGGAAAACATGGGCCGGCGACTTGACGATCGCCCGCGACGGCCTTGTTGTGGCGCTAGCATGATCCCGAAAAGTGGAAACCGGTTTTCGCTGGAGATCATGCGCAAGACAAAGAAACTAAGCAGTGTGAAAGCTGCACAAGGAGAGGAAACCGCATGAAGCTTGCCACATTGAAGGACGGGACGCGCGACGGGAAACTCGTCGTCGTCTCGCGCGACCTGACACAGTACACCGATGCCTCGTTCCTGGCGCGCACGCTGCAGGCGGCGCTCGACGATTGGCGCAGGGTCTCGCCGCATCTCGGCACAATAGCGGAATCGCTGGAGAACAATGCCGTGCCGTCCGCCCGCTTTCACGAGCACGACGCGCATTCGCCGCTGCCGCGCGCCTATCAATGGGCTGACGGGTCCGCCTATGTGAACCATGTCGAACTGGTGCGCAAAGCGCGCGGCGTCGAGATGCCGGTGAGTTTCTGGACCGATCCGCTGATCTACCAGGGTGGCTCGGACTCCTTCATTGCGCCGCGCGACCCGATCCGCATGGCCGACGAAGCCTTCGGCATCGACATGGAGGCGGAAGTCGCCGTCATCGTCGACGACGTGCCGATGGGCGCTAGCCTCGAAGAGGCGCGCGCCGCGATCCGGCTGGTCATGCTGGTCAACGATGTCACGTTGCGCGCGCTCACCGGCCCGGAACTGGCCAAGGGATTTGGCTTTTTCCAATCAAAACCGTCCTCGGCTTTTTCGCCGGTCGCGGTGACGCCGGACGAACTGGGCGATGCCTGGGACGGCGGCAAGGTCAGCCTGCCGTTGCTTGCCGACCTCAACGGCAAGCCCTTCGGCCGCGCCAATGCCGGCGTTGACATGACCTTCGATTTTCCGGCGCTGATTGTGCATGCCGCCCGCACAAGGCCGCTGGCGGCAGGCACCATCATCGGCTCGGGCACCGTCTCCAACAAACTCGACGGCGGTCCGGGCAAGCCTGTCTCGGCCGGCGGGGCCGGTTATTCCTGCATCGCCGAACTGCGCATGATCGAGACCATTGCGTCAGGCGAGCCCAAGACTCCGTTCCTGCGCTTTGGCGACACCGTGCGCATCGAGATGAAGGACAGTACGGGCCATTCGATCTTCGGCGCCATCGAGCAGAAGGTCGAGAAATACCAGGGATAGGGGATACGGAGGTTTCAGCGGTGAATCTTCTGGATCATCTGCGCCGCATGGCCGGCAACAATCTGTGGTCGAACGACCGGCTCTATCGCGCCGTGCTCGCGCTCAAGCCGGGTGAGTTCGAGGCCGAACGGACCAGCTTTTTCCCGTCGATCAAGGCAACGCTCAACCACATCCTCGCGGTCGATTATCTCTATCTCGATTTTCTCGAAGAGGGCGGCGTCGGCGCCGCGGCCCATGATGATTTTGCGCCCTTCGACGAACCGCAGCCGCTGTTTGCCGCTCAGGTGGCCGCGGACCGGCGGCTGATCGCCTTCTGCGATGGCCTGTCGGAAGCCGATCTCGATCGCCGTGTCGTCACCGACCGGCGCGAGGACGGCATGATCCCTGAAAGGATCGGCGACATCCTCGCCCATGTCTTCCTGCACGACATCCACCACCGCGGCCAGGCGCACGCCATGCTGTCCGGCACATCGGTTGTGCCACCGCAACTGGACGAGTTTTTGCTCGATTATGATTTGAAGCTGAGGAAGGCGGAGGTTGAGCGGCTGGGACTTTAGTCGCCAATTTTCGTCTTAAATAGTCGGCCCATCAACAGCTGAACTGGTGCCGATGCGCGGCAGAAGGCACGCCCTCACCGGAGGCGGGAGGAGACGCGCTACCGGCTTGCCGCGTCGGGTGATCACGATCTCCTCGCCGGCCTTCGCGCGCCTCACGAGTTCCGGCAGTCTAGCCCTGGCTTCGGTTATGGAGACGTTCTCGGCTCGACCTCTTATGATCGGAAATTAAATCAAAGCCGATCGAGCCGCAAACGAGCTTGAGATTTCAGGCCGCCTTGCCATCCACCTTGATCACGCCGCGCTTGATCTGGTCCTGCTCGATCGATTCGAACAAAGCGCGGAAATTGCCTTCGCCAAAACCTTCGTCGCCCTTCCTCTGGATGAATTCGAAGAAGATCGGGCCGATCACGGTTTTGGAAAAGATCTGCAGCAGGATCTTGGTCATGCCGCCATCGACCACACCTTCGCCGTCGATCAGGATGCCGTGTTTCTTCATCCGCTCGATCGGCTCGTCATGGCCGTTCACCCTGGCATAGGACATATCGTAATAGGTCTCCGGCGGGCCTGGCATGAATTTCAGCCCGTTGGCGGCCAGCTTGTCGGTGGCGGCATAGATCTCGTCGGTGCCGACCGCAATGTGCTGTATGCCCTCGCCATTGTACTTCTTCAGATACTCGGCGATCTGGCTGGTCTCGTCCTTGGATTCGTTGAGCGGAATGCGGATCTTGCCGCAGGGCGAGGTGATGGCGCGGCTGACCAGGCCGGTGATCTTGCCGTCAATGTCGAAGAAATGGATCTGCTTGAAGCCGAACAGTTCGCGGTAGAAATCCCACCACTTGTCCATCTGGCCGCGATAGACATTGTGGGTCAGGTGGTCGAGATAATAGAAGCCTACGCCTTGCGGCCGCGGATCGCGCGCGCCGAGCCATTCGAATTCGGCGTCGTAAGCCGAGCCCTTCTTGCCATAGGCGTCGATGAAATAGAGCAGCGAGCCGCCAATGCCGACGATTGCCGGCACGTCGAGCGCCTTATCGGCGCCTTCGTAAGGCGTGGCGCCCTTCGAGACGGCATGATCGAAGGCGTGCTTGGCATCGACCACGCGCCAAGCCATCGAGGCGGCACACGGGCCGTGCTTGTCGGCGAACTTCATCGCATGCGAGCCGGGCTCGGCATTGACGACATAGTTGATGTCACCCTGGCGCCAGACGGTGATGTCCTTGCTGCGATGCCTGGCCACCGCCACATAGCCCATGCGGGTGAACAGTTCGGCGAGCTTTTCCGGCTCCGGATGCGCGAACTCGACGAACTCGAAACCGTCGGTGCCGGCGGGGTTGTCCTTGCTGATTTTGGCGGGCGGGGCGTCGTGCGGGAAGGGACCCATGGCATTCCTCCAAAGCTGGCTTGGCCTGAAAAGACCATTTGAAGCCATCATAGCGCGGAGCCGGCGCATGGTGCTTGCATTCAAACGCTTGAAATGATGATGTCATGCGTGAAGCATGCATGTTGAGAGACAAAACCATGGATGAGACGCGCATTGACCAATTTGACCGCAAGATAATGGCGTTGCTGCAGGGCGATGCGCGGTTGACCAACAACGATCTCTCGGAGCGGGTAAATCTGTCGGCCTCGCAATGCTCGCGCCGCCGCCAGCGCCTCGAAGAGGACGGCTACATCAGGGGTTATCGGGCAGTCCTCGACCGCGACAAGCTCGGCTTCTCGCTGGTAAACGTCATCTCGGTGACCCTGGCCACCCACAACCGCGATAATGCGCGACGCTTCGGCGAACTGGTGGCTCGGCTGCCTGAAGTGCAGGAGGCGCACGCGCTGACCGGCGAGATGGACTACATCCTGAAGGTGGTGACACCCGACCTGAAATCGCTGTCGGAGTTCGTCAACGGCGTGCTCTTGCCGCACGAATCCGTGCAGCATGTGAAGACGGCGATCGTGCTGGAGACGCTGAAGGAGACCGGCGCGCTGCCGATTTAGCCTTTCGACTGCTGGATCAGCCCGTAAAGGTTGGTGCAACGTGCGCCGGAACGGCAATAGGCAAACACCGGGCCTTCCAGTTCGTGCAGGGCCTCGGCCTGGTCCTCGACATTCTCTGCCGTGATCTGGCCGCTGATGACAGGAATGTAGCGGAAAGCGAGACCGGCGGCTTCGACCGCCGATCCGATGCTTTTGGCCGAAGGCTGGCCGGGCTGCTCGTCATCCGGCCGGTTGCAGATGACGGCCTTGAAACCGGCTTCCTTGATGGCGGCGACATCTTCGGGCTGGATCTGGCCAGAGACCGAATAGTCGTCGCTGATTTCACGGTATTCCATCGCAGCATCCTCGCAATCTGATTTGCGGGGAGTCTTGCCACTCCCCGACGTAGCCGGCAATCCGCCCGCGGAAATCGTTCTGCAGAGATAGACGTTTCCGGCGAAGATTCCAACTCAAGCCGTCCAGTCCTGGAACGGATCGGGCAGACCGCGCCACAGGTCGGGCCGGAAGTCCTGGGCCGAAAAAGGCAGAGACCGCCTTTGCCTTTCGGAGAACGGCGCTCCTCAGCTGCCGAGGATGGCACCTTTGATCTGACGGATGTTGTTGTGCATCATGTCGATATAGGTCGAACCCGGACCATCAGGCTGTGACAGCGCATCCGAATAAAGCGTGCCCCCCACCTTGATCCCGGTTTCGCTGGCGATCTGTTCGATCAGGCGCGGGTTGGTGATGTTTTCGACGAAGATCGCCGCCGCCTTGTGCTGCTTGACCTGCTCGACCAGCTTGGCGACATCGGCGGCCGACGGTTCGGAATCGGTCGAAATGCCTTGCGGGGCGAGGAAGGTCAGGCCGTATTCGTGTTCGAAATAGCCGAAGGCGTCATGCGAGGTGATGACGACGCGCTTGGCCTCCGGGATCGACTGGATCGCCGCCTTCACTTCGCCGTCCAGCGCGTCGAGCTTCTTGGTGTAGGCGGCGGCATTGGTCTGGTAGCTGACGCAGCCCTCGCTGTCGGCCGCGCAGAAGGCCTCGGCGATGTTCTTCACATAGATCTTGGCATTGGCGATCGACTGGAAGGCGTGCGGGTCGGTCACCGTCTTGCCGCCGCCGGTACCGGCGCCCTCGGCCGCATCGGCGTCGGCGAATTCAGGCTTGAAGTCGATCGGCGTCACGCCCTTGGTCAAGGTGACGATCGAGGCCTTGGTGGCGCTGGCATCGACAAGCCGCTGCAGAAAGCCCTCGAAATGCAGCCCGTTGACCAGCACGATATCGGCCTTGGCCATGGCCACCGCGTCGGCCGGGCTCGGCTCATAGACATGGGCGTCGCCATCCGGGCCGACGATGGTGGTGATGTCGACACGATCGCCGCCGACATTCCTGGCGAAATCGGCAATGACGGTGAAGCTGGCGACTACTTTCAGCGGCGCCGCGAAAGCCGACGATGTGCCAAAGGCAGTTAATGTTATAACGCTCATCATCAGGGCGGCGCGGATGGATCTCGGCATAGGCGGGGGACTCCTTTCGAGGGGCGGGGATCAGGCCGTTCTGTGACGGTGATGGATGATGCGGGCGCGCAGAATGCCGCGCGTGCCGAACAGGATCGAGGCGAAGTAGACGACGCCGGCCGACAGGATGATGGCCGGGCCGGACGGCAGCGAGGCGTGATAGGACAGAAGCAGTCCGGCGACGCAGGAGGCAAAGCCGATCAGCACGGCCAGCACGCACATCGGCTCGACGCGCACGGTCCAGAAGCGGGCGGCGGCTGCCGGCAGCATCATCAGCCCGACCGACAGAAGCGTGCCGAGCGCCTGGAAGCCGCCGACGAGGTTGAGCACGACCAGACCAAGGAAGATGAAGTGCACCGGGCTGCCCATCCGGCTGACCGACCGCAGGAACAGCGGATCGAGGCATTCAGCGACCAGCGCCCGCCAGAAGATGGCGAGGCTGACCAGCGTCACCGCGACGATGCCGCCGATCAGCGTCAGCGCCTCGTTGTTGAGCGCCAGCACCGTGCCGAACAGCACATGCATGAGATCGACGCTGGAGCCGCGGATCGACACCATCAGCACGCCGATGGCCAGAGAAATCAGGTAGAAGGCCGCCATCGAAGCGTCCTCGCGCTGGATGGTGAAGCGCGAGACGGCACCGGCGCCGAGCGCGACGATGATGCCGGCGATCAGGCCGCCAATGGTCATCGGCAGGATTTCCAGCCCGTAGAACAGGAAGCCGGCCGCCGCACCCGGCAGGATGGCGTGTGCCATGGCGTCGCCCGACAGGCTCATGCGCCGCAGCATCAGGAAGACGCCGATCGGGCAGGCGCCGAGCGACAGCATCAGCGAGCCGAACAGCGCCCGCTGCATGAAACCGAAATCGGCGAACGGTGCGATGAACAGACCGTAGAGCGCGTCCATCAGGCAGCCCTCGGACCGGCGCCATGGTGATGGTCGTGATCGTGGCCATGATCATCATGGCCATGGTCATGGTCATGACCATGCTCGTCCGGTTCGCACCAGGGCGCGTTCTCCTCCCAGGCCTCATGGAAGCGACGGGCGCGCAGCAGGTTTTCCGGCTTCAGCGTCTCGCGCGTTTCGCCCCAGGCGATCGGCTGGCGGGCAAGCAGCAAGGTCTCGGGAAAATTCTGCCGCACCAGATCGAGATCATGGACGACGACCATGATGGTGCGTTCCTCGCCGTGCCAGCGCTTGATCAGGGCGATCAGGTCGCCGACCGTCTTGGCATCGACGGCATTGAACGGCTCGTCGAGCAGGATGAGGTCGGCGTCCTGCAGCAAGACCCGCGCGAACAGCGTGCGCTGCAGCTGGCCGCCTGACAGCGTGTCGATCGGCCGCTTTTCGAAGCCGCCGAGACCGACGGCCATCAGCGCCTGGCTGACCGCCGCGCGATCCTCTGATGTGTAGCGGCCGAGCATGCCGCGCTTTGGCCAGAGACCGAGCGAGACCAGGTCGACGACGCGCGCCGGGAACGAACGGTCCAGTTCCGATTGCTGCGGCAGGTAGGCGGCGCGCACGCCTGGCGCGCGAACAACCTCGCCGGCCATCGGCTTCAATACGCCGACAATGCCCTTCATCAGCGTCGACTTGCCGGAGCCGTTGGCGCCGACCACGGCGGTCAGCGAGCCCTTGCGGATCGTGCCGTCGAGATGGTGGATCGCCGGGTGGCTGTTATAGCCCAGCGTCAGGTCACGGAATGTCAGGCAGGTCTGGGTCATGTCGTTCCGTGGAGCAGCGAAATCCGGCCGCGGGCAAGGGCCGATTGGATATGTGATGTTATTACATTAGTCAACAAGCCAATCGGGCGGAATTGCGACCGGCATCTCAATTTGCCGTGAGTCCTTTGCGCACTGGTCCAAGGGGATTCGATCCGGCGGCCTTGCCCGAAGCGAACCGCGACTCTAAACAGTCGCAACCCATAACAGGAAGGAACCTCCCATGAGCATTCGTCGCATCGATGTTGGCCCGCGCATGAGCCAGATTGTCATCCACGGCAACACCGTCTATCTGGCCGGCCAGGTCGGCGAGCCCGGAGGCAACGTCGCCTCGCAGACCCGCGACATCCTGATGACCATCGACGAATTGCTGGCCAAGGCCGGAACCGACAAGACCAAGATCGTCCAGGCGATCATCTGGCTGGCCGACATGGGTACCTTCGCAGAAATGAATTCTGAATGGGACAAGTGGGTGCCGCAGGGCCACACCCCCGCCCGCGCCACCGGCGAAGCCAAGCTCGCCGGTCCGGAATATCTGGTCGAGATTATCGTTACGGCGGCGATTTAAGGCACGGCCGGCCTTCTACCTCCCCCTTATGGGGAGGTCGGACCGCAGGTCCGGGTGGGGGGCTGGCGCCGCCCCCACCCCGCTGCTTCGCAGCGACCCTCGCCACAAGGGGAGGGTAAGAGGTGCTTACCCCTGCGATGGTGTGAATCTTGCCACCAGCGTGTGACTTTCCGCCGGATAGATAAACCGCACATGCGTAACCGGGCGTTCAGCACTCCAGGTGCGGCGCTCGACCACCAGGCAAGGCGCGCGCGGATCGATGTCGAGCGCGTCGGCGATAGCCTCATCGGCGGCCATGGAACGGATGCGGTGCTCGGCCTCGCTCCATGGTACGCGGCCGATCAGCCAGGGGCCGGCGGCGATCTCCAGAAACTCTTCGTCCCCGGCTTCCGGCACCGCGGAAAGATTGATCAGGCGCTGCTCGAGCGCGAATGGCCGTTCGCCGGCAAAATGCAGGCCTTCGACCCATAGCACCGACCCTGCGGCGGATAGCCCGAGAAGCGCTCTGTCCTCCGCGTTGCTGCGGCGCTTCAGCTGTTCCAGCCGCTCGTAGCGATAGGGCAGGCCAAGCGCTTCGACCTCGATCCTGATGTCGTGCAGTTCCAGCACCGCTGCCTGCGACTGCGGCCGGCGGACGAAGCTGCCCAAGCGGCGGCGGCGTTCGATCAGCCCGGCCTTGGCCAGCTGCGACAGCGCCTTGTTCACGGTCATGCGCGAGCAATTGTACTCGGTCGTCAGTTCGTGCTCGAACGGGATGCGACGTCCGGGCGCCCAGGCGCCCGACAGGATCTTTTCCCTGATGTCGGACAGGATGCGCTGATGCAGCGAGATGCTCTCTGCGCCGTCAACATCGTCTGTCTCGATCAAGCTCATCAAACGTCCTGCTTCAATTCTGCGACAGGTCGGTCATGACTTTGCGGAATCGCTCGGCGATTGCCGAGCGCTTGGCATGACTGCCGCCGCTGACCTGCTTCTTGCCGTGCACCCAGACGCAATCGATCGTGCTGCCATTGGCGAAGATCCAGGCATCGAGGATGGCGTCGCCGGTCTTGCCGGCCAGCGAAGGATGGCCGGCGTCGAGTGAGACGAAATCGGCCGGACCGCCAATGGCGATCTGCGAGGCGCCGGCACCGAGCGCAACGCTGCCGCCATCGAGCGCGGCATCGAACAGCGCCCGCCCGGTCGAACCACCGGCCACGGCCAGCACATTGCGGGCGCGGTGGGCGAGGCGCTGCGAATATTCGAGCTGCCTCAGCTCATCCGGCAGGCCGATCAGCACGTTGGAATCGGAGCCGATACCGAAGCGGCCGCCGTGCTCCCTGAAAAGCGGTGCGGCAAACGTGCCGTCGCCGAGATTGGCCTCGGTGATCGGGCAAAGGCCGGCGATGGCGCCGCTCTTGGCCAAGGCGATCGTCTCCGCATCGGTCATATGCGTGGCGTGGATCAGGCACCAGCGCTGGTCGACCTCGGCTTTGGCCAGCAGGAATTCGACCGGGCGCGCGCCGGACCAGGCGAGGCAGTCCTCGACCTCCTTCACCTGTTCGGCGACGTGGATGTGGATCGGCCCATTCGGCGCCAAAGCAGCAACTTGGGTCAATTCCTCCGGTGTGGCGGCGCGCAGACTATGCGGGGCGACGCCAACGACAGCCTGATTCAACGCGCGAACCGATTCGCTGGACTTCTCAACAAGCCGGGAGAACCGATTCACATCGTTGATGAATCGCCTTTGGCCTTCGTTCGGAGCCGCTCCGCCGAAAGAGGAGTGCGCGTAAAACACCGGCAGCAGCGTCAGGCCGATGCCCGTTTCGCCGGCGGCGGCGGCGATGCGCTCGGCCATCTCGGCAAGATTGGCGTAAGGGTTTCCGTCGCGGTCGTGGTGCAGATAGTGAAATTCGCCGACGCGGGAAAAACCGGCCTCCAGCATCTCGACATAGAGCTGCGCGGCGACCGCCTCGACCTGATCGGGCGTCATCGACAGCGCGAAGCGGTACATAACCTCGCGCCAGCTCCAGAAACTGTCGGCGGAGGGGCCGCGAAGCTCAGCCAGGCCGGCCATGCCGCGCTGGAAGGCGTGGCTGTGCAGATTGGGCATGCCGGGCACGAGAATGGCGCAGCGCTCGTCGCCGGCCTGCGGAATGGCGGTCGCTTCGACAGAGGCGATGCGGCCGCCATCGAGCGTGATCCTGACATTGCCTTGCCAGCCCTTCGGCAGCAGCGCCTGTTCCGCAAAGATCACCGTCACGTCTGTCTCCAAATCTGCATGCCCGGGCGACGAGACCACTTGCGTCGCGTTCCAATATGTATATACATAATCGTCATCCTTTCAAATGGAAAAGATGATGGGTGGAGCAAACGGGAAGAGCGGCCTTCGTGTCTGGCGCAATGCGCGCCTGGCGACCATGGCCGACGGTGTGGCTGTTCTCGGCATTGTCGAGAAAGGCGCGATCGCCGCGCGCGATGGTCTCATTGTTTATGCGGGCGCCGAAGCGGACATGCCGGCTTCGGCGGGGCAGGGCGCCGAGACCGTCGATTGCGAGGGCCGCTGGATCACGCCGGGCCTGATCGATTGCCACACGCATCTTGTCTATGCCGGCAACCGTGCCAACGAATTCGAGATGCGGCTGGCAGGTGCCACCTATGAGGAAGTCGCCCGCGCCGGCGGCGGCATTGTGTCTTCGGTCAAGTCGCTGCGCGAGGCAAGCGAGGATGAGCTCGTTGCCCAGACGCTGCCGCGCCTCGATGCGCTGATGGCCGAAGGTGTCACGACGGTCGAGGTCAAATCGGGCTACGGCCTCGATCTCGACAATGAGAAGAAGTCATTGCGTGCCGCCCGCCGGCTAGCCAATGAGCGCCCCGTCACCGTCCGCACGACGTGCCTTGCCGCGCACGCGCTGCCGCCCGAAGCCCATGGTGGCAAGGACGCCTTCATCGATCTCGTCGCCGGCACGATCCTGCCGGACGTCGCCGCTGAGAAACTTGCCGATGCCGTCGATGGTTTTTGCGAGGGCATCGCCTTTTCGCCGGAGCAGATGGCGCGCGTCTTCGACAAGGCGAAAGCGCTTGGGCTGCCGGTGAAACTCCATGCCGACCAGCTTTCGAATCTGCACGGCGCCGCGCTTGCCGCCAGCTATGGTGCGTTGTCGGCGGATCATCTCGAATACACCGACGAGGCAGGCGCTGCCGCGATGGCGAAGGCCGGCACGGTGGCGACGATCCTGCCTGGCGCCTATTACTTCATCCGCGAGACCAAGAAGCCGCCTGTCGAGCTGTTCCGCCGCCATGGCGTGAAGATGGCGGTGGCGACGGACAGCAATCCCGGTACTTCGCCGCTCACCTCGCTGTTGCTCACCATGAATATGGCGGCAACGCTCTTTGGCTTGACCGTCGATGAATGCCTTGCCGGCGTCACCCGCGAGGCCGCGCGGGCGCTTGGCCTTCTCGACAAGGCCGGCACGCTGGAATCCGGCAAATCCGCCGACCTGGCGATCTGGGACATCGAGCGCCCCGCCGAACTCGTTTACCGCATGGGCTTCAACCCGCTGCATGCCCGCATCTGGAGAGGACAATGACCGAACTGACCCTGAAGCCCGGCAATGCGACGCTGGCCGACTGGCGCGCTATCTACCGTGGCGCCGTGCCGAAGCTGGATGAGGCCTGTCGTCCAAAAATCAAGGCGAGCGCCGAGGCTGTCGCCAGGATCGTCGCCAAAGGGGAGCCGGTCTACGGCATCAACACCGGCTTCGGCAAATTGGCCAGCGTGCGCATTCCCGCCGGCGACCTCGAGACCTTGCAGCGCAACATCGTGCTGTCGCACGCCGCCGGCGTCGGCGAGCCGATGCCGGTTGCAATTGCCCGGCTGATGATGGCGCTGAAACTTGCCAGCCTGGCGCAGGGCGCCTCCGGCGTGCGCCCCGAAACCATCAATTTGCTGGAAGCGATGCTCGCCAACGACGTCATCCCGGTGGTGCCGGCGCAAGGCTCCGTCGGCGCGTCCGGCGATCTCGCACCGCTGTCGCACATGACGGCGGTGATGATCGGCGTCGGCGAATGCTTTACCCCGCATGGCCGGTTCCCGGCCAAGGTCGCCTTCGTCTCGCACGGCCTCGAGCCCGTGACGCTGGGCGCCAAGGAAGGCCTGGCGCTGCTCAACGGCACGCAGTTTTCGACCGCCTACGCGCTCGCCGCTTTGTTCGAAGCCGAAGTGCTCTACCAGTCGGCGCTGGTTGCCGGCGCGCTGTCGACCGATGCCGCCAAGGGTTCCGATGCGCCTTTCGATCCGCGCATTCATCTACTGCGCAAGCATCGAGGTCAGATCGAGACGGCGGAGGCGCTGCGCAATCTGATGGCCGGCAGTGTCATCCGCGAATCGCACCGTGTCGGTGACGAGCGCGTGCAGGATCCCTATTGCCTGCGCTGCCAGCCGCAGGTCATGGGCGCCGCCCTCGACGTGTTGCGCAAGGCTGCCGATACGCTCGGCACCGAAGCCAATGGCGTGACCGACAATCCGCTGATCTTCGCCGAGGATGACACGGCGCTCTCCGGCGGCAATTTCCACGCTGAGCCGGTGGCTTTCGCCGCTGACATGATCGCGTTGGCCGTCTGCGAGATCGGCTCGCTGTCGGAACGCCGCATCGCCATGCTGGTCGATCCGGCGCTGTCCGGCATGCCGGCCTTCCTGACGCCCAAGCCCGGCCTCAACTCCGGCTTCATGATCCCGCAGGTGACGGCGGCCGCACTCGTTTCGGAAAACAAGCAGAAGGCCTATCCGGCCAGCGTCGATTCGATCCCGACCTCGGCCAACCAGGAAGACCACGTCTCGATGGCCGCGCACGGCGCGCGCCGGCTGATCGGCATGGTCGAGAACGCCACCGCGGTGATCGGCATCGAATTGCTGGCCGCCGCGCAAGGCTGCGATTTCCACCAGCCGCTGGCGTCGAGCGCTGCGCTGGAAGCGGTGCGCAAGCTGGTCCGGGCCGAAGTGCCGCATCTCGACAATGACCGCCACTTCCACCCCGATATGGAAAAGGCAATCGCCATGGTGCGCAGCGGCGCGACCGTCAGGGCTGCCGGCGCGGTGGCGCTGCCGTCGATTGCGGGAACGGCGTGATGGCCGCCACACCCTGGCTCACCGTCAGCCGAGGCACAGCACCGCTGCTGGTGTCGATCCCGCACACTGGCATCGACCTCGCTGGCCTCGAACCCCGGCTGGTGTCGCCCTGGCTCGGCCGCCGCGATTGCGACTGGTGGATCGACAAGCTCTATGACTTCGCCAACGACCTCAGCGCAACCGTCGTGCACACCGCCATTTCGCGCACCGTGATCGACGTCAATCGCGACCCGTCAGGCGTTTCGCTTTATCCTGGGCAGACCACGACCACGCTTTGCCCGACCGACACATTTGACGGCGATCCGCTTTATCGCATGGGCGAGGAACCGACCCCATCCGAGATTGATCAGCGTCGCGAGAGCTATTTCAAGCCCTATCATGCCGCCTTGCAGGCCGAGATCGAACGCCTGCGCGGCATGCATGAAAAGATCGTGCTCTACGACTGCCATTCGATCCGCTCGGTGCTGCCGCGCCTGTTCGAAGGCACGCTGCCGGTCTTCAATCTCGGCACCAATGACGGCAAGAGCACCGATCCCGTTCTTCAGGACAAGGTCGCCGCCATCCTCGCCGCGACCGGCGAGACCTGGGTGGTCAACGGCCGCTTCAAGGGCGGCTCGATCACCCGCGGCTTCGGCCAGCCGCAGAACGGTGTTCATGCGCTGCAGATGGAGCTCTCCAACCGTGGCTACATGCGCGAGCCGTCGCAGAAGGGGTCGCCGGAGAACTGGCCGGTCCCTTATGACCCCACCTATGCAGCGCCGATCCGAGCGACGCTGAAGACCATCCTCGAAACCGCGATCGACTGGGCAAGGCGCTGACGCGTCGCCCGTCTTGCTGAAAGGGACAATGATGAACAACCCTCGCCACAACATCCGCGAAGTGCGAGCGCCGCGCGGCGACAAGCTCAACGCCCGCTATTGGACGACCGAAGCGCCGCTGCGCATGCTGATGAACAATCTCGACCCCGATGTCGCCGAGAACCCCAACGAACTGGTCGTCTATGGCGGCATCGGCCGCGCGGCACGCACCTGGAACGATTTCGACCGCATCGTCGCCTCGCTGAAGACGCTTGGCGAGGAAGAGACGCTGCTGGTGCAGTCGGGCAAGCCGGTCGGCGTGTTCCGCACCCACGCGGATGCGCCGCGCGTGCTGATCGCCAACTCCAACCTGGTGCCGCACTGGGCGACCTGGGATAAATTCAACGACCTCGATAAAAAGGGCCTGATGATGTACGGCCAGATGACGGCCGGCTCGTGGATCTACATCGGCACGCAGGGCATCGTGCAGGGCACCTACGAGACCTTCGTCGAGGCCGGCCGTCAGCACTATGGCGGCAATCTCAAGGGCAAATGGATCCTGACCGGCGGCCTCGGCGGCATGGGCGGCGCCCAGCCGCTGGCCGCCATCATGGCCGGCGCGTGCTGCCTGGCCATCGAGTGCAACCCGGACTCCATCGATTTCCGCCTGCGCACCCGCTATGTCGACGAGAGGGCCGAGACGCTCGACGAGGCAATGGAGATGATCGAGCGCTGGACCAAGGCCGGCGAGGCGAAGTCCGTCGGCCTGCTCGGCAATGCGGCAGAGATCGTGCCGGAAATGTTCAGGCGCGGCATACGCCCCGATATGGTTACCGACCAGACCTCGGCCCACGACCCCATCAACGGTTATCTGCCGAAGGGCTGGACGATGGCCGAATGGCGCGAGAAGCGCGTCAGCGACCCGAAGGCGGTCGAGAAGGCGGCTCGCGCGTCCATGCGCGAACACGTCGAGGCGATGGTGGCGTTCTGGAACGCGGGCGTGCCGACGCTGGATTACGGCAACAACATCCGGCAGGTCGCCAAGGAAGAAGGGTTTGAGAACGCCTTTGCCTTCCCAGGCTTCGTGCCGGCCTATATTCGCCCGCTGTTCTGCCGCGGCATTGGTCCGTTCCGCTGGGCCGCGCTCTCCGGCGATCCCGAGGATATCTACAAGACCGACGCCAAGGTACGCGAACTCACGCCGGGCAACACCCATCTGCACAATTGGCTCGACATGGCGCGCAAGCGCATCTCGTTCCAGGGCCTGCCGGCGCGCATCTGCTGGGTCGGTCTCGGCGACCGCCATCGGCTGGGCCTCGCCTTCAACGAGATGGTGGCCAAGGGCGAACTCAAGGCGCCGGTCGTCATCGGCCGCGATCACCTCGATTCCGGCTCGGTCGCCTCACCGAACCGCGAGACGGAGGCGATGAAGGACGGCTCGGACGCCGTGTCCGACTGGCCGCTGCTCAATGCGCTGCTCAACACCGCGTCGGGCGCCACCTGGGTGTCGCTGCATCATGGTGGCGGCGTCGGCATGGGTTTTTCCCAGCATGCCGGCATGGTCATCGTCGCCGACGGTACGCAGGACGCCGCCAGGCGCCTGGAGCGCGTGCTGTGGAACGATCCGGCGACCGGCGTCATGCGCCACGCCGATGCCGGCTACGACATCGCCATCGAGTGCGCCAAGGAGCACCAGCTCAATTTGCCCGGCATTCTCGGCTGATAGGCTGAAATCATGCGCATCCTTCGTGCCGCCGACTACCGCGTCATGCCGTGGAAGAACGGCGGCGGCACGACGACCGAAATCGCTGTCTCGCCCGACGGCGCCGGCCTTGACGAGTTCGACTGGCGCGTGTCGATGGCCCGCGTCGAGGGCAGCGGGCCGTTCTCCAGCTTTGCCGACATAGACCGCACGCTGTCGGTGCTGGAAGGCGATGGCGTCGTGCTCGATGTCGCCGGCCGGCCCGCGGTGCGGCTGACGCCGGCTTCCGCGCCTTTTGCCTTTCCAGCAGACCTGCCGACCAGTGCCGCGCTGATCGCCGGCCCGATCACCGACCTCAACGTCATGACGCGCCGCGGCCGCACGCTGCATTCGGTCGAGCGCTTGGCGATTTCACGGCCTGTGGACATCGCGACCCGGGCCGGTTCGATCCTCATCCTTTGCCACAAGGGCGAAGCTGCTTTCCCCGAGGCTGGGTCAATTCGCCTCGGGCCGCTCGACACGCTGCTGATCGGGCCGGAAACTCCCATCCTGAAGGTTGAGCCGGCGCAGGATACGACGCTGTTCGTGGTCCGGATAACCACCGCGGCCTGACGCTTTCGCGCCAACGGTTACCGCCTGTTTCCAAACATGATCGCAATGCCGGCGAAATATAGCGTAAGCTCCCGCCGGGATCACGAAAAAGCCCGAATCCTCTCCGTCGATCGATCCTGACGAGAGCGAGGGGCGCTCGTCTTTGAGTTTGGTCGAAAGATGACGCTCTGTCGTGGTGCGGAAACAAACTTTCGGCATAGGGGTTGATGCAACCAATTGCATTTGAACCGGTTTTAGGGCCATTGCCGTGGCGGTGACGCCGCTGAGTGCCCGCTTACGGAATTTTCAATGAATATTCAGACGAATCCTGCCCAGATCGAGAAGACAAGCGCGAGCTTCCCGGCCATCACGGAAGAGCCGATAAGGTCGACATTCCTGCCGGAGGAGCGCCTGAGGCTGCTCGGCGAAAGCCTGGCAAAGGGCGATCTCGCCGACCTGTTCGGCCTGATCCCCTTCGATTTCCAGGCCCGCATCCGCGACAGCGCCAAGAAGATCCTCGAAGTCTATCGTTCGACCAATGCCGCGCAGGCCAAGGGTGAAACGATCACCCCGGCCGCGCAATGGCTGCTCGATAACAACTATCTGGTCGAGGAGACCATTTTCCAGGTCAAGCGCGACCTGCCGCGCCGCTTCTATCGTCAGCTGCCGACGCTGAAACTGCCTGACGGCGGCACCGTGCCGCGCGCGCTGGCGCTGGCCTGGACCTATGTGGCG
Organism: Mesorhizobium sp. WSM4307; assembly: GCF_007003945.1. Lineage (NCBI taxonomy): Bacteria > Pseudomonadati > Pseudomonadota > Alphaproteobacteria > Hyphomicrobiales > Phyllobacteriaceae > Mesorhizobium > Mesorhizobium sp. WSM4307. The sequence continues at coordinate 378,727 of NZ_VFTB01000002.1, forward strand.
CATTCGGACAGTTCCGTCTCGGCGACCATGTTCAAGTCCATCGTCCAGGGTTTTCAGTCGGTCGAGCCGCTGAAGATCGGTGAACTCTGGGCGCTGCCGTCGCTTTTGCGCTTCGTGCTGATCGAAAATCTCCGCCGGCTGGCCGTCAGGGTCAATCGCACCCGCCAGATGCGCCAGATCGCCAACGATGTGGCCGACAAGGTGCTGGCGACCGACGAGAGTGCCGACCGCCAGGCGATCCTGGCCAATTTCAGCACTCACGCGCAGGACACAACCTTTGCCACGCAGCTTCTCTACCGCTTGCGCGATGGCTCGCAGAATGCCGGCAAGGCCCTGGAATGGCTGGAAGGCGAGCTCGAAAAGACTGGTTCCGATGCCGAGGAGATCATCATCTCCGAGCATCACACGCTGTCCAGCGGCAATGTGACGACCGGCAACATCATCCGCGGCCTGCGCCTCATCAACGACGTCGACTGGACGGTATGGTTCGAAGGTGTCAGCCGCATCGACACCGTGCTGCGCGAGCGCACCGATTTTGCCGCGCTCGACTTCTTCTCGCGCGACCAATACCGCACCGCGATCGAGGAACTGGCCCGCCGCTCGAACCTGTCGGAATACCGCGTCGCCGAAAAGGCGATCGAACTGGCCGGCCAGGCCGCTAGCGAACACGCCGCCAGCGAACACGTATCGGCCGGCGATGGCGACGATTCAGCTCCGGCTCCGTCCGCGCATACCGATGTCGGCTTCTTCCTCGTCGGTCCGCGCCGTCTGGAGCTGGAAAAAGCGATCGGCTATCGGCTCACCATCAGCCAGACGGTCAAGCGGACCTTCGCCAAGACCGGATGGTTGGGCATCGTCCTGCCTGTTTTCGCACTGACGGCCTTGCTTCTTGTCGTCACCGGCAACGCGTTGGCCAATCTCGGCCTTTCGGTGGCCTCGATCGTCCTGATGCTGGCGCTGTTTGCCGTGCCGGCGAGCGAGGGCGCGCTGGCGTTCTTCAACACGGTTGTCTCGCTCTTCCTCAAGCCGACACGCCTGATCGGCTACGACTACAGGCACGGTGTGCCGCCCGAGGCGCGCACGCTGGTGGTTGTGCCATCGCTCATCGGCTCGCGCGACGATGTCGAGGAAAACATCCGCAACCTCGAAGTCCATTACCTTGCCAATCTGGTGGACGAGATCCATTTCGCGCTGCTGTCGGACTGGCCCGACTCCAAGATCGAGATCGATGCGGCCGACACCGAGATCCTCGAATATGCCCGTGGCGAGATCGCCCGTCTCAACGCCCGCTATCCCACGGAAGGCGCGCCGCGCTTCTACATCCTGCATCGCCGCCGGCTCTTCAACGCCGCTCAAGGGGCCTGGATGGGTTGGGAGCGCAAGCGTGGCAAGCTGCATGAGCTTGACCTTTTGCTGCGTGGCGACAGCGACACGACTTTCCTGCCGCTCGACGTGCCGCTGCCGGAAAAAGTCGTCCATGTGATGACGCTCGACGCCGACACGCGCACCACGCGCGATGCGGTGGCGAGCCTCGTCGGCAAGCTCTGCCATCCGCTCAACCGCCCGCATTTCGACGCCGCCAGGCGCGTCGTCACCGCCGGCTACACGATCCTGCAGCCGCGCATCACCGCTTCGCTGACATCAGGCGACGAGGCCTCGTTCTTCCAGCGTGTGTTCTCGGCCAATCGCGGCCTGGACCCCTATGTCTTCGCCGTCTCCGACCTTTATCAGGATGTCTTTAGCGATGGGTCCTTCACCGGCAAGGGCCTCTATCATGTCGATGCCTTCGAAGCCGCGCTGCAAGGCCGCATCGAGGAAAACACCGTCCTCAGCCACGATCTACTCGAAGGCGCGCTGGCGCGCGCGGCACTGGTCACCGACGTCGAACTGGTCGAGGACTATCCGACTCGCTACTCGGTCGACGCCTCGCGCCACCATCGCTGGGCACGTGGCGACTGGCAGCTGCTGGGCTTCATCCTCGATCCGCGTTCCGGTGTTCCGGCCCTGTCGCGCTGGAAGATGGTCGACAATCTGCGCCGCTCGCTGACGCCGACCTTCTGGGTGATGGCGGCGATCGCCGGCTGGACCCTGCTGCCCTTCACACAGGCCGCGCAATGGCAGGCACTGCTGATCCTCAGCCTGTTCATGGCGCCGACCTTCGATGTCGTCAACGCCATCCTGCCCAAGAGCGGCGACCAGACACCGCGCGGCCATTTCTCGGCGCTGGCGCGCGATGTCGCCTTCGGCACCGCCATGGTGGCCCTGAAGATCGTGCTGATGGCGCACAACGCCTGGATGATGGGCGACGCCATCGTGCGCACGCTCTACCGGCTGTTCGTCAGCCGCCAGAATCTCCTGGAATGGCGCACCGCTTCCCAGGCCCACAAGGCCGGCGACAACGATGTCGGCTCCTATTACGGCATGATGTACGGCGCCGTGATCATCGGCTTCGTCGGCCTGGCCATTCCGGTGCTGGCCGATTCCACCGGCGCCTTCGTCGCCTTCTTCTTCGCCCTGTTCTGGATAGGCTCGCCGGCGATCGCCAGCTGGATCAGCCGCTCGGCCGAAACCGAGGACCGGCTGCGCATATCGCAGGCCGATATCCACACGCTGCGCACTATTGCGCGGCGCACCTGGCACTATTTCGAAAGCTTCGTCACGGCGGAGCATCACAATCTGCCGCCGGACAATTTCCAGGAAAGCCCGGCCCCGGTCGTGGCGCCGCGCACGTCGCCGACCAATGTCGGCGTCTATCTCCTGTCGGTGGTCTCGGCGCGCGATTTCGGCTGGATCAGCCTGTCGGATGCCATCACCCGCATTGACGCCACCATGACGACCATAGAGAGCATGCCGCGCCACCGCGGCCATCTCTTCAACTGGTACGACACCACGACGCTGAAGCCGCTCTACCCGCTCTACATTTCGGCTGTCGACAGCGGCAATCTCGCCGGCCATCTGGTGGCTGTGGCGGCTGCCTGTGCCGAATGGGCGGAAGCGCCTTCCGTTCACCTCCAGGGCGATTTCGAAGGCATTCTCGACACGGTCACCATCCTGAGCGAAAGCCTCGATGAGTTGCCCGACGACCGCCGTCAGCTCAGGCCTCTGCGCCAGCGTCTCGTCGATCGCCTGGACGGCATGCGGCGCGCCGTCGAGACGATCAAGGCGCAGCCGGAAATGGCCTCGATCCGCACCATCAACCTCGCCGTGCTGGCGGGCGAGATCCGCAAGCTGGCCACCGCCATCCACACCGAGGCGGGCTCGGCCCAGAGCGACATCATCGTCGACTGGGCGGCGAGGCTGGAAGCCACTTGCGAGGCACATGTCCATGATGCCCACAGCGACGACAACGCCGTCGAAGCGCTGCGCGCCAAACTCCTGACCTTGCGTGAGCGCACCCGTCGTTTCGCCTTCGAGATGGAATTCGCCTTCCTGATGCGGCCGGAACGCAAGTTGCTGTCGATCGGCTACCGGGTCGAGGAACACCAGCTCGACGAAAGCTGCTACGACCTTCTCGCCTCCGAGGCGCGGTTGACCAGCCTGTTCGCCATCGCCAAGGGTGACCTGCCGACCGAACATTGGTTCCGGCTCGGCCGTCCGATCGTCGAGATCGGCTTCCAGGGCGCGCTGATGTCCTGGTCGGGCTCGATGTTCGAATATCTGATGCCGCCACTGGTGATGAAGGAGGCGCAGGGCTCGATCCTCAACCAGACCAGCAAGCTGATCATCAAGCGCCAGATCCAGTATGGTCGCCAGAAAAACGTGCCCTGGGGCATCTCGGAAGCGGCCTACAACGCCCGCGACCGCGAACTGACCTACCAGTACACCAATTTCGGCGTGCCCGGGCTTGGGCTGAAGCGCGGTCTTGGCCAGAACACCGTGATTGCGCCCTACGCCACCATAATGGCGGCGCAGTTCAACCCGCGCGAAGCCGTGCAAAATCTCGCGCGTCTGCGCGGCATCGGTGCGCTTGGCCCGCATGGCTTTTACGATGCCGTCGACTTCACGCCGCAGCGCGTGCCTGAAGGTACCAACCACGCGGTCGTGCTGAATTACTATGCGCACCATTCGGGCATGTCGATCGCGGCGGTCGCCGACGCGATCTTCGAGGGTCGTCTGCGCGACCGTTTCCACAGCGATCCGGTCATCGAATCGGCTGAACTCCTGCTGCAGGAAAGGGCGCCGCGCGACATCCCGACCGCGACCGTCAGGACCGAAGCGGACGAGCGCGCCAAGGACGAGACCGAAACCGAGAGCCCCGACACGCGCATCGTGCTGGATCCCCTGCGGGCGCTGCGTTCGACCAATGTGATGTCGAACGGCCGTTATTCGGTGATGGTGACGGCAACCGGCTCCGGCTACAGCCGCTGGGGCGACCTTTCCGTTACGCGCTGGCAGCCGGACCCGGTCGAGGATCGTCTGGGTTCCTACATCTTCCTGCGTGACGTCAGCACTGGAGACTGGTGGTCGGCAACGGCGGAGCCAAAGCGCGCGGCCGAGGAGAAGGTGCAGACCCTGTTCTCCGACGACAAGGCGAGCTTCGTCAAATTGGTCGGCACGTTGCGCTCCGAGGTCGAATGCATCGTCGTTTCCGAAGGCAATGGCGAGGGCCGTCGCATCACGCTCTACAATGAAAGCACGTCCGATCGTTTCATCGAGGTGACGTCCTTTGCCGAACTGGTGCTGGGTTTGGAGGCTTCCGATTACGCGCATCCGGCCTTCTCCAAGATGTTCGTGGAGACTGAAATCGCCGCCAACAACGGAGCGATCTTCGCCACGCGCCGCAAGCGCGAAACCAGCGAGCCCGATATCAACCTGGTGCATTTCGTCACCGATCCGTCGGGTCCGGCGCGCGATGCCGAGGCCGAGACCGACAGGCGCGCCTTTATCGGCCGTGGCCGCTCGATCGTCGATGCCGCCGCTTTCGATCCGGGCGCCAGACTTGGCGGTCATTCCGGCTTTACGCTCGATCCCATCGCCTCGCTGCGCCGTCAGGTGCGGGTGCCCGCAAACAAGAAGATATCCCTGACCTTCTGGACCGTGGTCGGGGCCAACCGCACCGAACTGGAAGAGGCGATAAACCGTCTCGACCATCAGGAGAGCTTTGCCCGTCAGGCCATGCTGGCCTGGACGCGCAGCCAGGTGCAGACGCGCCATATGGGCCTCAGCCTGACCGACGCCGCCAATGTGCAGAAACTGGCGCGCTACCTGATCTATCCCGACGCGTTCCTGCGCTTGCCGGCCGAATCCATCGCTTCGGGCCTCGGCAAGCAGTCGAGCCTGTGGCCGACCAGCATTTCGGGCGATTTTCCGATCTTCCTGGTCAGGATCGGCGACGTCGCCGATCTGGAGATCGTCGCCCAGGCGCTGCGCTTCCAGGAATATATGCGCACCCGCGGCATGATGATCGACTTCGTCGTCGTCAACGAGCAGGCCTCGTCCTATGTCCAGGATCTGCAGCGCGCGGTCGAGACGCTGTGCGAAAACAGCCGTCTGCGCGGCAAGGAACTCGGTCCCCGCCAGCACATTTTCGCGGTGCGCCGCGACCTGATGGAAGAGACCACCTACAAGACGTTGCTCGCCGTCGCCCGGGTGGTGCTGCATACGCGCAACGGCACCATCTTCGATCAGATCGAACGGGCCGAGGCGGCTGCCTTGCAGGCGCGCGACGGCCTGCCGTCCATCGGATTGCCGGCTCCACGCGAAATCCCGGCGGCGCATGCCTTTGCCCCGCAGAACGTGGCGGATGTCAGTGCCGATGGCTCTGGCCTCAGCCAATGGAATGGCTTTGGCGGTTTCGACGGCGACGGACGTCACTATGTGGTGCGCCTGGCCGGCCGACGCACCACGCCGCAGCCCTGGATCAATGTCGTCTCCAACGCCTCGTTCGGCTTCCATACGTCGGCCGAGGGGGCAGCCTTCACCTGGAGCCGCAACAGCCGCGACTACCAGTTGACGCCGTGGTCCAACGATCCGGTCTCGAACCGGCCGGGCGAGGGTATCTATATCTACGATCAGGCCAGCGGCAGGGCGTTCTCGCCGATCGCTGCGGTGGTGCGCGATCCCTCGATGACCTACGAGGCCTGGCATGGCCAGGGCTTCTCCACCTTCCGCTCGAAGCGCGGGCCGCTATCGATGGACCTGACCCATGTGGTCGACCCCGTCGATCCAGTGAAGATCACGCGGCTGCGCATCCAGAATTCTGGCCCGGTGCCGGCGCGGCTGCGCGTCTATGCGTATGCCGAATGGGTGCTTGGCGGACATCGGTCGCGGACGGCCGCCACCATCGTCTCATCCCGCGACGGGGCGACCGGCGCATTGCTGGCGCAAAACCCCTATGGGCTCGATTTCAGCGAGCGCGTCGCCTTCCTGGCCGCCGACGCCGCTGTCCATTCGGTGACATCGGATCGGTCGGAGTTCCTCGGCCGGCACGGGTCCAGCGAACTGCCGCAGGCTGTGCTGACCGGCGCGGCCCTGTCGGGCCGTGTCGAGGCTGGCGACGATCCCTGCGCGGCGATCGCCCGCGACGTCGAGATCCCGGCCGGCGGCGACGTCACGCTGCTCTGGCTGCTCGGCGATGCCGACACCCCGGCGCAGGCAAGCGCGCTGGTGCAGACGCATCGGGGCAAGGATTTCGATCAGCGTCTGGCCGACAATGAGCGCGAGTGGCGCGGTTTCCTCGACACCATTCAGGTCGAGACGCCGGACAAGGCGCTCGATGCCATGGTCAATCACTGGCTGCCCTATCAGAGCCTTGCCTGCCGCATCCGCGCCCGCTCGGCCTTCTACCAGGCAAGCGGCGCCTTCGGCTTCCGCGACCAGCTGCAGGACACGCTGGCACTGCTGGCGCATGATCCGACACTGGCGCGCGATCAGATCCTCAACGCCGCGCGGCGGCAGTTCCCGGAGGGCGACGTGCAGCATTGGTGGCTGCCGCGCACCGGGGCCGGCGTGCGCACCTTGATTTCCGACGACGTGGTCTGGCTGGCCCACGCCACGGCGCGCTATCTCACCGTGACCGGCGACGCCGCCATCCTCAAGGAGCAACTGCCCTTCATCGACGGGCAGGCGCTGGGGGAGGGCGAGCATGACGCCTTCTTCACTCCCGAAATCTCGAAGAAGACGGTGTCGCTTTACGACCATTGCGCGCGCGCGCTCGACCTGGCCATCAAGCGCAGCAGTCCTGCCGGCCTGCCGCTGATCCTTGGCGGTGACTGGAACGACGGCATGAACCGTGTCGGCGAGCACGGCAAGGGCGAGAGCGTGTGGCTGGGCTGGTTCCTGCTGAAGACGCTGGGCGACTTCGCCGCCGTCGCCAAGAGCGAGGGCGACAACAAGCGCGCCCAGGCCTGGGCAAAGCATGCCGAGGCGCTGAAGCGGGCGCTCGAGAGCACGGCATGGGACGGCGAGTGGTACCGGCGCGGCAGTTTTGACGACGGCACGCCCTTGGGGTCGCGCACCTCCGAAGAGTGCAGGATCGATTCCATCGCCCAGTCCTGGAGCGTGCTTTCAGGCGAGGGCGACCCGGCGCGGTCGACGACGGCGATGCAGCAGGCGACCAGCCTGCTCGTCGACGACAAGCTCAAGATCGTCAAACTGTTCACGCCACCCTTCTCGAAGACGCAGAAGGACCCCGGCTACATCAAGAGCTATCCGCCCGGCGTGCGCGAGAATGGCGGCCAGTACACGCATGCGGCGACGTGGTTCGTCATCGCGCTGGCCGAGATGGGGCAAACCGACGAAGCCTATCGCTGCTTCTCGATGCTGAATCCGGTCAACCACGCCTCCGACGAGGCCTCGGCCGAGCAATACCGCGTCGAACCCTATGTGGTGGCCGCCGATATCTATGCCGGAGACGACAAGGGCGGGCGCGGCGGCTGGACTTGGTACACCGGCTCGGCGGGCTGGCTCTACCGGGCAGCGGTCGAAGGCATCCTCGGCATCGAACGGCGCGGCAAGCAGATCACGTTCCGGCCGAAACTGCCCAGCCATTGGGATGGCTACCAGGCTTCCCTCAAGATGCTGGGCGCCGAGATCAAGGTTCACGTCGTTCGCGACAAAAAAACCAAGACGATCTCGCTCGAAGTCGATGGTTCGAAAACAAAGTCCGCCTCCTTCGAACCGAAAGCCGGCACCCAGACTGAGGTCGTGGTCAAGATACCGGCGTAAATTCAACGTCTTAGGTCGATAGATCGCGCGTCCTTCGGGACGCGCGATGCCGCGAATGTTTACTTGCGTGCGGTCGCTGACGGCGTCCGCCAGCGTCCGCCAGGCGTCGTCGGACAATTCATGCAAGCCTGCCGTGATTAAAAATGTGGCACTGCTCGGCTGCTGCCATGATTTTGCCGCAAGGCTGACATTTCACCTTTTATCTCAAACCGTTAGGTGATCACGTCAGATTTCGCATCGTCGTCATCTTTTGTTCGCTAAATGGGAACGGAAGCGATAGACGGGCATTGTTTTGCGACGCGTCAACCGTTACGTGTCAAGCAATGGTGCAGTGCACAATACCGCATTGAGCACAGTAGAGAATTGGCGGAGTAGCTGAAGTGTCACTTCTGCAGATCTATTGGAGAGCGCTGGGCTATCTGGCCGCCGACAAGAGGCGCGTCGCGCTGATTTGCGGTGCCAACGTCGCACTTGCCGCCATCGCCATCCTGGAGCCGATCATGTTTGGCCGGGTGATCGATGCCATCTCCGCGCATGGCTCGGTTTTCTCCACGCTTGCCGTATGGGCCGGTTTGGGCGCCTTCAACGTCATCGCTTTCGTCCTGGTGGCGCGCGGCGCCGACCGCTTTGCTCACGCCCGGCGTAGCGAAGTGCTGTGCCAATCGTTCGAGCGCGTCATCACCATGCCGCTCGCCTGGCATCATCAGCGCGGCACGTCCAACGCCCTGCACACGCTGCTGCGTGCCGTTGAGACGCTGTTCAGCCTGTGGCTCGAATTCATGCGCCAGCATCTGTCCACGGCTGTCGCGCTCGTCCTGCTCGTGCCGACGGCGCTCAGCATGGATGTGCGTATGTCGATGGTGCTGCTCGCGCTTGGCGTGCTCTATGTCGGCATCGGCCGTCTGGTGATGAAGCGCACCAAGGGGGGCCAGGCCGCCGTGGAGCGCCATTATCACAAGGTGTTCGCCCATGTGACGGACTCCGTGAGCAACGTCGCCGTTCTCCAGAGCTACAACCGCCTTGGCCATGAGGCCGAGACTCTGCGCCGCTATGTCAAGAACCTGCTCGACGCCCAGAACCCGGTGCTCGACTGGTGGGCCATCGCCAATGCGCTCAATCGCCTCTCGTCGACCATCTCGATGATGGTGGTGCTTCTGATCGGCGCCTATCTGGTGACCCATGGCCAGCTGCGCGTCGGTGATGTCATCGCCTTCACCGGCTTCGCCACGCTGCTGATCTCGCGGCTCGACCAGATGTCGGCTTTCGCCAACCAGATTTCGGAGGCTCGCGCCAAACTCGAGGAGTTCTACAAGCTCGAGGACTCGGCCGCCGATGCCGCCGAACCGGATGGCCTGCGCGATCTCACCAATGTCACCGGCCATGTCCGCTTCGAGGATGTCTGCTTCGAGTTCGCCAATTCGGGACAGGGCGTCAGCGACGTATCCTTCGAGGTTCAGGCCGGCCAGACCGTCGCCATTGTCGGACCGACGGGTGCCGGCAAGACCACGCTGATCAATTTGCTGCAGCGCGTCTTCTCGCCGTCCAGCGGCCGCATCCTGATCGACGGCATCGATACCCGCACCGTGACCCGCAAGTCGCTGCGCCATTCGATCGCCACCGTGTTCCAGGATGCCGGACTGCTCAACCGCTCGATCGAGGACAACATTCGCGTCGGCCGTGCCGAAGCCAGCAATGACGAGATCCATGCCGCGGCCGTCGCGGCTGCCGCGCAGGACTTCATCCTGGCCAAGAGCAATGGCTACGACACGGTGGTCGGCGAACGTGGCGGCCAGCTGTCGGGCGGTGAGCGCCAGCGCATCGCCATCGCTCGCGCCGTGCTGAAGGACGCCCCGATCCTGGTGCTCGACGAGGCGACCAGCGCGCTCGACGTCGAGACCGAGGACCGCGTCAAGGAAGCGATCGACGAATTGCGGCGCGACCGCACCACCTTCATCATCGCCCACCGCCTGACCACTGTTCGCGACGCCGATCTGGTCGTGTTCATGGACAAGGGCAGGGTGGTCGAAATGGGTGGCTTCGCCGAACTGTCGCTGCGCAACGGCCGCTTTGCCAGCCTGCTGCGCGCCGGCGGCCTGCTCAACGACGAGGAAGTCCGCCGCCTCAGCCGCTCCGTGCAGGGCGAGGCAGCGTAATCATTGTTCTTTACCTCCCCTTGTGGGGAGGTCGGACCGAAGGTCCCGGTGGGGCAGTGCCGCCCCACTGCTTCGCAGCGACCCTCCCAACAAGGGGGTAACCAAGCCTGCGACACCGCCGCTCGATTGCCCCAATCGCGCCGGCGGTTTATGTAAAGCCGCATGAGCGACACGACTTCACGCCTGAGCGGCTGGATGGACCTTGCCAACCCGACGCGCTTCGTTGGGCTGGCCGACAAGGTCGTGCCATGGCTGGCGACGATCGCCGCGCTCATCCTTGCCGTCGGGCTTTATATGAGTTTCGCCGCGCCCGAGGACTTCCAGCAAGGCATCACCGTGCGCATCATGTACATCCATGTGCCCTTCGCATGGCTCGCCATGATGTGTTACTCGCTGATGGCGGTCTCAGCCCTTGGCACGCTGGTCTGGCGGCATCCGCTGGCCGATGTCGCGCTGAAATCGGCGGCCCCCATCGGCGCCGTCTTCACCGCACTGGCGCTGATTACCGGTTCGATCTGGGGCAAGCCGATGTGGGGCACCTGGTGGGTCTGGGACGCGCGCCTGACCTCGGTCTTCGTGCTGTTCCTGATGTATCTCGGCATCATCGCGCTGACCCGTGCGCTCGACGACGCCAGCCGCGCCGCGTGGGCCGCCGCCATCATCACGCTGGTCGGCTTCATCAACATCCCGATCATCAAATTCTCGGTCGACTGGTGGAACACGCTGCACCAGCCGGCCTCGGTGTTCCGCCTCGGCGGCCCGACCATCGACCCCAGCCTGCTCTGGCCGCTGCTGGTCATGGCCGTCGGGTTCACGGCGTTGTTCTTCACGCTGCACCTGATGGCGATGCGCACCGAAATCCGCCGCCGCCGGGTGATCGCCATGCGGCGGGTAGCGGCTCGGCAGGCGGAGCGGCAACCGGCCTGAAACCCACCTGTCACTGGACCGTAGGCGGTCAGGCCATCAGCCCGCGCGCCGCCACCGGCAACGTTTCGAGCACCTGCTCGCCGTCGATCAGGTTGACCTCGTTGAACAGATTGGTGACGACGCAGCAATGGTCGGGCACCACGCGCACGCGCTCGCCGATGCGCAGCTTCGCGTCGCCGGAAAGCGTGACGGTGCCATGTTCTTCGCTGAGCCCGGTGACCCTTGCGTCGGGAGCGCCGAGCAGCTCGCCAAAATCTTTCAGCCCCAGCGTGTCACTGGACAGCGCCTTGCTGCCGGCATCGAGGATGGCGCGGGTTGCCGTCGGGTGGCTGACCACCGTCGACAGCACCGTCAGCGCGCAATCGCTCAAGGTGCCCACGCCTTTGGCGACCTGGTAGCGGTCGAGATAGATGTAGGTGCCAGGACGATATTCGGTGACGACCGATGCATCGCTGGAGCGCCACATGTCCGGGGTGCCGCCGCTGGAGATGCGTTCGCAAGCGAGGCCTGAAGCGGCCAGCACCTGCTTGGCTTTCGCAAGCCAGGCTTCGGCCTCGGCCGCGCGGCCAGCGGCTGGATAGGTCATCAGCCCGCCGAAGGCGAGGCCATCGGCCTTGTCGATCAGCCTTGCCAGCGCAACCGCCCAATCAGCCGTTTGCACGCCGCAGCGGCCCATGCCGGTGTCGCATTCGACCAGAACCTGGAGAGGATGACCGGAATCGGTGAAAGTGGCCGCCAGCCCTTCCAGCGTTTCCATGCTGTCGGAAGTGACCGACAGAGTTACGCGGCCGTGCAGCGCCTTCAGCCGTTCCAGCTTGGCGCGGCCGAGGATGTTGTAGGGTAGAAAAATATCGGACAGCCCGGCATCGGCCATCACCTCGGCCTCGCCGATCTTCTGGCAGGTTATGCCGACGGCACCCGCCGCGACCTGCTTCTTCGCCCAATAGGGCAGCTTGTGCGTCTTGATATGCGGCCGCAGCTTCAGTCCGTTCCTGTCGGCGTGGGCCTGTGCGCGGGCAATGTTGGCTTCGGCGCGAGCGGCGTCGATCAGGATCGACGGCGTATCGAGATCGTGGACGGTCGGCATCTTCTATCCCTGTGAGAATTCGCAGGGTTTATGAGCCTGAAAGTGCTTGATGTCATGCGGCCAGCGGACCGGACCGCTGGGCCATCCGCGAGTAGCGCAGGCGCGGGCACGGCGAGATGGATCGACACCGCAGCGGCGTTCGGCTATGCGATTTGTCTAAAAAATCCACACGAAGGGTCACGATCATGAAACGCTCCGCCATCAACGACATCATCCGCGAAGCCGACGCCTTCATCCGCTCGTTCGGCTATATCATGCCGCCCTTCGCCTATTGGTCGCCCGAGGAGATGAAGGCGCGCCAGGTCGATTCCTCGGCGATCTATACCTCGCGACTCGGCTGGGACATCACGGATTACGGCCAGGAAAAATTCAACGAGCTCGGCCTGTTCCTGTTCACCGTGCGCAACGGCCGCTACGAGGACATGAAGAAGGGCATGGGCATGCTCTATGCCGAGAAGATCATGATCTCGCGCAAGGACCAGCTGTCGCCCATGCACCGCCACAACATCAAGGCCGAGGACATCATCAACCGTGGCGGCGGCAAGCTGGTGCTGGAACTGTTCATGCACGACCGCGACGGCGGCATTGATCTCAAGGCCGAGGTGTCGGTGCCCGTCGATGGAACCATCCACCGGCTGCCGGCTGGCGGCCTGCTGAAGCTCGACCCGGGCCAGAGCGTCACGCTGCTGCCGGGCGTCTGGCATGCCTTCTGGGCCGAGGGCAAGGATGTGCTGATCGGTGAGGTGTCGACCGTCAACGACGATCTCACCGACAATGTTTTCCGCGAGCCGATCGGCCGCTTCTCCAACATCGACGAAGATGTCGCCCCGGTGCACCTGCTGGTGGCCGACTATGAGAAGTGGCTGAGGTAGGGCAGGCCTCGCTGCCTCCTTATTCCTGACGATCGAGGATTCCGCGAAGTCTGCGGACTTCGGCCACAAGGCGAGGGATGTCCTGGCGTGCGGCTGCTATGAAATCCTGGTCGGCGACAGTAGCGCCGCTCAGCTCGATATCTTTGCCTCGGCCAGCTCCTGCCCCGATTTGAATGAAATTCGATCCGCTTAGAAAATCCCGGCCTTCGATCCATGACTTCCACGGTCCGGGCTGGGCCATGGCCGCCCGGGCCTCCATTTCCTGGAGTTCGAGGTCGGATGGCGATGTGTTCATGGCAGTCCCGCAGGCTGTAGGTTGCTACCGCGCATACTTGTCCGCCTTGCGGTTGCCGAGCAGCAGCTTGCGCTCGAGATGCGCCCTCAGATCACTGTAGTAGGCGGTCAAAAAGGCCTTCGAATCGATCGGCTCGATCCTCGCGCCGATCTTGCGGCCGATCGTTTCCGCCACAGCTTTCATCGCAGAATAATCGTCGCGGCGCAGCACTTCTTCCAGCTTGTGCAATTCGGCGATGCCATAGGCATCGAGCTGCGCCGGGCTGAAATGGAAGCGCCTGGCGACCGGATCCTTTCGCTGCGAAAGGTCCTCGACCAGCTTGAATTTCGGCGTCTCCACCACCCAGGTTCCGGCAAGCAGGTCGCCAATGCGCAGCCGGTCGCGATTGAACAATAGAAACAGCGAGAACAGCAGCGCCCACACCAGGCCGAAAATCGTCGACAGCGTGTCGGCGACGCCGGCGCCGCCGCGCGCGGCGATGATCGACAGCGGCAGGAAAACCTCGATCTCGCGCATCAGGTTGCGCGCGATGACCTGGTCGACGGTGAGACCCGCGCCGCTGCGCGAGGCGACCCGCACGCCGACGATCCGCTTGCCGGGCGTCGCGGCCCGCCGCTCCGCCTCGAAGGCGATGAAATAGACGTTGCGCAGCAGGAAGATGAAGATGATCCAGACGATGAAGAGCGGCTCCGCCTCCTTCACGCCAAGGCCGCCGAGGCCGAAGATGACGACGAGGGTGACCGCAACAGCGGCCGCGACGATGATCACCACATCGAGCAGGAAGGCCGAAGCCCGCGTACCGGCGTCCGCCAGCTTGATCCTGAGGTCGACGCCTTCCGGCGTGATCAGTGGCCTTGTCAGCTCGGCAGGGTTCCTAGCCGTTGCCATGTCGCACCATCCGGAACAGGTAGAAATAGGCGATCCACAACGTCAGCATGCCGCCGCCAATGGCGTAGCGCGTCGCATCGCTGGTGATCGTCTGCCGGCCGATGCCTTCGAGCAGGCCGGCAAACAGAAGCATCATCATCACGCCGACCATCACGGTCGCCGCCACCCGCCCGGCCTGGGCGGCGGCAGCCATCCGGGTCAGTTCGCCGGGGAAGGCGATGCGCGTGCCGATGCGCATGCCGGCCGCGCCCGCCAGCGCAATGGCGAACAGCTCCGTCGTGCCGTGGATCGACAGCCAACCGCCAAGCTCCAAGCCCAGCCCCTTGGCCGCATAGACCTGGAACAGCGCGCCCAGCATGCATCCGTTCATCAGGATGATCAGAACGCTCGGCACCGCGAAGGCGAAGCCGAGAGCAAAGGCCAGGATCGCCACCTGCGTGTTGTGGGTGAACAGATAGGCGGCAAAGCCGGACAGGAAATGGCTGCTCCCGCCATCGTAGAGCACGCTGCGCAGCACTTCGGTCGACGAATCCGGATTGCGCCCGCCGGCAAGGCTGGGTGCGATGATGGCGTCGTACCAGCGTTTGTCGGAGGCCACCAGCCAGTAGCCGGCAATGGCGCCGGTCACCGTCAGTGCGACCGACACCCAGGTCTCGCGCCACAGATCGCGGATCGCCGCCGGCCAGTCACGCAGGAAGAAATCGCCGACGAGCTCCCTCAAACTTCGTCGCGCGCCATAGAGATAGAAATAGCCGCGCAGGCTGAGCGCCTCCAGATAGGCGATCAGCGCGCTGTCGAGCGATGTCGCACGGGCCACCGAGAGGGAGGACAGCGCAGAACGGTAGAGCAATGGCAGCGACAGCAACTCGTCTTCAGAAAGCGTGCGCGGCGCGCGTCTTTCGACGCGGGCCAGCAGCGCCTCGAACGCCTTCCAGTCGGCCTCGCGCTCCTGGCGGAAGCTTGCCAGCGACTGGCGTACGGCATCGGTGCCGGCGGGCAGCGTCATAGGAGGTTCTCCTCCTTGAGCTGGATATAACGCTCGACCAAGGCCGGACCGAGCCGCTGATGGTCGGCCTCGATCACATGCGCGCCCAGCAGCCGCAGTCGCCCGATCACCACTTGCCGTTCCCGAAGCAGGCCGCCCGCGGTGACCGCGCGGGCCACATCCTCGGGTTTCGCGGGCTGCATGTCGGCCAATGTCTCCAGTTCGACATCCTTCATCAGCATGAACAGCACCAGATGCCGCTCGGTCAGCCGGCCGACGGTGCGTAGCATCAGTTCGGCGCTGATCGGGTCGACGAAATCGGTGAAGACGATGACCAGCGAGCGACGGTCGAGCTTGGCCGCCAATGTCGTCAGCGCCAGCGTGAAATTGGTCTCTTCGCCGGAATAGTCGATCTCGGCGGCGCGCTTCTGGATCATCGTGAAACTCGGCGAGCCGCGCACCGCGCCGCTCGAGACGCGGGGCGTGGCATCGAAGGAGAACAGGCTGACGAGGTCGCCGCCCTTGAGCGCTATGAAGGCCGACAGAAGTGCCGCCGTCACCGCCCGGTCGACTTTCGGCACGCCGTCGACCGGCTCGCACATCAGCCGGCCGCTGTCGATCGCCAGCACGATGTTGTTGTTCTCCTCGATCCTGAACTCACGCGCCAGAAGCTTGCCGTGGCGGGCGCTGCGCTTCCAGTCGATCATCCGCCGGCCCATGCCTGGCTGATAGTCCTTCAGCGCCTCGAACTCGCGGCCCTGGCCGGCTCGCCTCTGCGCGTGGCCGTCGGCCAGCGCGGAGCGCTGCAGCAAAGTGATCGCCTCGTCGCGCGCGCTGCTGACGTCGGGCAGTACCGCCACCTTGCGGTCCATCGGCAGCACGACCTGGTTCCAGGTCAGCCCGAACGGGCCGTTCCAGCGCAGCCAGACCCGGTCGAAACTGGCAATGCCGCGCCTGCGCGCCGTGAATTCGAGATCGAGCGTGCCGCCATTCGCCGGCAACGCGCCGCCTGTGTGGCCGACCGGCTCCACACGCTGATCGTGGCCGACACGCGCTTGCAGCACGCGCGCCTGCTGGCCGAGGCTGGCCGCGACATGCACGGTAAAGCGCCCGCCGACGCCGACCTGCGGTGGTGCCGAGAGACTGGCGCTGAGCGAGGCACGCCCACGCCCGGCCGCCGCGTCGACCGCGAGAAATGCAAGCAGCACACAGATCCACAGCAGGCCCAGGTACCAGACATGTGGCAGCGCAAGCGCGATGAGGAAGGCAGGGATCGCCCCCGCCGCCGCAGCCCACACCGCTCTGCCGGTCGGGTAGATCAACGCGGCGCCTCCGTCTGGTCGACCAGGTCGGAAACGATCTGCTCGACCAGCCGCCCATCGATCTGCGCCGCCGGCGACAGGATGACGCGGTGGCGCAGCGCTGGTATGGCGAGCGCCTTGACGTCGTCGGGGATGACATAGGCGCGGCCGTCGAGTGCCGCCCTGGCGCGTGCGGCCCGGGCTAACATGGCGCCCGCCCGCGGGCTGGCGCCGACCTCAAGGTCCGGGCTTTCGCGCGTGCGGCGCACCAGGGCCGCTATATAGCCGACGACATCGTCGACCAGCGTCACGTCACCAACCGTGGCAAGTGCTGTTTCCAGCGTCTTGCGGTCCGTCTGCGCGTTGATGCCGTATTGCGCAATATCGTGCGAGGCGGTGCCGCCGCCATGATGGACGATGATGGCCCGTTCCTCCTTGAGATCGGGATAGCTCACCCGATGCTTGAACAGGAAGCGGTCGAGCTGTGCCTCGGGCAGGGGGTAGACGCCCTGATGCTCGATCGGGTTCTGCGTCGCCACCACCATGAAGTTCTGGCTGAGCGCATGTGTGGTGCCGTCGAAAGTGACGGCGTGTTCCTGCATGGCCTCCAGAAGGGCGGCCTGCGTCTTCGGCGGCGTGCGGTTGATCTCGTCGGCAAGCAAAAGGTCGCAGAAGATCGGCCCGCGCGTCAGCGTGAACTGCCCGCTCTGGAAATTGTAGATGTTGGAGCCGACGATATCGCCAGGCATCAGGTCGGGCGTGAACTGGATGCGGCCATAGGCGACGCCAAGCGCTTGCGCGAAGCATCGCGCGGTCATGGTCTTGGCGGTTCCCGGCGGGCCTTCGAGCAATATGTGACCGCCGGCGAACAATGCCGTCAGCATCAGATCGACCGTGTCGCGCTGCCCGGTGATTGCTTTCGCCACTTCTTCCCTGATCGCGGTCGCCAGGGCCCTCACATCATCGACGTTCACCGAGCCTCCTTGTCGTCCAGTCATGCAGCGCTTCCGCTGCTTGATGCATTTGCGCCAGAGTCCCGGCTTCGCTCGCGGCCTTGAAGCGACGGCTGAAGCCCTGCGTTTCGCTTCGGTCGCGAGAATCGAGCCAGCGGTCGAGCGCTTCGCCCGGCAAGCCTTGCGGCGCGCCGAGCAATGCGCCGGCACGCGCACGCATCAGCGCCGCATACCGATCGCCGAGCTCCCCGAGCCGCCCGGCGCGCTTCAAGAGCATCGCCGTGCTGTCGACCAGCGCCCGCTTGCCGAAGGCAATCGCCCGGGCCTCGGTGCGCGGCGGCCCGAACCGGCCGAGCCCATGCAGGAAGGCGAGGGCCGCCGCCGCCAGCACCGACAGCGTCAGCGCCAGGAAGGGCGGCTCGACCAAAAGCTTGGCAAGATCGTATTTCTGCCCGACGCCATGCAGCGTCAGGTCGAACATCACCGCGCCCTTGCCGGGCTCCAGCATGGCGATGATGTCGAGTGCCGCCGCCGCCTTTTGCGGATCCTTCAACGCCGCGTTGTTGATAAGATCGGGGTCGGTCAGGATGTAGAACGGCCCTTCGTCGAGCTCCGTGAGAACGGCCTTGCCATTGCCCGCCGCGATCAAGGGGTGATCGTCCGCGACCCATTGCAGGTCTTCCGGCGCGGCGACCATGCGGCCGGCGACGTCGATCTGCCCGACCGAACTCTTGCCTTCGCCAAGCTTGGCCTTAGCGATGCGCCCGAGCCAGTCATTGACGACGGTATCGGGCAGCCGTTCGAGCTTCATCTCCCAGCCTTCATGGTCCTGCAACGGCAAGGTGATCCATTTGGGCAACACGAACAGCGTGGCCTTGCCCGAGCGAAGCTTGATGATTCTTGCCAGCGCGCCCGGGTCGCTGTTTGGCGCGATGGTGACGATCAGCAGGAATTCGGACGCCAGGCCGGAGCTCAGCGCTTCCTCGCTACGCGCCATCGGGGGCGTCTGTCCGTTGGCGAGTTTCAGCCATTCGACGAGCCCGGCATAGCCGGAGCCGCCCTTGGAGAGCGGCGTGCCGCCGCCTTCCGGCTGGCGAAAATCCGGCGCGTAAGTCGACAGCAGGAAAAATCCCGCTGCCGCCAGCAGGCTGGCAAAAATGCCCCAGAACAGGGTTTTGCGGTTGAACGGTTCCTGCGCGGCCTCGACCGCCGGCGCGCTCATGTCCAGGCATCCCTGAAGGCGAAGCGTTCATAGGCGCCGCGCGCCTGCTGCCAGCCATCGGCTCCGACCGGCCGGCGGGCAAACAGCGCTGCCTCGACGATGCGCGCGATCTCGCTGAAGGGGCTGCGTGCCCGCGCCGGCAACGATGTGGCGCTGGCGATGTCGCGCGAGGTGAGCGACGGGCGCAGAAAGTCGGGCAGCCGCCCTGCAATGTCGGCGACGCTGCGGCGAAGCAGAAGATGCACCGCTTCGTCATAGTCGCCGCGCGCGGCGAGCGCGTCGGCCTCGGACAGCAGGATCTGCGCGGCACCAACATCCGGGCGCCATGCCTCTTCCGCCTCTGCCTGCTTACGGGCGCGCCGCCACGGCAGGCGCCATGCCACGCCCTTGGTCTCCAGGGCAACGAGAAGCGCGATGACCGCGACGCCGACGATCACCGCGCCCCAGAACAGGTAGATCATGTAAGGGCCGATCTTCGCCAATGCTTCCAGGAAAGGCCGCAGCCATTCCGGCGGCTCGGGCTGCACCAGCGTCGGCAGGTCAAACTGGATGGAATCGTCCGCAAGCAACTGCTTGTGTATCTTTGCCAGCCATTCGGCGTCCTGCGGCTGTGCGACTGTTACCCGCTCGCCCCTCTGCACCTGCGGTTTGGTGCCGACACTGGCAATACGCCTGGACAATTGCAAGGCCACTGGACGAAGCCTTTTAATCTTGCCAGATTTACTTTCGAGGTTGGTTGTTTGGATGTTGTGGCGGCTCGGGGGAATATAATGACCACTGCGACATTGGGACAACCCGGCCGATTCGAGATCGGCAGGGTGTTCAACAACACCTTTGCCGTCATCGGCCGCAACATCGGGCTTTGCCTTGGCCTTGCCGCGCTGTTCGCCGGCGCGCCGACGCTGCTTGTCCGGTTGTGGACCCAGCCTCAGGTCGACGCGATGTTGCATGGCGATCCGGGCGCGATGGCGGATCCCCATGCGATGTTTCGCAATTCCTACCTCAGCCTCGTCGCCGGGCTGGTTTCCTTCGTTTTCACCATGCTGCTTCAGTCGTCACTGGTCCGGGCGACGATCGAGGACCTGAACGGCAGGCGGCCCTCCTTCGGCGACTGCATTCAGATTGCGATCCGCTTCCTGCTGCCGACGCTGGCGATTGGCTTCCTCGTCGCCTTTGGCTCGGTCCTTGCCATGCTGGCCCTGATTGTGCCCGGCATCATCTTGTGGCTCGGATGGTCGATGTCGGTGCCGGTCCTGATTCAGGAGCGGCGGGGCGTTTTCGGCTCGATGTCGCGCAGCCGTGCCCTGACCAAGGGCAACCGCTGGTCGCTGTTTGGCCTGTTTCTCATATTGATGATCATCGCGATGGTCATCCAGTGGGGGATATTGCTGGTTTTCGTCCTGTTTGGCGGGATTCTCGCGCAGCTGGGCGCCGCGCTGGTGCAGACCGTGGTCTCCATGGTGCTGTCGATCGCCGCCGCGGTCAGCTATGTCGAGCTGCGCCAGGTCAAGGAAGGCGCAAGCATCGACGAACTGGCGCGGATATTCTCGTAGCGGACGGCGCCATCACATGAGGGCTACAGCTGCCGGGTCCGACGCCAATTCGCGGCAGCGTCATCAAAATGGATGGCGACTTTCGTCCGCGCCTGTGGTGGCATCGAGCCCAGGTGGAGAGCGGCCCCCCGAGCAACAGGTGATCCTATCTTCCGGTGAGTGGGCCAACTCCCTCATTAAGCGGGCCTCTTTGTAGGCTCCGACCGAGGACAGTCGATATGCAAGATCCCGCCGAGAGGAACAAAAGGCCGCCTCATACCCAACCAGCCGAAGATGAGCGCCTGGCGCGGCTCGAGAAAACAGCCAGGCTCAAACGGCTTCGGTCTTACGCTTCCTGGCTTGCACCTGATGCATGCGCCCAATTTCATGATGAGATCGACTGCTCCGCACTAATTGAGGAAAGCCGTTCCTTCAGCCTGGCCTGATCGGCTGATGCCGCCGCGCTGCCCGGTCCGTGCTGTGGCGGCTCGGGCTTCCATCGCCTGAAGATCTTCTGAAGAAACATCCTCAGATCGGAATCTCAGTGACAACAACCGCGCCGCACGCTCGTCCGGCACAGGCATGACGAGCTGATCGTCACATCCGCCTTGGCTAGCGCCGTGGCGAGCCTTGCCTGCAGGGCCGGCAGCTCCTCGCTCTCGCCACGCCGCCTCAAACATTCAACCAACCCATGCAGCGCCCAGACATTGTCCGGGTGCTGGGCGCAGCGCTGCACCTTGCCGCTGATGCCGAGATCGTCGCGATAGACCCGCTCGGCCTCTTGCACGTGGCCCCGGTCGAGAAGCAAGGCCGCCAGCGCATGGCGGGGAGGGTGCATCCACGCCCATGGCTCGGTGTAGGAGAGGTTGTCATCCAGCTCGACCGCCTGGCGCAAATGGGCGTAGGCCTCCTCGTGTCGGCCCTTGTGGTAGGCAAGCTCACCGTCGAGCAAGGCGACGCCGACAGCGAGCGAGGCGCGGGTCGGGTTGCTGAGGAAACGCCGTTCGGCCGGAATGGTCTCCATATGCCGGTGGAACCGGTCGCGCTCGCGCTCGGCTTCCGTGAATTGCCTCAGCGTCGCATGCGCGACGCCCTTGGCGTAATGCTGCATGGCCGCAGTCAGCACATAGAGGCCGGGCTCTTCGACCGCCGGTTCGTCGATGATCTCCTGCCAGCGGCCGAAGCGCACCTGCACGTGCGATTTCATCGCATGGTAGCCCTCCACCGTTTGCGTCAGTTTGGGCCGGTCCAGGATGGCGACCACGTCTCGCGTCAC
The DNA here is from genome assembly GCF_007003945.1 of Mesorhizobium sp. WSM4307. Lineage (NCBI taxonomy): Bacteria > Pseudomonadati > Pseudomonadota > Alphaproteobacteria > Hyphomicrobiales > Phyllobacteriaceae > Mesorhizobium > Mesorhizobium sp. WSM4307. The sequence goes on from NZ_VFTB01000002.1 coordinate 400,384, forward strand.
CAGGCTGCGCACCTTGTCGGCGGCCCACAGCGCCGGCCGGTACTGGCCAAGGAACATGCAGGTGAACATCATCAGATGCAGGTCGTGGCAGCAGCCGAGCAGGTAATAGGTCGGCTCGTCCGCATAGGCGAGATAGAGGTCATTGGCGCGGACCGCCTTTTCGCTGGCGATCCTCGCCTTCTCATAGTCGCCGCACAGCACGTAGATATGCCCCGGCATGTGGTTCATGTGCCCGGCATCGGGACACATTTCGCCGAGCCGGTCGGCCGAGCGCAGGCCGCGCTCCGGCATGGTGGACATTTCCAGGAGATGGATGTGCAGGTGCAGGATCGCCGGATGTTGCGCCGCGCCTGCCTCGTCGGCAAGCCGGATCGACCGCTCGCAAACCTCCAGCGCTTCAAGCACGTCCGAATTCGGCGCCGGCTCGCCGGTCTTGAGGTTCCACAGCCGCCGCACCGTGCGCATCATCAGCGCCTCGACCAGCAGCGCCATCACATCATGGTCGTCGGGAAAATCCTGGTAGACCCGCCGCATCGCGGCGGCATAGGCATCATCCCATCGTTCGAATTCCTGCGGGCTGACCTTGTGCGGCTTCTGGAAGCGAGAGGCCAGCGCCTCGATCAATCGCCGTTCGACATCGCTGGCGCCGGCCGCGTGTGCACGCGCAAGCCGGACATGCTGGAAGCAGCGCCTGGTCGCGCTGTTGACCTCGACCTCACCATGTTCCTTCCAGGTCAGATTGTAGAAAGGCCCGGCGGCATAGGCGATGCCCCAATGCACCATCGCGCAGCCGGGATCGGTCTCCAAGGCCTTCTCAAAGCACTTGATGCCTTCCTCATGGTTGAAGCCGTAGCACCAGTTCAGCCCGATATCGAACCAGCGCTGGGTCTCAGTCGAGCGGGTGGAGATCGGGCGGCGATAGGTGCCAAGGTTGAAGCGGTCCATTTCCCGGCTCGTCTGACTCATTGTCTTCGTCAGACAAGCGCAGTCGGTGTGCCCAATGCTTTCTGACCTTCAGCACAATCCAGACTAACTTGCAGTTTGGCTATTTTAACCCGCATATCCGCATCACCCTATATGGCACCACTATATATCGTGGCACCACTGTACGGAACACGCACCGATATTTGGAACTGCTGAGCGGGTGACCTGAAAAACAGGATCTGCAAATCAGAATTTATAGGCGATCCCGATTCGGACCTCGTTGGTCTTGAGGTGTTCGTGCTCTTCCCAACCCGAGTCAGTGTTATCGGTTGCAGTCGTAACCTTGCCGAAATCTGTATAGCGATATTCGGCCTGGCCGACCCAGTTCTTGTTGAAAGCGTAAGCGAGACCCGCACCGACCGTCCAGCCGGCCTTGATGGTAGACTTGGAATCCGTTGCCGGCCCGTCTTCGAACTTCGTATGAATGTCTCCCAGCGCCAAACCGCCGGTGACATAGGGTAGCCAGTTGTCAAAGGCATAGCCCAGGCGCCCGCGCAACGAACCCTGGGCATCGACATGGGTATTGTCGTCACTTCCGAACGGCCAGTCCGGGTTGTGGCCGACAATTCCGGAGGCCTCGATATCGCCTTCGACGCCGCCGACGATATTGCCCCATTGCATATTGTAGCCGGCAAAAATACCGCCGGTGACCCCACGGAGCCTGAAGCTATCCGAATAATCTGAATCGCCGCTGGCGATGTTCTCGTCCTGGATATGGTCCTTGCCCCACGCGTAACCGATCTGGCCGCCGATATAGGCGCCTGTCCAATCGTACGTGGAAGCGACCGGAAGCTCGTTCACAACATCTGCCGCCATGGCCGAAGTAAGGGTGGCGCCCAAAAATGCTGCTGCCAAAAGGTATTTCATGGCCTGTCCCCGCATGGAGCTATGCCTAATCCTAGCTCTGTGTATCAGTATCACAGGAGTTCCCTTACGGAAGGCAATTGCAGGGTCGAGGCGCACACTTTTCCCAAAGTATGTTGCGACGGCGCAACAAAAGGGTGTTTTGGAGGGGCGTTTGGCCTGTTTCCCGAACGATTGTCGCTCCGATCTTCGAGTTCGCGGAGGACCCGCGTCGCCACGGTGAGCCAGCCTCGCCTGGATTCCTTCGCCATCAATGTGTGCCTCCAAGCATTGCAAACGCCATGGTTGCACCGCCGCTGTTTAAGAGGGGTAGGGCTGGCGTCTCTGACAAAAAAGCCGCCCTGCTTGTGCCAGCGTGGGCGGCTGTTGAAAATGGAGCTCTGAATGGGAATTGAACCCATTACGTCGGTTTTGCAGACCGATGCGTCACCGTCCCGCCCTCAGACCGTGCTGGTCTTAAGGCCGCCCCACCAACACGCGTCAACCTGTTCTGTCGGCGTGCCCCTGCGCGGTTTGGGTGACGATACGGGGACTGTAGGTGGCGCGCCGCCCTTAATTGGTCCCGTCGTGCGGCCCTTCGTTTTGCCAGCCGGCCAGCTCCGGCAGGTCGTCGAGCCAACTTTTCTCGCTCATCAAAGTATCTCGGGCCTGCGGTGCGGCCTCCATGGCGTTTCGAATCAGCCAGTCCACCCACTTCCGATAGGCGACCGGATCCAGTTGCGGCGGCAGCACCTTGGCCTTGGCCAGCATGCGTTTGCGGAAACTGGTTTGCCTGCGCAGTTTGGTCGTCGTGAACTTGATGACCTTGCCTTGATAGTCGATCGTCCAGCGATCGCCTCCAAGACTGACAAGGCTGTCGATGGAGAAACCGGCATCGACCGGCCTGTCCCGCCAAGGCAGTTCGACGGCCTTCTTCCTCAACTCGATGGCCCATCGCCTGTAATCGGCCCCGGCACGCTGGGGCGGCAGCACGCCGGCCTGTTCGAGTATCTTCCTTCGGAAGGTCGGTTGCTTCTTGAGCTGGCCGGTCGTGAACTCGACGCGATGCCCACGAAACTCGACATGCCAACGGATCCTTCCGTTGCCGACATATTTCACCAGCCTGTCGATGAGGAATTCGCCATTGGCAAGCGTCACGCAGCCTTGGCTGATGCTTTCGTGAATGAACTCGGTGTCGGTGACCATTATCCGGCCTCGTGCAGAACTTCAGGCAGCTTAGCCATTGGAACGCACCTGCCACCATCAATCTTCTTCACTCGGGAAATATCACCTTCCTCGAGCCGCCTAAAGAGTGACGCGCCGCTTGCTGTCGGCTGCCTCGAACCTTCCATCCTGACAAGAATATGCAAACCGTCGTGTTACAGTCAGATGGTGTCATGTCATCGAGCGCATGGCGATCGCAGCAAATGGGAGAGTTCGCCACGTCCAGGATCAACCGCCGCGCCTTGCTTTTCCACTCCGGCAGCGCAGTCGTCGCCTCGACGGTTGCGGCAACCGCACGCGGCACAGGGTCGCCGGGCCAAGACCAGGAACCGTCCGATAGACTGCGAGAGCTGATCGAGGCGCACAGGGCGGCATACGCGGCGTTCGGCAAGGCGCTGCACGACTTAGGCGGCGACTCCGACAGGGCCAGCCGGGAGGAGGAGAGGGCGCTGCTCGCCATCTGCGGCCATGCCGCGGTTGAGGAAGGCGATCGCCTGGCCAAGGCCCGATATCTTTTGGAGATAGAGGCGCGCGGCGAACTCGACCTCGCAGAGCATATGCAGGCTGTTCTTCGATCGACGATGTGGAAGGCATGAGGCGACCGGCGTGCAACCACGACAGTATCCGGCAAGGGAGGTTCGCCAAATCCTTCCGTTTTCGAGAAACGAAAGGATTTGTCTTCTGCCTGCGGCCGACGGGCGGAGCTGCAGCCATATTCATGTCGCGACAGCAGCCTCGCCGCCCGACGAGAAACCTCTTAGCCAGCAGCCCAGCAGTTTGCCCTACGCCGGCTTGGCGTATTGCTCGGCGCTCATGACCTCGATGCAGACGAAGCGTTCGTTGCCTTCCACCCAGGCGTCGTGGCCGGGCGGGATCGTATAGGACGTACCCTTCGTTAACGTCTTCTGGGTTCCGTCGTTCATCTTGACGGTGATGGTTCCGGAAACGACGTAGCCGACATGCGATACCTGACAGCTATCCGTCTTGACGACTGGCTTCACGCATTCGGACCATTTCCATCCCGGCTCCATGTTGAGCCGCCCGAGCGTAAAGCCTGGAAGCCGCACCACCTCGACACGTGTCTTGTCGGGCGAGCGAACCTCATCCGGGTTGTCGTGAGATTTGGATTCAAGTTTGGTGACATTTATTCCACCATCGGCCATGGCATCCTCCCATACGCGACGCGGAGCCCGATGCTGTCACCTTTTCAATATATTAGCAATTGCTTTTATATCTCGCGAAGGTCGACCACAGCCGCGCTCACCACCTGAACGGGTGACCTGGAATGGCCTGCATCAGGACATAAAGTTCTGTGTAAGCTGCTGATTGAAATTATGAATAAACTTGGCTGGGGTTCTTGGAAGCTTTTCGAACTTCTGCCTTGCACCTCCGGCCGAATTGCGCGTGCTCATGGCTGAGATCGGGATATCAGGAGGCGCTATGGGGCAAGCTTGATCAGCACGTCCGCACGTGCCCGTCCCTCAACTGAGGAGTATGGCATGGAGACTGCGCGGTTACTCACATCACCATGGCACTGATCTTGCGGAAACGCATGACGGACAGGGCAAAGAATCCGCCGCCGACCAGGCCAACAACGGCAAATTGCGGCCACACGACGTCAAAACCAGCACCGCGATAGAGGATTGCCTGGGCGAAGCTGACGAAATGGGTCGATGGTGACAACTGCATCACCGCCCGCAGGAATGCTGGCATGCTGTCGAGCGGCGTATTGCCACCGGAGAGGATGTTCATCGGCAGGGCGATCAGGATGAACAGGAGCCCTAGCTGCGGCATTGAGCGGGCGACCGTGCCCAGGAAGATACCGATGGCGGTAGCAAAGAACAAATAGAGCATGACGCCTGCCATGAATAGCGGAATGGATCCGACGATCCGAATTCCGAGCAATGTCTCTATCACCAGCCAAAGCGACAGGCCGACCGCGACGGTGATTACCAGGCCGTTCGCCCACACCTTGGCAGCTGCGATCTCGAGAGGCGTAAGCGGCATGATCAGCAGATGCTCCAGGGTGCCGTGTTCACGCTCGCGGATGATTGCAGCGCCCGCAAGTATGATGGCTAGCATGTTGACATTGCCGATGATGGCCATGACGGCATTGAAAAGTTGCGTGGTGAGGTTGGGATTGAAGGCGACGCGGACAGCGAGATTTGCCGGGTCGTATCGTAACGGTTTGGCATGAGCGGCAGAGCGAGCGATTTCGCCGGCGATGATCTGCTGCAGATAACCAGCGCCGATGCCGGCTTGCATCATAGCGGTGGCGTCGACGTTGACCTGGATAGCCGGCCGGCGCCCTGCCATGACGTCGCGCTCGAAATAGGGCGGGATGTCGAGGACAAACGTACTGCGGGCGGCGCCCATCAGCTCGTCAACCTTGCCGGCTGCTACCTCGGTTGGACGGCTGAAATAGGGCGGCAGCAGAGCCGTGGCGATCGAGCGCGAGAGGACCGAGTGGTCCTCGTCGACGATAGCGACGGCAGTGTTGTGGATCTCCTGTGCGGGACTCTCAGCCTGCGTATAGACCGCCAACGAGAAGGAGTAGACGACGAAGCCGAAGAGTACGAAATCGCGCGAGAAGCTCCGCAACTCCTTGACGCCGAGCCAGAAGATGTTCGCCATGTGCTGGGTCACGTCACCGCTCCTGCCGGCGGAGGAATGCCAGGCTGATCAAGGTGAGAAGCGGGATGAAGACCGCAAGTGCCAGCAGGTTTCCGGCAAGCTCTTGGAAGCCCAGCGCCTTGGTGAAGGTGCCGACCGAGATGCGCAGGAAATACATCGCCGGGAACGTGTGGGCCATGAAGGCCGGAAAACCCGCCAAGGAGGAGACGGGCGTCAGCATGCCTGAGAACTGCACGGCCGGTAGAGAAGTCATGATGCCGGTGGCGAAGATGGCAGCGATCTGGGTGTTGGTGAAGGTCGAGATCACCAATCCGTACCCGGTCATGGCGGTCACATAGAGGACCGCGCCGACCAGCAGCGCGAGCAGGCTGCCCTTGAGCGGCACGCCGAACAGGAAGATCGCCATGGCAAGCAGACTCAAGAAGCTGACGAAGGCGACCACCACATAGGGGAGTTGCTTGCCGAGCAGGAATTCCAGGCGACGGACCGGCGTTACATAGAGGTTGGTGATCGAGCCGAGCTCCTTCTCGCGCACCACGCCCACGGCCATGAGGATAGCCGGGATGAAGGCAAGCAGCATGGCGATGGTGCCGGGAACCATCGCGTAGATGCTGTCGAAGTCCTGGTTATAGCGGAAGCGCGTCTCGATGCTGGCCGGAGCCGCCGCCGACGGGCCGTTCGGCTGCAGACGCGCCAGATCGGTCAGGTATTGCTGATGTACGCCGCTCACATAGGCCCGCGCTGTCTCGGCTCGGAACGGCATCGCGCCGTCCACCCAGGCGCCAATCTCGGCGGAAGTCCCTCGCCGCACGTCGCGGCCGAAACCGGGTGGCACTTCGATGGCCACCGTCACAATGCCGCTCCTCAGGCGATTTTCCAGGTCGCTGTAGTCGGCGAGCACCGATTTCTCGGTGAAATAAGGCGAGCCGCGGAACTCTTGCAGATAGGTGCGGCTCTCCGGCGTGTTGTCGCGATCTAGCGCGGCGAAGCTCAGTTGGTTGACGTCGGTGTTGATGCCGAGCCCAAACACAATCATGAGGAAGGCCGTGCCGAGGAGTGCGAAGCCGAGCCGGACAGGATCCCGCCACACCTCCAGCGCTTCGCGTAGCGAATAGGCGAGGAGCCGCCCGAGGCTGAAGCCCCGCCGTGGCGTAGCGCGCACCGGGCCAACGGCGGGGCCGACTGCATGGCGGGCCGGCGAGGGCCGGGGCGTTTCTCTTTCACCGGCTTCAAGATAGGCGACGAAGGCGTCCTCGAGATTGGCCGCACTCGTGGCGGTGACCAGTTCGGCAGGCGTTCCGGTGGCCAGCACACGCCCCGCTTGCATGAGCGCGAGACGATCGCAGCGCGCCGCTTCGTTCATGAAATGGGTGGAGACGAAGATGGTGACACCGTGACGGCGCGACAGATCGACGAGAAGTTCCCAGAAGCCGTCACGAGCGAGTGGGTCGACCCCCGAGGTTGGCTCGTCGAGAATAAGGAGTTCCGGCTCATGAACCACTGCGACAGCAAGCGAGAGCCTCTGGCGGATGCCAAGAGGCAACTGCGCTGCCCGCTGATCGATATGGGGTCCTAGGCCGAAGCGCTCGACCAGTTCCGCAATGCGGACTCGCGCCTTGTTGGCGGGCAGGTGGAAGAGCCGTGCGTGCAGGTCGAGGTTCTGCCGCACGGTGAGCTCCGTGTAGAGCGAGAAGGATTGCGACATATATCCGACGCGTCTGCGCAGGCGCATGTCGGTGCCGTCGATCGGTTGCCCGAACAGCCAAGCCGTGCCACTGGATGCTGGCAGCAGCCCGGTCAGCATCTTCATCGTCGTGGTCTTGCCGCAGCCGTTCGAACCGAGGAAGCCGAAAATCTCGCCGCGCTCGATGGTGAAGTTCACGCCGTCAACAGCGACGAAGTCGCTGAAGCGCCGGGTCAGGTTGCGGGCGACTATCGCCGCCTCGCGCTCGCCGGACGGACGCGGTGGGACGGAGAGCGTCCGCCGCCTGGCGCGGACTGCCTCGGGCAGGAGCGCGATGAAGCTTTCTTCCAGGTTAGGCTGTCCTGTGCGCGCCTTCAACTCGGCCGGCGAGCCTATCGCGAGGATGCGGCCGGCATTCATGGCGATGATTTCGTCGAAGCGCTCTGCCTCCTCCATATATGCGGTGGCGACAACCACGCTCATGCCAGGGCGTGCGGTGCGCATGCGCTCGATCAGTTCCCAGAACTGCCTGCGCGACAAAGGGTCGACGCCGGTGGTCGGCTCATCGAGGATGAGGAGATCTGGGTCGTGGACGAGGGCGCAGCAGAGGCCGAGCTTTTGCCGCATGCCGCCGGAGAGCTTCTTGGCCGGACGGTTGGGAAAAGGGGCGAGGCCGGTCGCCTCGAGAAGGGCGTCGATACGTCGATGGCGCTCGAGTGCCGGCTGGCTGAATAGGCGGCCGAAAAAGTCGATGTTCTCCCGCACGCTGAGATCGGGATAAAGATTCTTGCCGAGGCCTTGCGGCATATACGCGATGCGCGGGCAAGCGGCGACGCGGTGGCCGCGGTCCGCCATATCGCCGCCAAGCACCGCCACACAGCCGCTCTGGATGCGCTTTGCACCGGCGATGAGGCCGAGCAGCGTCGATTTCCCGACACCGTCCGGGCCGATCAGCCCGACGAGTGCGCCGGCCGAAAGGACGAGCGTCACATTGTCAAGCGCCAGTGTCCGGCCATAGCGGTGCGATAGCCCGTCGACGGCTATGACGGGATCATCGGGACTGTTCATCGGTCCGGCCTGCAAGCGAAATCGGCCATTCCGTGCCCGGATCGAGTCGAACATAAGCCAAGCCTGGAAGACCGGAGCCCACCTCTGCCGAGTGGGCGCGCAGATAGTCGGCGTCCACCCGCACGCGGACCCGAAACATCAACTTGTCGCGTTCCGCCTTGGTCTCTACCGCCTTCGGCGTGAATTGTGCTTGGTCGGAGACGAAGACCACCTTGGCCGGGATTGGTGCATCAGGCCTGGCGTCGAGCACCACACGGGCGTCGCTGCCCATCATCGCGCGACCGGCTTCTGCCGTGGGCAAGAAGACATCCATATAGACATAGCCGGTGTCGAGCATGGTCAAGACCTTGCCGCCGGCGCCGATCACCTCGCCGACATTCGCGAGGCGATATTGGATGCGACCAGCGCGCGGCGCGACGAGCGAATTGTCAGCGATGTTGATGTGATAGAGGTCGACATCGTGGTTGGCCGCAGCCAGTGTCTGTTCGGCCTCGCCGACACGCGCGTTGGCTGCCGCAAATGCAGCGTTGGCGGCGTCCATCTGTTGGTGGCGCTGGTCGAGGATCTCGGTCGTCGCATAGCCTTTGTCGGCAAGGTAGATTGCGCGGGCGAGCTGCTGCTCAGCGAGCTTCACCTGTGCCTTCTGCTGCTCGACGCTGGCGCTCGCCTCGTCGAGCATGCGGCTCGCTCCGAGCATCTGTGCCTCGGCCTTGTGGAGCGACGTTTCGAGGTCTTGCGTATCCATCCGAGCGACTACCTGGCCGGCGCGGACGCCGTCGCCCTCGTCGGCAAGGAGCGCGGCGATGCGGCCGCCGAACTTGGCTGCGATGTCGATCTCGTCGGCCTCGACCCGGCCGTTGCCGAAGGCGATGCCTGCTGGAAGTCCAGGCTCGGCATGCTGCCACCAATATCCGCCTGCCGCGGCCGCGGCCGCGGCTAAACCCAGCGCCAACCCAAGCCAAAGCCGGCGGCGCGGTCTCACGGCGGAAGCGACAGGTTGCAGAGAAGTAGGCTCGGGTAAACTCGGCACGAGCATTCGGCTCACCGAACGGTCCTTCGGGGGGATCAACTCGGTACTGCCTGCGTCAATGAAATCGGTGTTTTGCATTCGTCGATCCAATCAGCCAGACTTAACTTCGCCCGAATGCGGCGACCGGACGTTGATCTGTGTCAAAAGTAGTTGGCAGGCGCGCAGACGGTTCTGTCAGCAAGTTACGAATATGAAGGCGGCAAAGCCTAGGAAACGTACCAAAGTGCCAGGAAACCAGCTAAACGGGGCCAGGAAGATTGGGACAAAGCCAATCACATCCAAGTCCAGGGTCTGGCGACGCGGCTTTCGGCCACCAACCTCGAGCACGCAATCATGGGCGCGTCGGGCGGCTTCGATTCCACGAAGGCGCTGATCGTGGCGGCGCGCGCCATGGACTGGTCGGCAGAGCGCATCAAAGGCGTGCTGGCGAAGCACTTCGGCGAACGATCGGCTTCGAGATCGGCATCAAACAGGTTGAGGACCGTATCTGGCTTCGATGATGATGCATGCAGGCTCGAACCACTCCAAACCCGTTCGGGCCAAGAGTGTTACCCATGCCTCCGGTAAAAACCGTAATCCACGTGCCAGGAACGGACCTAAAGATATATGGCTGGGGAACCTGGATTCGAACCAGGACTAACGGAGTCAGAGTCCGTGGGTCTACCGTTAACCTATTCCCCAGCAGGCGCGGTATGAACCGCGCGGGCCGAACGGCTGAGCCGCTTGAGCGCTGCCTTGTAGCCACCAGCGGAAAATAGTCAAGCCTGCTCTGCGGTTCAATCGCTACGTTTTGACAGCTGGGTTTCATACGCCGGGGTTCAGGTGCGCGGGGGCGGGCACAAAATCCAATCCGCGCCTCAGCTCTCCGTCCGGCTGAACTGCGAACGCTCGAAGAACAGCACCACGCCCAGGCCCAGAATCAGCGGGATGATCAGGTAAAACAGCCGGAACACCAGCAGCGCCGCTAGCACGCCGACCGGCTCCATGTCGGAAAGCCCGGTGAGGAACACCACCTCGAACACGCCAAGGCCGCCCGGCGCGTGCGAGATCTGGGCGACCGAGAAGGAGACGAGGAAGACGCCGAGCACGACGAAATAGCCGGGATTGTGCGCCTCGGGCAGGGCGAAGAAGATGATCGCCGCGGCGGCAATCAGTTCGATCGGGCCGATCAGCAATTGCCTGGCGACGATCGGCAGTGCCGGATAGTGCAGTTGGAATCTGGCGATCTTCAACGGGCGCAAATGCAGCCAGCTGCCGAAGATGTAGGCGGCGACGAGGAGCAGCATCGCGATGCCCGCCGCTTCCGACAGGCCATGATGGGCGATGCCAGAGAAGCGATCGATGATCTGAGGCTCGAACACCAGCACGAGGCCGGAGGCGAGAATCGTCGACAGCACGAAGGTGATCCAGCAGATCGCCACCAGCACGCCGACATCCTGACCGGTCAGCCCCCTGGTGCCATAGGCGCGGTAGCGGATGACGGCGCCCGAAAACACCGATCCGCCGATATTGTGCGACAGCGCATAGGTGGTGAAGGAGCAAAGGGTCACGAACAGCCACGACACACGCTTGCCGATATGCAGCAGTGCGATGTGGTCGTAGCCGGCGAGCGCGGCATAGGCGATGACGGAACTCAGCGCCGCCAGCACCCAGCCGCGGGTTGGGATGGCGGCGAGCCCATCCCAGACATCGTCGAGCGAAATACCGCGCAGTTCATGCCAGAGCAGCAGCAGCGAGAAGATCACCGCGGCGATGCCGACGACCGGCCAGAAATAGCGTTTCCAGTTCATTGCCTGACTGCCATGCGCTGCGTGCCCGCGTCCTTTTCGCTTGATGGTGGGAGGCCGGCTGCCCGGTGACTTCCATTCATTTCAGAAATGCCTCATCGAAGCCGGCTATTCAACCGCGAACACTCGTCGCGCTGGCCGCCGGCAAGATCTGCTCGCACCGAGGCGGCGCAAACGGCGGGGATAACGCATCGGCTTCGACCAGCATTGTCCTCGCCGGCATCCGCGCTACCAATCCAGCCTTGCCGGTACATTACGCGGTAGCTTAAAAAGGCCGTGCGCGCCCAGCCGGCAAAATTCGGCATGCGGCTCTTGGTGATCGGCCACGGCACTGTTAGTCTGGCGGCAACTTGAAACATGCCAAAGCGCCTGCTGCGTCCTTCACCGGTTCGCGCGGCGCCGGAAGGAACGACAGTGGAAGACCGCGACACCGGCGCAGGCGCGTCGGAGGTGGGCGCGTCCAGCGCTTCCCCAGGGCCATCGGGCTCGGGGACAGCCGGTTGGCAGAAACGCCGCCCGACGGAACCGCGCTCCGCCGGTGGGCAGGCGGGTGACGCGACCCATCACCAGAAGGGCAAGCCCAAGAAGCGGCGCAAGCGAAGGCGCGGGCGCAAGGTTTTTGCGCGCGACGAAACGCAGGGCAATCGAGCGCCGGTGCCAGGCCAGGCTGTTCCGGCTTTGGAAGCGAAGCTGCCGACGGCGCCGGCAGTCTCCCCCACCGCTCCCGCGCCACGCCCCGAACAGGGCACGCGCCGGCCGCCGGTGCATGAGCTGCCGGTCTTCGCGGCCCTTGACCTCGGCACCAACAATTGCCGGCTGCTGGTCGCCGTTCCCACACGGCATGGCCAGTTCCGCGTCATCGACGCCTTCTCACGCATCGTCAGGCTGGGCGAGGGGCTCACCGCCAATGGCCGCCTCGGCCAGCCGGCGATGGATCGCGCCGTCGAGGCCCTGAAGATCTGCGGCGACAAATTGCGCGGCCGCAAGATCAGGAAGGCCAGGCTGATTGCCACCGAAGCCTGCCGCTCGGCGGAGAACGGCGTCGAATTCCTCGAACGCGTCGAGCGCGAGGCCGGCCTGAAGCTCGAGATCATCGACCGCCAGACCGAGGCGCGGCTGGCGGTTTCCGGCTGCGGCTCGCTGGTCGAGCGCGACACGCAGGGCGTCGTCCTGTTCGACATCGGCGGCGGCTCTTCGGAGATCGCGCTGATCGATCTCACTGGCCGCCGTTCGCCGCGGCTCGCCAATCATATCGTCTCGTGGACGTCGCTGCCGGTCGGCGTCGTCTCACTGGCCGAGCGCTTTGGTGGCCGTACCGTGACGCGCGAGATCTTCGGCGCGATGGTCGACGACGTCGCCGGCCGTTTGGCGAGCTTCGACGGCCGCGACCGGCTGAGCCACCTCAAGGCCAACCCGAATTTCCATCTGCTGGGCACGTCCGGCACGGTGACGACGTTGGCCGGCGTCCACCTCGATCTCGAGCGTTACGACCGTCGTCGGGTTGACGGGCTGTGGATGGACCGCGACAGCGTCGACCGCATGGTGGAGCGACTGGTCGGCTGGGATTTCCAGCAGCGCTGCGCCAACCCTTGCATTGGCGCCGACCGCGCCGATCTGGTGCTGGCCGGCTGTGCCATCCTCGAAGCGATCCGCGCCGTCTGGCCTTCGGAGCGGCTGCGCGTCGCTGACCGCGGCCTGCGCGAAGGCATATTGAGCGAGCTGATGGCCGATGACGGCGTCTGGCGCAACGATGGGCGTGGCCGTCAATGACCAAGAAACCGGAAAATCCAGGATCGGCCGGCATTCGCGTGCTGAAGACGCGGATCAAGAAAAAGAGCGGCCTGAAGGAATCGTCGCGGCGCTGGCTGCAGCGCCACATCAACGATCCCTATGTCCAGCGCTCGAAGGCTGACGGCTATCGCTCGCGCGCGGCCTACAAGCTGATCGAGATCGACGACAAGCACCATTTGCTGAAGCCCGGCATGAAGGTGATCGACCTCGGTGCCGCCCCCGGCGGCTGGTGCCAGGTCGCGGCCGCGCGCACGAAATCGACGGCGGAAAATCCGCATGTCGTCGGCATCGACTATCTGGAAATGGATGCCGTGCCCGGCGCACCGGTGCTTTTGATGGATTTCCTGGATGCGGATGCGCCGCGCAAGCTCGCCGAGGCGTTGGGTGGGAACCCGGATGTCGTGCTGTCCGACATGGCGGCACCAACCACCGGCCACAAGCGCACCGACCACATCCGCACCATGCATCTGTGCGAAGTGGCGGCCGATTTCGCGCTGTCCGTCCTGAAGCCTGGCGGCCATTTCCTCGCCAAGACTTTTCAGGGCGGCGCCGAGAACGAACTGCTGTCCATGCTCAAGAAGAATTTCCGCTCCGTCCACCACGTCAAGCCGCCGGCCTCGCGCGATGAATCGGTCGAGCTTTATCTGTTGGCAAAGGACTTCAAAGGGCGAGAGTCCGTTCCGCCATCAGGCGGATCGGAACGTCCAGTGGACGTTCCGAAGGACTCGAGCGCCCGGAGCCATAGCGAAGGGCCGGGGGACGCTGACCGCTGAGCTGGCCCTCACTCGCCCGGCGATCTCGCCGGTTCCAGCGTCTTGGGCGTCGTCAGCCGGCCATGGCCGGAGACGGCATTGCCGGCATCGGGCGCCAGCCGCATGAATAACAGCGACGCCGCCGCCGATACGGCCGCCACGATGAAGAAGGCGATGTGGAAATCGCCCAGCGTCAGCGGGCCGCCATGGATCGAGGTCGAGACTTCCAGGATGCCGCCGGCCAGCGCCACGCCAAGCGCGATCGACAGCTGCTGGAACACCGCCGTAATCGGCGTTGCCTTGCTGGTGTCTTCGGCCGACACTTCGGCATAGGAGAGCGCGTTGACCCCGGTGAAAAACATCGAGCGGATGAAGCCGCCGACCAGCAATATGGCCAACATCAGTGCGTAAGGCGTTTCCGGGGTGAAAAGGCCGTAGATGGCGATCGATGCGGCGGCGACCAGCGAGCCGACGATCAGCACGCGGCGGAATCCGGCGAGGCGAAAAATCAGTGCGGTGACGAATTTCATGCCGATGGCGCCGACCGCCGAGACAAAGGTGATCATGCCGGACTGGAACGGCGTCAGCCCGAAACCGATCTGGAACATCAGCGGCAGCAGGAACGGCACTGCTCCGATGCCGATGCGAAACAGCGAGCCGCCAAGCACCGATGAGCGGAACACCTGGTTGCGGAACAGTTCGAGCGCCAGCAGTGGATTTTTGGCGCGCCGCGCATGCATGAGGTAGAGTGCGCCCGACAGTAGCCCGACCCCCACGGTGATGAATCCGGTCGCAGGCGGCAGATAGGGCAGGCTGACCACCGACAGGCCGAAGACCACGCCGGATGCCGCAAGCCCGCTCAGCACGAAGCCGATGAAATCGAGCGGCGGCGTCTCCATCGATTCGGTTTCCGGCAGGAAGCGCGTCGCCAGCCAGATGCCGACCAGGCCGATCGGCACATTGATCAGGAAGATCCAGTGCCAGGTGAAGTAGGTGGTGATGAAGCCGCCGATCGGCGGGCCGACAAGCGGTCCGACCAGCGCGGGAACGGTCAGCCACGACATGGCGGCGACCAGGTCGCTCTTGGGCGTGGCCCGCACCAGCACCAGGCGCCCGACCGGCGTCATCATGGCGCCGCCAATGCCTTGCAGGAAGCGCGACACCACGAAGGCCGGCAGCGAACCGGACAAGGCGCAGGCGACCGAACCGACGATAAACACCGCAATCGCGGCGCGAAAAATGTTCTTGGCGCCGAAGCGGTCGGCCATCCAGCCGCTGATGGGAATGAAGATCGCCAGCGACACCAGATAGGCCGTCAGTGCCAGCTTGAGCGCGATCGGGCTGGTGTGGATGTCGACGGCGATCGCCGGCAGCGATGTCGCTATGACGGTCGAATCCATGTTTTCCATGAAAAGTGCGACCGCCAGGATCAGCGGAATGGTGCGATTCACGAGCGTGACCGTTTCAAATTTTCTCTTCGGCCGGGGGCGAACCGATACAGGGGGCGGTTATCATGGCTAGACACCTATGTCGTGTTAAATTGCTGTCACTTTTGTGCGACCGCAACCGTGGGTGGCTGTTGTGCAATGCAACGATCGGCTTTTCATCCGCGTCGCGACGTGTTACCAGCCAGCGCCAATCCTGAAAGGGAAGATGAGAGTCGGCGCTGTCCATTCCGGTCCAGCGCTTTTTCCGCATTCTAAAGGGCTGGCCATGGCAAAAATCATCGAAACGTCCACAGGCGCACTGGCGCTGACCTTTGACGACGTGCTTTTGCAGCCGGGTCACTCCGAGGTCATGCCCGGCGAAACCGATGTCCGCACCCGCATCGCGGGCGACATCGATCTCAACGTGCCGATCCTCTCCGCCGCGATGGACACCGTCACCGAGGCGCGTCTTGCCATCGCCATGGCCCAGGCCGGCGGCATCGGCGTCATCCACCGCAATTTCTCGCCGGCCGAACAGGCCGAGCAGGTGCGGCAGGTGAAGAAATTCGAATCCGGCATGGTGGTCAATCCGGTCACCATCGGTCCGGACGCCACGCTCGCCGATGCGCTGTCGCTGATGCGAACCTATTCGATCTCGGGCATTCCGGTGGTCGAGAATGGCGGCACTGGCGGCCACAAGACCGGCAGGCTGGTCGGCATCCTGACCAACCGCGACGTGCGCTTTGCCTCCGACCCGGCGCAGAAGGTCTATGAGTTGATGACCCGCGAGAACCTGATCACGGTCAAGGAGAATGTCGACCAGGACGAAGCAAAGCGGCTTCTGCACCAGCACCGCATCGAAAAACTCGTCGTCGTCGACAAGCAGGGCAATTGCGTCGGCCTGATCACCGTCAAGGACATCGAGAAGTCGCAGCTCAACCCGCACGCCACCAAGGATGCGCAGGGCCGCCTGCGCGCGGCGGCCGCCACCAGCGTCGGCGACGATGGCTTCGAGCGCGCCGAGCGCCTGATCGACGCCGGGGTCGATCTTCTGGTCATCGATACCGCGCACGGCCATTCGCAGCGCGTGCTCGACGCCGTCACCCGGGCGAAAAAACTCTCCAACTCGGTGCGCATCCTGGCCGGCAACGTTGCCACCGCCGAAGGCACGCAGGCGCTGATCGACGCCGGCGCCGACGCCGTCAAGGTCGGTATCGGCCCGGGCTCCATCTGCACTACCCGCATCGTCGCCGGTGTCGGCGTGCCGCAGCTTTCAGCCATCATGTCCGCCGTCGAGACGGCGCATAAGTCGGGCGTCTCGGTGATTGCCGACGGTGGCATCAAATATTCCGGCGATCTCGCCAAGGCGCTCGCCGCCGGCGCCAGTGCCGCCATGATCGGCTCGCTGCTGGCCGGAACCGATGAGAGCCCGGGCGAGGTCTATCTGCACCAGGGCCGCTCCTTCAAGGCCTATCGCGGCATGGGTTCGGTCGGCGCCATGGCGCGCGGCTCGGCCGATCGCTACTTCCAGGCCGAGGTGCGCGATACCCTCAAACTGGTCCCGGAAGGCATTGAGGGCCAAGTTCCATACAAAGGACCTGTGTCTGGCGTGCTGCACCAGCTTGCGGGCGGCCTAAAAGCCGCTATGGGTTATGTCGGTGGCCGCGACCTTGCCGATTTCCGCGAGCGCGCCACTTTTGTGCGCATATCCAACGCCGGACTTCGTGAAAGCCACGCCCATGACGTCACGATTACCCGCGAAAGCCCGAACTATCCCGGCGGAGCCTGAACAATACGGGCTCGGGCGGAGCCTGACCGCGACGGTACTGCGGCTGCCACGCCACGCGGCCGCACTGTGTTTCCTGTCGGCGGCGGTTTTCATCGCCATGACGGTGATGGAATTTTTCTATTTCCGCCAGTTGAGCGGCGGCCTGCCGTCGCTCGACATGCGCTATTTCGGCTTCACGCCCGACGAAGGCATGGCCTGGCTGACGGCGCTCGGGCGTCGCGGCGGCGAGATCATTCTGGTCTGGCACTATCTGACCTTCGATCTGTTGTTCCCAGCGCTGCTGTCGCTGACCTTGGTGAGCCTTGTCCTTGCCACCGGCCGGCGCCTGCAGAACTTCCGCGAGCTTCCCGGGCAGGTGCAGTCGATCTTCGCGCTGGTTCTGGTGCTTCCCTACACGCTGGCCGACTATGCCCAGAACATCGCCGTGGCGCGGCTTCTGTCCGACTTCCTGTCGGCCAACCCGGATTCACTGTCTTTCGCTTCGGCTCTTATCGTCACCAAATTCGCGCTTCTCGCCATCCCGGTGGTCGTCATCGCCGCTTTCTGGCTGGTGGGCCAAAGACGCCAGGCCTGATGCCGGACAGGGCAGGGGAAATATCATGAACCAGACGACGATCTTCTGGCCCGTTCTGGCGCATGTGGCTCTGGTCTACATCGTCTACGGCGTATTGGGGCGCCGCAGAAATGGCGCAATCAGATCAGGTGAGGCCGAGGTCGGACAGTACAAGGCCCGCTCGACCGAGCCGGCGTCCAGCATCACCGTTGCCGCCAATCTCTGCAATCAGTTCGAACTGCCGGTGCTTTTCTATGTGCTGTGCGTGACGCTCCACGTCACCAACGGGGTCAACTATCTGACCTTGGCGCTGGCGTGGATTTTCGTCCTGACGCGTTATTTTCATGCCTGGGTTCACCTGACCAGCAACAATCTGCGGCTGCGCAGCCGCTCTTTCTTCGCCGGTGCGGTGGTGCTGGCGCTGGCCTGGATCTGGTTTGCGCTGCATTTGCTCGACATCGTCTGAGGCAGGGTCATGCGGGGGTTGCGGCCCTCGACATCAAGCGCGCCGCATGGATTTCGATCCTCCGCCGAAATCTATGCTCGACCGCCCACGCGACGAATGCTGCAAGGGCGACCACGGTGCAGAACGCTATGCCGATCCGAAGATACGGGGAGGCGATCCACGGAGCCAGCCATCGTATGATCGCGACACCGACATTCTGGTGCAGAAGATACAGAGGATAGCTGATCAAGCCGATGTAACTCACGCTTCGCCAGATCTTGATATCGCGCAGCTGGACGCCGATGACCCCAAGAATTGAAAGCGCGATCACCCAGGCACTGAATGCTGAACCGCCCCACAGCTTGACAACAACCACCAGGCATCCGGCTGTCACGACCGTCTGCACAGTTCGGGTCGATCGCCTCGCCGCGATGCCCATCAAGAAGAAGAGGCTGTAGGGGAACAGAAAATACGGCATGGCGACGCCCTTGAAGGGGTAAATCAGAGCCTGATGGTCTCTCCACAACCCTGAAAACTGTGCAATTGCGCCCAGAACGGTAAAGCCGGTGAAAAGGACGAGAACGCGATTTGGCCAGAGATAGAAGATGAGGCCGAACACGAAGTAGAATTTTGCTTCCGCAAGCAGTGACCAGTAGGCGCCGTCGACAAGCGGCGTTGGAGCGAACAGGGTTACCCAGCTTGCGTTTTTCAGTCCGTCGAGCGCTGAAACCTCCCTACCCGGAAGACCCAGAGCCGCAACCACGACAAGCGTGATCGAGATACAGGCGATGAGCGCGGGCTCCAGCCGCGTAAATCTCTGCAGCCAGAACATCCACACGGTTCCAGACCGCTCTGCTGTCATCGCGATGCAGTAGCCGCTGATAATGAAAAAGAGAAAGACGCCAACTATCCCTTGCCATGGCAGCGTCATCTGGTGGTCGAACCCGATGTAGTCGGCGGGAAAGCGGGACGTATAGTGGAAGATCAGAACCAGCATCACGGCAATCGCACGCAATGCGTCGATCGCTTCGTATCGCCGGTTCTCGTCCTGATCCGAACGCATCGGCTAGAAAGCCTCTAGAGGTCGAACACCGCTATTTTACGCTTGTCGAACTTTATCCCGATCTCGCCGCGCACCAGCTTCAGCGCCGCTTCGCCGAACACGGCGCGCCGCCAGCCCTGCAGTGCCGGCACATCGGCGTCCTCGCCTTCGGCGGCGATGCGGTCGATGTCGTCGCTGGAGGCCAGCACCTTCGAGGCCACGCCCTGCTTTTCGGCGACGATTCTGAGCAGCACTTTCAACAGTTCCGCGGCGGCGCTCGAGCCTTCCGGCGGCTGGAAATTCTTCGGCAGTTTCGGCATCTGCTCCTTGGGCAAGGCCAGCGCGGTATTGACCGCCCCAAGCAGGGCCGTCGCCGTCGAGGAGCGCTCCCAGCCCTTGGGCGTCGTGCGCAGCTTGGCGAGGGCAGCCGTGTCGCGCGGCGCCTGCTGCGCCACCTCGTAGATCGCGTCGTCCTTGAGCACGCGGCCGCGCGGCACGTCGCGCTCGCGCGCCTCACGTTCGCGCCATGCCGCCACGGCTTGCACGATCGCCAGTTCCTGCGGCTTGCGCAGCCGCATCTTCAGCCGCTTCCAGGCGTCTTCGGGATGCGGATCGTAGGTCTCGCGCGAGGTCAGGACGTCCATCTCTTCGTTCAGCCAGTGGGCACGGTTCTCCCGCGCCAGTTCGGCGCTCAAATGCTGATAGACCTCGATCAGATGGGTGACGTCGGCGAGCGCGTAATCGAGCTGCTTCTCGGACAGCGGCCGGTGGCGCCAGTCGGTGAAGCGCGACGACTTGTCGAGCCGCGCGCCGGTGATGCGCTGCACGAGCTGATCGTAGGAAACGCTGTCGCCGAAGCCGCAGACCATGGCCGCGACCTGCGTGTCGAACACCGGGTGCGGCACGAGATCGCCGAGATGGACGATGATTTCGATGTCCTGGCGCGCCGCATGGAAGACCTTGACCACGGCCTCGTTGGCCATCAGCCGGAAGAACGGGGCGAGGTTGATGTCGGGCGACAGCGGGTCGATCAGCGCGGTGACGCCGGGCGCCGCCATCTGGATCAGGCACAGGATCGGCCAGAAGGTCGTTTCGCGGATGAACTCGGTGTCGACGGTAACGAAATCCGACTTTTCGAAAGCGGCGAGAACGGTCTCGAGTTCTTTCTGTGTGGTGATGACGTGCATCAAATCGCTTTTGGCAGGAGTAAGGTCTTCCTAGATTTCAGCCGGGAAGGCTTTCGTCAAGCTTTGGCGCCGCCATCATGCGCTTCCCGGGCCATCGGCATCGCCATTGCGCCTGGCCAGCCGCGCGAAGACGGTCGACGTGCGCAACAGCGCGATGAAGCGGCTGCGCTTGCCCACGGGCACGCCGGAGCGTGCCTGCATCCGGTAGAGGATGACGGCGATGAAGATCGCATAGACGGTGGCGCTGAAAACGAACAGCGCGCTCGGCCCGAAATGCTGCATCACTGTCGAGGCGGCGAAAGGGCCGCCGATGGCGCCGAAGGAGTAGAAGAGCATCAGCGCCGCATTGATCAGCACGAACTCGCCCGTGCCGGCGCGGTCGTTGGAATGCGCCGCCGACAGCGAATAAAGCGGCATGGCGAAACAGCCGAAGATGAAGATGATGATGAAGTTGAGCAGGGGATTGCTGCCGGCGATGAACACCAGCGCCAGGGCTGAAAGCATCGCGCAGCAGGTCGTCAGCAACAGCACCCGGCGCCGGTCCCAGCGGTCGGAGAGGTAGCCGAGCGGATACTGGATGATGGCGCCGCCGAAAATGCCGACGCTGACGAAGGTTACGACATCGGCGACCGACATGCCGATCTGTTCGGCATAGACCGGCGACAGCGTGCGAAATGCGCTGTTGGTGACGCCGACTGCGATGCAGCCGAAGCAGCCGAGCGGCGAAATGCGCCAGACGCGCGCCAGGTCGAGCTTGACCTCCTCCGGCGGTGTCGGGTTGGAGCGGTCGCCGAGCGAGACCGGCACCAGCGACAGCGTTATCATGATCGACATGATGGCGAAGATGGTGAAGCCGCCGGCGCCGAAGACCGGGATCAGGAACTGGGCCGATGTCACCGAGCCGGTGTCGACCATCCGGTAGATCGCCAGCACGCGGGCGCGATCCTTGTTGGTAACGCCGGAATTCAGCCAGCTTTCGACGATGGTGAACAGCCCGGCGAAGCAGAAGCCGCCGGCAAAGCGCACGGCGCACCACATCACCGGATCGAGCACCAGCACCAACAGCAGAGTGCCGACCGATGCAATGGCGGCCAGCGCCGAAAACGCCCTGATATGGCCGACCGCCTTCATGATGCGGGTAATGGCCAGGCAGCCGAGCAGGAAGCCGGCGAAATAGAAGGTGCCCATCAGGCCAATGTCGGAAGCGGAAAACCCCTCCTGCGCGCCGCGCAGTGCGATCAGCGTGCTTTGCAGCCCATTGCCGCCGAGCAGGATGCCTGCGGCGAGAAGAAGCGGGATCAGCGGGCGGATGGAGGACATGAAAAGGCGATCACGTATCGGTGATCCCTTCTTGAACCATTACCCTCGTCAATGCCAGCGGCAAATCTAGGCCGGCATTGAGGGGGCAGGCCGTTGCATTCCATGGCGAATTCGTCCCGGCTTGGGACGCAGTCGTTCAATCCATGCTGGAATTTAGCAGTTTCAGCGATGCAGCATGTGCGACGGCGTCCCCAATATCTTCGGTGTCCATGCCCGGTTCGGCCTGGAACAAGGCCATTGGCTTGTCGCCCTGAAGCATCAGTTCCAGCTCGCGGCCATTGTGTGGCCCAATGCCCGGCGGGAGAGTGCGTTTTGGCACTGGGCGTCTCCAGGTCGCTTCATACCAGATCGCTTGATAGAGGCGTTGTCTCAGGAAACACGTCCAGCGGCAATGCGTGGAGGCCGGCAAAGACTTGAGCCCTGACGGTCGAACCTGGATACGGCCCAACGTCTCCTTGCCTTGACAAATCCGGCCTCCCATGCGCTTTTCGCGCAAATTTTGGGCCGGGCTTCGATGCTTTGGCCTGCCACCCAGCACCCCGGACTTTACCAATGACAATGCACCGTTACCGCAGCCATACCTGTGCCCAGTTGAGAAAGAGCGACGTCGGCTCTTCCGTTCGCCTGTCGGGCTGGGTGCATCGCGTGCGCGACCATGGCGGCCTGCTGTTCATCGACCTGCGCGACCACTATGGCCTGACCCAGATCGTCGCCGATCCCGATTCGCCGGCCTTCAAGGTCGCCGAGACCGTGCGCGGCGAGTGGGTCATCCGCGTCGACGGCGAGGTCAAGGCGCGCTTGCCCGAGACCACCAACGCCAACCTGCCGACCGGCGAGATCGAAATCTTCGCCCGCGAGATCGAGGTGCTGTCGGCGGCCAAGGAATTGCCGCTGCCGGTGTTCGGCGAGCCGGACTATCCCGAGGACATCAGGCTGAAGTACCGCTTCCTCGACCTGCGCCGCGACACGCTGCACAAGAACATCGTGGCGCGCACAAAAATCATCGCCGAGATGCGCAAGCGCATGAACGATGTCGGCTTCACCGAATTCTCGACGCCGATCCTGACGGCTTCGTCGCCCGAGGGGGCGCGCGACTTCCTGGTGCCGTCGCGCATCCATCCTGGCACGTTCTACGCGCTGCCGCAGGCGCCGCAGCAGTACAAGCAGCTGATCATGGTGTCGGGCTTCGACCGCTATTTCCAGATCGCGCCGTGCTTCCGCGACGAGGACCCGCGCGCCGACCGTCTGCCGGGCGAATTCTACCAGCTCGACCTGGAAATGAGCTTTGTCGAACAGGACGACGTGCTGTCGACCATGGAACCGGTGATGCGGGGCGTCTTCGAGACCTTCGCCAACGGCAAGCCGGTGACGCAGAAGTTCCAGCGCATTCCCTACGATGTCGCTATGCGCAAATACGGCTCCGACAAGCCAGACCTGCGCAACCCGATCGAAATGCAGGCCGTCTCCGATCATTTCCGCGATTCCGGCTTCAAGGTGTTCGCCAACATCCTGGCCAACGACCCGAAGGCCGAGGTGTGGGGCATTCCTGCCAAGACCGGCGGCAGCCGCGCCTTCTGCGACCGCATGAACTCCTGGGCGCAAGGCGAGGGCCAGCCGGGGCTGGGCTACATCTTCTGGCGCAAGGAGGGCGACAAGCTCGAAGGCGCCGGTCCGCTTGCCAAGAACATCGGCGAGGAGCGCACCGAGGCGATCCGCCAGCAGCTCGGCCTTGCCGATGGCGACGCCGCCTTCTTCGTTGCCGGTGATCCCAAGAAGTTCGTTTCTTTCGCTGGTGCGGCCCGCACGCGCGCCGGTGAGGAACTGAATCTCGTCGACCGCGAGCGCTTCGAATTGTGCTGGATCGTCGACTTCCCGTTTTTCGAATGGAACGAGGAGGAGAAGAAGATCGACTTCGCCCACAACCCGTTCTCGATGCCGCAGGGCGGTATCGATGCGCTGAACGGCGAGGACCTGCTCGGCATCAAGGCCTTCCAGTACGACATGGTCTGCAACGGTTTCGAGATTGCATCAGGCGGCATCCGTAACCATCTGCCCGAAACCATGGTCAAGGCGTTCGAGACGGTCGGACTGGACCGTGCCACCGTCGAGGAGCGCTTCGGCGGCCTCTATCGCGCCTTCCAGTATGGCGCGCCGCCGCATGGCGGCATGGCGGCCGGCGTCGACCGCGTCGTCATGCTGCTGGTCGGTGCCAAGAACCTGCGCGAGATCACCATGTTCCCGATGAACCAGCAGGCCTACGACCTGTTGATGAGCGCGCCGTCGGAAGCAAGCCCGCAGCAGCTTCGCGAACTGGCACTGCGTGTCGCCCCGACCAGGAAGGACGCCTGATGGCGAGGTTCGGGCGGTACTTTAAAAACCCGCCAGAACCGATTCTTTCGACTCGATAATCCAAAAAAAATAGCCCGGCATCGCTGCCGGGCTATTTTTGTATTCTGAGGCCGTTCGATCAGTCTTCGTTCGCCTTGACGCTGATGCCGAGCGTCTTCGGCAGGTCGAGCGGGTTGGACATGGCGCCGGCCATGATCAGCGCGAACGGCACCGAGGCCGGCGGCTCGGCCGAGATTTCGAGGCTCTTCGGGTCGTCGAGATATTTGCTGACCGCCGCGGTCACCTGCGCCGTCAGTTCCGGATTGTTGAGCTGCGCCATGCCGAAGGGCACGATCGCCTTGGCCTGGTTGGCGATGTCCTTGGCCGACATGCCTTGCTGCTTGCCGACATATTCCAGCACCTTGCCGGTCAGCGAATCGTCGTCGAAACGGATCGAGGCGCCGTTGAACGACAGCTGCTGCAACAGGCCGAGCATGGCCATGCCTTGCGCCGAATTGTCCGCGCCTTCAGGCTGCGCGGCCATCTTCTTCTGCATTTCCTGCAGCGACTTGATGAAGTCGATCGTGTAGCCGCCGAGGTCGAAGGTCATGCCGAGCGTGCCGGCATTCTCGACGGAGATGTCGTATTTCGACAGTTCCATCTTGCCGTCCGAGGGCTGCCAGGTGCCAGCCATTGCGAGATTGCCCGAAATGTTCTGGTAGCCCAGCGCATCGATGACTTCCTTGGACTTGGGGTCGTCGACCAAAGAGAGATCGGCCGTGAATTTTTCCGTATTGCCGGTGAATTCCATCGCCTTGCCGTCCGCGGGCGGCGTGATCTGGATGGCAAGCCCATCCATCGAGAAGGCGGTCTTGTCGGCGACCTTGACCGTCATGTTGGCGAGTTCGGCGGATTTGTACATCATCAGCGAGCCCAGCGGGCCGGTGGCGCCATCGGCCGGAACCACCATGTCATGGATGACGAAGGGGCTGAGGTTGAGGGTGACGCCGTCCTTGGCGTGCTCGAAGGCCGAGGTCGAGACGGTGCCGATATCGAATCCACCATTGGCCGCGGTCACGTTCTCGAGTTTGACGTCGCCGATGGTGAGGGCTTCCTTTTCCGCGGCCGGCTTGATCGCAACGCCCTGCAGCACCATGCTGGTGTTGTCGCCGGTCACCCCGGTCCAGGAGATGTTGACGCCCTGGGCAGCCAGCGCGGCCTTCAGCCGGTCGGCAACTGCGGCATCCTGGGCAAGGGCCGCGTTCAGCGGCAGTGTGAACAAGAAGGTCGAAAGAGCGAATTTCCGGAGAGTTGAGCGTTTGATTGTCATCGCAAGGTCCCTGAGAGTGTCCTGAAATTGTTTTTCAATTCTTCGCGCCATCACCATTCCGTGACGAACTGGACGGGAAAAAGGCGTGTCCCGGTACCATGGTCGAAAATCACGGTGAAAGGCAAACTCGATCCCACCGTCTTGGCGCAAACCGGTGAATTTGTCATGAAGAGCCGGTTGCCCGATATCATCACGCTTGGCCATAAAGGCCTGATGTAACAGGCTGATGTTGGTCGACATCCCCAGGCATACGGTTTCATGTTGCAGAACGGCGGGTATATCTGTCGGCCTCTTGCCGCGAATCGCCCGCTCGGCTAGTTCCAGCCCATGGGAAAAAGGCTTTTGCCGCCTCAAGATGGCGGTGGCGATCACATTGAACCGGTCGATCTGAAGAAGGCGCTGGAAGAGCGCTATCTGGCCTATGCGCTGTCGACCATCATGCACCGGGCGCTGCCCGACGTCCGCGACGGGCTGAAGCCGGTCCATCGCCGCATCATGCACGCCATGCGGCTGCTCAGGCTCAACCCCGACCAGGGTTTTGCCAAATGCGCCCGCATCGTCGGCGAGGTCATGGGTAAGTTCCACCCTCATGGCGACCAGTCGATCTACGACGCGCTGGTGCGGTTGGCGCAGGATTTTTCGATGCGCTATCCCTTGGTCGACGGGCAGGGTAATTTCGGCAACATCGACGGCGATAACGCTGCCGCCATGCGCTACACCGAAGCGCGCATGACCGATGTGGCGACCGAACTGTTGTCCGGCATCACCGAGGATGCCGTCGACTATCGGCCGACCTACAATGAAGAGGACGAGGAGCCGGTGGTGCTCCCCGGCGCCTTCCCGAACCTCTTGGCAAACGGCTCGTCCGGCATCGCGGTCGGCATGGCGACATCGATCCCGCCGCACAATGCGGCCGAGCTTTGCGACGCCGCATTGCACCTGATCGAGCATCGCGATGCGCCGGTGTCGAAGCTGATGGATTTCGTCCAGGGTCCGGATTTCCCGACCGGCGGCATCATCATCGACAGCCGCGCCTCCATTCTCGAGGCCTACGAGACCGGCCGCGGCGGTTTTCGTGTGCGCTCGAAATGGAGCCAGGAGGACCAGGGCAGGGGCACCTGGAGCATTGTCGTCACCGAAATCCCCTATGGCGTGCAGAAGGCGCGGCTGATCGAGAAGATCGCCGAACTGCTGATGGCCCGCAAACTGCCGCTGCTCGAGGACATTAGGGACGAAAGCGCCGAGGATATCCGCGTCGTGCTGGTACCGAAGAGCCGTTCCGTCGATCCGGGCATCCTGATGGAATCGCTGTTCAAACTCACCGAGCTTGAAAGCCGTTTCCCCCTCAACATGAATGTGCTGTCGCGCGGCAAGGTGCCCAACGTGCTGTCGCTGAAGGGCGTGCTGCAGGAATGGCTCGACCACCGCCGCGACGTTCTGATCCGCCGCTCGAAACATCGCCTGGGCGAGATCGAAAGACGGCTGGAGATCCTTGCCGGCTACCTGATCGCCTATCTCAACATCGACGAGGTGATCAAGATCATCCGCGAGGAGGATGAGCCCAAGCAGGTGATGATGGCCCGCTGGTCGCTCACCGACAACCAGGCCGAGGCCATCCTCAACATGCGCCTGCGCGCCTTGCGCAAGCTGGAAGAATTCGAGATCCGCAAGGAATTCGATGGCCTGAGCGCCGAGAAGAAGCAGATCGAGGCGCTGCTGGCGTCCGATGCCAAGCAATGGTCGACGATCAAGTGGGAAGTCACCAACATCCGTGACAAGTTCGGCCCGGAGACCGAACTCGGCAAGCGCCGCACCCAGTTCGCCGATGCACCCGAGCACGACCTGACCGACATCGCGCACGCCATGATCGAGCGCGAGCCGGTCACCGTGGTGGTTTCGGAAAAAGGCTGGCTGCGGGCGATGAAGGGGCATCTGGCCGACCTTTCGACGCTGACCTTCAAGGAAGGCGACAGCCTCAAGCTCGCCTTCCACGCGCAGACCACCGACAAGGTGCTGGTCTTCACCACCGGCGGCAAGTTCTACACAATCGGCGCCGACCGGCTGCCCGGCGGGCGCGGCCATGGCGAGCCGATCCGCATCATCGTCGACATGGACAATGACCAGGACATCGTCACCGCCTTCGTCCACGATCCGAAGCGCAAGCTGCTGCTGGCCTCATATGACGCCAATGGCTTCATCGTGCCGGAGGAGGAAGTGGTCGCCAACACCCGCAAGGGCAAGCAAGTGATGAACGTCAAGGCGCCGGACGAGGCCAAGCGTTGCGTGCCGGTCACCGGCGATCACCTCGCCATCGTCGGCGAGAACCGGAAAATGCTGGTGTTCGCGCTTTCGGAAATTCCCGAGATGGGCCGCGGCAAGGGCGTGCGGCTGCAGAAATACAAGGATGGCGGCCTGCTCGATCTCAAGCCGTTCAGCTTGGAGACGGGCCTGTCCTGGCAGGATTCGGCCGACCGCACCTTCACGAGGTCGCGCGAGGAACTGGCCGAATGGATCGGCGCCCGGGCATCGGCCGGCCGCATGGTGCCGAAGGGTTTCCCGAGGACGGGCAAGTTCGGGTAGCTGCTCTCCCCCTCGAGGGGAGACGTCGCCAAAGGCGACAGAGGGGTCGGTTCGACCGGACCGGCCTCCGGCTTCGACCGGACGCGACCTAATACTTTGAGCAGAGAACGCTGGCGCTTTACGCGCGGCAACCCCTCTGGCCTGCCGGCCACCTCCCTCAAGGGGGCCGATTCCAGGGCATTTGGAGTATCGTCACGATTGCTGCACTATATCAGTGCATAACGGGGAAAGGTGTTTGGGAGAGACGGGCGTTTGAAAGAATCCAGGATCCAGAAACCGGAACGGCAGCAGCGCCTGTTCGGCCTGTCGACGCCGCTGCGGTCGGCCGTCATTCCGCCGCTGTCGGCGGCGCGCTGGCTGCTGGTGCTGATCGTCGCCGCCGGCGTCTATTTCTTCCACGGTTTCCTGTTCCCGGTGCTGGCGGCACTTGTCATCGCTTTCGCCAGCTGGCCGCTTTACCAGCGGCTGCTGGCTGGTGTCGGCGGCAACCGCACTATCGCCGCCACTCTGGCCATCCTGTTCATCCTCGCCTTCCTGGTGATACCGATCGCGCTCGCCGGCACCTACGCCATCAACGAGGTGCGCGAGTGGGTCGGCTGGGCGATCGAGACCAATCGGCATGGGGCCGTGACGCCGCACTGGATCGCGACCATGCCTGTCGTAGGCGACTGGCTGAACGAGCAATGGACGACCAATTTTGGTCATCCCGGCGGCATTGGTGAACTGATCCAGCTGATCAGCGGCGCAAACATAGGCAGCATCTATCGCGGCGCGCTCGCCGCCGGCGGCAGTGCGTTTGGGCTGCTCCTGACGCTGCTGTTCATGATGATCGCCCTGTTCTTCGCCTATCGCGACGGCGAGCATTTTGCCGGCCAGGTCGATCGCCTGGGCGAACGCATCCTGCCGACGCGATGGGAGCGGATTTCGCGAGTCGTCCCGGCGACCATTTCCTCGACGGTGACCGGCATGACCGTGATCGCCATCGGCGAGGGGCTGGTGCTGGGCATCGCCTACTGGCTGGCTGGCGTGCCGTCGCCGGTGACGCTTGGCGCCCTGACCGGCGTCATGGCGCTCATCCCCGGCGGGGCGCCTTTGTCCTTCACCCTTGTCTCGATTTATCTGGCCGCCAGCGGCTCGCCCATGGCCGGTCTGGCGCTGTTCCTGTGGGGCGCGGTCGAACTGTTCATCGTCGACAAGACACTGCGCCCGAAGCTCGTCGGCGGGCCGATAAAGCTGCCCTTCCTGCCGACCTTTTTCGGCCTGATCGGCGGCGTCAAGACGATGGGGTTCCTCGGCCTGTTCATCGGCCCGGTGCTGATGGCGCTGCTGGTCGCCATCTGGCGCGAGTGGCTGCGCGAGGTGGAACTGGTCGACGAGTTGACCGCCGACTCGGCGGCCGAAATCGAAGGCGGGCCGCCGCAGATCGAAATCCTGCCGGAACCCGGCGTGGCGAAGAAAGCCAGCGCCTGATCCCGAAACGCGACTTGCGCCGGCACATCAATTACAAGTCAGACCGGATGGTGCACCGCAAGGTCACCCCGCTGCCTACGGCCGTCATGCAGTTGCCAGAGCGAATGGGCGACCAGCGTGACGATCAGGATCGCGCCACCGATCAGACTGTTGCGGGTCGGTGTCTCGGCAAAGATCATCCACACCCAGACCGGCGCCAGCACGGTTTCGAGCAGATAGAACATCGCCACTTCCGGCCCCGAAATGTATTTCGGCCCGGCGGCGAGGCAGAAGAACGAGATCGGCATGATGACGGCGCCGTTGAAGATGATCCACCAGGGCGCGTTCACGTGAAAGCCGGTCTTCGAGACCATGAACACCGCAACGATAAGCGGCAGGATGACGCCGATCAGAGCCGTGAAACCCATGTCCTTGCCGCTGGCGCGCGAGATGGTGATGGCCGAAGCGATGCAGAAGGCCGAACACAGCGCCATCAGGTCGCCGAAGAGATGTCCCGCGCCGATCGAATCGCCGACGATGATGGCCACGCCGAAGATCATCAGCGCCAGCGCGGCGAGCGTCGCAGGCCGCGGCCGCTCCTTCAGGAACAGCCATGACAGCAGCGCGGAGAACATGGTGGTGAAAGCCAGGATGAAGACGAGATTGGCCGTCGAGGTATTGAAGACGCCGGTGATGAAGGCGATCGAGCCAAGCCCGTAGAACGCGGCGACGACGAGTCCTGTCCAGCCCGGAATGAGTTGCGGCGCGTTCTTGCTCAGCGAGCGCCAGACTGCCGAGATGACCAAGGCAGCCATGAAAGTGGTGCCGGTGCGCAACATGAGGATCGTCCATGCGCCGCCATCGGCGAGGCGGATCAGCGGAATGTCGACGGTCAGTGTCAGCCCGCCAATGGCGGTTATCAAGAGGCCCTTCTGGTGGTGGTTGTGAGAGGACATGCAGGAACTTTCGCAATGAAATGCAGGCCGAGGGCTGACCGGTGCAATGGCGCACTCTCTCCAGCCGACCGGCTGAAAGACCAGCATCCCCTGCCTTGAAACCGTTTAAGCGCGGATCGTGGATAAACTCAGCGTGAAACCGCTTCGTTGGTGTAGCGCTCCCAGCCCTTGGGGCCGAGATGCTCCTGCGGCATGAAGCGCATCTTATAATTCATCTTGCGAGAGCCGTTGACCCAGTAGCCGAGGTAGACATGGGGCAGGCCCATCGCCCTGGCGCGGGCGATGTGATCGAGGATCATGAACGTGCCGAGCGAACGCTCCTCGAAATCGGGATTGAAGTAGGAATAGACCATCGACAGGCCGTCGGCCATTTTGTCGGTGAGCGCCACCGCGATGAGTTCGCCCTGACCCTTGCCGGTGATGAAGGTGTCGGGCCCACGCCGCCGGTACTCGATCACCTTGGTGTCGACATGGGTATCCTCGACCATCATGGCATAGTCGAGCACCGTCATGTCGGACATGCCGCCGCGACGGTGGCGGGCATCGAGATAGCTGCGGAACAGCGAATATTGTTCCGTCGAGGGCTCGGCATTGTGCATGGCGCCGACGAGGTCGGAATTGTGCTGCAGCACACGCTTCATGTTGCGGCTGGCGGTGAATTCCTGGGCGAGGATGCGCACCGAAACGCAGGCGCGGCAGGTCTCGCAGGCCGGGCGGTAGGCGATGTTCTGTGAGCGCCGGAACCCGCCTTGCGTCAACAGGTCGTTCATCTCCGACGCCTTGTCGCCGACCAGGTGCGTGAACACCTTGCGCTCGAACTGGCCGTCGAGATAGGGGCACGGCGACGGCGCTGTCAGGAAAAACTGCGGCGACTGGATCGGATGCTGCGTCATTTACGTCTTGGAAACGCTCCTTCGAGTCGCTCTACCTTTGGCGCGGAAAGCGAAAAATTCAACAGGATTGTGAAGGCGCAGGCATGCGAACGCCTTCACATTTGCGCCGACAAGGCAGAAGCGCTCCCGAAAAACGCCCTTAACGGTCGGTGCGGCTGACCACCGTGCCAAGCAAAAGGTCGTGCAGCGTGCGCTTGCGGTCGGAGAACAAGGTCACCAGCAGGACCAGCGGCGACAGGATGACGTTGCCCGCCCAGAACAGCACGGAATGGACGACCGCGGTCAGGCCGTCGATCGGCCGCCCGTCGAGACGATCGAGGCGGATACCCATCATCTTCATGCCCGTGGTCGCCTGGTCGGCGCTGCCCAGCGTGTTCCAGATGTAGAGGATGGCGACGGCCGGCACCAGGACGCCGAACAGCATCCAGCCGAGACCGAGGGTCAAAAGCCCGAGGAAGAACACCAGTATGGCGAAGGGAACGGTGAGCAGAGCAACGATGATGTAGTCGAGCACGAAGGCCAGGATGCGCCGTGTGCGCACGCCTTCATAGGCCCGGGCATCGTCAAGCCGGGTGTTGATGATTTCGCCGTCAAGAACGCGCGCGTTCATGTCATTTCCTCGTAACAAGGCCCGACATAGGGTGCGGGCCGCACGCCAATGAAATGGTGAAGGCCTGTGTAGGAATCAAGGTCGGGATCCCGTCGGGGGGCGCAAGGCGCGAGCGACACAGGACACGATCCGAATCGGTTGAATTTGCCGGGCGGATGGCATTAGCTTGCTGCGGCGCAACAAATGCGCTCAGGGGCAGAGGGACGGGGCACTATGGACTATGACATGCTGGTCATCGGCAGCGGCCCCTCCGGCCGCCGCGCCGCCGTGCAATCGGCCAAGCTCGGCAAATCGGTGCTGGTGGTCGACCGCGGCCGGCGCCTCGGCGGGGTCTCCGTACACACCGGCACCATCCCCTCGAAGACGCTGCGCGAAACCGTGCTTAATCTCTCGGGCTGGCGCGAGCGCGGTTTTTATGGACGCGGCTACAGGGTCAAGCAGGACATTTCCGTCGGCGATCTGATCGAACGCCTGCACAAGACGCTCGATCACGAGGTCGAGGTGCTGCAGCACCAGTTCATCCGCAACACCGTCAAGAGCGCCCGCGCGGCGGTGAAATTTCTCGGCCCCAACAAGGTCAGCCTGACATCAGACAATGGCGATTACAGCGAAGTCGGATTCGCCAACGCCCTGGTCGCGGTCGGCACCAGGCCGCACCGGCCGCGCGATGTGCCCTTCGACAAGACCCGCGTCTTCGACAGTGACGAGATGCTGGAACTCGACCGCCTGCCGCGCACGCTGACGGTGATCGGAGGCGGTGTCATCGGCGTCGAATACGCCACGATCTTTTCCGCGCTCGACGTGCCGGTGACGCTGGTCGAGCCGCGCAATTCCATCCTCGATTTCGTCGACCGCGAGATCGTCGACGATTTCATCCACCAGATGCGCGATCGCGGCATGACGATAAGGCTTGGCAGCGCGGTGAAGGAAATCCGCTCCAAGCCCGAAGCCGCCGAAGTGGAACTGGCCGATGGCCGCACCATCCGTTCGGAAGTCGTGCTCTACGCCGCAGGCCGCACCGGCAATGTCGGCAGCCTGGGCCTCGACGTGGTCGGAATCGAGGCAGACTCCCGAGGCCGTATCAAGGTCGATCCGCAGACCTTCCAGACCAGCGTCCCCAACATCTACGCCGCCGGCGACGTCATCGGCTTTCCGAGTCTAGCCTCGACCTCGATGGAGCAGGGCCGGGTGGCCGCCTGCCACGCTTTCGGCGTGACGCTACCGCCACCGCCGGAAACCTTCCCCTATGGCATCTATGCGGTGCCGGAGATCTCGACCGTCGGCCAGTCCGAGGAACAGGTGCGTGAAAGTGGGGCCGCCTATGAGGTCGGCGTGGCGCGTTTCCGCGAGACCTCGCGCGGCCACATCATGGGCGTCAACACCGGCTTCCTCAAGCTGTTGTTCTCGATCGAAACGCGCCGCCTGCTCGGCGCGCACATCGTGGGCGAGGGCGCCACAGAGCTCATTCACATCGGCCAGGCCGTCATCAATCTGGGCGGCACCGTCGACTTCTTCGTCAACAACACCTTCAACTATCCGACGCTGGCGGAAGCCTACAAGATAGCCGGGCTTGATGCCTGGAACAGGATGGGGCGGTAGGCTCCAGTCCTTCTGTCGATTGCCGGAGTGCAGGCACGGGTCGCGGCCTGCGATTGGGCCTACGCCACGGCAGCCGATCCCACCAGCCATTGCCTGACTATGGCCGCGTCCGGATCGCCGATTTCATGGCCCGAGGGAATGATCCGGGCGTCGATCTCGGCGCCGTGGCGGCTGAGCAGCGTCACCAGCGCCGGCGCGAACGGTCCGTAGGTCTCGTCGGCGGCACCGGCGATGATCAGCGTCCTTGTTCCCGCCAGGTCCGTCGCGGGCACATGGTCGAGGACGGGCATCGGTCGCAGCAGTGCCGCCTGGCGGACGATGCCTGGATGGAGCAGCATCAGGCTGGAAACCAGATTGGCGCCGTTCGAATAGCCGAGGTACGTTGCGCGATCGGGATCGAGCCCATGGCGTCTGGCTGCCTCGCTTGCGAATGAAGCGAAAGCCGCCGTCTCTACGAGGATGCTCTTCTGTTCGAAGCGCGTCGGGTTTATCCGCTCGAACCAGCGAAAACCGTCCTCCTGGGGGATGCGGCCACGCGCCGCGACCAGCGTGACGCGGGGCGCGATCCGTCTTGCCAGCGGTATCAGGGTCGTCTCGTCGACACCCGACCCATGCAGCAGGAACAGGCACTCACGGCTGTCTCTGCCAGCGGCCAGGAGGCGATAGGCAAAGGCCATATCCGTGACCAGGGGGGCGTTTTCGGGGTCGTCGCCAATCATCCCGCATCCTCTTGATTATATGAGGTTCCGCTCAATTTGCCGGCTTCAAAACGCAATATTTTCATGCTCCGCGAAAGTTGATTGAACCGGGCGCATTCCGGCCCGTTTATGCGCCGATATACTCCGCGTGGGAGGAATCGAAGCGGTGCGCCGGGGGTCGCATTGCTGGACATGAACAACCAGCTTTGAGGCCTTTTGTCGATGACTACCCCTATTTCGCCCCAACGCGATACGCGTATCGATGTGCTGCGCGCGCTGGCCCTGATCATCATTTTCATCGACCATGTGCCCGGCACGGCTTTCGAAACCCTGACCTACAAGAATTTAGGTTTTTCGGACGCGGCCGAGGCTTTCGTGCTGATTTCCGGCATCTCGGTCGCGCTCGCCTACGGCACCAAGTTCCGGCCGGGTGGTCGGCTTCTGGCCACGTTGAAGATGTGGCGGCGCGCAGCCGTGCTCTACGTCGCCCACATCGTCACCACGATGGTGGTGATCGGCTTGTTCTGCACCGTGGCGGTGTTCGCCAGGCGCCCGGAGCTGCTGAAACTGATCAACATCGAGCCATTGATGAAGAACACGCCGGAGGTGCTGGTCGGCATCGTCACGCTCGGCCATCAGCTTGGCTACAACAACATCCTGCCAGTCTACGCCGCGCTGCTCTTGATGGCTCCGGCCTTCGTCCTGCTCATCAGCTACCGGCCTGCCGCGGCACTTGCCGCGTCCGGTGCGCTGTGGCTCGTCGCCGGCATCTGGCAGATTGCCCCGCCCAATTATCCCGAGCCCGGCTTCTGGTTCCTGAACCCGCTGTCCTGGCAGTTCCTGTTCAACATCGGCCTTGCCGCCATGCTGCATGTCAGGCGCGGCGGAGTCATTCCGGTCAACCGCTGGCTGGTCGGCGCGGCCGCGGCCTATGTGGCGACGGCGCTGGTCTGGGTGCACAGCCCGCTTTGGGGGCAGATAACCTGGTTCAAGCTTCCCGTGGTGCTCGGTGGCTTCGACAAGACGTTCCTGTCGCTGCCGCGGCTGTTGCATATACTGGCGGTCAGCTACCTCATCGTCGCCTTGCCGGCGCTGTCGAACCTGTTCCGCACCAGCCCTGATCACCCGCTGGCGATACTCGGCAAGCGCTCTCTGCCGGTCTTCATCGCCGGCACGGTGATCGCCATGGTCGCGCAGGTGATGAAACTGATCAATCCGGGCGGGCTTGCCTATGACACCCTGCTGCTGTCGGCCGGCATCGCCATGCAGTTCGCGCTGGCCTTCTATCTCGAATGGCTGTCGGCCATCGGTGGCTTGGGCAAGGTTCGCGCGCCGCAAAAGGACATCACGCCGGTGCGTGCGTCTTTCGGCATCTCGGCGGTAGCAAGGGCCAATCGCTGAGGGGCGGTTCAGCCGCGCGGGGGAGCCGACGAGGCGCGCACGATCAGCTCGACCGGCAGCAATTGCCGGCTGACCTTGCCGTCGCTCTCCAGGATCGCCTTGACGGCAAGGCGGCCCATTTCGGCGATCGGCTGGGCGATCGTGGTCAAGGGCGGCTCCGACATGGCGGCTTCCGGAACACCGTCGAACCCGACGATGGAAACATCGTTTGGGACGTTGACCTTGCGTGCGCTCAGCCATTCGAGCGTCACCAGGGCTATCTTGTCCGACATCGCTAGGATGGCCGTGGGCGGCTCCTTGGCGGCGAAGATGGTTTCGAGCGCCGCTTTCGTGCTGGCCGCATCGTTGGCGGTCTCGTAGACGGGCACCTTGGATGTGTCGATGCCGACCCGCGAGAGTTCCTGGAGATAGCCGGTGAGGCGGTCGCGCGTTCCCGCATAGGTCGCGGATCGAACCTGCTCGGGTGAAACGAGCCCTGTCCTGCCGTCGGCAAAAGGCAGTGCCAGGACGGCGAAGCGGCGATGTCCGAGATCCGTCAGATGGCGAGCCGCCAGGCTGGCGCCGGCGATGTTGTCGACGCCGATCGCCGCTACCGCCCCATCCTCGGAGTCCAGGTCGAGCGCCACGAAGGGCAATTTGCGCTCGCGTGCCAGTTCCACGAGGCGCGAGCCGCCTTCGATGCAGAAGACGATGAAGCCGTCGACCAAGGCGCTCTGGATGTTCCAGGCCAGTTGTTCATTGTTGGCGGCCGAGACCAGGGAGATGCCGGCTCCCGTAGCGTCGCAGGCCTGCGAGATGCTCGCCATCATGACGCGCGCGAAGGGATCGTCGAAGAAGTAGGAGAGGGGTTCGGCCGTGGCAACGCCGATGGCGTTGACCTTGCCCGCCCGCAACAGGCGGCCCTTGGGATCCGGCCCGCCATAGCCCATCGCCTCGGCCGCCGCCTTTACCCTTTCGCGGACTTCCTCGCGCACGATCTCCGGGCGGCTGAAGACATTGGATGCGGTGCCGTGCGAAACACCGGCGGCCTTGGCGATGTCGGCCAGCCGGACGGGTCTTCGATTGCCTGCGGTGAGTGACGCCATTGTGCGTGCCTCCTGACATGCATTTAGCACGTTCCGGATTTGCATCTAGCATTTTCGTTGGATCGATTCAAATTTTGCTTGACCGAAGATGCCTTGAGGACTATATTTGAATCGATCCAAACTGCAGATTTGCCTCTGCTGAGTGACAAGGAGGAGGTAGCCATGCATCCCGTCAATTATCTGTTCGAAGACATCTACCGCAACGGCTGGCGGATCGGATCCGCCAACAGCTCCAGGCGCCGGGGCAGGACCGGCCCTTGGATTCGCGATCTTCGCTTCCTTGTGGAGCGCAAGTGCAGCTAAGCGACGCATTTTTTGCTCACTGATTGGATCGATTCAATTGAAAGGGAGAAGAACCATGCATCCCATCAAGCATTTGTTCGAGGACATCTATCGCAACTACTGGGGCATCGCCCCGGCCGCCGAGCGGCCGAGGGTGCGGCGCCTGACGAAGCCGGCCGCGCGCAATCGCGATCTTTGGGTACGTACCGAACGTCCCAAGGATTGATACCCGCGTAGTCGGTCTCAGGAACGCGGACGCACCAGGGCGGAGATCGCTATCCCCAGCCAGCCGGCGATGAGCAGGGTGCCTCCGATTGGCGCCGACATCGGAAACAGTCTCGATCCGAGGAAATCGCGGGCGAAGAGATCGCCCGCGAAAAGCAGGAGCCCGGCAAGCAGGACGAGGCTCGCGATCCGCAGGCAGCGATTCGCGCCGATGAGGCCGACGGCGAGGAAGACAGGCGCGTGCATCAAGAGGAACGACGCGGCCGTGCCGGTAAAGGCGCCGCCGCGGTGCGCGGCCGCTGCCGACAGCGCCACGCCCGCCGCGCCGGAGAGACCGCCGGCAAGCACGAGGAGGCGGCTGGCGCTTGGTTCGGCGGAATTCATGTCGGCCAGCTCCCTCTAACGCTCTCAGGACTCACTTGCTTCCAGTGCCATATGCCGTATGCGCCGCGACTGGACGATCCAGTTGTAGACGGCGCCGCCGGCCATCAGCGCCGATGTGCCGAGAAACACCGCCCGCATGCCGAAATGACCGCCGACGAAGCCGCCGGTCAATGGTCCCGCAACCTGCCCGACATACTGCGCCGAGATCGCCAGGCCAAGCACATTGCCGCCGACGCCGTCCGGGATGTTGTGGCGGATGACGCTGGTGATGCAGGGCAGCAAGCCGCCGAGCGCCAGACCCATCAGGAAGCGCAGGCCGATCAGTTGCCAGCCATTGGTGACGAAGGCTTGCGGTATCAGCAGCAGGGCCGAGACGGTCAGCGCCCCGACGACGACGTTCCAGTGACCGACGCGGTCAGCGAGCTTGCCGAGCCAGGACGCCGACAGGATGGTGCCCAGCGCCGCCGCCGACATCACCACGCCGGCGACCATCGTCACCCGGCTCTGATCCTCGATGAGCTGCTGCACATAGACGGTGATGATCGGCTCGATCGACATGTTGGCGAAGGCCAGCAGCATACCGGTTATCAGCATGGCCACGACCGGGCGCTTGTCTGGAATCCGTGACCAGCCGCTTTTCGGCCTGGCGCCAGATCCCGCCTTTACCGGCTTCGGGCGCGGGGTCTCCTTGATGAGGAAGGTCGTTGCCAGGAAGGCAAGGAAGATGACGCCGCCGGACAGAAGGAAGGTGGCGCGAATGCCGATCACTGGCGGCAGCGCACCGCCAAGCAGGGGCCCGACCAGCGAGCCCGCCGTTATTCCCGCAGACAGCACGCCCAGCGCCCAGCCGGAACGGTCCTTGGGCGTCTGCATGGCCACCAATATGGTTGACCCCGAGGAATAGCCGCCGGCAAAGCCGATCAGCAGGCGCAGCAGCACCAGTTGCCAGACCGTCTCGACCATGCCTGTCAGCGACATGCAGATCGCCATGCCGAAGCTGGCGCGCACCAGCATCACCTTGCGGCCGTAGCGGTCGCCCAGCCGTCCCCACAAGGGCGCGACCAAGGCCGCGGCGAAGAAGGTGGCGCCATAGGCGATGCCGGACCATTGCACGATGGCGGCATGGCCTTGCGCGCCGAGCTGTTCGACGTAAAGCGGCAGGAAGGGCAACAGCAGGGTCATGGCGATGAGCGTGCTGAACGAGCCACCGAAACAGACGGCGAGATTGCGCCGCCAGTGGATGTTGTAGCCGCTCTGTTGCGTGTCTTCCTGTGTCATGTCCTGCCTGCCCGATATCAGCGCTTGTTGCGGATACCATTTTGGGATACCAAACTGGTATCCGTCATGAACTCCAACCCGGCTGCTGTCAATGCGGCTTCGGAACAAGGAAGCGCTATGTCGCAGATGCAGAATGTCGAACGGCAGTTGCGCGAGATGATCCTGGGGCTTGAGATCGGTCCAGGCGAGAAATTGACCGAGCGTTGGATCGAAGGCCGCTTCGGCGCCTCGCGCACGCCGGTCAGGGCAGCACTTCTGCGGCTGGAGACCGAGGGGCTGGTCGGCAGGGATGGCCGCGGCTGGACGGTATCGCCCATCAACCTTGCCGAGCTCGAGCAGATCGCGGTCTATCGCGAAGCAGTCGAGGTCGCGGCTGTCCGGCTGACATGCACGCATGCCGAAAGCAGCACCATCGACGTGATCGAGGCGATGCTCGATTCCTGCGACGACAATACGCCGCGCGAGGAGTGGCATCGTGTCGGCATGGATTTTCACATCGAGCTGGCGCGCCTGTCCGGCAACGAATTTCTGTTCAGGGCGGTGCGCGATGCCATGACGCGCCTGTCGCGCGCTCGCTGGCTGGAAGTGCGTGACGAAGCGGCCCTTGGTCGCGCCTGGGCCGAACACCGCGCCATTCTGGCCGCGGCACGCCTTGGCGATGCCGATGAAGCGGCCCGCCTGCTTTCTGCGCACATCGTCGGCAGCCGCGACCGGCTGGTGACGTCGCTCGCCAACGACCGGCGCGGCCTTCGCGCCAGGGGATTTGCCGTCGTCGCTGCTTAGCGCCGCTATGGGGCAGGGCGCTCGCCGGCAAAAACAGGCGACGCCTCGCGCCAAGCGCACTTTCGGCCTCGCTTCACGGACGCCGATGGCGTAAGAGCGGCGATGGAAAACAACCGATTTGAAACACCAGTGACCGTCAAGTCCGTCACGGCGGGAAGCACCCAGCTCTTGCGAACGGCCCGCGAGGCATCCGAATACCTCCTCAACAGCTGGCCAGGCAAGCGCAGTCCCAAGCATCGCGCGGCGCTGCAGGCCTGCCACGACGCACTGGCCGGCGACAAGCCGGCGATGAACGCGCGGCGCGCCTTTATCGCCGCGGCGCGCGAAGTGGACGTTTTTGTCAGCGACAAGGCTCCTGCCTGACGCAGGACCACAGCCTGGATTGACGCGAGGCCCGCATATGCGGGCCTTTTGCCGTCATTCCGGCGTTTCGTTTTCGATCTCTGCCTCGGGCTTGGAACGTTCGCGCGCGGCAACCTTGGCCGCCAGCTTTTCGGCTTTCTTCGCCGCCTTCTGCCGGTCGCGTTCCTTGCGTTCCTGATCGTAGTTTGGTGCTCGTGCCATATCGGCTCCTTTTGACCTGCCTTGCGGCTCCGACCCTGCCTAGGAGCATTAGCCGTCAAACACAACAGCTGAAACGACAGTGCACGGGCGCGGCCCCGGAGATCGAGGGGCTTGCCAGATCGGCGCCATAATGATGTAGGAAACGCGGGGCGCCAGCGTATTTGAGTGCTGCCCGTTTGTTTTGACCAAGTGAATCATGGCTACAATTGCGCGGACGTCGGCACGGGTTTTCTACTATGCGCGAAACGTCGTGCGCGATGTCATTCCCCAAGCCCTGTTCCGCCGCAGGCTGGCTGCTCGCCTCGAACAGGCCATGCGTTCCGACGAGGCGGCGCGGCGGCGGTTGAACTACTACAACAAGCTGCAGGACGGTTTCGCGCCAAGCGCCAATGCGGTGCGCATCAGCAAACTGCCGTTCACGCCGACCATGTACTATTACGACCTGAAGGAATTCGCCCGCTATTTCGATCCCGGATTGCTCATCGACGTCGAATTCGGCGACGTCAGGGACGTGCCGAAGGTGCCGACGATCGTCAAGGATAGGCCGATTCGTGATGACGACCAGAACGCGGTCATCATGAAGCTCGACAAATTCCGTCACTTCCAGATGCCGGCTGACACCATCTCGTTCGCCGACAAGTTGTCTATGGTGGTCTGGCGCGGTGATCTCAACAATCCGATCAGGACACGGTTTCTGCAAGCGGTGCGCGACCTGCCATTCTGCGATGCCGGCTCGCACAAGCCGAACGCACCGGCCGAATACGCCAAGCCCTTTCTCAGCATCAGCCAGCACCAGCGCTACCGCTACATCGTCTCGCTCGAGGGCAATGACGTGGCGACCAACCTCAAATGGATCTTGAGCTCGAAGTCGCTTTGCCTGATGCCGCCGCCGACATACGAGACATGGTTCGCGGAGCGCCAGCTCGAGGCCAATGTCCACTATGTGCCGCTCGATCCGGATTTCGCTGATCTCGACGAAAAGGTGCGCCATTTCGAACGACATCCGGCGCAGGCAGAGCGCATCATTGCCGCGGCCAATGCCTATTGCCGGAAATTCTCCAATGAGCGAGACGAGCAGGCGATCTCCCTGCTCGTGCTCTACAAATACTTCGTGCTCAGCGGCCAGATCGAGCCCGATCCCGAGCTCTGGCGCTTCATCGAGGGCAAGCGCGCCTCCGCCTGATGGTCAGATGACGCTGCGGTCGAGAACCGTGTCGGCAGGGCCGAAGCGATCCTTGGCCGTCAATTGCTGGTGCCAATAGGGGTAGAGCACGGGCGGCCGGCTGACCGCGTCGAGGCGCTGGCGTTCCTCAGGGCTGAGCGCCAGGCTTGCGGCCGCGAGATTGTCCTTGAGCTGGGCATCGTTGCGGGCGCCGATCACCAGCGAGGAGACAGCGGGACGGCCGAGTAGCCAGGCCAGCGCCACCTGCGCGGCCGATACGCCGCGAGCCTTGCCGATCTCGACCAGCACATCGACGATCCGCCAGAGCCGGTCCTCGTCGCGGATCGGCGGCTCGGACCAGCCGGCGAGTTGCCGTGCGGTCGGGCTGTCGCGGTGGTATTTGCCGGACAGCAGGCCGCCGGCGAGCGGGCTCCAGACCAGCACGCCCAGCCCCTGGTCGACCGATATCGGCAGCAGTTCATATTCCGCCTCGCGTGCCTCCAGCGTGTAGTGGATTTGCTGGGTGACGAAGCGCTGCTGGTGACGGCTGTCGCTGACGCACAGCGCCTTCATCACCTGCCACCCGGACCAGTTGGAGCAGCCGATATAGCGCACCTTGCCCTGGTTGACCAAAGTGTCGAGCGCCGCGACCGTTTCCTCGACCGGGGTAAGCCCGTCCCACTGGTGGACGAAATAGATGTCGATGACGTCGGTCTTCAGCCGCTTCAGGCTCTTCTCGCATTCGCGGATCAGGTGGTGGCGCGACAGGCCTTCGTCGTTCGGTCCACTGCCGATCCGCATGCGCGCCTTGGAGGCAATCAGCACGTCGTTCCTGCGCTTGCCGCCGAGTGCCTCGCCGATGATCTCCTCCGACAGGCCGTTGGAGTAGACATTGGCCGTGTCGATGAGATTGATGCCGGCATCGATGCACATGTCGATCATGCGCTTGGCTTCGCCAAGATCGCTGTTGCCGACCGCGGCGAAGGGCCCGGTGCCGCCGAAGGTCATGGTGCCCAAAGTCAGTGTCGAAACCTTCAGGCCGGAACGGCCAAGGATGCGGTATTCCATGTCAGTCCTCGCGATTGCGTTAAATGGGGGCGGGGCCAAAGGGCAGCCCGGAATGCGACAGAGGATTTGTAGGACAATTCGGCCGGCTTGTCGCCATGCCATGGCGATGGATCGATTGGACATGGCGGACGCCGCTGCGGCCGCTATAGCGTCCGCCTGCAATAAAACCGTCACTGCCGCTCTATATTGAGGTCGGCTCAGGTGTTTCCCTTCCAGGCCGCTAGCCAGCAATTTGGGGCGCCGTATGGGAACCGACAGGGCTTGCAAGCGGAGCAGTGCAAATGACTGAGCAAAGACAGAATTCTCCCGCCAAGGACTGGCTCGAAGCCGAGCTCGCCGACACGCTCGACGAAGACTATGAGCTCGAAATGTCGGAGCCGGCGCTGTCGATGGAGATCGCCAAGATCTACAAGAACGCGCATCCGCCTTCGATCGACCGCATGCAATATTTTCGCGACCTGATCACCTTGCAGTCCGAACTGATCAAGCTGCAGTCCTGGGTCGCCTATCATAAGAAGAAGCTGGTGGTGATTTTCGAGGGCCGCGATTCCGCCGGCAAGGGCGGCGTCATCAAGCGCATAACCCAGCGGCTCAACCCGCGCATCTGCCGTGTCGTGGCGCTGCCGGCGCCGACCGAGCGCGAGAAGTCGCAATGGTATTTCCAGCGCTATGTCCCGCACCTGCCGGCGGGCGGCGAGATCGTGCTGTTCGACCGCTCCTGGTACAACCGCTCCGGCGTCGAGCGGGTGATGGGCTTTGCCGATGCCGGCCAGGTCGAGGAATTCTTCCGCGACGTTCCCGAGTTCGAGCGGATGCTGGTGCGCTCCGGCATCACCGTGGTCAAATACTGGTTCTCGATCACCGACGAGGAGCAGCAGATGCGCTTCCTGATGCGCATCCATGACCCGATGAAGCAGTGGAAACTGTCGCCGATGGATCTGCAGTCGCGCGTGCGCTGGGAGCAGTACACCAAGGCCAAGGAAGAGACCTTCGCCCGCACCAACATTCCCGAGGCGCCCTGGTTCATCGTCGAGGGCAATGACAAGAAGCGGGCGCGGCTGAACTGCATCGATCATCTGCTCAAGCAGATGCCGTATGAAGAGGTGCCGCACGAGGAGATCACGCTGCCGGAACGCGTCTTCAACCCAGAATACGAGCGCCAGACGCTGCCGCGCGAGCTCTACGTGCCGGAGAAGTATTGAACACCTTTTCCTTCTCCCCGTTTTACGGGGAGAAGGTGCCCGAA
Source organism: Mesorhizobium sp. WSM4307 (assembly GCF_007003945.1). NCBI lineage: Bacteria > Pseudomonadati > Pseudomonadota > Alphaproteobacteria > Hyphomicrobiales > Phyllobacteriaceae > Mesorhizobium > Mesorhizobium sp. WSM4307. The sequence goes on from NZ_VFTB01000002.1 coordinate 443,865, forward strand.
GGGCGGATGAGGGGCGGCGCTGACTTCGATCGTTGGCGTTGCGCAGCCAATCCTGTTCTGATGAAATTGCCGCTGGCGGGGAGAAAGCGCTGTAACTACGCCCGCTTGATCACCACATGCGTGGCAAGCGCCGTCGCCACCTGCTCGGTGCATTGATAGCCAAGCCTCAACATATCCAGGCCGGCGAAGAGGTGCTCGCCCTTGCCAAGCAACACCGGCGAGATTGCCAGATGCATCTCGTCGATCAAGCTCTCCTGCAGATATTGCCGGATGGTGGCGACCCCACCACCGATCCGCACATCCTTGCCGCCGGCCGCCGCCTTCGCCTGCTCGAGCGCCGAATGGATGCCGTCGGTCACAAAATAAAAGGTCGTGCCGCCTTCCATCGTGATGGGTGCCCGCGCGTGGTGCGTCAGCACGAACACCGGCACATGGTAGGGCGGGTTGTCGCCCCACCAGCCCTTCCAGCTGTCGTCAGGCCATTCGCCGCGGATCGGCCCGAACATGTTGCGGCCGAGGATCCAGGCGCCGACATTTTCGAAACTGCGCGCCGCGAACGCCTCGTTGATTTCGGTGGTGCCGCCCTCTTGCCCTAGCACCATCTCACGGAAGGTGCGGGTGTCGATAAACCACTTGTGCAAGGATTCCCCGCCGATGCCGAGCGGATTTTGCAGATCCTGATCGGGGCCGGCGCCATAGCCGTCGAGCGATAGGGTGAATGCGTTGACACGCAGCATGGACATGAAAGCCTCCTCGATAACCAGTTGCGTTTTGCAATCGGTTGTTGTTTAGCAAACCAATTGCAAATTGCAAGCGCTATTTTCTAAGGGGAAAAAGACACATACCCGGATCTCGCCTCCAAGCGATGTCCCTATCGTTTCGTGACGATCGATTCGGATCACAACCGGCCGCTGGGACGGCCGCCGATCGCCCGACGGGTGAAGCGGGTCAGGACGTATCCTCTGGAGGCGTTCGCCATGCCTCCTGGCGACGTGCGGGCTGCCGGCCGTCTCCGGCCGTGCGGCTATCATAGCCGGGGCTGCCGGTTTTTGTCTGCGGGAATTCGAAAGAAATGCCGACCGGTCGAAAGATTGGTGACGTCTACTGAAAGGCTTTGCCGGCCAGGCCGGACTACCCCTTCAGCATTTCGGCCACTTCGGGCGCGAAATAGGTCAAGATGCCGTCGCAGCCGGCGCGCTTGAAGGCGAGCAGCGATTCCAGCATCGCCTTCTCGCCGTCGATCCAGCCATTGGCTCCCGCCGCCTTGATCATCGAATATTCGCCCGACACCTGGTAGGCGAAGGTCGGCATCTGGAATTCGTCCTTGAGCCGGCGGATGATGTCGAGATAGGGCAGGCCGGGCTTGACCATCAGCATGTCCGCGCCCTCGGCGATGTCCTGCTCGGCCTCGCGCACCGCCTCATCCGAATTGGCGTGGTCGATGTAATAGGTCTTCTTGTCGCCCTTGAGCAGGCCTGCGGTGCCGACGGCCTCGCGATAGGGGCCGTAGAAGGCCGAGGCGAACTTCGTCGCATAGGACATGATCGCGACGTCCTGAAAACCGTTGGCGTCGAGCGCGTCGCGTATGGCGCCGATCCGGCCGTCCATCATGTCGGATGGCGCGATGATGTCGGCGCCGGCCGCTGCCTGGATGACGGCCGCCGCCGCGACCTGTTCGACCGTTTCGTCGTTGACGATGATGCCGTCGCGCAGGATGCCGTCATGGCCGTGGCTGGTGAACGGGTCGAGCGCCGCGTCGGTGATGATGCCGATCCCGGGCACCGCGTCCTTGATCGCGCGAGTGGCGCGGTTGATGATGTTTTCCGGGTCGAGAATGTGCGAGCCGGTCTGGTCGCGCAAGGCCAGTTCGACATTGGGGAAGGTGGCGAGTGCCGGAATTCCGAGCCTGGCCGCGCGTTCGGCCTCCTTGATGGCAAGATCGACCGACAGGCGGAAGACGCCAGGCATGGCGGCGATCGGCTCGCGCACATTCCTGCCCTCGACAACGAAGATCGGCCAGATCAGGTCGTCGACCGAAAGCCTGTGCTCCTGGACCAGGCGGCGCGACCAGTCGGCCTTGCGCATGCGGCGCAGGCGGCGGCTGCCGGTCACGTCGTCGACGCTGCGCGCGCCGGCTGGCTTTGTCGGGGTGAATTTGTTCATGGCCAATACTCCGGATCAGCAGGTTTTATCACGAGCCCTTGCCGCTGACCAATGCGACACGATTGTGCCAGGCCGAAGCCGCCAATCTCCGCCTTGTGGGCAGATCGGCAAAGCCGAGATGGGCGCGTCCCGCCATATCTATCCGGTCAGGGCTGCCCATTACCCGAAAGAACCTGCGCGGCGCCGCCAATTGCCACGCGGAACGCCTCGTCGAAGCTGACGCCACGCACCCGCCAGCGATAGCTCTTGCCGTGATCGGCCAGGCGCCAATCGGCGATCCACCCGAGATCCTTGTCGCTCCAGACGATGCTGCCAGCGAGCGCTTGCGCGCCACCGGCCTGTTTGGCCAGCAGATCCAGCCTTGCCATGTCGTCGGTGCGCAGCCCTTTTTCGCCCAGCTCGGCCAGCTGTACCGCCTTCGGAAATACGACATGCATCAACAGCGGATCGGTGGCATTGGCGAAAGACTCGCGCATCGTCTTGCCACGCTCCTCCTCGGCGCTGAGCGCGAAATGCCTCGCGCCCTGTTCGACGGTGAGAAAGACGGCGAGCGTTGGCCGTTCGCCAAGCCAGGGCTTGCTGCCAAGCTGCGCGAGCAGCTTGTTGACCGTGGCGGGCTTGTAGAGACAGTTCAGATCATGCGGCCGGTCATGCGTGCCTTGCTCGTCATGGATCGGAATGCCCTCCAGCCGGTCATGGTAGCGGAAGGAGTCGACAAAATCGCCTGCCTTGTCGCGCAGAGCCGCCATTTCGGGTTTCTCCAGCAGGCGTTGATCGCCTGAAACCCTGACCAGAACCCGGTCCAGGCAATCCTTGAAGCCTATCCGGCGGTTCACCTCGCCCTGGCCGGTGACGATGGTCCGCGACTGGTAGAGATCGTCGGTCGTGATGGCCAATGCGGCACGAGGCGCCAGGCCAGCGATCATGACCCCGATCGTCAAAAGCACGGCACGAAGAAATTCGGGCATGGCCAGCTGTTCCCCGACGCCGTCTGTGCGCGATATCGGCGCGTCGCTTGCAACGGCGGCGATCTTCGTAGCACCGCCCGCCGCCGGTCGCCAAGACCACGGCGCGGAGGCTGCTGCCATTGACGCACCCATGCGCCGCCTTTAGCACTTCAGTCCCGCAGGCGCGGGGGAGGGATTCTCTGGCGATGGATTTTGATGGAGGCGACGAAATTCGCTTCGAGCGCTTGGGCAGGGCCGGTGTCGTCACGCTGACGCGACCGCAGGCGCTCAATGCCGTCACCCATCGCATGGTCAGGGCGCTGGGCAAGGCCCTGCATGCCTGGGAGCGCGACGACGGCGTGGACGTCGTCCTGGTCAAGGCCGAGGGCAGGGCGTTTTCGGCTGGAGGCGACATCCTGCACATTTATGAAGCCGGCCGGGCTGGAAAGCTGCCGGTCGAGTTCTTCGCCGACGAGTATAGGCTCAACGCCCGCATCAACAGCTTCAAGAAACCCTATGTGGCGCTCATCGACGGCATCGTCATGGGCGGCGGCGTCGGCGTTTCCTTTCACGGCTCGCACCGGGTGATGACCGAGAATGCCCAGTTCGCCATGCCGGAGGTCGGCATCGGCTTTTTCCCGGATGTCGGCGCCAGCCATCTGTTGCCCGACCTTGGCGGCTCGTTCGGCATGTATCTGGCCCTGACCGGCAACCGCATCCGCCATGGCGATGCGCTGTGGTCGGGGCTGGCCACCCACACCATCAAGGCCGAGGACCAGGCCAGCTTTCTCGATCGGCTGGTGCTTACCGGCGATCCGGAATCGGTGCTGCGCGGTTTCTTCGTCCCGGCAAAGCGGGAGACCGACAGGCCGACGCTGGAAGCGATCTCCCGCCATTTCGCCCAACCGTCGCTGCAGGATATCATCGATAGCCTGGACCGCGCGGCGGGCACCGACGAATTCGCGGCAAAGACGCTGGCGACGATGCGCACGCGCTCGCCCACCAGCCTTCGCGTCGCCTGGCGGCAGATCAGCGCCGGGCAGACCTTGTCGATGGACGAGTGCATGAAGATGGAGTTCCGCATCCTCAACCGCATGCTTGCCGGCCACGATTTCTACGAAGGCATCCGCACCGCCATCATCGACAAGGGATCGAAGCCGCAATGGCGGCCGGCAACGCTCGATGCGGTCGGCGAGGCGGATGTCGAGGCCTATTTCGCCCCGCTCGGCGAACGGGAACTCCCGCTATGAACGAGGTGACGTCGAGACGCGTCGTCCTGCAGCCCTCGACGGTCGAGGTGATCTTCGCCTGGTTCCAGCGCGTCATATCAGGCTACTGCCTGCTGTTCGGCATCCTGTACTGGATCAAGCTGATCGGCTTCTATCCGGGCCCGCTGTGGCGCTTCGACCTGATGCCGGTGCATTGGCAGGTGGCGGCGGTGATGCTCGCCGTGTTTTTCCCCTTTGCCGCGGCGGGGTTGTGGATGCTGGCCTCGTGGGGCCCGGTGATCTGGTTCATCTGCGCGGTCACCGAGACCGTCATGTATGCCGGGTTTCCCGAGCTTTTTGGCCATCGGCCGCTGATCGTCGTCTCGCATGCGGCGGTGGCGCTGCTCTACATCGTCTTTCGCGTCGTCATCTGGCTGCAGAAACGCCCCGTCCGGCACTAAGCCGTTGAGGCCGTTGACGACTTGGCAAACGCCCGGATTGAGCCCTGCGATAAGTGCCTAAGCCTTTAGGTTAATTATCCTTACTCGGGTGACCGTTCGTTAAGCCTCTTCCGAAACCTCTTACCGGTAAGCTCTTGTTAGCCCTAGCGTTTAAGTCGAATTTTATGAGTATTCGATAGTGTCGCGATCAAGGTGAAAAACAAAAAATCACCAGGGCGACAAACGAGAGGCAAAGACAATGATCAATTCGCGTCCGGCGGCGAAGACCGCCAACGTTTCCGACGACCGCCGCGAGGCTATCCGCTCGCTGTACATGGAATCGCTGCAGCTCGTCGAGCGGCTGCACCGCCGTCTGCTTGATGTCATCAAGGACGAATTCGACCGCAACGGCCGTTCCGACATCAATGCCATCCAGGCGCTGCTGCTCTTCAACATCGGCAATTCCGAGCTGACCGCCGGCGAACTGCGCTCGCGTGGCTACTATCTCGGCTCGAATGTCTCCTACAATCTGAAGAAGCTGGTCGATCTCGGCTTCATCAACCACCAACGCTCGCGCATCGACCGCCGTTCGGTCCGCGTTTCGCTGACCCCGAAGGGCAATGAGGTGGCCGAGGTCGTCGCCGGTCTCTATGAGCGCCATGTCGGCTCGATCGAGCAGGTCGGCGGCATCAACACCGACGAGTTCAAGCAGATGAACCGCGCCTTGCAGCGCCTCGACCGCTTCTGGAACGACACCATCGCCTACCGGATGTAAGCCATCCACATCAGATCTGGCCCGCGCCACAGAAGCGCGGCCGAAATGTCGACCTCTGGTCAAGGCTGGTGCCGAAAGGCATCGGCCCTTTTTCTTTTCCTGATCCCTTGGAAGGATTCCTTCGCCGCGGAAGGCAGTTCCCCATGTGACAACAATGACTCGATCGTGACGTTTACCGACAAGGCAGTGGAGATGTGAGAGGTGGGCTGCACGTTGGACAAGGTACAGAAGATCAACCGCCTGGATGTCGTCATCCTGGACATGTCGTGTACGGATGGTGAAAGCACGGACAAGAGTCGGGAACTGTTGCTCAAACTGGAGGATAACAAGGTCCTGCGCTATCCTCAGCATGAGGTGTTGCAAAGATGTTCGGAATTGAGGGCGCAGCCAAGTCCGGACCCAAATGTTGCAACTCCACGCTGAGGGATCGTGCGACAGTCAGCCAGACAGGATCACGGCTTCAGCGGACAGAATTTCTCGTGGAAATAGGTAAGCGCCTGTTCGGCCGGGCCTGTTCGCCGAAGAACGGGCCGATTGTTTCGGGTTCTCGCGTCAGGTCGCAGCTGCCCTCGGTGTCGGTTGAGCAGGATTTCACCAGTCCCTTGAGCGAGATGGCAAAAGGCGGACTGTCGAACGACAGGGCGGTCACGTTACCAAGCCGAACTTCGTAGGTCAGGCGGTAGTAGATGTCGCCGTCCTCCTCGAACTGCTGTTCTGCCTTGTAGGTGCAATCGTCCAGCCTGGTGACGATGAACCTGATCGTTTCGGTTTTGTCGCCGACCTCGTTCGGGCCCGTGCTGGTGAAGATAGCCGGCGATCGGGACACCTGCTTCATCGGTTCGTCGGCCTGCTGCCCGTATTTGGGGATCGCGCCCTGTTCCAGGCCGTGCACGAAATAGGCGACCGTCTCCTCCGGCGTTGGACTGCTGCCGTTTGGACCTCCGGCCAAAGCGAAGGCCGCGACGACTGAAAGGACACCAGGCATGGTCTCATTCCTCGCTTTGGACTGGCTTGTCAGTGTATCATCATCGGCCTGCGGTTCATCGGTCGATGTCGCGGCCGCCGATCGCGCGTCGGTACCGAAAAGGCACGGGCTCTTCATTTCGCTGCGTCGCCCGATGCAAATCGCGGGCCAAGGCCACGTTGCCGCCATATTCCAATGGAACCGAGGACGCCGGTGAAGCTGCGGTCCAGGCTGTGCGTTCACCTGGAACCGGACGGTGCGTCACGCGTTTGTGGCCGAACCGATGCGGACATGGTTGGCTAATTGTTAAGATTGCCAACTTTAGAGTGCGGGCAAAATCGCCCCTGATCGAATGCTACAAGAATGTCTGGAACGTCCATGAGAACCAGCCGCCGCTTTTTCCTTTCCGGAGCCTCGTTGCTCGCCGCCGCCATGGTGGCCGGCCGTGCGAGCGCGCAGGATGTGATCGGGGATATCCTGAAATCCTCGGCCCGCGGCAATTGGGACGACCAGTTCGACGCTCGCGCCAGCGAAGGCGGCAAAGTGGCCTCGACGCTGCCGATCTTCAGCCCGCAGACCGTCGCCTTCACCGAGCAGGCGGTCGCGCAGTACCAAAACATCGTCGGGCAGGGCGGCTGGGCAGAGGTCCCCGCAACCAAGAAACTGCAGCTCGGTGTCGATGATCCCGATGTCGTGCCGCTGCGCAAGCGTCTGATGGCTGCGGGCGATCTGTCGCAGAGCGCCGGCATCTCGACCGCCTTCGATTCCTATGTCGACTCGGCGGTCAAGCGCTTCCAGTTGCGCCATGGCCTGCCGGCCGACGGCTCCATGGGCAAGTATACCTATGCCGCGATGAACGTTTCGGCGCAGATCCGGCTTGGCCAGTTGCAGACCAACCTGCAGCGGCTCAAGGAGAAGGCCGGGACGCTCGGCAGCCGCTACGTGCTGGTCGACATTCCGGCCGCGCAGATCGAAGCGGTCGAGAACGACCGCGTCGTGCTTCGCCACACCGCAATCGTCGGCAAGATCGATCGCCAGACGCCGATCGTCAATTCCAAGATCAACGAGATCATCGTCAATCCATACTGGAACGCGCCGGTCTCGATCGTGCGCAAGGACATCATCCCGCTGATGCGCAAGAATCCCGATTATCTGAAGGACAGCCATATCCGCCTGTTCGCGCCGGACGGCAGCGAGGTCGATCCGCTCACTGTCGACTGGTCGACCGACGACGCCGCCAAGTATCGCTTCCGCCAGGATCCTGGCGCGGGCAACGCGATGGCCTCGGTCAAGATCAATTTCCCCAGCCCCGACGGCGTCTACATGCACGATACGCCGCAGCAGAGCCTTTTCGGCAAGATGATGCGTTTCGATTCCTCGGGCTGCGTACGCGTGCAGAATGTGCGCGACCTCGTCACCTGGATCCTGCGCGACACGCCGGGCTGGGACCGTCAGCATTTCGAGGCGGCGATCAAGACCGGCGAAAACACGCCGATCCAGGTCACCAACCCGGTTCCGGTCCACTTCCTCTATCTCTCGGCCTGGTCGACGGCCCCGGGCGTCGTGCAGTTCCGCGACGACGTCTACGCGCTCGACGGCGCCAGCGAACTGCAGATTACCTCTTCACTCTAAGAGACTGACAATTTTGACGAAAGGCCGTTCGAAGGGGCGGCCTTTCGTTTGCAGGGTGGTTAGATCAGCCGTTGGTTGACCAACCGCGCCATCGCTTGCGCGCGGTTGACGGCGCCGAGTTTGCAACATTGTCGACGCGGAAGCGGACGGTCGCTTGGGCAACGCCTTTTGCATGGACGGCCTGCCGTCCGCGCGGTCCGCTTTTTCTATACCGCAAACATAGGCCGGCCTCGGCCATCGCCGTTCCGGCGCTGTCTGGACGCGAGGACGACGATTGCGCATGGTTCGCAAAACAGCCGGAATCGTGCCATGCAAGCCGCTATCTTCGTCCTCGTCGTGCTGGTCTTCGTCGCTGTTTCCGGCGCGCTGGTGCGGCTGGTGCGGGTGCCGCTGCCGGTCCTGCAGATCGCCATAGGTGCTGCCCTTGCCTGGCCGGTGCGCCGCATTCATGTCGAGATCGATCCGGAGCTGTTCCTGCTGGTGTTCATTCCGCCGCTGCTGTTCAGCGATGCCTTCGGCGCGCCCAAGCGCGAGCTGATGGCCCTGCGCGGGCCGATCCTCGACCTTGCCATCGGCCTCGTCTTTTTCACCATTGTCGGTTTCGGCTATGCCTTGCACTGGCTGGTGCCGAGCATTCCGCTGGTCGTGGCCTTCGCGCTCGCGGCCGTGCTGTCGCCGACCGATGCGGTGGCCGTCTCCTCGATCGTCGACAGGAACGTCGTCCCGGCGCGGCTGATGCACATTCTGGAAGGCGAGTCCTTGCTCAACGATGCGTCGGGCCTGGTCATGTTTCGCTTTGCCGTCGCGGCGGCATTGACCGGCAGTTTTTCCTTTGCCGCCGCTTCGCTGAGTTTTGTCTACGCAGTGGCGGTCGGTATCCTGGCCGGCGTGGCGGCCTTGTTCGTCGCCGCCAAGGCGATGCAACTCCTCAACCGCATAGGCGGCGTGCCCGCCGAGGCGCAGGTGCTGATCACCGTCCTGCTTCCCTTCGTCGCCTATCTCGGCGCCGAGCATTTCGGGGCCTCGGGCATCCTGGCCGCGGTGACCGCCGGTCTCTTGACCGGAAGCACCGGCATATTCCGCTTTCTCGGCGTCTCGGCGCGCATGCAGACGATCTCGCTGTGGACGACGTTTTCCTTCGTCTTCAACGGCGCGCTGTTCATAGTGCTCGGCCTGCAGCTTCCCGAAATCATCCGCAAGGTGCCACCGGAGCTGTCCAGCCGCCATTGGCTGCTCGAGCCGGTGCTGACGGTCCTTCTGCTGACCCTTTGCCTGATCGCGCTCCGCTTCGTCTGGATTTGGATCGGCGACATCACGGCGGGTTTTGCGGCGCGGCTCGGCAAGCGTAAGACCGAACCGTTCGGCCTGCGCGTGCGGCTCGCCGGTTCGGTCTCGGGCGTGCGCGGCGCCATCACGCTGGCCGGCATATTGTCGCTGCCGCTGGCCCTCCAGGACGGTTCGCCATTCCCCGCGCGCGACCTAGTCATCTTCCTCGCCGCCGGCGTCATCATCTGCTCCCTTGTGATCGCCAGCCTGGCCTTGCCGGTGATCGCGCGCGGGCTGGTCGAGCCCGGCGAAGACGCCGGCGCCGCCGAGGAACGCATGGCTCGCGTTGGCGCTGCGAAGGCGGCGAGCGCCCACCTCGAAAGCATCGCCCAGACGGATGAAGAGGAGGGCGATGTGCCCGGCCTCAAGCTCGCCGCCGCCAACGGCATTGTCGCGGCCTATCGGCGCCGCATCGCGGCGTCCGACGAGGCCGATGAGGCGCGCGCCGAAGTGCGGGAGGCGGGAAGGCTGGAGATCGATCTGAGGCTCGCCGGCATCGCCGCCGAGCGTGGCGCCTTGCGCGCCATGCTTCGCCGCGGCAAGATCAACGACCACACAGCGCGGGCGCTGTTCACCGAGATCACCCTGACGGAAGCCCTTTTGAACGGCAGGCAGACACGGAAATAGCACCGGCGGTGCTCGGCGGCTGCGGATTTGCAGTCTCTGCCGCAAACCGGCCAGCAAATTTCGCGCCGCAAACGTGGCGGGTCGAAAACAACTGTGTTAATGGCGCGGCAATGCGTGTCGCCCAAAAGTGTGCAGCGGTTTTGGGACAACGATAAGCATAAACAAATTGCCCCGAACCGGAGGATTTCAGGCCATGGCAACAGCAGCGGCAGCGTCGAACAAATTCGAATCCTTCTTCGAAACCACGCTGGAAGACGCCGATCCGGAGATTTTCGGTGCCATCCGCAATGAACTCGGTCGCCAGCGCCACGAGATCGAGCTGATCGCCTCGGAAAACATCGTTTCCCGCGCGGTGCTCGAGGCGCAGGGGTCGATCATGACCAACAAATATGCCGAGGGCTATCCGGGCAAGCGCTACTATGGCGGCTGCCAGTTCGTCGACGTGGCCGAGGAACTGGCCATCGAGCGGGCGAAGAAGCTGTTCGGTTGCAATTTCGCCAACGTCCAGCCGAACTCCGGCAGCCAGATGAACCAGGCGGTGTTCCTGGCGCTGCTGCAGCCCGGCGACACCTTCATGGGCCTCGACCTCAATTCCGGCGGCCATCTCACCCATGGCTCGCCGGTCAACATGAGCGGCAAGTGGTTCAAGGTCGTCTCCTATGGCGTGCGCAAGGAAGACCATCTGCTCGACATGGACGCGATCGAGAAGACCGCGCATGAGACCAAGCCGAAGCTGATCCTGGCCGGTGGCACCGCCTATTCGCGCATCTGGGACTGGAAGCGCTTTCGCGAGATCGCCGATGCGGTCGGCGCGTATCTGATGGTCGACATGGCGCACATCGCTGGCCTGGTCGCGGGCGGCGTGCATCCCTCGCCATTGCCGCACGCCCATGTGGTGACGACCACGACGCACAAGTCGCTGCGCGGCCCGCGCGGCGGCATGATCCTGTGCAACGACGAAGAGATTGCCAAGAAGATGAATTCGGCGGTGTTCCCCGGCCTGCAGGGCGGCCCGCTGATGCATGTCATCGCCGCCAAGGCGGTGGCCTTCGGCGAGGCGCTTAAGCCGAGCTTCAAGGTCTATGCCGAGAGTGTGGCCGCCAACGCCAAGGCGCTGGCTTCGAGCCTCAAGGAGACGGGCCTCGACATCGTCTCCGGCGGCACCGACAACCATTTGATGCTGGTCGATTTGCGCCCCAAGAACGCCACCGGTAAGCGCGCCGAGGCAGCCCTTGGCCGCGCCAACATCACTTGCAACAAGAACGGCATTCCCTTCGATCCGGAAAAGCCTTTCGTCACCTCGGGCGTGCGCCTGGGCACGCCGGCCGGCACCACGCGCGGCTTCGGCCAGGCCGAATTCCGCGAGATCGGCAAGCTGATCGCCGAAGTGCTGGATGGTCTCAAGGTCGCCAATTCGGACGAGGGCAATGCCGCGGTCGAGGCGGCGGTCAAGGCCAAGGTCGTGGCGTTGACCGATCGTTTTCCGCTCTATCCGTATCTCGGCTGACCGTCCTTATCGATTGACCAGGCGCGAAGCGTCATCTTTTATCCGCCGGCGGCGCGCCACCCTGATCGGGTGGCGCATGGAACTGGAGAAACGATGATGGGCAATTTTCGTATCGCGTTACTCGGCGCTATCGGCTGGCTGGCCGTCTGTGGGCCCGCTTCGGCGCAGACACAGCCCGCTCCGGACATGCCTGCCACGAGCACCTTCGGCCGATGGACAACCATGGTCGATACACTCGATACCGGCCAGGATGCGCACAAGACCTGTGCGGCTTCGACGGCGTTCTTCGACGCGAATGGCAATTCAGGCACGCTGACCTTGTCGATCTCGACCGGCGATGCGCTGCCGCCTGATGCCTATCCCGCCATCATGCTCACCGTCGACAACAAGCAACTGCCGACCGGCAAGAAGATCGCGGCGACGTTCGGCGATCCCGGCGTCAAGGTTTCGGCAACGGTCTATTCCAACGATGCCGGCATCGGCCGTCCGAGCTGGACGGTCGACAACCAGGCCAAGACCAGTCTCGCGCTGCTGCGAGCCATGCGTCAGGTCGTCTCGCTCGACGTGACTTTCGGCAAGCAGGCCTTCGCCAGCATCCCGATGGACGGCTTCACCAAGGCCTACCGCAACCTCGGAACGTCTTGCGGCTTCCCGACCAAGGATGTCGCGCCGTGACGGCTCGGTCGCAGTAGGGACCGCGGATGGACATTGTCTGGAAGGGTGTGGTCGGCGGGCTGGTGACGGCGCTGATCGTCTGGGCGTCCAAGCGGGGCAATGTCCTGCCAGGTATCCTGCCGCTGGCGCCGACCTTTGCCGTCATTGCCTTGCTCGCCGTCGGCGCCAAGGGCGATCCGGGCGGTTTCCGCGATGCCTGCCTTGCCGGAATGAAGACAATTCCCGCCTATCTTGCCTTCCTCGGCGCCTGCTGGTTGTTCATCGACAAGGTCGACTATCGCCTGGCTGTTGCCGGCGGCATCGCCGTCTGGCTGGTTGCCGCGCTGGCAATCTTCCTCGCGCCTCGCTATCTCTGATGCTGCAGTCCGTTGAAGAGACGGAACGGCTTCAATCCCGGTCGGAAAGGCTCTAAGCCTTTCGCCTCACCAGATTCGCGAACCCAAGGCTCTCCATGCGCTGTCCCTATTGCCAGTCCGAAGATACGCAGGTGAAGGATTCGCGCCCCGCTGAGGATGGCGCGGCGATCCGCAGGCGGCGTGTCTGCCCCGATTGCGGCGGCCGGTTCACCACCTTCGAACGCGTCCAGTTGCGCGATCTGGTCGTGGTCAAGAAGTCGGGCCGTAAAGTGCCGTTCGACCGCGACAAGCTGCTGCGCTCGGTCGAGATCGCGGTGCGCAAGCGCAATGTCGATCCCGAACGCATCGACCGCGCCGTGACCGGCATCGTGCGCCAGCTCGAAAGCTCCGGCGAGACGGAAGTGGCCTCCGGCGAGGTCGGCCGGCTGGTCATGGAGGCGCTGAAGTCGCTCGACGACGTCGCCTATGTGCGTTTTGCCTCGGTCTACCGCAATTTCCGCGAGGCCAAGGATTTTCATGAACTCCTGGGCGAGCTGAAGGGCGACGAAGACAAGAGTGAAGAGGACGCCGGCTGAGCATGGCAGCATCGCAACTGAGCGAGGCCGAACAAGCGGCCCTTGATCGTCGTTTCATGGCCGCCGCCTTGCGGCTTTCGCGCAGGAATGCCGGCCGCACCTCCACCAATCCTTCCGTCGGCACGCTGATCGTGCGAGATGACGGCGCGGGGCCGATGATCGTCGGCACCGGTGTCACCGCGGTCGGCGGCCGGCCGCATGCCGAGACCGAGGCGCTGGCCGAGGCCGGCGCGCTCGCGCGTGGTGCCACCGCCTATGTCACGCTAGAACCTTGCGCGCATCACGGCCGCACCCCGCCTTGCGCCATTGCGCTGGTCAATGCCGGGATTGCGCGCGTCGTGGGGGCCGCCAGCGACCCTGATCCGCGTGTCTCCGGCAAGGGCTTTGCCATCCTGCGCGCCGCCGGCATCGAGGTGGTGGAGAAGGTCCTGGCCACGGATGCCGCCGAGCAGATGGCGGGTTATTTGATTCGATCTCTGCGAAAACGTCCGGAAGTGACGCTGAAGCTTGCGCTTTCGAGCGATGGCCAGATCGGCAGGAAAGGCGCCGGCCAGGTCGCGATCACCGGCGAGATCGCGCGCCGCGACGTCTATCTGATGCGCGCGGAGTCCGACGCCATACTGATTGGCATCGGCACGGCGCTGGAAGACGATCCGGCGCTGACCGTGCGCCTGCCGGGGCTGGAGAACCGTTCGCCGGCGCGCATCATCCTCGATCGCCAGATACGGCTCCCGGAAGCCTCGAAGCTGGTTTCCGGTGTCGACCGCGTGCCGCTTTATGTCGCTGCCTGTCTTGAAGCCGATCCGCACCGTCGCGCCGCGCTCGAACGCGCCGGCGTACGCTTCATCGGCACCGAAACCCATGACGGCGTCGTCGCCTTGCCGGAACTGCTCGAAGACCTGGCGGCGCTCGGCATGGCAAGCGTGCTGGTCGAGGGCGGCGCCCAGGTCGCCAAGGCATTCCTCGACGAAGATCTGGTCGATCGCATCGTGTTGTTCCAGGGGCCGGAGGCTATTGGCGAGGATGGCATTGCATCGCCGGTCGATGCCGACCATATCCCGGCAGGCTTCCGCAAGTTGCGCGAGATGCGCTTCGGCGAGGACAGCTACGCCGAGTGGGTAAGGGACCTCTAGGGATCAGCATCGATGTTTACCGGAATTGTCACCGATATCGGCACCGTCGCGGCCATCAAGCCGCTTAGCGAAGGCGTCGGCTTGCGCATCGATACCGCCTATGACCCCGAAACCATCGCCATTGGCGCCTCGATTTCTTGTGGCGGCGTCTGCCTGACGGTCACGGCGCTGCCCGAACATGGCTCGAACGCGCGCTGGTTCGAGGTCGAGGCCTGGGAAGAGGCCTTGCGGCTGACCACGGCGTCGAGTTGGAAATCCGGCACCAAGGTCAATCTCGAACGGGCGCTGAAGATAGGCGACGAACTCGGCGGCCACATCGTATCGGGCCATGTCGACGGCGCCGCCGAGATCGTCGAGCGCAAGGACGAGGGCGACGCGGTGCGCTTCACGCTTGAGGCGCCGCGCCATCTGGCCAAATTCATCGCGCCAAAGGGCTCCGTCGCGCTCGACGGCACCTCGCTCACCGTCAACAAGGTCGAGGGCACCCGCTTCGACGTGCTGTTGATCCACCACTCGCTGACCGTGACCACGTGGGGCGAGCGCAAGGTCGGCGACCGCGTCAATCTCGAGATCGACACCATGGCCCGCTATGCGGCACGACTGGCGGAGGCGGCGAAAGAGGGGCTCTAGAAAGTCTGCCGGACCGGCCGGTCCAATGCGTCTGACACACTCCAGCAATCTTCCGCTTGCGATCAATCCGGCTTCGGCCTAAGTCACCGGCAACCCCCCGGAGACTTTTATGGCTGGTACATCCCAACACGGCAAAGCCTTCATTCGTCCGAAGGCGAAGGCGCATCTGCTGATTGTCGAAGCGCGCTTTCACGACGACCTTGCCGACGCGCTGCTCGACGGCGCGACGAGCGCGCTCGATGAAGCGGGCGCGACTTACGACGTCGTCACCGTTCCAGGTTCGCTCGAAATTCCCGCAGTGATCACCTTCGCGCTGGACGGCGCGGCGGAAGGCGGCACCAATTACGATGGGTTTGTCGCCCTCGGCACGATCGTCCGTGGCGACACCTATCACTTCGATATCGTCGCCAATGAATCCAGCCGCGCGCTGATGGACCTGTCCGTGCAGGACTCGGTCTGTGTCGGCAACGGCATCCTGACCACCGAGAACGACGCCCAGGCATGGACGCGGGCCAAGCGCTCGGAAGGCGACAAGGGTGGCTTTGCTGCGCGAGCGGCGCTGACCATGATCGCGCTCAAGGAACAATTGGGAGCGCGATCGTGAGCGAGCCCGCTTCGCCCGGACAGCCCGCTGTGCGCCATGCCAACAAGCGTGGCGCGGCCCGTCTGGCCGCTGTGCAGGCGCTCTATCAGATGGATGTCGCCGGCAGCGGTGTCTTCGAGATCACCGCCGAATATGAGGCGTTCCGGCTTGGCAAGGAAGTCGACGGCGCGCTCTATCGCGAGGCGGATGCGCAATGGTTCCGCGCCATCCTGACCGGCGTCGTCGAGAACCAGAAGACCATCGATCCAGTCATCCGCCAAGCATTGACCGATGATTGGCCGCTGTCGAGGCTCGATTCGACGCTGCGCGCCATTATGCGCGCCGGCGTCTATGAATTGATGAAGCGCGAGGACGTGCCGGTGGCGGTCATCGTTTCGGAATATGTCGACATTGCCAAGGCCTTCTACGAGGAAGACGAGCCGAAACTCGTCAATGCCGTACTCGACCGCGTGTCACGCCGGGTGCGCGGCGAGGGGCGGGGCAAGGACGCATCGTGACGGCCATCGCCATCGAGACGGGCAGGGAGGCGCGGCGCACCGCGCTGATCCTCGCCGCCTCGCAGGCGATTATCGGCTCGGCGGCACCCATCGCCATTTCGATGGGCGCGCTGGCCGGCCAATACCTGCTCGGTGCCGACAAATCGCTGGCCACGGCGCCGATCACCGGCTTCAACATCGGCGTCGCGCTGGGCGCCTTGCCCGCCGCGGCCATTATCCGCCAGCTGGGCCAGCGCGGCGGCTTCATGACCGGAACCGTCGTCACCGCGCTTGGCGGCCTGATTGCCACACTGGCGCTTTTCCACGGCAGTTTCTGGTTGTTCGCGTTCGCGCTGCTGGTGATCGGCATCGGTGGCGCCTTCGTCCAGCAATTCCGCTTCGCAGCCGCCGACAATGCGCCTCCGCAGTTCAAGGCGCGCGCCATCTCCTTCGTGCTGGCCGGCGGCATTGTCACCGCCATCCTCGGGCCGCAGATCGTCATCTTCACCCGGGAACTGTTCGCACCGGTGATGTTTGCCGGATCGTTCGCCTCCATCCTGCCGCTGGCAGCCGTCGGCGCGATGATCCTGTCGTTTCTGCGCCTGCCGGCGAAGGCGGCGAGCAAGGTTGACGTTTCCGGCGGCGATGCCAGGCCCCTGTCCGAAATCGTCACCAGGCCGCGCTTCGTCGCCGCGCTGTTCTGCGCCGTCGGCAGTTACGCGCTGATGAGCTTCGTCATGACCGGCGCGCCGCTGGCCATGGTCGGTTGCGGCCTGTCGGAGGACGATGCGACGCTGGGCATTTCCTGGCACGTCATGGCGATGTTCGCGCCGAGCTTCTTCACCGGCTCGCTGATCCATCGCTTCGGCGCCGAGCGCATTGTCGCCATCGGCCTGATCATGCTCATCGGCTGCGCTGCCGTTGCCTTGTCGGGGCTGGCGCTGTGGCAATTCTGGACGTCGCTGATCCTGCTCGGCCTTGGTTGGAATTTCGGCTTCATCGGCGCCACCGCCATGGTCGCGGCCAGCTACCGGCCGTCGGAAAAGGGCAAGGTGCAGGGGTTCCACGACTTCGTCCTGTTCGGCTCCGTCGCCTGCGCGTCGCTGCTGTCGGGCATGGTCTACAACGCCTGGGGCTGGGAGATGCTGAACTGGATGATCTTTCCGGTCACCGTTCTGTGCTTCGTGGCCCTCGGCGCACTCAAGTTGACGGCTCCGCGCAACGCGCGCACCTGATCCCAAAACTGCTGTCGAACTGGCATGATGCTGTCAGGATTGCTTCGGTTGAATTTGCCGATCTGAAACAAAATTATTGCGCCTGTGCCTATTGTTATGAAACCGTGTGCCCCGACTGGCCGTTGAAGCCATGCTCATATGCGGCCGCCGCATTCCGGTTCACAGCAAAGGGTTTTCACGATGTTTTCAGTCAAGGTTTTCGCCGGCGCGGCATTGGCGCTGGCCATCACGGCAGCTTCCGCCAGTGCTCAGGTGGTGGTCTCCTCGAAGATTGACACCGAGGGTGGCGTGCTCGGTAACATCATCCAGCTCGTTCTCAATGCCAACAACATCAAGACATCGGACCGCATCCAGCTCGGCGGCACGCCGGTGGTGCGCAAGGCGATCACCGCCGGCGAGATCGACATCTATCCCGAATACACCGGCAACGCCGCCTTTTTCTTCGAGAAGGCCGACGACCCGGTCTGGAAGGACGCCGCCAAGGCCTATGAGACAGCCAAGAAGCTCGACTACGACTCCAACAAGATCGTCTGGCTGTCGCCGGCGCCGGCCAACAACACCTGGGCGATCGCACTGCGCAAGGAAGTGACGGACCAGAACAAGCTCGTGACGCTGTCGGACTTCGGCAAATACGTCGCCGGCGGCGGCAAGGTGGTGCTCGCGGCTTCCGCCGAGTTCGTCAATTCGGCGGCCGCCCTTCCGGCCTTCCAGACCACCTACGGCTTCACGCTGAAGCCGGACCAACTGATCACGCTTTCGGGCGGTGACACCGCGGCGACCATCGCCGCGGCCGCCAACCAGACCAGTGGCGCCAACGCCGCCATGGTCTACGGCACCGATGGCGGCATCGCGCCGTCGGGCCTTGTCGTGCTCGAGGACGACAAGGCCGTGCAGCCGGTCTACCAGCCGGCGCCCATCATCCGCGAATCCGTGCTCAAGCAACATCCCGAAATCGAGACGCTGCTGAAGCCGGTCTTCGCCAAGCTCGACCTGGTCACGCTGCAGGAACTGAACGGCCGTGTGCAGGTTGGCGGCGAGCCGGTCAAGGGCGTCGCCGAGGACTTCCTGAAGAAGAACGGCTTTCTGAAGTAGGACGATTCCGGCGCGCCGCTCGCGTGGCGCGCCGGAACGACCGACGGGGGAGGGCGTGAACATCCGTTTCGACAAGCTCGGCGTGGTCATTGCCGCGATCGCGGCCTATGCGGCGTTCCTCGCTCCCTTCGCCACGTTCCGCGCCAATCGGATCGTTCCGGGCCAGGCGCGCTCGATTCTCGAGGCGCTGCCGGCAACCGCCGGGCCATTGCTGATGGCTATCGTGATCGTCGCGGCGCTCACAGCGCTCTTCAGGACACCGCTTGTGCTGCGCCTTGCGTCCAGTGTCGTGGCGCTTGCCGCGCTCGCGCTGCTCGTCGGCGTCGCTGGCACATTCTTGACGCCGGCCGGCAATACCCTTGCCAGGGTATCGCCGGCCTCCGGTTTCTGGGTACTCATCTTTGCCTTCACGCTTTTGCTGGCGGACGTGCTGACGAGGCTGAACCTGTCGCCATGGGCCCGTGTCGGTGTGCTGGTTGCCGCCGCCGGGGCCATTGGGCTGCTCTTGGTGTCGGGGGCCTGGAACGACCTTTCCATCCTCAAGGAATACGCCAACCGCGCCGACAGTTTCTGGGTCGAAGGTTCCAAGCATGTGACGCTGGCGCTTGGCTCGCTGCTTGCGGCGGTCGTCGTCGGCCTGCCGCTCGGCATACTCTGTCATCGTGGCGAAAGGCTGCGGGCCGGTGTGCTCAACGTGCTCAACATCATCCAGACCATTCCTTCGATCGCACTGTTTGGCCTGCTGATCGCGCCGCTCGGCTGGATCGCCACGCATGTGCCGGGAGCGGCCGCGCTCGGCATCAGAGGCATCGGCACGGCGCCGGCCTTCGTCGCCCTGTTCCTCTATTCGCTGCTGCCGGTTGTGGCCAACACCGTGGTCGGCCTCGCCGGCGTGGGGCGCGCCGCCAACGACGCGGCGCGCGGCATGGGCATGACCGACCGCCAGCGCCTGTTCGGCGTCGAATTCCCACTGGCCTTTCCGGTGATCCTCACCGGCATCCGTATCGTCCTGGTGCAAAACATCGGCCTTGCCACCATCGCAGCGCTGATCGGTGGCGGCGGCTTTGGCGTCTTCGTCTTCCAGGGCGTTGGCCAGACCGCGATGGACCTGGTGCTGCTCGGCGCGGTGCCGACCGTGGCGCTCGCTTTCGCTGCCGCCATCATCCTCGACGCAATGATCGAAATGACCGCCACCAAGCGCAGGGTTGACACGGCATGATCGAGATCGAAGGCATCACCAAGCGCTATGACACGACCACCGTCGTCGACGACGTCTCGATGGTCATTGAACCACGTACCATCGCCGTCATTGTCGGCACCTCGGGCTCGGGCAAGACGACGCTGCTGCGCATGATCAACCGGCTGGTCGAACCGACCGCTGGCATCATCAAGCTAGACGGCGCCGACAATCGTTCGGTGCCGGGCTACGAACTGCGCCGAAGCATCGGCTATGCGATCCAGGGCCACGGCCTGTTTCCACATCGCACCGTGGCGCAGAACATCGCCACTGTGCCGGTGCTGCTTGGCTGGGACAAAGATCGCATCAAGGCGCGCGTCGATGAACTGATGACGCTCTACCAACTCGACCCCCAGGAATTCGGACCGCGCTACCCGCACGAACTGTCCGGTGGCCAGCAGCAGAGGGTCGGAGTGGCCCGCGCGCTCGCCGCCGAACCCAACGTGCTGTTGATGGACGAGCCGTTCGGCGCGCTCGATCCGATCATCCGCACCAAGGCGCAGGAAGATCTGCTGGCGATCCAGAAGCGCTTCGGCACCACCATCATCCTCGTCACCCACGACATGGAGGAGGCAGTGCACATGGGCGACAAGATCGCCGTCATGGATGCCGGCAAGCTTGTGCAATACGCCAACCCCGCCGAGATCCTGGCAAACCCGGCCAGCAGCTTCGTAGAGACCCTGGTCGGCGCCAGCGAAAGGCCCTTCAGGCTGCTGTCGCTGGGACGGGTGCGTGACGCGGTGGAGAACGGCACCGCCGAGGGCGAAGCCATCCCCGGCGATGCCAGCCAGCGCGATGCACTGGCTGAACTCCTGTGGACAGGCCGGCCGGCGCTGCCGGTCAAAGGGGCCGACGGCAAGCCACTCGGCCGCGTTACGGTGGATGGGCTGGTCAAGCGGGCGGCGAGGCCGGCATGAGAGCCTGGCTGCCTTTGCTGCTCAGGCTTGCGCTGGTGGTTTTGCTTGCGACGTTCGTCACCAGTCCGGGCTGGTTTGAGCCGCTGCTCAAGCCGCTGACCGAGAACAACGCGCCGGTGATCTACAATCAGGGCAGCCTGCTGACGCTGACGCTGCTGCATCTGCGCATCGTGCTGATCGCCACCGCCGCGGCGACCATCGTTGCGGTGGCACTGGCCATCCTTGTCACCAGGCCGGCTGGCGCCGAATTCCTGCCGCTGTCGCGCAGCCTGGTCAATATCGGCCAGACGTTCCCGCCGGTGGCGGTGCTGGCGCTCGCCGTGCCGGCTGTCGGCTTCGGCGAGAAGCCGACGCTGATTGCGCTGTTTCTCTATGGCCTGCTGCCGATCTTCGAGAATGCTCTGACCGCGTTGACGACGCTGCCGGCCAATGTCGTCGAGGCGGCGCGCGGCGCGGGCATGACCGGCTGGCAAAGGCTCACCAAGGTCGAGCTGCCGCTCAGCGCGCCGATCATCCTGGGCGGCATCAGGCTCTCGGTGGTGATCAGCCTGGCCACCGCCACCATAGGCTCGACGGTTGCCGCCAAGACGCTGGGCGAGGTGATCATTGCTGGCCTTCTGTCCAACAACCTTGCTTTCATCCTGCAGGGCGGCCTGATCGTGGCGGCGCTTGCCGTGCTGATCTACGACGGATTGTCGGCGATCGAGCGCTATGCGGCGCGGCGCATGGGGCGCGAGGCGGAGTAGTCCTTTGGAAGCTGATGGCTTTGTCGGCACGATCCCCTTGCGTCATTTCAATCGATCTAAATGAGGGCCACGCCAGGCAGGGTCGTCGCGACTTTTGTCTTTTGGGCGAAAGCCGGGCAAAAACTGAACAATATCTTGACGTTCGCGGCACTGTTTCGCATACACCGATGCGAAGAGGCGGATTCCGTACGCGGGATTCCATCTTTATCTCATCGGCCCAGGGAGGGGTTCATTTGGGCCAACAATCGAGGAAAAATCGGCAATGACCATTATTTCCGCCGTCATCGCCTGCGGCTTGCTTTCTGTCCTGTACGCTATCTGGGCGACACGTTCGGTCCTTGCGTCCGACCAGGGCAACGCACGCATGCAGGAAATCTCCGCCGCCATCCGCGAAGGCGCGCAAGCCTATCTGGCGCGCCAGTACACCACCATCGCCACCGTCGGCGTGGTCGTGCTCTTGCTCGCCTGGTGGCTGCTTTCGATCACCGCCGCGATCGGCTTCCTGATCGGCGCCGTCCTGTCGGGCGCTGCCGGCTTCATCGGCATGCATGTTTCCGTGCGTGCCAACGTGCGCACTGCACAGGCGGCCTCCAACAGTCTGGCCGCCGGTCTCGACATCGCCTTCAAGTCGGGCGCCATCACCGGCATGCTGGTGGCGGGCCTGGCGCTGCTCGGCGTCTCGATCTACTACCTCATCCTGACCGGTCCCATGGGCCTGCAGCCCAATGACCGCATCGTTATCGACTCACTGGTCTCGCTCGGCTTCGGTGCCTCGCTGATCTCCATCTTCGCCCGTCTCGGCGGCGGTATCTTCACCAAGGGCGCCGATGTCGGCGGCGATCTGGTCGGCAAGGTCGAAGCCGGCATTCCCGAGGACGATCCGCGCAACCCGGCCACCATCGCCGACAATGTCGGCGACAATGTCGGCGACTGTGCCGGCATGGCCGCCGACCTGTTCGAGACCTATGCGGTGACGGTCGTCGCCACCATGGTTCTCGGTGCCATCTTCTTCGGCGGCACCGCCGTTCTCGGCGCCGCTATGCTCTATCCGCTCGCCATATGCGGCGCCTGCATCCTGACCTCGATCGTCGGCACCTTCTTCGTCAAGCTCGGGGCCAACGGTTCGATCATGGGTGCGCTCTACAAGGGCCTGATCGTCACCGGTCTGTTGTCGATCGCCGGCCTCGGCGTCGCCACCTCGGTATGCCTTGGCTGGGGCGAGATCGGCACGGTCGCCGGCATGGTCATCACCGGCAAGAACCTCTTCATCTGCGGCCTGATCGGCCTTGCGGTGACGGGTTTGATCGTGGTGATCACCGAATACTACACCGGCACCAACAAGCGCCCGGTCAACTCGATCGCCCAGGCGTCGGTCACCGGCCACGGCACCAACGTCATCCAGGGCCTCGCGGTCTCGCTGGAATCGACGGCGTTACCGGCCATCGTCATCGTCGGCGGCATCATCTCGACCTACCAGCTCGCCGGCCTCTACGGCACGGCGATCGCCGTCACCACCATGCTCGGCCTTGCCGGCATGATCGTTGCGCTCGACGCCTTCGGCCCGGTCACCGACAATGCCGGCGGCATTGCCGAAATGGCCGGTCTGCCCAAGGAAGTGCGCCACTCCACCGACGCGCTCGACGCTGTCGGCAACACCACGAAGGCCGTGACCAAGGGCTATGCCATCGGCTCGGCAGGTCTCGGCGCATTGGTGCTGTTCGCCGCCTACTCGAACGACCTGAAGTTCTTTGCCGCCAACGGCGACAAATATCCCTACTTCCAGGGCATGGGCGAGATTTCCTTCGATCTCTCCAACCCTTACGTCGTCGCCGGCCTGATCTTCGGCGGCCTGATTCCCTACCTGTTCGGCGGCATCGCCATGACGGCCGTCGGCCGCGCTGCGGGCGCCATCGTCGAGGAGGTGCGCAAGCAGTTCCGCGAGGATCCCGGCATCATGGCCGGCACCTCCAAGCCGAACTACGCGCGTGCAGTCGACCTTCTGACCAAGGCGGCGATCCGGGAAATGATCATCCCGTCACTGCTGCCGGTGCTGGCGCCGCTCGTCGTCTATTTCGGCGTGCTCTTGATCTCGGGTTCGAAGGCCTCGGCCTTCGCCGCCCTCGGCGCCTCGCTGCTCGGCGTCATCGTCAACGGCCTGTTCGTCGCCATCTCGATGACTTCGGGCGGTGGCGCGTGGGACAACGCGAAAAAGTCGTTCGAGGACGGCTTTGTCGACAAGGACGGCGTCAAGCATCTCAAGGGTACCGAGGCACACAAGGCTTCGGTGACCGGCGATACGGTCGGTGATCCCTACAAGGACACCGCCGGCCCCGCGGTCAATCCGGCGATCAAGATCACCAACATCGTGGCGCTCCTGCTTCTGGCCGTGCTCGCGCACGGCTGAACGTAACCTGGCCGTCAGATAGAAACCCGCGGGGAGCGATCCCTGCGGGTTTTTGTTTGGCTCCGTCAGGTTCCACGGCCACTTCAAACCCCAAGATCCGCTCGATTTAACGCCGGCTCGCCCCCGTCTGCTCGCCTTGGCCAAACAAAAACCCGTGGGATCGCTCCCACGGGTTTTTGGTCGCCTGAGATGGTGCTGCTTCCCACGGGGAAGCAGGGTCTGATGATCAGGGAGTACCGCCGCCGGGGATGCCGGGCGCCAGCTTGCTGGCGCCGTTGATGATCTGGCTGAGGAAGTTCTGGTCCTTGCCGCCAGTCGGCGTGGTGCGCGAGATGAAGTCGAAAATCTTGCCGTCCTTCATGCCGTAATTGGCGATCTGGGTGACGCGGCCATCGGCGCCGAAATAGACCGCCAGAACTTTCTGGTCGACGAGCCTGGGCTTATCGAAGGCGACATAGCGCTTGCGCGTCTGCGAAATGTAATAAAATGCCTCGTTGTCGAAAGTCGCCGTGGTCGACGGCGTGCCAAGCGCCAGAAGCACCTGCTCACGGCTGGAACCGACTGGCACCGAATCGACGGCCTGCTGGTCGTAGACGTAACCTTGCGTGAATGTCTCGCTCGGATTGAGGTCGCCGATCATCTTGTTGGTGTGACACGCCGAAAGCGCCGAAACGACCAGCAGCAGCGAGATCGCGCCGGCAGGCCTGGACGAGAAGGTCGACTTGAAATTCAGCGCGCGCAACAACAATTCTCCATTATATCGCCGCAACTTGCGCTGGGCCGCAAAACCGGTAAACCAGCTTGCCTGCCGATGCAACAAGGCCAATTCAACAAACGGTCCCCGGGAGACCATCCCCATGTTCCAGCGCCTTTTTGGTCGCGAACGCCACGCCAACCGCGCCATAACGGACGCGCTTTACGCACAAATCGTGGCGGCGGCGCGGCAGACCGTATTTTATTCCCACTGGGATGTGCCGGACACGCCGCTCGGCCGTTTCGAGATGCTTTCGCTGCATATGTTCCTGTTCCAGCATCGCTTGCGCGGCGAAGACGGCGTGGCGCAGGAGATCGCCCAGGTGCTGATCGACGAGTTCTTTCTCGACGTCGATCATTCGCTGCGGGAACTGGGCATTGGCGATGTCGGCGTGCCCAAGCGCATGAAGAAACTGGCGAAGATGTTCTATGGCCGCACCGCCGCCTATGATGATGCGCTGGAAAGAAACGATCGCGACGGCCTGACCGCGGCACTGGCACGCAATGTCCGGCCCGATGCCGGCACGTGGCCGGAGGCGCCGCAATTGGCCGACTATGTCGCCGACGCCTGCCGGCAGCTGGCCGCCCAGCCGTCCGAATCGATCGTTTCCGGCACGGCGGTGTTTCCGCTCGCCAAGGGAGGTGCTTGATGAAACATGCTGATCCGCGAAGCCCGGTTTCCTTTTTCGCCAATGTCGCCCGGCTGCCGCAGAAGGGCCTGCCGGTGGTGATCGAGGCCGACGCCGCCCAGCGCGCCGCGCTCGCCGAGGAGCACGGGCTGCTGTCGGTCGAAGCCTATCGCGCCGAACTCCTTGTCGTTTCCTGGAAGCGCAATGGCGTCAAGGTCAGTGGCCGTGTCGAGGCCGATATCACGCAGGCCTGCATCGTCACGCTCGACCCCGTCCAGGCGCATATCGACGAGCCGGTCGAGGCACTGCTGTTGCCCGAGGATTCCAAGCTTGGGCGGCAGGGGTTCGAGGGCGGTGGCGAGATCCTGCTCGATGCGGACGGGCCCGACAGCCCCGAAACATTCTCCGGCGACACCATCGATGTCGGGGCGCTAGCCGAACAGTTCTTCGGACTGGCCATCGACCCTTACCCGCGCAAGCCGGGCGCGTCGCTGGATGCCGGCGGCGATACCGAAGCGGCGGAGAATGAATTTCAGCAAAAACTGCGATCCTTGCTGGGAAAATCCTGAAAACCTCGCCCGCGATGGAAAAGTCGGTTGTGCGAAAAGCCAAAACCGCTATTTTCGCCGAACCTTTGCGATCGCTAAGCGACTGCCGCCTAACCGTGAGATGAATACCGCGTGATCAGGATTTCCATCGATGCCATGGGCGGCGATCACGGACCAGCCGTGGTCATTCCGGCGCTCATGACGGTCGCGACTCGCCGTCCCGACATCCGCTTCGTCATCTACGGGCGTGAGGAACTTGTGCGCCCCGAACTGGCCAAGTTCCCCAAATTGGCCGAGGTGAGCGAATTCTTCCATTGCGAGATCGCGGTCAGGATGGACGACAAGCCCAGCCAGGCGTTGCGCCATGGCCGCTGGAAGTCGTCGATGTGGAAGGCGGTCGAAGCGGTCAAGTCAGGTGCCGCTGACGCTTGCATCTCCGCCGGCAACACCGGCGCGCTGATGGCGATGTCGAAATTCTGCCTGCGCACCATGGCCACCATCGATCGCCCGGCGATCGCGGCATTGTGGCCGACATTGCGCGGCGAAAGCGTGGTTCTGGACGTCGGCGCCACCATTGGCGCCGATGCGCAACAGCTCATTGATTTTGCCATTCTCGGCACCGGCATGGCGCGCGCCGTTTTCGGCATTGCACGGCCCACCGTCGGCCTGCTCAATGTCGGCGTCGAAGAGATCAAGGGCCAGGAAGAGGTCAAGGAGGCAGGGCGCATGCTGCGCGAGGCCAACATGGCCTCGATGAACTATCACGGCTTCGTCGAAGGCGACGATATCGGCAAGGGTACGGTCGACGTGGTCGTCACGGAGGGCTTCGCCGGCAACATCGCACTGAAGACCGCGGAAGGCACCGCTCGCCAGATCGCGGGGTATCTGCGCGCCGCGATGAGCCGCACCCTGATGGCCAAGATCGGCTATGTCTTCGCCAAGGGCGCCTTCGATCGCCTGCGCGAAAAGATGGATGTCGGCCGCTCCAATGGCGGCGTCTTCCTGGGGCTGAGCGGCATTGTCGTCAAAAGCCATGGCGGTGCAGATTCGGACGGGTTCGCCGCGGCGATCGAGCTCGGCTATGACATGGTGCGCAACAATCTGCTCGACCGCATCGAAGCCGACCTGGACCTGTTTCATGCGCGCAACCCGCGTGCCCTGTCATCCCGGAAATCCGACGTCGTTACCGACGCGAAGGAATAGGAAAGAACTTTGATCAGATCAGTCGTGCGCGGCATGGGCGCCGCGCTGCCCCGCCGCATCATGAAGAATGCCGATTTCGAGGGCATGGTTGAAACCTCGGACGAGTGGATCGCCCAGCGTACCGGCATCCGCCAGCGTCATATCGCGGCCGACGACGAGACGACGGCTTCCCTGGGAGAGGCCGCGGCACGTGCCGCCCTTGCCAATGCCGGGCTGACGCCTGATGACATCGACCTGATCGTGCTGGCAACGTCGACGCCCAACAACACATTCCCGGCCACAGCGGTCGAGATCCAGAACCGGCTCGGCATGCATCACGGCTTCGCCTTCGACATGCAGGCGGTGTGTTCGGGCTTCGTCTATGCGGTCACGACAGCCGACCTCTACATCCGTGGGGGGCTTGCCAAACGTGTGCTGGTGATCGGCTCGGAAACGTTCTCACGCATCCTCGACTGGAGCGACCGCTCGACCTGCGTGCTGTTCGGCGATGGCGCAGGGGCACTTGTCCTGGAGGCGGGCGAGGGGGCCGGCACGATTGCCGACCACGGCGTCCTGGCGGCCAGCCTGCGCTCCGACGGCGTGCACAAGGACAAGCTTTTCGTCGACGGCGGACCGTCGACCACGGGAACGGTCGGTCACCTCAGGATGGAAGGTCGCGAAGTCTTCAAGCATGCGGTCGGCATGATCACCGACGTCATCGAGGCAACCTTCTCCGCCGCCGGCATATCGGCCGACGATCTCGACTGGTTCGTGCCGCACCAGGCCAATAAACGAATTATTGACGCATCCGCCAAGAAGCTCGGGATAGCAGAGCAAAAGGTGGTGGTTACGGTCGATCTGCACGGTAACACCTCGGCTGCTTCCGTGCCGCTGGCGCTGTCGGTGGCCGTTGCCGATGGCCGCATCAAGAAGGGCGACCTCGTCCTCCTGGAAGCGATGGGCGGCGGCTTCACCTGGGGCGCCGTTCTGGTTCGCTGGTAAGTGC
The DNA here is from genome assembly GCF_007003945.1 of Mesorhizobium sp. WSM4307. NCBI lineage: Bacteria > Pseudomonadati > Pseudomonadota > Alphaproteobacteria > Hyphomicrobiales > Phyllobacteriaceae > Mesorhizobium > Mesorhizobium sp. WSM4307. The sequence goes on from NZ_VFTB01000002.1 coordinate 471,652, forward strand.
CGAACGGCTCGGTTTCGGTCCTTGACCTTGCCGGATCAATTACTTAGGCTCTACCGTTGTTGTGCCGATTTTACGTTTTGAACTGATGGGACGGTCGCATGGGGGGAAAGACACTTACGCGTGCCGACCTGGCGGAGGCCGTCTACCGAAAGGTCGGCCTGTCGCGCACTGAATCCGCCGAACTGGTCGAAGCCGTGCTGGACGAAATCTGCGAAGCCATTGTGCGTGGCGAGACGGTCAAGTTGTCGTCTTTCGCGACGTTCCATGTCCGCTCCAAGAACGAACGCATCGGGCGCAATCCCAAGACCGGCGAAGAGGTGCCGATCCTGCCGCGCCGGGTGATGACGTTCAAATCGTCCAACGTGCTGAAGAACCGCATCTTGCGCTCTCACCAGAACAGCAAGGCAAAGGGCGGCAAATAGCCTTCATTGTACGGTTGAAAACCGGCCCCGCGATCACGCCGGGCTTGAATATTGCTTCACAAACCGCTGAAATAAGGCCCGATTCGGCAGCATGGCCGGATTGGTGTTCCGCGTATGATCCATTCCGCGCAAATGGAATGAGCGTCTCTTTGTTGAGACTGATCTCGCTGAAGACCGTTCCGGATCACGCTCCAGCGTGAGGATTTCGCCCATGGACAAGAGCCCTGACGCCTTCCGTACCATCAGCGAGGTCGCCGAAGATCTCGACCTGCCACAACATGTGCTGCGCTTCTGGGAGACACGCTTCAACCAGATCAAGCCGATGAAGCGCGGCGGCGGCCGTCGCTATTACCGGCCGCAGGATGTCGAACTGATCAAGGGCATCCGCCACATGCTCTACGACCAGGGCTACACGATCAAGGGCGTGCAGAAGTTGCTGCGCGAGAACGGCAATCATTTCCTGGTTGCAATCGGCAATGGCGACATGGCCGCCGTCGAGGCGATCTCGCAACGAAAGCAGGCCGATCAGGTGCCGCTGACGCCGGCGGCGCAGCCGCGCGGCGGCGATGACGAACTGGTTGGTCAGCCAAGGGTCAAGCCGAGCCGTCGCTTTTTCGGTCTGGGCAAGAGCGATGAGGAAGGTCCGGTTCAGCCGGACTCGTCGAAACTGTCGCGCGACAATCGCGCGCTGCTGCAGGAGGCGCTGTTCGACCTCCTGGAATGCAAGCGCCTGCTTGACCAGGTGCGCTGACCGCGCGAAGCGCTCTGAAGCCTCGAAACCGGAACCCGCCTTGGGGTGAGGCGTTACGTTTCCTTCTGCAAGACGTCGTTCAGCAAGACGACGTCGCATGGCAAGACAAGGAAACGCATGATGGCATCTTTTTCGACCCTTTCGGACATCGACCTCGAAAAGCAGGTCGCGGCCCTTTCGAGAGAACTCGTGGCGTTGCGCAAGGCGGTGTCAAAGCGGGGTGGCGCCTACTATGAAGATGGCCGCGATGCCGCGCTCGACACATATTCGGATCTCGCGGGACGCCTGCGCGATGCGATGCCGGCAATCCGCAAACAGGGCAGGGTGGTCGAGAAATCGGCTCGTGACCATCCGGCAGCGGCCGCCGCGGTTGGGCTTGTGGTGCTTGGTCTGGTCGCCAGCCTGCTATTCAGCCGGCGCTAAGGGCGCTCTCGGTCATAAGACAAGTGTTGGCGAAGCGTGAGCTGCCATCGCGCGACAGGCAGAGCGGTGCTGTCCATCCAGGAGATATCGGGCCTTGCCATCATCGGGATGCCCGGCCCTGTTCGCGAAGGCCTGGTGTCCAGCCTGGCATCGCATGACCAGGAGAAGACCAGCCTTGAACAAGAAACCAAGGCCGGTCGTCTCGTTGGCAGTCTGTATTTAGTAGGATTTAGTAGGCCTTCTTCATGTGGTGGCGGTGATGAACGTAGTGGTGAACGCGGTGATGACGAACATGGTGATGATGGACGCGATGATGACGATGATGCTTTGCCATCGGGGCCGCATCGGCGCTCGTCGCACCGATGACCGGCGCCGTGAAAGCGAGTGCAACTGCAAGCCCGAGGGCCGAGAGGAGGGACTTCTTCATGGATCGTTTCCTTCTTTCGCCGGCAGATCTTAAAATCGGGTCGATGGCCCGATCGCCGCGAATGGAATTACGCTCCAGTTTTTTTTCGTCAGTATTTCCCGATTGTAGAATTGTGTTTCCGGCGTGTTTCTGGGGAACCGGCTTCCCGACACTTTATTGTGAGGGCCGAAAAGCCGGCTCTTGCCGCTGATTGTGGCTACATCGGCGGGATCACGCCATTGTTTCCCACCACGACGCGGCTGGAACTCAGCGTCCCGTCAGCCTCGCGCTGGGCGGTGGCGAAGACCGTCGCGCCCGGCTTGAGATCGGCCGGCGTGGCCGGGGCGAAGGTCACGACGGGCGTGCCGTCGGGGATCGAAATCTTCTTGGTCTGCCCGTTGTCGTAGGTCAGCGTCACGGCGCGCCCGCTGATGTCGGTTACGTCGGCCACTGTGCCGTTGGTCATGCGGCTGTTCGGCTGCAGATCCCAGGGACGGTCGCCTTCGCCAGTCCCCTTCAGGGCGGCTGGGAAAATCACCACCTCCAGCGCGCCGCTGCCGCCATCCGCCTTCGAGACGGAGGCGATGCCGAGGAAATCGCCCTGCTTGATGTCCCTTTGCGAGGCGCTGGCGACGCCGGAAATCTTCCACCCGGTATTGAGCTTGATCGCGGAGGTGTCGCCCTGACGGGTTTTGACGGTCAGCAGCGACGGCTCGACACTGACCACCGTGCCGCGCACGCGTAGCGTGTCAGCCGCCTCGGCGGTCGCCGCTCCGGCGGTGAAAAGGCTGGAAATCGTGCCGAGCACGAGGAGGGAAGTCTTGAAGTTCATAACGGAGATCCTTCTGGGAACGGGCCGGCTGGAACCGGATGGTTTTCACGCCGGCGCATCAGAACAACGAACAGGTGGGCCTAAACCTCCGGGCAAAAAGGTACCGGGCCGTTCAAAAGAACTTGATGGCGCGATGTGCGTGCGCCGCCTCGCGGGTCCGGTTCACGATAGCGTGACGGCCTGTTTGGCTCTTGGCAAATCGCTGGCGAGCGGGCATGTTCCTGCTCGTCTCAGGCAACGCTCCATTTTTGATCAAACTCTTTCAGCCAGCGGAGTTGCCAATGCCCAACAATGCAAAAAGCCATGCCCTCTCCGAACCGTTAGCCGGTGAGATCGGGCCGAATTACACCACCCTCAGAGCCATGCGGGAAACCCGCGGATACAGTGTGGAAGAGCTTTCCCTGACTTGCGGCCTATCGGTCGGCGAGATCGAGGACATCGAGAACGGCCGGGCGGCCGATCCGTCGAAGCTGCGTCGTATTGCGTCCGCGCTTCGCCTGCCTCAGGACGCCCTCATCGTTGCCGCCGCGCCGAAACCGGCCCCGCAAGGCCGACCCCTGGCATAGGCCTGGCCCAGCCATGCAAAAAAGAACCCGCCAAGGCCCGCCTGGCGGGTTTCTTGTTGATGCCACGGCGTTCTCCAGCAGGCCGGGCTTGCCGATTTACAGGTCGCGCGTGTTTATTCCTGCGGCATCCAAATCCGCGCCGATCGCGTCTGCCGTGTATCGAGGTGAACTGTGGTTTTTTCGCTATGAGCCTGGACTCCGTTCGTGCCTTCTTCGCCGCTCATGCGCCTGACATCGAGGTCATCGTCACGCAAACAAGCTCGGCGACGGTGACGCTGGCGGCGGAGGCGCACGGCGTCCTGCCGGCGCAGATCGCCAAGACGATCTGCCTACGCGTCGGCGAGCGCACCATGCTGGTGGTGACCAGCGGCATCGCCAGGTTGGACAATCGCAAGTTCAAGGACCAGTTCGGCGGCAAGCCGCGCATGCTGGACGCGGACGAAGTGGTTGCCGCCACGAGCCATCCTGTCGGCGGCGTCTGCCCGTTCGGCCTGCCGGCACCGCTGCCGATCTATTGCGACGTCTCGCTGCGGGAATTCCAAGAGGTGGTGCCCGCCGCGGGCGCCACCAATGCCGCGGTACGGATTGCACCGCAGCGCATGGTCGACCTTACCGGCGCCGAATGGATTGATGTCTGCCAATAGCGATCGAGCGATGCTCCGCATGGCCGAAAATCTGACGACCTCGCCCGATAGAGTTGCCTAATCGAATCTCTACGCTAGTTTGGGTGACATCGGGTGCAACTAGCAAAAGGCGCGCCCGGCTGAGAGACCGCATTGCGCTCCCGCCTCACCAGGGAGCGCAAGACGTGGCGGAAACCAATCCCAATTCAATCAGGCAAGCTCAGGTCGCAAAAGCCCTGGTGATCGAAACCGGGATATCAGAGGAGCAGGCGCTAGACCTGGTGCGACTGCTGGGGCCTAACTGTTCTTCGCTTCTTTTCCACGCCCGCGCCTTGAAGAAGGCAGGGAGCGCCGGCTTGTAGTTTTGTACTGCAGCCCTTGCGTTCGCGGCTTGCTCGCCCGATAGTTCCGGGCGGGGTGCTGAAAGTGATCATGGCCGGCGAGTATCTGGACCATCTATTGGAGTGCCCCTATTGCGGCATCATCCGTCTGCAGATTCCAACAGACGCTCAACCTTCAACGCCGATCAGCTGCGCCGATTGCAGCCAGTATCTTGGCACATGGGATGAACTTCAGAGCGATTTCGAGCGCCAAGGCGGGAACAGCGGGGTGTTCCGCCTCGAAAAGGGGCGCATACAGAAGCTCGATTGAACCGGCGCCCTTGTCCGCAATAATTTCAAACTGAGAGACTACCCCCGATAGACGTAGATTGTTTGCGTCAGCGGGCAGGAGTATGCTGTTTGGTCGCCGAAAACAGCGAGATTTCGAGGAGGAACCTATGGCACGCAAATACATTGACTGCCGAGAATTCCCGAGCGAAATGAAATGCACCGTTGCAATCTCCGCAGATCGGGAGGACGAACTGATCGAGGCTGCGGTACAACACGCTGTGTCTGTTCATGGGGAACACGATACCCCTGAGTTCCGCTCCGAGGTCCGGAAATCTATCCACGAAGGCGCACCTGCTCCCTGAGCCCAGGCGGCTCTGGGTAAAGCTCCGCCCGGCTCTGGCCGAGCGTACGACGCGATATTGGTGAAGCTTTGCGATCGGTCCGCCGGCACCCTGTCGGAAGGTGGCGGGCAATGACCGACAAGGGCGCACATACTAGCAGCGGTGGCCGCTGGGGCTGACCAGTCGGGCTCGAGGGCGCTGTGCTGGCTGACCCGAAGCGTCCGCTCACTACCCGCCGAAAGATGTAGTGTCTCAAGCGCAAGGTGCGCTGACGAATTTCGGCGTCATTTCCGCAGCCTCATTCCGCGCCAGCACCCGCTGCCTCACGGTGGCGGGTTTTTAACGGGCACAACGGAACAAGAGGCTGACGATTCGGTTTTCCCTGTTGCAGCGCCGCGGCTAATCCTGAGGCCGGCAGGGGTTGGAGGAAACTGGATATGCGGAACAAAATCAAAGATCCTCCTCCGAAGGAGCCCGACCCGAAGAAGACACCAATCCCTCATCGCGACAATCAAGCGCCCTCGGAGCTTGAACATGTCGATCCACCACCGCGAGACGTCCGAGAGGCACCGGTGCCGAATCCAAACGGGATAAGAAGTGCCGACCGACGGGCAGACGCGAACGATGCGCCGCCGGCTCGCTGGACGTCACCGAAAGGGAGAGTGGTACTCCCTGCGTTACCCTAGAGATGGAAAATGAAGGTGGACTTTTGGGGGCAAGTCCTTGTCTTAAAATGGTCGGAGTGGCCGGATTCGAACCGACGACCCCTTGACCCCCAGTCAAGTGCGCTACCGGGCTGCGCTACACTCCGGACCGAGCGCGATGTATCGTGATAACCCTGCCCGGGTCAACCGAAATTCGGCGTTTATCGCGCCTGCGTGGATGCGATCGCCGGCGCACCTGGAAATGCCGGCCGCGACAGCCGCTGATGGCGGTACTCCAGGGCGATGGCGCCCCACACCAGCCCGAGCAACAGATACATGTGGCGCCAGTGGTCGATGTCGATGAAGGTGCCGAGTCCGATATTGCCGATGAAGGCGACATAGGCGCACAACAGATAGGGCTGCCACGGCCGGTCGCGCAGGAGGATGCGGAACCCGGCCACCATGGTCCAGACGACGAGCGTCAGGAACGACACGAAGCCAAGCCAGCCATAGTCCATCAGCATTTTCAGCCAGATGTCGTGCGTGTCCTCGCCGAACATCTTGCCGAAGACCAGCGGCCCGATGCCGAACGGACGCTCCATCGCCATCTGGAAGCCGATTGCGTAGCGGGCGAAGCGGCCGAGGCGCGCGGTGTCATAGCTCTGTTCGAGATGCGCGCGGCTGGAGAACATCTCCGCCACGCCGGGCAATTGCAGGATGACGATGATGGTGATCGTCAGCATTGACAGCGCGGCGATGGTCATGATCACCACGCGCAGCCGGAATTTGCCGCTGGCGCTCTGCAGGAACAGGCAGCCGGTGAGCAGTACCGCCGACACGGCGAACATGCCCCACGCGCCGCGCGAGAAGGAGAAGAAGATGCCCAATGCGATGATCAGCAGCGGCACCGCCAGCAGCGGCATGCGCGCGACCGAACCTGTCAGGATCAGATAGAGCAGATAGATGCCGGGCAGCACCAGGAACGGCCCGAAGACGTTCGGGTCCTGGAAGGCGCCGGCGGCGCGGTCGTATTTGGTGAACATCTCCGCGCCGGGGAAGGCATGGAAATAGCCGGCTATGCCGAGCAGCGAGGTCGCCACCGCCGAGACGACATAGGCATTGAAGATCAGCCGGTAGAGGCCTGGTTGCGTGGCTGTCACCGACGCGAAGAACACCGCGCTGAAGGCGAGAAACAATGACACGGAGAGATAGAGCGGCGTGAAGGCGAGGTCCGCCATCTGCGTCATCGAGATCATCCCGCCGATGTTCATCGTCACCAGCAGCACCAGCAGCGGCATGGCCGCGCGAGAAATCCGCAGGCCGAAGAGCGCCCAGATGGCGATCAGCCCGGCCATGTAGATTTCGTAAGGCGCCGGCTCGCTGATGACGAAGCCGGACAGAAGGATGCCGACCACCACCGCACTGGAGGAAATCAGGGCGGTCAGCTTGGCGTTGACCGCGGCCTGCGGCAGTTCATGGGAAATCGCGCTCAATAGGCGTTTTCCGTGTTGAGCAGCCGGATCGGCGTCAGGAACAGGATTCTGAGATCGAACAGCAGCGACCAGTTCTCGATATAGTAGAGGTCGTACTCCGTCCGCATGCGGATCTTCTCATTGGTGTCCATCTCGCCGCGCCAGCCGTTGATCTGCGCCCAACCGGTGACGCCGGGCTTGACCTTGTGGCGAGCGAAATAGCCGTCGACCACCTCGTTGTAGAGAAGGTTGTGCGACTGCGCGGCGATCGCATGCGGGCGCGGGCCGATCAGCGACAGCGAGCCCAGCAGCGAATTGACGAACTGCGGCAGTTCGTCGATCGAGGTCTTGCGGATGAAGCGGCCGACACGGGTGACGCGCGGATCGTTCTTGGTCACGGTCTGCTTGGCGGTCGGATCCGACCGGTCCGTGTACATCGAGCGGAACTTGTAGACCTCGATGATCTCATTGTTGAAGCCGTGGCGCTTTTGCTTGAACAGCACCGGTCCCTTGCTGTCGAGCTTGATGGCGATCGCGGTCGCCAGCATCACCGGCGAGAAGACGATGATTCCGATCAGCGAGAAAACGATGTCGAAGGTGCGCTTGGCGACCGAATCCCAATCGTTGATCGGCTTGTCGAAAATGTCGAGCATCGGCACCGAACCGATGAAGGAATAGGCGCGCGGACGGAACTGCAGCGCGTTGGAATGCGCCGAAAGCCGGATGTCGACCGGCAGCACCCACAGCTTCTTCAACAGTTGCAGCACGCGCGTTTCGGCGGTCAGCGGCAGCGACACGATCAGCATGTCGATGCGGGCGATGCGGGCGAACTCGATCAATTCCGAAATTGTGCCGAGCTTGGGATAGCCGGCAACGATCGGCGGCGAGCGCTTGTCGGAGCGGTCATCGAAGATGCCGCAGATGCGGATATCGTTGTAAGGCTGCTTTTCGACAGAGCGGATCAGGATTTCCGCCGCCTTGCCGCCGCCGACGATGACGGCGCGCCGCTCCATGCGGCCATCGCGTGCCCAGCGCCGGATCAGTCTCGACATGACCAGCCTGAGGCCGAACAGGAGGACGAAACCGACGACGAACCAGGTGCCGAACAAAAGCCGCGAATAATCTTCCGACATCTTCATGACGAACGCTGTCAACGCCATCAGCGCGAAGGCGCCGGCCCAGACCAGCAGGATGCGGCCGAAATTGGCGATCGGCCGCATCAGCGAAACCACCTGGTAGCAGTCGGTGACGTCGAGCAGCACCACGGCGAGGAACGACGCGGCGGCGATCGTCACCGGATATTGCCAGGCGAGATAGTTGAAGAACCCGACAAAGTAGAAATAGACGCAGAGCCCCGAGAGGAACAGCACCCCGAATTCAACCATGCGCAGGACGCCGCTGACCATGATCGGCGACATCGTATCGCGCCGGTATTGCGACGCGACCTGCCGGGCCACGTCGTTCATGCCGCCGGGCGCATCGCCATCGGTCGAGCCGTCAAATTTACGCACCGCTTCGGGTGAAAAGCGGTGCGCGGGATCGATCTCATTCATGGAACAGTCCGCAAGCTTCCCCAGGGTGAATAGCAAAAGAGAGCTAAGAAACCCTTGAAACAACGCGTGGCTTTGGAAAGGGTCAGGCGTTACCTGCCGAGCGCGGCGAAATAGGCCTTCTCGATTTCGGCGGCCATTACGTCGGCGCCAAAGCGCGCCCTGAGGCCGGGGCCATCGGGCATCAGGGCGCCATAGGCGGCAAGGTCGGCCAGCGCCTCGCTCATCTTGCCGGCCAGTTCGGCCGGATCGGGGCGGATCAGGGCAGGGGAGCCGGAACCGAAGATCTCCGGTATGCCGCCGACGGAGGTGGCGATCATCGGTCTTGCCGCGGCAAGTGTTTCCAGCACGATATAGGGCATGGCTTCCGCGCGGGATGGAACGACGACGAGTTCGGCAAGTCCGAAGGCTTCCCTGGCCGGCATTGGCGACAGGAAGCGGACATGGCCTTGAAGTCCCAGGCGCTTTACCTGCGCGTGGTAGCGCGGCAGGTCGTCGCCGTCGCCGACCATCACCGCGCTCAGCGCGCGGCCAAGCCGCGGGCCGGCGGCGGCCAGGGCGTCGATGAAGATGTCGGGCCCCTTCAGGTCGCGCATCATGCCGATATAGAGTAGATCCGCCGCATCGGGCCCGATGAGTACCGGCTCGAATTCGGTGGCGCGCAGTCCGTTGTAGACCAGCGTGTTAGGGATCGGCGGCTCGCCCACCTTCCTGCGATAGGTTCGCCGCTCGTAGTCCGAGACGAACAGCAGGCAATCGGTGAAGTGCGCCATGGAGCGCTCCAGCGCGAAGAACAGCTTCCCCGTGGCTGTCGTTTCGTCATAGTGGAGAGAGCCGCCATGCGGCGAATAAAGGCGGGCTACGCGAGACCTTGATACCCGCAACAATGAGCCGAAGAGACGGGCATAGGCGCCACCCTTGGCGCCGTGTCCATGCAACACGTCCGGCCGCAATTCCTTGATGATCCTGTAGGTGCGCCGGGCCGAGGCGAGATCCCCCGGGCCGACATGGCGCTGCATTGGCGTGCGATGGATGCCGAGGGCCAGCATGTCCTTCATCTGCTCGAACAGGCGCTCCTCGAATTCGCCGCCCGTGGTCGAATCGCAGACGATGCCGACCACATGGCCGGCGGCGACCTGCGCTTCGGTCAGGTCGCGCACATGGCGGAAAATTCCTCCGACCGGTGAACGAAAGCAGTGGACGATCCTGAGCTTGTCCGCCACGTGGTGTCTGTCAGAACAGGCGTTCGCGGACGTAGACGGTATCTCCAGGCAGCAGCGGATCGGATGTCACCACGCGGCCGGTCATCACCTTGCCGTTGATGTCGCGGGTGATGTCGACGCTTTCCTGGTTGGCGCGTGGCGAGAAACCGCCGGCAATGGCGATGGCCTTCTGCACGGTCAAGCCGGGCACATAGGAATACTGACCGGCGGCACCCACTTCGCCCATGACGAAGATCGGCCGGTAGCGATCGATCTCGACCGAGACGTCGGGGTCGCGCAGATAGCCTTGCCGCAATTTGTCGGCGATCTCCTTTTCCATCTGCTGCGCGGTGTGGCCACGCGCCGGAATGGCGCCGACGAGCGGGAAGGAGAGGTAGCCGGACTGGTCGACGCTGTAGGTGTTGGTCAGGCCATCCTGCTCGAACACGGTGACGCGGACACGGTCGCCGGCGCCGAGACGGTAAGGCTGGTCGAGGACCTCGTGGAAGGCAGCCGGCGTCGGGCGGTAGCTGGAGCAGCCGGCAAGCATCGATACGGCAAGCAGAGCGTGAAAGAGAGAAGCAGTGCTTTTCATGACCGGATACGTACCTTCGACTGGCCGCTGCGGCATCGCAGCAAACATCTGGGATCGGGTCCGTTATCATCCTGTTAGGGTTAATGGCCGGTAAAGGAGCCGGCCGATAGCGCTGCACGAAGCAGGGGTTTTGCCATTTTTATCGTTTTTCTTGGGGCGCGGCCAGTATTCCTAATGGAGTATTACCGCGATCTTAACGGCTGAGTTACCATAGTTGTTTACGGTGCATCCCGACCCAGTTTCGGAGTAGGGATGCATGTCCGTTCAGTCCGCGGCCGCAGATGTCGACGTTGACCTCAGGCAGCTCTTCGCCAGCCTGGCGAGGAACTGGCTGCGCATATTGCTCTTCGTTCTGGTGGTGACCGGTCTGGCGTTTGCGTTCGCTTCGTTCGCGACCAAGCATTACAAGGCCCAGACGCAGGTGGAAATCGCCCCGCGCGAATCCGTCTACACCCGTCCGGCCGGCAGCAACAATGATGGCGACAAGCCGATCCTCGACGAACAAGGCGTCGCCACCCAGGTCCAGATCATTTCGTCCAACGAAATCCTCAAGCAGGTGGCGCAGAAACTCGGTCTGGCGCGGCTGCGTGAGTTCGACGAAACGATCAACATGTCGGCGGTCAGCCGCGTGCTGATCCTGCTTGGGCTGAAGAACGACCCGATGGATGTTCCGGCCGACGAACGCGTGTTGAAGAAGATGCGCGAGAAGCTCAACGTCTTCGGCGTTGAAAAAACCCGCATCATCGCCATCGAGTTCTCCTCGGAGGATCCCAAGCTCGCCGCCGCCATCCCAGATGCCATTGCCGCTGCCTATATTGCGGGGCAGGGCGCGGCCAAGAGTGAATCGAACACTGCCGCGGCTGATTTTCTGGCGCCCGAGATCGCCGACCTGTCGAAGCAGGTCAGGGATGCCGAGGCCAAGGTCGCAGCCTACCGCGCGCAGTCCGACCTGCTGATGGGCGGCAACAATGCCACCCTGGCAACCCAGCAGCTGGCCGAACTGTCGACCGAATTGTCGCGGGTGCGGGCCAACCGCGCCGCGGCCGAAGGCACCGCCGACAGCGTGCGCAAGGCGCTGCAGAATGGCGGCTCGCTGGATTCGCTGCCGGAAGTGCTGTCGTCCGACCTGATCCAGCGTTTGCGGGAGCGTCAGGCCGAGCTGCGCGCCACCATCGCCGATCTGTCGACGACGATGCTCGACAACCACCCGCGCGTTCGCGCCGCAAAGTCACAGCTCGCCGATCTCGACGCGCAGATCCGCAGCGAAGCCCAGAAGATCATGAAGGGCCTGGTGATGCAGGCCGACGCCGCCAAGGCGCGCGAAAGCCAGCTCGTCTCCGACGTCAACCAACTGAAGGCGGCTTCGGCGCAGGCCGGCGAACAGCAGGTCGATCTCGACGCGCTGCAGCGCGACGCCGCCGCCAAGCGCCAGCAGCTCGAGCTCTATCTGACCAATTACCGCGAGGCAGCTTCGCGTCAGGACCGCAATTATGTGCCGGTCGACGCCCGCATCGCCTCACCGGCTTCGGTGCCCTCCGAGCCATACTTCCCCAAAATTGGGCCGATCGTTGGGGCAGCTGCGGCGGCCTCGCTTCTGCTGGCGGCCATATTCACGCTGTTGCGCGAACTCTTCTCGGGCCGCGCCATGCGCCCGGCTCCAGGCACCCGTTTTGCGCCGATCGACGAAGTGGCTATGCCAGCAACGGCGCGCCAGCAGCCGGACGCCCCTGAGCCATCTGCCCGCCTGGAGCCGGCTGTCGCCGGCGGGTTCGCCAATCCTGGCGCCGAGGCGCAATGGTCCGAGGCGGCTGCGGACCCGGAGATGGTGGCGCAACCGCGGCCCTTTGCCGAGCCCGAGCCTGCCGTCAAGGCAGAACCTGTCGCCGAAGTCGAATCGGTCGCCGAGCCGGAGCCGGTTGTAGAAGTCCAGCGGCCGCGCTCGGTGCTGGGTGAAATCGACATCGAGAAGGCCGCGGAAAAGCTGATCGCCAGCGGAGCCGCCCGCGCCATATTCGTTTCGCCCGAAGGCGACGAGGCAGCCGCGTCGGCGATCCTGGTGGCGCGCGAAGTGTCCGACGCCGGCCTCCGCGTCCTGCTGCTCGACCTCACCGCGTCTGGTGCCGCTTCGCGGCCGATGCTGGACAGCGGGCTCTTCCCGGGGATCACCGATCTGCTCGCCTCGCAGGCGCAGTTCAGCGACGTCATCCATGCCGATCTCTATTCGGACTGCCACGTCATTCCCGTCGGCACCGCCGATCCGGTCCGCGCCATGCGCGCCGCCGACCGGCTGCCGATCATCATGCAGTCACTGACCACCGCCTATGATCTGGTGGTGGTCGAATGCGGGCCGGCCGACGCGCAAGGCATCAGCCGTCTCGGGGCCGATGCCACAGAGGTCTTCCTGTCCATGCTCGAACCGGACGACGAGGTCACCAAGGCCGCGGTCAATCTGATCGAGAGCGGTTACCCCGACCTGACGCTGGTGACGCCGATTGGCCACGAGCCGCCTGGCACTCCGGGACGGCGCTCCGCGGCCTGAAAAAACCGCGTTCAGCGGCGCGCCCCACCTATCCCAGCTCCAGCGTCGTCACGCCGAATACCCTCTTGGCATCGAGCCTCGGCGGCGCGCCCTTGTACATGCGGGTGGTGCTGAAGGTCGGTGCGAAACCGGACGCCTCGAGCGCCGCGATGAAATCCACCTGGGTGGCCGGCACGTCGATGTTCAATTCGCCACCCTTGCACGCGCCCGCCAGCTCCCCGAGCAATTCAAGCGCGGTCTGCTCGTCGTCGGCGAAAAGTGGGCCGATCTTGAAGCCGCTGCGGCAGGCTCGCGCCACCGCATAGCCAGCCGTTCCCCGCGACGTGATCGCCGTTACGGCATGATGATGTGGCGGTTGCAGCCATCGCTGCAGGAAGGACCGCCGGGGCGCGGGAAAGCAAAGGGCATCATAGGCGATGATGTCGGGCGTCGGTTGCGCACTCGCCATGCTAGGCCGCTCGGCGCGGACGGGCAGGGCCGCGGGTCGTCCGCTGTAGCGGATGGTCTCGTAGACCGGCTCGAACCCCTTGCTGCGGTAGTTGGCCTGCTGCTCCTCGACGCCATCGAGGCCGATGGTGCGCCCGGCCAGCCTGTCCATGCCCGCGGTCCACACCGCCTTGCCGTGGCCGTTGCCGCGCATGTCCGGGCGGCAGATGTAAAGGCCGATGAAACCGAAATCCTGTCCATAGGCCACCGCCGAGATCGCGGCGACCATTTCATCCCTGACAAAGGCACCGATGAAACCCTCCGGGTCCGCCGCCTGGAACATCGCCGCGTCTTCCAGGCCGGGATTCCAGCCCTCCGCAGCCGCCCAGTCGATGAGGTCGGTCAATTCCCCCAGCGACAGCGTGCGGACGGTTCGATTCATGGTGCTCACTCCGCGGCGACAGCTCCGGGCGAGAACGATTTCAGCATACCGCGATAGGGCTTGGCCAGCGGGCTGGCATAGGCGCCGCGCTTCGATGTCGAAAGGCCGAGCGCAATGAGCGCTTCGGCCTGCTTGATCGCGGCGCCGACACCGTCGATGACAGGCAGTCCGAAATCCGCCTGCAACTGGTGCGCAAGGTCCGCCATGCCGGCGCAGCCAAGCACGATCGCCTCGGCACGATCCTGCTCCACGGCCCGGGCGATCTCGTCGCGCAGCTTGCCAACTGCTCCCGATGCCGGATCCTCGAGCGCCAGCACCGAAATGTCGGCGGCGCGCACACGCGCCCGTCCGGCCATGCCGTAGCGTTGCACCAGCCCCTCCACCGGCACGCGCGACCGTTCGGTGGTGGTTACGACGGTGAAGCGCTGGGCGATGAAGGAGGCCATGCTGAGTGCCGCCTCGCAGATGCCGATGATGGGAATGGCGGCCATGGCCCGCGCGGCGTCGAGGCCGGTGTCGTCGAAACAGGCGATGATCGCCGCCTGCACGCCGCGGCGTTCGCCGGCGGCGATCTCCATCAAAAGACCCGGCACGGCCATCGCCTCGTCATAATAGCCTTCGATCGAGGCTGGCCCCGTGGACGAGGTGACGGCGACGACTTCAGTCCGGACGCCAGCGACGCCGCGCGCGGCGGCCGCGATGGTCTCGGTCATGCTCGCCGTCGTGTTGGGGTTCACTACCAGGATCTGCACGGTCATGCTCTCGCCCGGCGGCGGCCGACATAGAGGATGGCGCCCAGCGTCGCCAGGATCACCAGGAAGGAGAACACGGTGGTCACCGTGCCCAACGCGTAGAGCACCGGCGTCGTGACATTGGTGGTCATGCCATAGATCTCGAGCGGCAGCGTGTTGAAGGTTCCCGATGTCATCAGCGTGCGGGCGAACTCATCGTAAGAGAGCGTGAAGCCGAACAGGCCGACGCCGATCAGGCTCGGCGCGATCATCGGCAGCACGACATGGACGAAGGTCTGCCAGGAGGTGGCGCCGAGATCGCGCGCGGCCTCCTCATAGGCCGGCGAGAAGCGGTTGAAGACGGCGAACATGATGAGCACGCCGAACGGCAAGGTCCAGGTCAGCTGCGCGCCGAAGGCCGAGGTATACCAGGCTGGGCGCAAGCCGACCTGCTGGAAGACGACGCCGATGCCCAGCGAGATGATGATGGAGGGCACGACGAGACTGGCGACCGCCAAATAGAACAGGGCGGTGGCACCGCGAAACTTGCGGCGGAAGGCAAGGCCCGCCAGCAGCGACACGATGACGGTGACGACCATCACCATCAGCCCCAGCACCAGCGAGCGCTTGAAGCTGCCGCCGAAATCGCCGACCGACTGGCGCTCGAACAGATTGGCGAACCAGTGCAGCGACACGCCGTTGAGCGGGAAGGTGAGGCCCCCGGTCTCGCCCTGGAACGACAGGATCAGGATCGCCGACAGCGGGCCGTAGAGGAACAGCACGAACAGCGCGAAGAAGGCCGCCAGCACATAAAATTCGAGGGTGCGTTTCTCGTGGCTCACGTCAAAGCTCCCGGCGGATATCGACGATGCGCAGGATGCCGGCGACCATCAAGAGCACCAGCACCAAAAGCACCACGGCGTTGGCAGCGGCGGCCGGATATTGCAGCAGCGACATCTGGTTCTTCATCATCAGCGCCACGGACGCGCTCTGGCCGCCCGACATCACCTGCACGGTGGAGAAATCGGCCATCACCAGCGTGACGACAAAGATGGTGCCGATCGCCATGCCGGGCTTGGCCAGAGGAATGATGACGTTCCAGAGCACCTGCCAGCCGGAGGCGCCTGCGTCGCGGGCGGCCTCGACCAGTGAGCGGTCGATGCGCATCAGCGTATTGAAGATCGGCGTCACCATGAACAGCGTGTAGAGGTGCACCATGGCGAGCACGACCGCGAATTCGGAATAGAGCAGCCATTCGATGGGTTTTGGCACCCGGCCCATATGCACCAGCGTCGAGTTGATCAGCCCATTGCGGCCGAGCACCGGGATCCACGAGATCATGCGGATGATGTTGGAGGTCAGGAACGGCACGGTGCAGACCAGGAACAGCACCATCTGCATGGCGGTGGTGCGAATGTGGAAGGCGAGGAAATAGGCGACCCAGAAGCCGATGAACAAGGTCAGCGCCCAGACGATGGCCGCGAATTTGATGGTATTGAGATAGGTCTTCCAGGTGACCCAGGAGCCCAGCACGTCGGAATAGTTGGTTGTCAGGAAATCCGGATACATGGCGGCGAAGTCGTAATCCCAGAAGGACACGACGACGATCATGATGATGGGCAAAAGCAGGAACGCGCCGAGGATCAGCGCCAGCGGAGCCGACTGCAGATAGGGCGTGACGGCGCCGAGCGAAAAGCGACGGCGACGCCTGATGGGACTGGCGGCTATGGTGGGACGTTCGAGGGCGACTGTCATCTAGGCTCTCGGTGCGGGTGCTGTCCGGGCGGAGCTGCCTTCCCCTTCTCCAGCAGGAGAAGGGGAAGAGGAGAGGCGCAGCCTTACGCCGCGATGAACTCGTTCCAGCGCTTCACCATGTAGCGGTCCTCGTCCATCACCGAGTTCCAGCAGGCGACCTTGCCCATGCGCTCTTCGAAGGAGCCGCCATCGCGCACTGCGCCGGCCTTTTCCATGACGGTGCCGTCGGGCGCCTTGATCTCGCCCTTGGCCGGCTTGCCCTCGATCCAGTAGCCCCACTCGTCCTCGGTCATGAACTTCTTGGCCGAGACCATGTTGGCCGAGTAGTAACCCTGGCGGTTGAGGTAGCCGCCGACCCAGCCCGACGTGTACCAGTTGATGTATTCATAGGCGGCGTCGAGTTCGGCGCCCTTGAGGTGGGCGGCAAGGCCGAGACCGCCGCCCCATGAGCGGTAGCCTTCCTTGAGGGGCTGGAAGCGGCAGGCGATGCCCTTGGAGCGCACGGCGGCCACTGCCGGCGACCACATGGACTGGATGACGACTTCGCCCGACGCCATCAGGTTGACGCTCTCGTCGAAGGACTTCCAGAAGGCGCGGAACTGGCCGCCCTGCTTGGCCTTGATCAGGAAGTCGATCGTCTTGTCGATCTCGTCCTTGGTCATGTTGCCCTTGTCGGCATATTTGATGTTGCCGCTGGCTTCCATGATCATGGCGGCATCCATGATGCCGATGGACGGGATGTTGAGGATGGCGGTCTTGCCCTTGAAGGCCGGGTCCATGATGTCGGCCCAGCTGGTGATGTCGCGGCCGACGAGGTCAGGACGGATGCCCAGCGTGTCGGCGTTGTAGATGGTCGGCACCATGGTGAACCAGTTGGTCGGCGCCTTGGCGAAGGTCTTGGAGTCCTGCGCCTCGACATAGCCCACCGTGTGCGGTGCGGTGCCCTGCGCGATCACGCTGTCGGGGGTGAGCTTGCCGGTTTTGAACAGCGGCACCAGCTCGTCGTAATATTTCAGCTTGCTGACATCCATCGGCTGCAGCACGCCGGTGGGGAACACCTTCTTGCAGATCCAGTATTCGATATCGGCGATGTCGTAGCTGTCGGGCTGGGTCACGGCGCGCTGGGCGGCGGCGTCGGAATCGGTCGCCGTCATCTCCAGTGTGATGCCGAGGTCGGCCTTGCACTTGTCGGCAATGGCGTTGAGGTTCGACACGCCGGTGCCGAACTGCCGCAGGGTGATGTTGGACTGCGCCCAGATGGTCGGGAAGCCAGTAATGACGCCCGATCCGGCGGCGAGGCCGACGGCGGCCGCACCCGTCTTGAGCAGCGAGCGGCGCGAGATGCCAGTCTTGGGTTGCATTGTGTCTGTCATGTCTATTCCCCTGTCTTGTTTTGCTTGGTTGATGTCATGAATGAAGGCGGCCGAGGACGATCGCATCCTCGGCATCCCAGGCGAGCGGTACGGCGTCGCCAATGGCGACGGGTCTGGCGAAGAACTCGGAATCGTCGATGATGACGGTGAAATCGTCGATGCCGGCACCGGTGGCGGAGAGCTTCACGGTGGCGCCGCGATATTCGATGTTGGCGACGATGCCGGTGAAGCCGAGCCCGGGCGCGGGTGCCGCGCCGATGCGCACATGGTCGGTGCGGATGGCGATGTCGATCGAGGCGCCCGCCTGCTGCGGCTTGCCGCTGGCGGCGAGCGTGCCGCCACCATTGACGTCGAAGACGACCATGCCGTCTCGGCTGCCGGTGACCCGGCCGGAGATGACGTTGTGGTCGCCCATGAAGCGCGCGACGAAGGCCGTGGCCGGCCGCTCGAACACGTCGCGCGGCGGCGCCGCCTGTTCGATACGGCCGTCATTCATCACCACGATCAGGTCGGCAAGCGCCATCGCCTCCTCCTGGCTGTGGGTGACGTGCACGAAGGTGATGCCGAGCGACGTCTGCAATTTCTTCAGCTCGGCGCGCATGCGGATCTTCAGGAACGGATCGAGCGCCGAAAGCGGCTCGTCGAGCAGCAGTGCTTCCGGATCGGTGATCAGGGCGCGGGCGAGCGCGACGCGCTGCTGCTGGCCGCCGGAAAGCTGCGCCGGGCGGCGCGTCGCATAGGCCTCCATCTGCATCAGCTTCAGCATGTCGAGCGCCTTGGCGCGGCGCTTTTCCTTGTCGACGCGCTTCATCTTCAAGCTGAAGGCGACATTGTCGATGAGGTCGAGATGCGGAAACAGCGCATAGGACTGGAACATCATCGCCGTGCCGCGCTTGGCCGGCGGCAGGTCGGTAACGACGGCGTTGCCGAGCCTGATATCGCCGGACGAGATGCTTTCGTGGCCGGCGATCATGCGCAGCGTCGAGGTCTTGCCGCAGCCGGAGGGGCCGAGCAGGCAGCAATAGGTGCCCGCCGGTATCTTCAGGCTGATATCCTCGACGGCGGTCGTCGTTCCATAGACTTTCGAAACGGACACGATGTCGATCTCGGCGGCTTTGGACATTCAGGCTTCCCCGTTTGGTCGCATTGACCAATGCATCATGCGTGCCAATATCGGGGTGACTGGCCAAGCATTTGAATTGTCTGGAAAATCAGGCCTGCCTGCGGTTGCCTATCTGGCGGGCTGTCTTGTGCATTGCACAAATTATGGGCTATTGTGCGCGATCTGCACAAAAATCGTATGCAATCTTTTCCGGCTTTGTGTTCACTTTGCCTCTCGTGCGCAGACGGCGAGTCGCGTTAGAAGGGTGCGGGAACATCATCGCCATGAATATTGCCGATCACATCTATTCCACCGACAGCGCCAATCAGGATCGCGCACAGGCGATCCGCGACAATCTGCGCGACGCCATCGTCGACCGCCGGCTGGCGCCGGGCACCAAGCTGTCCGAGGGCGAGGTTGGCACACTGTTCGATGTGTCGCGCACCGTGGCGCGCGCGGCCCTGCAGATGTTGTCCTTCGAAGGCCTGGTGCGCACGGAGCGCAACCGCGGCGCGTTCGTCGCCAACCCCTCGCCCGAGGAGGCCCGCCAGGTGTTCGCCTCGCGCCGGCTGATCGAGCCCGGCATTGCCGTTGCCGCCTGCGGGCGCGTCACCGCCGCCGACATCGCGGCCTTCAGGGCGCAACTCGACGAGGAGGGCCGCTTCATTGCCGAACGCGGTCCGACCGCGCGGCGTTCCGAGATCAAGGCGTCCGGCGATTTCCATCTGCTGCTTGCTTCGGTCGCCGGCAACGGCATCCTGCAGCGCTTCATGGAGGAACTGGTCGCGCGCTCCTCGCTTGTCATCGCGCTTTACGGGCGGTCTGGCGTGTCAGCCTGCGGGCATAGCGAGCACACGGAAATTGTCGGAGCGCTGGAGAGCAGCGATTGCGAACGGGCCAGCCAGCTGATGCTGCATCATATCGACCATATCGAGGCCGATCTCGATCTGCGCGTCAGGGCGGGTCCGGCGCTTCGCGAGGCTCTCAATTTCTGACGGCTAGTTTTCGTCGTCCGTGGCGGCTTGCGCTGCCTGTCCGGCTGCCTTGCGGCGCAGCATCTTGGTCAGTTTCCAGATCGTCGGGCTGTTCTTGACGAAAGCCTTCAACCGCGCGCCCTGGCGAAGCGTCTGCGCCAGCGCGCGGCCCTTCAGCGTCAGTGGGACCAGCACCTCGAAATGCCTGGTTTCGACATCGCACCACTGCCGCTTGTAGGGTTCGTCGCCGACGGAGAAATCATAGACGGCGAAACCCGTCTCGCAGGCTTCCTGGATGTTGTCGAAGAACAGGAAATCGCCGGGACTGCTGTGCGAGAGATCGTCCTCGGCGATCGCGCCGAACTCGCAGATCAGGCGCTTGCCGCAGCGGCTCGATCCAGTGATGGCGCGCAGCTTGCCGGCAACCTCCAAGCCATGCAGCACGAACGAGGGCGTGTCCTCGGCCAGGGCCTGCGTGAACAGCGCCCGGAAGAAGGCGCGCGTCTGGTCGCCGCCGAAGACATTGGCAATGCCCATCCTGCGAAAGCGGAGCTCCTTCATCTCGAAGAAGGCGTCGAGCAATCGCTCCACCTCGTCGGGGCTGCGCGCCTCGATGCGCCGATGGCTGCCGACGGCGTCGAATTTGCGCATCTGCGACCGATGTTTCTTGCGTTTGCGCTTGCCGCTAGCGCGCAGCAGCAGCGCCTCGAAGCCCCCGCCAAGGTCGATGGCCAGCGAAAGATTGGGGCTGGCGAAATGATCGAGCGATGCGAGCGGACTGGCGATGCCATCGAGATCGGGCAGCAATCGTTCCAGCGCGATGAGATCGATGTCGGGCCGAGCCTTGGCGATGGCCCGAAACACTGATCCGACGGCCGCGCTCTCCGCCCTGGCCAGCCATTGCGGGTCAGCGGCCGCGAAATTGCCATTGGCATGGCGGCCACCCATGAAACGGGCGACCCGGAACGGCCCCTGGCTGACAACTTCCAGCGCCAGCGCGAAGACTGGCTTGCCTCCGAGAGTGAGCGTCGCCACCAACAGATCGGGCTCGAACTGCGCGGCCCAGTTCAGGATCCATGTCGCGCCCTGTGCCGGCGCATAAATCGCCGAGCGGCAGAACCCTGCATAGGCTGCGAGCCCATCGGCTGCTGCAACGGAGACCGATGGCCCGGCGGCGTCCTTCGGCAGGGCGCGTGGCGAAGCCTCGGTCGCCGCGAGCCGATTGCCGTCAAATGACGCCATTGCGTCAACCATACCTCAATCCTTAAGGCGTATTGATCCCGATTTGGGGCGCGCTCAGGCGTATTCCGTGCTTGGATCAGCCTAGGCGCAAAAGGTGAATGAATGATCGACGGTGGGGAGGCAATCCGGAAGCTGGCGCTCAACGTCGCCCGTTATACCGGCCTCGCACCGCTGGCCAGGCCGTTTATCGGCGGCATCGGCGCCATCCTGATGCTGCACCGCGTGACGGCGACACCGGAAAAGCCCGACAGCGTCAACCGGCACCTCAACATCGCGCCCAGTTTCCTCGACGCCGTGATCGCCGACATGAAGGCGGACGGCTATGTTTTCGTCTCGATGGACGAGGCCGTGGAGCGCATCAAGGCAGGCGGCAAGGGCGGCCGGTTCGCCACCATCACCGCCGACGATGCCTATCGCGACAACATGACCGAGGCCCTGCCGGTGCTGGAGAAGCACGGCGCGCCGGTGACCATCTATGTGGCGCCAGGGCTGATCGACGGCACCGCCGATCTGTGGTGGGATGTGGCCGAGGATATCGTCAACGCGTCCGACCGCCTGACTTTGTCGACCTCGAATGGTCCGGCGGTGATCGATTGCGCGACCTCGTCCCGGAAAAGCCAGGCCATAACCCGGTTGCACGCCTACCTCGCCACCGAGGTTCGCGAGGAAGATCTGCGCACCGTGCTGCGCGATCTCGCCAGCTCAAATGGCGTCGACGCGGATGCCTCGCGCCTGCGGACGCTGATGAACTGGGATGAGATCCGCACCGTCGCCGCGCATCCGCTGGTCACGATCGGCGCCCATACGATCAATCACAGCAATCTGAAGCGGCTCTCCGAGGCCGATGCGCGGCGCGAGATCGTCGCCGTGAAGGACATGTTCCGAGCAGAGCTTGGCAGCGAACCACTCCATTTCGCCTATCCCTATGGCTATGCAAGCGCGGTCGGCTGCCGAGAAGTCGGCTTTGCCCGCGACGCCGGCTATGTCTCCGCCGTGACGACCCGCCATGGCGTGCTGCGCGCCGAACATGCCGGCTTCCTGCATGCCTTGCCGCGCATTTCGATCAATGGCCGGTACCAGAACCTCGCCCATATCCGCACCATGCTGTCGGGCGTGACGACGCCGCTCGCCAATGCCGGCAAGATGGTCGTCACCGTCTGACCGGGGTTTGTCGTCAATCCGCCGTGCGCGTTGATCCAGCCGTCTATGCCTCTGCAACCGGGCCAGCCCGTTTCAGCGCTTCGCCCGCGGTTCCAGCATCAACCACTTGATGATGCCCATCGCCGGCAGCACCCAGAGCAGGCCGCTGAACAGGAAGAACAGGAAGTGCACCAGCGCGCCCGATTCCGACAGACGGGCGACGGCGAAGATCGATGCGACCAGGGCATAGATGATGACCAGTGCCACCAGCAGGAACATTCCGATCAGCTTTTTCAGGCGAATGGGCATGGCTCGGCCTCGTTGATCGCTACCGCTTAGGCCGAACGCCGGACAGGCGCAACCCGCGACATCGGGCGCGACGGCGTGCCGCGCTGCATGGTCTTGCCAGCACGAATGCGATGGTCCACCAATCCGCCACCTCAACCGGACGGGACAAGATCATGGCTGCCATATCAGCCGCCGCGCCATACGTCGCCCGCGACCGCGACCTGCACAACCGCGCGCTTGTGCGCGGCTGGCTTTATGTCGTGCTTCTGGTGCTGTTTGCCCTGGTGGTGGTCGGCGGCGCCACGCGGCTTACGGAGTCCGGCCTGTCGATCACCGAATGGCAGCCGATCCACGGCGTCATCCCGCCGTTCAACGACGCCGAGTGGCAGGAGGAATTCCAGCGCTACCAGCAGATCCCGCAATACACCGAGCTCAACAAGGGCATGAGCATCGAGGCGTTCAAGTCGATCTTCTGGTGGGAGTGGGCGCACCGTCTCTTGGCGCGCAGCGTCGGCTTGGTTTTCGCCTTGCCGCTGCTGGTCTTCTGGGGGAGCCGCCGTATCGAGCGCGGCCTGGGGCCAAAGTTGGTCGGCATTCTGCTTCTCGGCGGCCTGCAGGGCGCTATCGGCTGGTGGATGGTGGCCTCAGGCCTGGTCGACCGTGTGTCCGTGAGCCAGTATCGGCTGGCGACGCACCTGACGCTGGCGGCGCTGATCTTCACCGCCACCATGGTCGTCGCGCGTGGGCTGGCGCCGCATTCGGAGCCCGCCGCCGATCGCTCGACGCAGCGCCTGGCCGGCTTCATCGTGTTCCTGGCGCTGGTCCAGATCTACCTCGGCGGCCTGGTCGCCGGGCTCGACGCCGGCCTGAGCTACAACACCTGGCCGCTGATGGACGGCAAGATCATCCCGGGTGATTTGCTGATCCTCGAGCCGGCATGGCGCAACTTCTTCGAAAGTCCGAAGACGGTGCAGTTCGTCCACCGGCTCGGCGCCTATACGGTCTTCGCCGTCGCGCTCTGGCACATGATCGCCACGCGTCGTCGGCTGCCCGGCTCGACCCATGCCCGCCGCGCGACGCTGTTGTTTGTGCTGGTGCTGGTGCAGGCCTCGATCGGCGTCGGTACGCTGCTGATGCAGGTGCCGCTGCATATGGCACTGACCCATCAAGCTTTTGCACTGATCGTGCTGGGCTTTGCCGCCGCGCATTGGCGCGGCACCAAGGGCGCCTATCCACTGCCGACACGGCCACCGATGAAACGCAGATACATTCTCTTTGGTCTCTTGGCAGCTGCAATAGTCTACTTTGCAGTCGAACTGCCTCGCTACGTCTAACGCTATGTGACTGCGGCGCTCAGAAGGTGAGCCGCACTGCCCGGAGCGCCTCGGCGATCGACAGTTCGCGGTTCTCCTCGACCGCATTGTCGTCCTCGCGGTGCCACGCGGCCGACAGGCAACCATAGGCGATGGCGTGGTCGAGGATGGCTGGCGGTGCCTGGCCCAGTGTCCTGGCAAAGACTTCGGCCATATGCGCGATCCGCTCCGGATCGAGGCAAAGATCGTCCCGGTCGAGCGGGTTGTAGAACATGTTGGCGGCGTCGAAGCCGGGATCGCCGAGCACACCTTTCGGATCGATCACCAGCCAGCCGCGCGGCCCGTGCAGGATGTTGTCGTGGTGGAGATCGCCATGCAAGGGCCTGATATCGTGCGGATTATCCAGCAGCCGTCCGGCGGTCGACGCAGCCTCGACATAGATGCTGGCATGACCCGCGTCTTTGTCGGTTGCGGCTTTCCTGAACAGGCTGGCGTACCTCTCCCTGAGCGGCTGCAACTCGGGCGGGTAAGGGTGTTGCGATGGTGAAAACAGTTTCGTCATCACCTCGGCCGCGATCGCGGTCGCGGCATTGTCGCCCTGTTCATCGAGAACCCGCGTAAGCAGGGTGTCGCCGCCATATTCGAGCAATATGCGGTGGCCGTCGCGGCCAAGCAGGCGCACCGCGCCTTCGCCGCGCCGCCAGGCGAGGAAATGCTCGCCGCGCAGCTCGTCGGCGACATCGTCGAAAGGCTTGAGCGCCTTGACGACGGCCGGCGAGCCGTCGTCGCGAACAACCTTCCAGATACGGCTCGAAAAGGTTTCGGCAATGAGGTCCGGCGCGCTGACTTTCCAGCGCGCCGGAAAGGCTGGTGCGTCCATCAAAGGCCGAGCATCAGGTCCATGTTCTGGACGGCTGCACCCGAGGCACCCTTGCCGAGATTGTCATAGACCGCCAGCAGCAGCGCCTGCGCGCGTTTGTCGTTGGCAAAGACGTAGACCTTCATGCGGTTGGTGCCGTTGTATATCTCGGGATCGATCTCCGGCATGCGCTCCAGATGTGCATAGGGCGCCACCTCGACCACGCCGCCCTTGATGGCGGCGAAATGGTCGGCAATGGCGGCATGAAGCTCCGCGCCTGTCGGCACATGCTCGAGGCCGCCCAGTTGCAGCGGCACCACTGTGATCATGCCTTGGGCGAAATTGCCGACCGCCGGCTGCATGATCGGCTCATGTGATAGTTTTGCATAGGCCCGCAGTTCCGGCACGTGTTTGTGCTGCAGGGTCAGGCCATAGGGCTGGAACTCCGAGGCGTCCTCGCCCTTGGCGACATAGTCCTCGATCATCGGGCGTCCGCCGCCCGAATAGCCGGAAATGCCGTTGACGGTGATGGGGAAATCCGCCGGCAGCAGGCCTGATGTGACCAGTGGCCTCAGCGTGGCGATCGGTCCCTGCGGCCAGCAGCCGGGATTGGCGACGCGCTTGGCCGTGGCGATGGTTTTCGCCTGATCCTTGTCCATCTCAGCGAAGCCATAGGCCCAGCCTTCGGCGACACGATGCGCGGTCGACGCATCGATGACCTTGGTGGTGTCGTTGGCGATCAGCGAGACGCTCTCCTTCGCCGCATCGTCCGGCAGGCACAGGATCGCGATATCGGCGGCATTGAGGAATTCGGCGCGCGCCGCCGTTTCCTTGCGGCGCTCGGTGGGGATTGAAATGATCTCCAGGTCGCCTCGCTCGGCAAGCAGCGCCCGGATCTGGAGGCCGGTGGTACCGTGCTCGCCGTCGATGAAGATTTTCGGTTTCATGACCTGATCAAATTCCCTGATATTCCGAGACTATATGCCGTTACCGTGATTCACCGCGGCACCGTTGTGATTGCCGTTGTTCATCTCATCCTGCCGTGCCTTTCGTTCGGCCAGCAAGCCGAGATACTGCATGGCCACCATCGAGCCGGCGACCGCCGTTATATCGGCGTGATCGTAGGCCGGCGCAACCTCCACGACATCGGCGCCGACAATATCGACCTGGTTGAGCTGGCGCAGCGTCGATAGGATCTTCGCCGAGGACGGTCCGCCGGCCACCGGCGTGCCGGTTCCGGGCGCATAGGCCGGGTCGAGGCAGTCAATGTCGAAGGTGAGGTAGGTCTTCTTGCCGCCGGTGCGGTCGACGATGGCGTAGGCGATGTCGGAGGCGCGCATCTCCTCGATTTCGTGGCCGTAGAGGATCTTGATGCCGAACGTATCAGGGGCGTGGGTGCGGATGCCGATCTGGATCGAACGGTCCGGATCGATGATGCCTTCCTTGACCGCACGGCCGACAAAGGATCCGTGGTCGATGCGTTTGCCGTCATCCTCCCAGGTATCCTGATGCGCGTCGAACTGCACCAGGGCAAGCGGTCCGTGGATGGCGGCATGTGCCTTGAGGAGCGGCCAGGTGACGAAATGGTCGCCGCCCAGCGTCAAAAGAAAGGCGCCTGATTTCAGGATCTTCGCCGCTTCGCGCTCGATCGTGCCCGGCGTTTTCTGGTGGTTGCCGGAGTCGAGCAGGCAGTCGCCGTAATCGACGACCGCGAGATGTTCGAACAGATCGCGCGAAAATGGATATTGCGGGTCATTGTCGAGGATCGCCGATGCGCGGCGAATCGCCTGCGGCCCGAAACGGGCGCCGGGCCGGTTGGTGACGGCGGCGTCGAAGGGAATGCCCCATACCACTGCGTCCGCGCCCTTCACGTCCTTGGTGTATTTGCGCCGCATGAACGACAGCGCGCCG
The DNA here is from genome assembly GCF_007003945.1 of Mesorhizobium sp. WSM4307. Taxonomy (NCBI): domain Bacteria; kingdom Pseudomonadati; phylum Pseudomonadota; class Alphaproteobacteria; order Hyphomicrobiales; family Phyllobacteriaceae; genus Mesorhizobium; species Mesorhizobium sp. WSM4307. Next base: position 498,185 of record NZ_VFTB01000002.1, read on the forward strand.
GAATAGGTCGGCTCAAGGGCGCCACCCGTTTTGGAGCGGGCGGTGAAGGCATGGTCGATGTTCTTGGTCGCCATTACTGGTCCTCGTTTTCATCGGGGTGCAACAACTACAGAACCGGCATGGAAGATGCCAGTCACGGCTTGGGGAGACGAAACGGCGCCGCCCGGGTGCCACGGCAAGACAGGATTTGTATCATCATGACGCAGGCCGCGTTTCTTAATCCGTCCGATGCCGTGGTGTCGACCCATGCCGGTACGATAGCCGGCGAGCGCTTCCAGGTTCTCGATTCGTGGCGCGGCATCTGCGCGCTGCTTGTGGCGCTGTTTCATTTCCCGACCGCTTCCGCGATCTCGCAGAGCGCCTTCATCGGTTCGTCCTATCTTTTCGTCGATTTCTTCTTCGTCCTTTCCGGCTTTGTCATCGCCGGCAGCTATGCCGATCGGCTGAGCCAGCCGGCAGAGGTCGCCCGGTTCGCGCTGGTGCGGTTCGGCCGCATCTATCCGCTGCATCTCATCATGCTCGCCGCTTTTGCGGGCTTCGAACTGCTGCGCCTGATGCTGCCGCAACTGCATGGCACCGGCGCTGCCCCCTTCACCGGCGGTTTCGATTTGAAGAGCCTGCTTGCCAATCTGCTCCTGCTGCAAGGGATGGGCTTCGAGGATCACCTGACCTGGAATGCGCCAAGCTGGAGCATTTCGGCGGAGTTCTTCGCCTACCTGCTGTTCGCCGGCGTGGTCTTCATCGCCGGCGCGCGTGCCTGGATATGGCTTGTCGCCGCCGCCATCACCGCGCCGCTTTTTCTGCTTGGCTTCTCCATACATCATCATATGGATGTATCCTACGATTTCGGCTTCATCCGCTGCCTCTACGGCTTCTCGCTCGGGGCCCTGCTGGCCTGGTTTCAGCATGATTCCATTGCGGGGGCGCGACAGCTCCTCGCCAGAAGCGGGCCGCGGCTGAGCTGGACCCTTGCCGAAATCGTCATGGTGGCGGTCATCGTGCTTTTCGTCTCACTGGCGGGCAGCAATGATTTCGGCATCGCGGCACCCCTGGTGTTCGCGCTGGCGCTGTTTCTCTTTGCCCATGAGGGCGGCTGGATTTCCGCCTTGCTGCGGGCGCCGTTCATGCTGACGCTTGGCGCGCTGTCCTATTCCATCTACATGGTCCACATCTTCGTGCAGGCACGCCTGATCAACGTTGCCGGGCTCGTCGAGCACAAGCTTGGCCTCGGCCTCGTCGGCGACATCGTGCTGCGCGGGTCGCCGGCGACGGGCTTCGGCACCGGCTGGGCCGGAACGGTGGCAATCGTCGTCATGCTCGTCGCCACCATCGCCGCATCGTGGATCACTTGGCGCTTCATCGAAATTCCGGCGATGACAAGGTTCCGCCGGCTCTCGAAACGCATCTGACGCCACCTTTCCTGAGAATCTGCTAGCCGGCTTCGTTCACCCAGATGTCACGGGCATCGCCTATCCCGGCTTCGATCCGGCAAGGAGCGATTCTGGATGCGGACCATCTGTCTGAGTCTTCTGCTTTCCGCGGCACTTGCGGCTTCCTCTGGTCAGGCGTTGGCCAGCGAAACCCGCGCCAGGCAGATTCTCGACCGCTTCGAGCATGCCAATCAGTGGCGCGACCACGTCATGATCGCCGCGCACCGCGCCGGCAGCATGCAGGCCGGCAAGACGCTCTATGCGGAAAATTCGCTCGCCGCCGTCGAGGGCTCGATCGCCATGGGCGCCGAGATTGTCGAGGTCGACATCAGGCGCTCGAAGGACGGTGAGTTCGTCGTCATGCATGACAGCTGGCTCGAGCGCACCACGACCTGCAGGGGCGAGGTGGCGAAATACACGCTTGCCGAACTGAAGACCTGCCGCTTGGTGATCGAGGGCACCCGCGCCGTTACCGACGAGAGGGTTTCGACGCTGCGCGAGATGCTGCTGGCGACCAGGGACAGGATCCTCATCAATCTCGACAACAAGCTCGAAGTCGGTGACCTCCCGGGCATGATCGCGGTGGCGCGCGATCTCGGCATGGCCGACCAGGTCATCGTCAAGGAGAATCTCTGGAACCAGACCAGGATTGCCACGGTGAAGGCGGCCATGGCCGCGATCGGCGGCGGCATCCAGTTCATGCCGATCATCGCCGATGACGCGGTCCATGACGCCGGTTTCGCCGGGACGGTCGACCACGCCTTCTCGCCGCGCGCGATCGAGCTGATCAACTGGCGGGCCGGCGCCGAGACGCTGACCGAAACCGGTGGACCGCTGTTCAGCACCCGCATGCGCGCGGCCGCGGTGCGGGGCAACTGGCACATCTGGGCCGACACCTATGCCATCGTCAACAAGCCGGGTGGCTTCCTCGCTGGCGGCCGTGGCGACGAATTGGCGGTCCAGGCCAGCCTGCCGCGCGAAGCCTGGGGCTTCTGGGCAGATCGTGGCGCCACCATCATCCAGACCGACGAACCGAAAGCGGCCATCGCCTGGCTGGTGGCGAACGGCTATCGCGTGCCTTATGCCGGGACGGGCGAACGCCTCGAGCCTGCCGCGACCGCCAGCATCAATTGAGCCAGAGCTACGAGCGCATGGTGCTGCTGTTCAACGGCGACGATCCGGACGCACTTGCCTTGGCCCGCAGCACCTGGACGGATTGCAAGACGCGCGGATTTGAGGTCACCTATTGGCAGGCCTTCGAACGGGGCCGGTGGCAGCGGCGGAATTAGCGGTCGTTTACATCGACGACGGCGCCTGCGGCCATGGGCGGCACGGTCGGGCTCGGCCACACCGAATGCGACGTGGTGCGCGGCATCGGCGCGCCCTCGAACGTCAATCTCTCCTGTGACGGTGCCGGCCGGCGCGTCGCTGTGGTCACCTGGACGACCGGCCGGCGTGCGGGCATCTACACGTTCACGTCCGGCCGCCTGTCCTCGATCTAGGGCACGCTGGAAGCGCCGGTCGCATCGAAGCCGGCAAGCCGAAGGCGAAGAAGGAAGAAGAAAGCGGCGACGTAAGGCGCCGCGCATTAAGCGGCCTTTCGCCCCTTGATCGCCGTCGACCAGGCGTGAACCGTGATCGCTCCCGTGGCGCTTGCCGGCAGTCTGTCCTTTAGTCGGCGTTTCAGCTCCGCGCTCTCCGCATCCGACAGCTTCCCGACGATTCCGCTCGGGCTGCTCACGACCATGGATAGCCAATAATCGTCGAAGTCAGCGAAGGCGCGTTCGACGACAAGCTCGCGCGTCTCGACATCGCGGATGCCGAGCTCCGCCCAAAGCGCCTTCAGCGCCGCGAAACGCGAGACCTCCGCGCTCGGCGGACGTGCGGCCGGTTTGCCCATCGCGTCCATCTCCTCCCACAAATGCTGCGTAGGGGTGCCGCCGCGCATGACGTCCCAGGTGTAGGACGCGACAATGCCGCCGGGCTTGGTGACGCGGAGCATTTCCGAGGCGCCCTTGCGCGGGTCGGGGACGAAGAACAGCACCAGCGCCATCACAGCGACGTCGAAGCGGTTGGCGTCGTAGGGAAGGGCCATCGCATCGCCAATCAACAGCTCGACCTGCTTTGCCGAGATTTTTTGCCGAGCAGTCGCAATCTGCGCGTCGGAGGGATCGATCGCGCAAACGGACGAAGGGGCGGACTTCGCTAGAATGAGCTCAGTGAACGCGCCGTTGCCGGCACCGACATCAACCCAGGCCCGTCCGGAGCCCGGCGCCAGCCAGTCGAGGAACAAAGCCCCGGCGGATCGGCTCCAGGGAGCCATGAAGCGCTCGTAAGCCGCGCCGTCGGTGAATTTGATCGGTTCGGGTGACATCTGCGACCTTCCCTAAGAACTACCTATCCAAATATCCTTTGGACCGAAAAGGCCGGTCCCGTTTCGTAGCATGGTGCCGCGCCGCGCGCGACGGGCCTCAGCAAATTTGCCGAGCCTGACATTTTCCGGATGTGCAACACCTGTTCAGCTCCGCCTTTTGGGGTTGGGCACGATCCAGGGCATGCAGATTGCCTTCCTCGCCTCGGCGCTTGCGGTGGCCGGCGCGGCGCTCTGCGCGTTCCCTGTTCATCCGCAACGCGGACCATTCCGCAGGATAGGGATGCGCAATGCAAAAAGGCCGCCCGGAGGCGGCCTTTTCGATTGTCCAAGACTGCGGAGCGCTTAGCGCTTCGAGAACTGGAAGCTGCGGCGGGCCTTCGCCTTGCCGTACTTCTTGCGCTCGACGACGCGGCTGTCGCGGGTCAGGAAGCCGCCCTTCTTGAGCACGGCGCGCAGCGCCGGCTCGTAGTAGGTCAGCGCCTTGGAGATGCCGTGACGCACCGCACCGGCCTGGCCGGAGAGGCCGCCGCCGACGACGGTGGCGACGATGTCGTACTGGCCCGAACGGTTGGAAGCGATGATCGGCTGGTTGAGGATCATCTGCAGGACCGGACGCGCGAAATAGGTCGCGAATTCCTTGTCGTTGACGACGATCTTGCCGGAACCCGGCTTCACCCAGACGCGCGCAATGGCGTTCTTGCGCTTGCCGGTGGCATAGGCGCGGCCCGACTTGTCGAGCTTCTGGACGTGGACGGGGGCTGCCGGCTGGGTATTAGTGTTGCCCGTGGCGGCGCCCAGTTCTGCGAGCGAGGAAAGCTCAGCCATCTTATGCGACCTTCTTGTTCTTGGAATTCAGCTTGGCCACGTCGAGGACTTCTGGCTGCTGGGCGACATGCGGATGCTCGGCGCCTGCATAGACGCGCAGGTTCTTCATCTGGCGACGGCCGAGCGGACCACGCGGGACCATGCGCTCAACGGCCTTCTCGACGACACGCTCGGGGAAACGGCCCTCGAGCAGCTGGCGCGCGGTGCGCTCCTTGATGCCGCCGGGGTGGCCGGTGTGCCAGTAATAGACCTTGTCGGTGAACTTCTTGCCGGTGAACACCACCTTGTCGGCATTGATGACGATGACATTGTCGCCGTCGTCGACATGCGGGGTGAAGGTCGGCTTGTGCTTGCCGCGAAGATGATTGGCGATGACAGTGGCGAGACGACCGACGACGAGACCCTCGGCGTCGATCAGGATCCACTTCTTCACCACATCCGCAGGCTTCTGCGAAAAGGTTGTCATGTTTTCTGCTCTCGGTTTTGACCTTCAAAGAGAAGGCGTTTCTTGTTGCTTGGATTGGCGATGAGGCGCTTGCCCGCCGCCAATAACAAAACGGCGGCCTTTGCGGGCCGCTGCTTCGTGACGGCTTATAGGTGAGGGGGAATTGCGCGTCAAGTCGATCAAAAAGCCATCTAGCGAAGAAACAGCAGTAAAAACAATGGCATAGTAAAAAGGTATTATTTTACCACATCGCCGGTGCGCTTCGGCGGGATCGAATAGGTGCCCGTGGCGTGCGCGATTGTTTGTCCCTCCGGGCCGGCGACGATGTCGATGTCGAACACCATCAGGCTCTTTCCGAGCTTCAAGATCCGGCAATGGCCATCGATCGGCCCGGCCTCGGCCTTGCGCACGAAGTTGATGTCGAGGTTGATCGTAACCGACAGCGCATCCGGCCCGGCATGGGAAAGCACGCAGACATAGCCGCCAATGTCGGCCAGCGTGAACAGCGACGGACCGGATACCGTGCCGCCGGGACGCAAATGCCGCTCGCCGGCATTGAGCCGTACGGTGCAGCCGCCTGGGAAAACGTCGATGGCCTCATAATATTTGAACTGGTCGTTGAGCTGAGGATAGACGGTTTCCATCAGCACATTGACTTGAGCTGCGGTCAGCACCGGCTTGAGATTGGTCTGGGCAGGCATGTCGGTCTCTCGCTTTTACGCCAAGCCTGTATGAGCGCGGCAAGGCATTGCTGGCAACACCTTCGGCCTTCTGGCGTAAGCGATGGGTGTTGGACGAAGGCCAATCCGATATTAGATAGTCCATAAGCCCGACCGGAATCGCGGAGACCTTAGCCATGGCCGAAATCCTTGCCATCAAGCCTGTCGCTGTCGAAGGGCCGGTCACGACCAGGCTGGACAAGGGCGTGCTGCGCCTCACGCTCGCCAATCCGCCAGCCAACGCTTTGTCGCTCGTGGTGATGGCGGCGCTGACGGCCGAACTCGACCGCGCCAAGGCCGACAAGGCGGTTCGTGTCATCATCTTGTCGGCGGCCGGAAAGGTGTTCTGCGCCGGCCATGATCTCAAGGAAATGACTGCGCGCCGCGTCGATGCCGATCGCGGCAAGGCTTTCTTCGAAGAGACATTCGCCGCTTGCGCCCAACTGATGCAGGCTATCGTGCGCCATCCCGTGCCGGTCATCGCCGAAGTCGACGGCCTGGCGACCGCCGCCGGCCTGCAGCTTGTCGCCAGTTGCGACCTGGCGATCGCCTCGAATGAGGCGACCTTCTGCACACCGGGCGTCAATATCGGCCTGTTCTGCTCGACGCCTATGGTGGCTCTGTCGCGCAACGTCTCGCGCAAGCAGGCGATGGAGATGCTGTTGACCGGCGAGACGATCGACGCGGCAACCGCCAAGGAATTCGGCCTGGTCAACCGTGTCGTGCCGCGCGAATACCTGAATCAGATCGTCAGTAAATACGCGCAAACCATTGCTTCCAAATCATCTTTGGTGGTCAAGACCGGCAAGGAGGCCTTTTACGCGCAGGCCGAAATGGGCCTGGCGGACGCCTATGCCTATACCGGCCGCGTCATGGTCGAGAACATGCTGGCGCGCGACGCGGAAGAAGGCATCGGCGCCTTCATCGGCAAGCGCAAGCCGGAATGGACGGACGAGTAGCCGTGGAGCCGCGCATCTCCATCGTCACGATTGCAACGGATGACCTCGACCGCGCCGTGCGCTTCTACGAAACCATGGGGCTGAAACGGCATGCCGGCATCACCGACGGTGTCGCCTTCTTCCAGATGGGTGGCGTCATTCTCGGCCTGTTCCCGCGCGCCAGCGCCGAGGCGGATTCCGGCATCGCATTCGCCAAGGCGCCGTCCGCCGTCTACCTCGCCTACAACACCCGCTCCGACGTCGAAGTCGACGAGTTGCTCGCCACGGCGGAAAAGGCCGGCGGCCGCATCGTCAAGCCGGCAGGCCGCGCCTTCTGGGGTGGCTGGTACGGCTATTTCGCCGATGCGGACGGGCATGTCTGGGAAGTCGCACACAATCCGGCCTTTCCGATCGCGGCGGACGGCACGATTTCGCTGCCTGCTTGATGGCCTACCGCAAACAGCTGACGCGGCTCAAGGCGCCATACCTCAAGCGTGTCCTGCTCGATAAACAGCGAGTGTCCGACTGGGACAAGTACCCCTGGAACCTGCCGCTGTTTCGCGGCCGCGAATTCGAACTCGAATTCACCACGCCGATCACCATCATCGTCGGCGAGAACGGCACAGGCAAATCGACGCTGCTGGAAGCGATTGGTGCTTTGGCCGGCTATGACGAGGCCGGCGGCGGCAAGGGGTACAGGCCTGTTGACCATTCCGGTGCCATCGACAAGAGCGGCGCGGCATTGGCAGACACTTTGCGCGGCCACTGGCTGCCGAAGGTAACCGCCGGCTGGTTCTTTCGCGCCGAATCCTTCTATTCGGTGGCCCGGTACCTCGACCAGGCGGCGCTGGAAGATCCGTCCAAGCCGCCGCCGCCGGATTTCCTGTCCTGGTCGCATGGCGAGGGTTTTATCCGTTTCTTCGAGGAACGCTGCCGCAGGCAAGGCATCTACATTCTCGACGAGCCGGAGAGCGCGCTTTCGCCGTCGCGCCAGATCGAACTGCTGAAAATGCTGCGGCGCATGGACCAGTCCGGCACCGCGCAGGTGATCATGGCGACGCACTCGCCATTGTTGATGGCCTGTCCCGGCGCGCGGCTGTTCCGCATCAGCCGGTTCGGGCTCGAGCCCGCCGACTTTCGTGATACGGACCACTTCCGCATGTTGCGCGATTTCAGCAACGACCCGGATGGTTTTCTCGCCGAGGCGTTGTATGAGGACGAGGCATGAATCACGATAGCTACGACAACACCTACATCGCCGGCATCCTCAATTCGGTGAAGACCATCGCCATGGTCGGCGCGTCGGCCAATGACGTAAGGCCGAGCTATTTCGTGCTGAAATACCTGCTGGCCAAGGGCTTTTCGGTGTTTCCGGTCAATCCGGGCCAGGCCGGCAAGGAAATCCTCGGCCGGATGACCTATGCCAGTCTGGCCGATATTCCGGAGCCGATCGATATGGTCGACATCTTCCGCGCCGCGACCGCGGTGCCGGGCATCGTAGACGAGGTATTGCGGCTCGATCCCTTGCCGAAAGTCGTCTGGATGCAGTTCGGTGTGCGCCATGACGAGGCTGCCACGCGCGCCGAAGCCGCCGGCATCAAGGTGGTGATGAACCGCTGCCCCAAGATCGAATACGGCAAGCTCTCCGGCGAGATCGGCTGGACCGGCGTCAATTCCGGCGTGCTGTCGTCCAAAAAACCACTGATGCGCCAGGGGTTTCAGAGTTTCGGCGTGCGCCAGAAATAGGCCGCGGGCGAGAAGCGCAAAATTATTCCGGCTGGCGTCGTATTTTCCTGCGGCTTGGTCGAAGGTCCCACGCCGAAGGGTATTTTCTTCTTTGCATTCCGAGCCGGGCTTCGCCAAGAATGCCCGGCGAATTCTGAGAAGTTCTTGAGGGAGGTTTTAAGTGACCCGTACGCCCGGTTTCAACACGCTCGCCGTCCATGCCGGCGCCAAGCCCGATCCGGCCACCGGCGCGCGCGCCACGCCGATCTACCAGACGACCTCCTTCGTCTTCGATGATGCCGACCACGCCGCGTCCCTGTTCGGCCTGAAGGCGTTTGGCAACATCTATACCCGTATCATGAACCCGACGCAGGCCGTGCTTGAAGAGCGCGTTGCGGCACTCGAGGGTGGCACTGCTGCCCTTGCAGTCGCATCCGGCCACGCCGCGCAGGTCATCGTGTTCCACAATCTGATGCAGCCGGGCGACAATTTCGTCGCCGCAACAAGGCTCTATGGCGGTTCGATCAACCAGTTCGGCCATGCCTTCAAGAATTACGGCTGGGAAGTCCGTTGGGCCGACACCAACGACATCTCGACCTTCGAAAGCCAGATCGACGACAGGACCAAGGCGATCTTCATCGAGAGCCTGGCCAATCCGGGCGGCACTTTCGTCGACATCGAGAAGATCGGCGACATCGCCCGCAGGCACGGTCTGCCGCTGATCGTCGACAACACGCTGGCCTCGCCCTATCTGATCCGTCCGATCGAGCACGGCGCCGATATCGTCGTGCATTCGCTGACCAAGTTCATCGGCGGCCATGGCAATTCGATCGGCGGCGTCATTGTCGATGGTGGCACCTTCGACTGGTCGAAGTCGGGCAAATATCCGATGCTGTCGGAACCGCGCCCCGAATATGGCGGCCTCGTCCTGCACGAAACTTTCGGCAATTTCGCCTTCGCCATCGCCGCGCGCGTGCTTGGCCTGCGCGACCTCGGCCCGGCGATCTCGCCCTTCAACGCCTTCCTTATCCTGACCGGCCTGGAAACCTTGCCGCTGCGCATGCAGCGTCATTGCGACAATGCGGTCACGGTTGCCGGCTGGCTGTCCAACCACCCCAAGGTCGCCTGGGTGAATTATCCCGGCCTGCCCAGCGACAAGAACAATGCGCTGCAGAAGAAATACTCGCCGCTCGGCGCAGGCGCCGTGTTCACCTTCGGCCTCAAGGGCGGCTACGAGGCTGGGGTCAAATTCGTCGAGGCGCTGGAACTGTTCTCGCACCTGGCCAATGTCGGCGACACCAAGTCGCTGGTCATCCATCCGGCGTCGACCACGCACCGCCAGCTTTCCGACGAGCAGAAGGTCAAGGCCGGCGCCGGCCCGGACACCGTGCGGCTTTCGATCGGCATCGAGGATGTCACTGATATCGTCGCCGACCTCGAACAGGCACTCGCCAAGGTCTGATTGCTGATGGCCGCTTTCCTTTCGGTCGACACCAAGAGCGTCGAACCCGAATCCGGCGCGCCCGCGCCGGATCGCCTGATCTCGGGCGATCCAAAATTCCGCACCTGGAACGTCGAGGAGCGGGACGGCGGCCTCTATGCGGGCATCTGGGAAGCGACCCCCGGCAAATGGCGTATCGTCTATGACGAATGGGAGTTCTGCCACATCCTGTCCGGCGTTTCGGTGATCTCGGAAGACGGGGGCGAAGCGCGCACCGTCAAGGCCGGTGACAGTTTCGTGCTGAGGCCGGGCTTCAAGGGCAGCTGGGAAGTGCTTGAAACGACTCGCAAGGAGTATGTAATCAAGCTGTGATCACTTCGCCGGAAACTGGCTGGGGCAGGCTTCCGACGCTTTGTCATGCGCCGTCAGCAGATCGGCGTCCTGGACTTCGATATCGGCGTGGGCGAGTGCTGTGGTCCCCAGCCAGGCGCACAGCTACGCCAATGCGAACGCCGTCGCCGGTCTCCAAAACAGTCTCGCCCGCGATCGTTCAGAAGCCGACGGCGAGCGTTTCCAGCCCATGGAAGTGGTAAGTGTCGCGGAAGCGCGGGGTTTCGGCAAGATGCAACCGCGGGTGCCGCTCGAACAAAGTCCTCAACGACACCTGCAGTTCGAGCCGGGCCAGCGGCGCGCCGATGCAGAAATGGATGCCGGCGCCGAAGGACACGTTCTTCTGGTCGCTCCGGTCCGGCCGGAAGGCCTGCGGTTCGGCAAAAGCGTGCGGATCATGATTGGCCATGCCGAGCAAAAGCCCGATGGTCTGGCCCGGCTGCACGATGATGCCGGGTGCAATCTCGATTTCCTGGTAGGCGTAGCGCGTGAACATATGCAGCGGCGCGTCGAAGCGCAGGCATTCCTCGACGGTTGCGGCGGTCGCTTCCGCCGAGGTGAAGAAGCGGCTGGGATCGCCGCCTTGCGCCAGGATCGAGCGCACCGCGTTGCCGGTCTGATGCACGGTCGCTTCATGGCCGGCATTGAGCAGCAGGATTGCCGAGGACACCATTTCGTCCTCGGACAGCCTCTGGCCGTCCTCCTGTGCCGAAATCAGCAGCGACAGGAGGTCGTCGCCGGGATTGTTGCGCCGCTCGGTGACGTAGCCGCGCAGGAAATCGGCAAATTCACCCGCGGCGCGGTTGGCCGTCTCCTCGGTCTCGCGCGTGCGGCCATGAATGTACATGGCGACCATTTCATGGGACCAGTCGAGAAGTTGCGGGCCCATCTTGACCGGCACGCCGAGCATTTCGGCGATGATGGTGATCGGCAGGGGAGAAGCGAAGGCAGGCAAAAGGTCGACCGGTCCGGCCGGGTCAAAGCGGTTGATCAGCTCGTTGGTGAGCGCCTCGACCCGTGGCCGCAGCCGCTCGACCTGGCGCGAGACGAAGGCCCGGTTGACCAAGGTTCTCAGACGCGTGTGCACGGGCGGTTCCAATTCGAGCATGGAGTTGGCTTCAATGCCGTCGAACGCCTTGAGATGGCTGCGGTCCTGGCCGACACCCCGGCTGTCGGGAATGCCGGCCGGGTTCTGGCGGCCGAAGCGGCGGTCGCGCAGCAGCCGGTTGACATCGTCGAAGCCGCCAAAGCACCAGAAGCCGAATTCCTCCCAGAAAAAGGCGTTCGAGACGCCGTGCAGGACGGCGTAAGCCACATACGGGTTCAGGAAGAAAGCCGGCTCGTGCGGGTCGAGAAGCAGCCGGCGAGTGGCTGGATCGAAGGCAAGATAGGGGAGTGTCGAATTGGTCATGCCAGACCCATAGCGCGGCTTGCCAGCCGCATTCCAGACCGTATGTTGGCGCCCGCACTCCAATGAATTGAGCCAGCCAATGCGCGCGGAAGGTCTGAGCGGATGAACGTGATCGTTGTCGGCGCGGGGATTGCAGGTCTCTCCACGGCATGGTCGCTGGTCAAGGCCGGCCACAGCGTGTCGATCGTCGAGCAGGGGCCGATCCCCAACCCGCTGGCCGCGTCCGGCGACCATCATCGCATCATCCGCCGCGCCTACCGCGCCGGAACCGGCTACGGCCAGCTGATCACCGAAGCCTATGAGGCCTGGGACGAGATGTGGACCGATCTCGGCGAAAGCCACCTCGATGCGCGCGGATTCGTCTGCATTTCGCGCGAACCGGGCGACGAGGCCGAGGAATACCGCGAGGGCCTGGAGGAGGGGAATTTTCCGTTCGAACTGTTCGAACCCGACGCCGCGGTCAAGCGCTGGCCTTTCCTCGAGCCGGGCACGTTCCGCTATGCCTATTATTCGCCGGAGGGCGGCGCGCTCCACTGCCGCAAGATCGCTTCCGGCCTTGCCGCCTGGCTGCGTACCAACGGCGCCAATGTCTACGAACACAGCAAGGTGACCGCGATCGACTCCGACACTGGCCGCATCGTGCTCGAAAGCGGCGAAGCCATGCAGGCCGACCGCGTCGTCGTCGCCGCTGGCGCCTGGGTGCTGAAGCTGCTTCCGGAACTGGGCGGCGAACTGAAGACCTATCGAACAGCCCTTGCCTATGTCGAACCGCCGGCCGAGCTGAAGGCGACCTGGGAGGCGGCACCGGTCGTCCTCGACGTCGGCGGCGCTGTCGATGGCTACGTCATTCCGCCCTCCGGCGGTGCCGGCATGAAATTCGGCTCAGGTCTGCACAAGGTGCCGACGAGCGACGCCGACTGGAACCGTCAGCCTGTGCCGGGCGAGGGCGAGGCGATCCGCAACCTGTTTTCGCCGCCGATCGCCCGCATCCAGGAATATGAGGTGACCGAGGTGGTCACCTGCGCCTACACCTTCACCGCCGATGAGAAATTCATGGCGCATGAGAGAGGCAAGTGCCTTGTTGTCTCGGCCTGCTCTGGCCATGGCTACAAGTTCGGTGCCGCGGTCGGCAGGCGCGTAGCCGTCGCCGTTGGCGATGGCGACATCGCCGGCCTGAAGGCGTGGCTCCGGGCGGAGGTGGCCTAATCCTGGCAGTGCCTCGGAATATGCACGCGCCGCCAGCCCGACGACTCTTCGCGGACCAGCACGCGCCGCGCGACGGTCTGGTAGGAGGCAGGGACGTCGATGACGCGCCTTTGCTCCGGCTGCACCAGGACTTCCTCGGCGATCCTGTCATATTGCGCCGGGATGACGACCCGCCGCGTACGTTCAGGCTGGATCACCACCGTCTCGGCGACGCGCCCGTAGCGCGCCTTGTGCCAGACCTTGCACAGCACCTTGCGGCCATGGATGACGCGCCATTCCCAGGAATAGCCGCCGTCGTCGACCCTCACCGTGTGGTAGACGGTGCGGGTGACGGCGGGCACGATTTCGTAGGTCACCTGCGCCGGAACGGTCATCACCACGCGTTCGCGTGTGCCGTAGATGGGCGGGGTGTAGTCGACCTGCTGGCCCGGCGGGCTGACCATCACGTCTTCATAGACGGTGTCGTAGAGGTCAGGCGTGCGGACCGGTTCGTAGCATTCCACCGCGCGGCCGCCGGCCGCCGTCTGCGAAGTCGTGCCGAGCATGGCCAGCCCGGCAATGGCGAAGGATGCGCTTCTCCTGAACATGACACTCCCCCTGTTTGAACCGCAGGCACAAGTTCAACGTTGAATTGTAGGGAAAGACGCCGCCCAGAAAAGCGGTTTTGGCGCATTTCGTTAAGTGACGCGGTTAAGAAACTGCTACGTTGCGGGCCGGTACCGTCTGCCCTGGACCGGCGCAAGCGTCAGCGATGCGAATCCTTGGCCGTAAAGCTTGATTCGACTTACCCAGATGGCTAGGACGGGTCGGCCTTGCACAAGGATGAGCCGGCATCCTATCTACGGAACAACGATCCAGAACCGATTCTGCCCGATCTGCCAGCATTCCCGGCGCCGGAATCCCACCGCGAGATAAGAGATAACTGATGAAAAACCCCGTCGAAACCTACATGAACCTCGTTCCGATGGTGGTCGAACAGACCAATCGCGGCGAGCGGGCCTACGACATCTTCTCGCGCCTCCTCAAGGAGCGCATCATTTTCATCACCGGTCCGGTCGAGGACGGCATGGCGACGCTGGTCTGCGCGCAGCTCCTGTTCCTCGAAGCCGAAAATCCGAAGAAGGAAATCAACCTCTACATCAATTCGCCGGGTGGCGTGGTCACTTCGGGCATGGCGATCTACGACACCATGCAGTTCATCAAGCCGGCCGTGTCGACGCTCTGCATCGGCCAGGCGGCCTCGATGGGCTCGCTGCTTTTGACCGCCGGCCATAAGGACATGCGCTTCGCCACGCCGAACGCCCGCATCATGGTTCATCAGCCGTCCGGCGGCTTCCAGGGCCAGGCCTCCGACATCGAGCGCCATGCCATGGATATCGTCAAGCTGAAGCGCCGTCTCAACGAGGTCTATGTCAAGCACACCGGTAAGAGCTACGAGGAGATCGAACGCACGCTCGACCGCGACCATTTCATGACCGCCGACGAAGCCAAGGATTTCGGCCTCATCGACAAGGTCATTTCGTCGCGCGAGCCGGTTGAAAGCGCCGTGGCATAAGGGCTTGGTGGCAGTTGGATGACACCATCACGCGCTTTTGGCGCGTCTTGCGGCATTTCGGCCACAATTGGCTGTTCCCTCGACGGTCGGGATTGCCTACGTTAAGGCTATGTTGATTTTCGACGGCTTAGCTTTGTGTGGGGTTGCTGCGAATCATTGCCACGTTTTCTGATTTGTGTTTCGTACGGAATACGTTGCGGGAGCCGGGACACTGGCGGCGGCGGATTCCCGCGATAAATAGAGTATGCGCCCTTTCAGCCAGACCATCGGCGGGCGGCGATGAAAGGACAGGAAAATGAGCAAGGTCGGCAACAACAGCGGTGACTCGAAGAACACGCTTTATTGCTCGTTTTGCGGCAAAAGCCAGCATGAGGTGCGCAAGCTGATCGCCGGCCCGACGGTCTTCATCTGCGACGAATGCGTCGAGCTCTGCATGGACATCATCCGCGAGGAGAACAAGACCTCGATGGTGAAGTCGCGCGAGGGCGTGCCGACACCGCAGGAGATCCTCAAGGTTCTCGACGACTATGTCATCGGCCAGCCCTACGCCAAGCGCGTGCTGTCGGTGGCCGTCCACAACCACTACAAGCGCCTCGCGCATGCCGGCAAGAACAACGATGTCGAGCTGGCCAAATCCAACATCCTGCTGATCGGCCCGACCGGTTGCGGCAAGACGCTGCTCGCGCAGACGCTGGCCCGCATCATCGACGTGCCCTTCACCATGGCCGACGCCACGACGCTGACCGAAGCCGGTTATGTCGGCGAGGACGTCGAGAACATCATCCTGAAGCTCCTGCAGTCGGCCGACTACAATGTCGAGCGGGCCCAGCGCGGCATCGTCTACATCGACGAGATCGACAAGATTTCGCGCAAGTCCGACAATCCCTCGATAACCCGCGACGTGTCGGGCGAGGGCGTGCAGCAGGCGCTGCTGAAGATCATGGAAGGCACCGTCGCTTCCGTGCCGCCGCAGGGCGGCCGCAAGCATCCGCAGCAGGAATTCCTGCAGGTCGACACCGCCAACATCCTGTTCATCTGCGGTGGCGCCTTTGCCGGCCTGGACAAGATCATCTCGGATCGCGGCCGCAAGACCTCGATCGGTTTCGGCGCCACGGTCGCCTCGCCGGAGGACCGCCGCACCGGTGACATCTTCCGCCAGGTCGAGCCCGAGGATCTGCTGAAGTTCGGCCTCATTCCGGAGTTCGTCGGCCGTCTGCCCGTCCTGGCGACGCTGGAGGACCTCGACGAGCCGGCGCTGATCCAGATCCTGACCGAGCCGAAGAACGCGCTGGTCAAGCAGTACCAGCGGCTGTTCGAGATGGAAAATGTCGACCTGACCTTCCACGAGAACGCCCTGTCGGCGATCGCCAAGCGCGCCATCGAGCGCAAGACCGGCGCGCGCGGCCTGCGCTCGATCATGGAAGCGATCCTGCTCGACACCATGTTCGAACTGCCGGCGCTCGAAGGCGTGCGCGAAGTGGTGATTTCGGAAGAAGTGGTGACCGGCAGCGCCCGGCCGCTCTACATCTATTCCGAACAGAAGGAAAAGAAGGGCAACGTCAGTGCCTGACATGGCACGTCACCGCATATTTTTGTGGAACGGCGCCGTCGCGGCGCCGTTTTGCTGTGTAGGGCACGCGACCTCAGTGACGGAGTGGATTGCAGGCGATGTTAACTCTTGATCTTTGCCCTGCTTGCATCCACCTAACACGAGAAGGCCGAGGTGCCCGATTTCTGTGCTGTAAAACTCCCGTCACAAACGGTGGTAGGCGGAACGATCCCCGGTCGTTAATATAAGATTCGCGGTTGGCCTGATGGCGACCGCGACATGAAAGGTTGGACAATGGCCAAAATATCCAAGGCTCCCAGCGACGGCGTCTTCGCAGTCCTCCCACTGCGCGACATCGTGGTGTTCCCGCACATGATCGTTCCGCTCTTTGTCGGGCGCGAAAAGTCGATCAAGGCGCTGGAAGAGGTGATGGGTCAGGAAAAGCAGATCCTGCTTGCCACCCAGATGAATGCTGCCGATGACGATCCCGAGCCCGATGCGATCTTCGACATCGGCACGCTCGCCAATGTGCTGCAATTGCTGAAGCTGCCCGACGGCACCGTCAAGGTCCTGGTCGAAGGTGCTTCGCGTGCCAAGATCGTTTCGTTCACCGACCGTCCCGATTTCCACGAGGCCCGCGCCACCGCGTTGGTCGAGCCGGAAGAGGAGGAGGTCGAGGTTGAGGCGCTGGCCCGCTCGGTCGTCACTGACTTCGAGAACTACGTCAAGCTGAACAAGAAGATCTCGCCTGAAGTGGTGGGTGCCGCCAGCCAGATCGACGACTATTCCAAGCTCGCCGATACGGTTGCCTCGCATCTCGCCATCAAGATCCCTGAAAAGCAGGAAATGCTGGCCACGCTCTCGGTCAAGGAGCGGCTGGAAAAGGCGATGGGCTTCATGGAAGCCGAAATCTCCGTCCTGCAGGTGGAGAAGCGCATCCGTTCGCGCGTCAAGCGCCAGATGGAGAAGACGCAGCGCGAATACTACCTCAACGAGCAGATGAAGGCGATCCAGAAGGAGCTCGGCGAGGGCGAGGACGGCCGCGACGAGGCCGCCGAGATCGAGGCGCGCATCAAGAAGACCAAGCTCTCCAAGGAGGCCCGCGAAAAAGCGGAAGCCGAGTTGAAGAAGCTGCGGACGATGTCGCCGATGTCGGCGGAATCGACCGTCGTGCGCAACTACCTCGATTGGCTGCTGTCGATCCCGTGGGGTAAGAACTCCAAGGTCAAGCAGGACCTGGCCTACGCGCAGAACGTGCTCGACACCGATCACTTCGGTCTCGACAAGGTCAAGGACCGCATCGTCGAGTATCTGGCCGTGCAGAGCCGCCAGAAGAAGCTGAAGGGGCCGATCCTGTGCCTCGTCGGCCCTCCCGGCGTCGGCAAGACCTCGCTCGGCAAGTCGATCGCCAAGGCGACCGGTCGCGAGTTCATCCGCATGGCGCTCGGCGGCGTGCGTGACGAAGCCGAGATCCGTGGCCATCGGCGCACCTATATCGGTTCGATGCCCGGCAAGGTCATCCAGTCGATGAAGAAGGCGAAGAAGTCCAACCCGCTCTTCCTGCTCGACGAGATCGACAAGATGGGCCAGGACTTCCGTGGTGATCCGTCGTCGGCGCTGCTCGAGGTGCTCGATCCCGAACAGAACTCGACGTTCATGGACCATTACCTCGAGGTCGAATACGACCTGTCGAGCGTGATGTTCGTGACGACGGCCAATACGCTGAACATCCCTGCGCCCTTGATGGACCGCATGGAGATCATCCGTATCGCCGGCTACACCGAGGACGAAAAGATCGAGATCGCCAAGCGGCACCTGATGCCGAAGGTGATCCGCGATCACGCGCTGCAGCCGAAGGAGTTCTCCGTCGGCGAGGATGCGATCCGTGCCATCATCCAGACCTACACGCGTGAAGCGGGTGTCAGAAGCCTGGAGCGCGAGCTGATGAAGCTCGGGCGCAAGGCCGTGACCGAGATCCTGAAGACGAAGAAGAAGACGGTGAGCATCACGGCGGCGAACCTCGCCGACTACCTCGGTGTCCAGCGCTATCGCTTCGGTCAGGTCGAGGCCGACGATCAGGTCGGTGTCGTCACCGGTCTTGCCTGGACGGAAGTCGGCGGCGAATTGCTGACGGTCGAAGGTGTCATGATGCCCGGCAAGGGCCGCATGACGGTGACCGGCAATCTGCGCGACGTGATGAAGGAATCGATCTCGGCGGCGGCCTCCTATGTCCGCTCAAGAGCTCTCGATTTCGGCATCGAGCCGCCGCTGTTCGACAAGCGCGACATCCACGTGCACTTGCCGGAAGGCGCCACGCCGAAGGATGGTCCGTCCGCCGGTGCTGCCATGGCTACAGCCATTGTGTCGGTGCTGACGGGCATTCCGGTCCGGGCCGATGTGGCGATGACTGGCGAGATAACGCTTCGCGGCCGCATCTTGCCGATCGGCGGCCTCAAGGAGAAGCTGCTCGCCGCTCTGCGCGGCGGCATCAAGAAGGTGCTGATCCCGGAAGACAATGCCAAGGATCTGGCGGAGATTCCGGACAATGTGAAGAACGGCATGGAGATCATTCCGGTCTCGCGCGTCGGCGAGGTGTTGCGCCACGCACTGGTGCGTATGCCGGAGCCGATCGAATGGGTCGAACCGGTCAATCCGCCGGCCACGACCGACAGTGCCGACGATGCTGGAAAGTCGCTTGCACATTAGATTCCTTCTAAGGTTGCAGTGCACAAACGGAAAGCCGGGCCCCGTGCCCGGCTTTTTCATGTGAAAAACCCCGGATTTCCGGGCTTTTTTCCATTTTTTCCAGGCTTTTCGACTTGGTTGCGGCAACGCTTCTTTCTAAAGTCCGTTTCCTGCCGGATGAGTCGTTAGTTCCGGTGTTCTCATGGAAGGGAATTTTTATGAACAAGAACGAACTGGTGTCCGCTGTCGCCGACGCCGCGAGCATTTCGAAGGGTGACGCGCAGTCGGCGGTCGATGCGGTATTTTCCGTCATCACCGGCGAACTGAAGAAGGGCGGCGATGTCCGGCTTGTCGGCTTTGGCAATTTCACCGTGTCAAAGCGTGCCGCCTCGACCGGCCGCAACCCGCAGACCGGCGCCGAAGTGAAGATCCCGGCACGCACCGTGCCGAAGTTCTCGGCCGGCAAAGGCCTGAAGGACGCAGTCAACTAAGCGTTTTTTCTTTTCAGAGACAGAAAAGCCGGGCTTGCCCGGCTTTTCATTTTTGTGCCCAATGCCGGTACACGCGACCAGAAAAGCCGGGCTTGCCCGGCTTTTCATTTTTTGTGCCCGACGCCGGTACACGCGACCAGAAAAGCCGCGCTTGCCAGGCTTTTCTTTTTTGGCCCGAATTAGAGGCGGCAACGCTCCTATGCGGTCGGCGCGTCGTCGCGCATCAAGCCCTCCTTCTTGAGGTCGGCCCACAGCGCTGCCGGCAGTTTCGCGTCGAGCAGTTCCCGGTTGCTTTCGACTTCGCTCGGCCGCTGGCCTCCGGGGATCACCGAGACGACCGAGGGATGCAGCAGCGGAAACTGCAGCGCCGCCTCGATCAGCCTGACGCCATGGCGTTTGCAGACAGCCTCGATCCCGGCGACCCGCTCGAGAATGTCCTTCGGCGCCTCGGAATAGTTGTAGTAGGCGCCGGGCTTCGGTCCTGTCGCCAGTATGCCGGAATTGTAAGGGCCGCCAAGGACGATACCGATGCCGCGCTTCTGGCAGAGGGGCAGGAAGGATGTCAGCGCCTCCTGTTCCAGCAGCGTGTAGCGCCCGGCCAGCAGGAACAGGTCGAAATCGCCGCGCTCGGCCAATGTCTGGGCAACCTGCCATTCGTTGATGCCGCCGCCGAACGCCTTGATCGCGCCCTGGTCGCGCAGCGACAGGAGTCCATAGTAGCCCGAGCGCATGAATTCTTCGATGCGCCGGTCGGACGCCTCCTTGCTGCCATGGGTGAAGATGTCGACATCGTGCACGAACAGTATGTCGATCCTGTCGACGCCGAGCCGCTCGAGCGAGGCTTCGAACGAACGCATGACCCCGTCATAGCTGTAGTCGTAGACCTCCTGGCGTGATGGCGTGTCGAAGAACTTGCCGATGGCCGTGCGCTGCTCCGGCGGGCAGGCGCGCATGAGGCGGCCGACCTTGCTCGACAGCACATAGTCGTCGCGCTTCTTGCCGCGCAGGAAGGGGTTGAGGCGTGTTTCCGACAGGCCAAGCCCGTACAGCGGCGCGGTGTCGTAGTAGCGGCAGCCTGTCGCCCAGGCGGCGTCGAGCGTGGCCTTGGCATCCTCGTCCGAAACGGCGCGGTAGAGATTGCCGAGCGGCGCCGTGCCGAAGCCGAGCTCCGTAAAGGTGAGGCCGCCATTGCCAATGCGGTCGAAATGCCGTGTCTTCATGTCCTGCAATTTTCCCGGGGTTGATCTGTGTGAGCTGATTTATCTGACATGACACTATCATGCCTGCGACCAGGCAAAAGCGCTGCGCGGCGTTGGACACGCATTTTCGCGGTTGCTAGCATGAATGAAATCAAGCTGTTCGTGAAAAAGTCCGAGGAGGATTTCGAGGGTGGGTTTGTCGTGAGCGACCGGGACGAAAATCTGTTCAAGACCGCGCTCGACGAACTCGGCGGCGTGCTGGCGCGCGTGGATGACAGCCAGATCGGCGCGGCCTGCAAGCTGCTGGCCGAAGCCAGACAGATCGTCGTCTATGGCTGCGGCCGCGAGGCGTTGCAGGTCAAGGGTTTCGCCATGCGGCTCTATCATCTCGGCCTGCCGGTCTCGGTGGTCGGCGACATGACCACGCCGCCCTTGGGGCCTGGTGGCGTCTTCCTGGCCAGTTCGGGACCGGGAGAAACCTCGACGGTACTGACCTTGATGCGCGTCGCGCGCGATGCCGGCGCGACCAATCTGCTGCTCACCGCCCAGGCCGGCGGCAGCGCGGCGGGGTTGGCCGATGCCACGCTGCTCATTCCGGCCCAGACCATGGCCAATGACCAGGGGCCGCAAAGGACTTCGGTCCTGCCGATGGGCTCGGTGTTCGAAGGCGCGCTGTTCCTGCTGTTCGAGGTGATGGTGCTGAAGCTCAAATCCCTGATCGGTGCTTCGCCCCAGGCCATGCGTGCCCGCCATACCAATATGGAATAGATCATGCACTATGAACTGATGCTACCGCACCAGATCCGCAAGGCGATTGCCGAGAATTGGCCGGTCGCCCTGCCGCTCGGCGTGCTCGAGTACCATGGCGAGCACATGGCCGTCGGCATGGATACGCTGGCCGTCATCAAGACGCTGGAACTGTTCGAGAAGGAGAGGGATGTCGTCATCCTGCCGCCCTTCTACTACGGTGCCGCGAGCTACGCAGTGGCGCCGCCGGAAGGTTCGGGCTCGGTGCAGGTCGGCGGCAACCAGCTGGCGCCGTTCGGCGAGGAACTGTTCTACAGCCTGCTGCGGATCGGTTTTCGCAACATCCACGCCATCATCCACCACCAGACCGAGAATTTCGCCGCCGGCATGCCGACCGATCTCGCCTTCAAGACCGCCGGCCGCCAGGCGATCTTCCGTTTCCTCGAGAAGCAGCGCGGCGAGGGCTGGTGGGGCTCGAAGGACATGGCCGACTATTATGCCGGACATGCCGCCGGTGAAAATTTCTTCAACTGGGTGCAGGTCCATCCGCTGATGCCGGCCGCCATGAATGGCAAATATCCGTTCGACCATGCCGGCATCGGCGAGACGTCACTGATGCTGGCGCTGTGTCCGGAGGCGGTCGACGCCGCCCGCTTCGCCGACAATACCGGCTGGTACACGGCGAGCGCCAAGGATGCATCGGCGGAACTTGGGAACAAGGGCGTCGCGATGATCATGGATCACCTGCGCGCTATCCTGAAGGCCTAGCGCGGTTCGACCTTCTCCCCCTTGTTGTGGGAGAAGGTGGATCGGCGCGCAGCGCCGAGCCGGATGAGGGGTGCTGGACGAAATGCGGCGTCAAAATATAGAGTGATTTTAAGCGCTTATATCTTCAGTGTTGCGATCCTGCCAACACCCCTCATCCGACCGAGCTTCGCTCGGCCACCTTCTCCCACAAGGGGAGAAGGGAAGACAGGGCGGCCTACTTCACGGCTCCCGCCGTCATGCCCATGATGAGATAGCGTTCCAGCGCGATGCCGATGACCGCCAGCGGCGCGATCGCGGCGGTGGCAAGGGCTGCCATCGACCACCAGTTGATGCCTTGCGAGCCGGTCTGGCTCGCCACCATGACAGGAATGGTCTTGGCATCGGTCGAGGTCAGAAGGGCAGCGAAGAAATATTCGTTCCAGCACAGCACCATCGCCAGGATGAAGGCGGCGACCATGCCCGGCAGCGCGATCGGCATGACGATGCGGAAGAACGCCCCCCAGATCGACAGGCCGTCGACGAGCGCTGCTTCTTCCAGCTCGACCGGGATGGAGTTGAACTGGTCGCGCATGATCCAGATGACGATCGGCAGCACCATCAGCGTGTACAGCAGGACCAGCCCGATGCGCGTGTCGAGCAGGCCGACTTCGCGGTACAGCACCAGGAAGGGCAGGGCGAGCACCACCGGCGGCAGGATCAACTGCGACAGGAAGAAGAAGGAGATGTCCTCGTTCTTGAACCAGGCGAACTTGTAGCGGTAGCGCGTGAGGCCGTAGGCGGCGAGGCTGCCGATGACGATGGCGAGGCTCGATGCGCCGACCGAGGTGATGACCGAGTTCATGAAGCGCTTGAAGAACTCATCGCGCACCGTGGAGGTCTGGAAGATCGAATCCGGCGACAGCCCGAGCGAACGCCAGCCTTTCCAGTCCGGCTGGAAGTCGACGAACGGGATCAGATGGCCTTGCGTGACATCGACCGCCGATTTGAACGAGGTCGTTATCGTCCAGTAGATCGGAAACAGGCAGATCAAGGCCCAGAACACCAGCGCGCCATAGATGAAGACGCGGCTGGTGATGAAGCTCGCCGGAGAACGGATTTCGGAGACGGTGTATTCGGTGGTCTGAACGCTCATGATCCGGCCACTCAATTGACGTTGCGCACGAAGCGGTTGGCGAGTTTCAACAGCCAGGTCACGAACACGACGATGATGACCAGATAGGCCATCGCCAGCATGGTGCCGTAGCCGACATTGGAGCGGTCGCGGTATTCGCGATAGATGAAGCTGGAGACGGAATCGGTGGCGCCGCCGGGGCCGCCCGAAGTCACCGTGATGATGATGTCGGCCAGCTTCAGCTTGAAGATGATGCGCAGGATCACCGCCGTCACCGAAACCGGCAACATCAGCGGGAAGGTGACCTGCCAGAAGGTCTGCCAGGTGGTCGCGCCGTCGACGCGCGCGGCCTCCAGCACCTCGCGCGACATCGCCTGCAGGCCGGCGAGCAGCATGATCATCATGAACGGGATGAAGGTCCAGGCATCCAGTATCATGATCGATATGCGGGCGATGATGGGATCGGAGAAGAAGGCGGGATTGTCCCAGCCGAGATGGCGCGCCAGTGTTGCCGCGGGTCCGAAGCGATACTCCATCAGCGATTTGCCGATCATCCAGGACACAGCGACCGGCGACAGCATCAGCGGCATCAGGAAGACGACGCGGAAGAATTTGCGCGCCCGGATCTGCGCGTTGAGCAGCAGCGCCAGCCCGAAGGCTATGACATATTCGACCAGCACGGCGAGCACGTAGAGCACCATGTTGAACAGCGCGTTGCGATAGTAGGGATCGCCCAGCATCTGCCAGAAATTGTCGAGCCCGTTGAACCTGCGGCCGCTGAAGGAGGAGAGGTTCCAGTCGGTGAGCGCGATGTAGAAGCCGAACAGTGTCGGGAAGATCACCATGGCGATGGTGAACAGCAGCGCCGGCAGCAGGAACAGCGCGCGCTGGCCGTCCTCGCCGCGCGTCAGCACCTGGCCGATGCCGAGTGCCACGCCCCAAAGCACATAGGCGTAGACCACGGGACGCCATGTGTCGAAGCCGATCGTATCGACCTCGCTCTTGTAGAGGATCTGGACAAGGATCGTTGCCAGCAGGCCGAGCGTTGCAGCGGCCATCACCGCCCAGCCCAAGCGTTTGCGGCCTGGCGGTATCAGGTCGGATGGGACGGCGTTTGCCGGCCAATCATTGGTGGGCAAAATCTGGTCAGCCAAGCGTCTCATCCAGTTGCAGTAGGCACTTCGCGACCGGCGGTGCCGGTCAAGACAGGGTCCGGCGGCTTTCGTCGCCGGACCCCGGGTTCACGCTGCGATCAGGCCAGGCCGAGCGAGGCCTTGTAGAGCTTGACCTGCTTTTCGCGACCGATCTGGTCGGTGAGCTTTTCCCAGGCGGCGGCGATGGCATCGGCGCCTTCCTGTGCCTTCATCTTGCCGGCGAAAGTGTTGGCGAGAATGTCCTCGGCGGCGCTGTAATACTGGAAGATGCCGGGGATGCGTGGCTCGATCGCCGCGTTCGGATGGTTGTAGCTGTCGCCTTCCGACTTCAGATACGAGGTGATGAAGGCCTCGTCGTAGCCGGCCGCCACCCATTCGGGAATGTCGAAATGCGAATTGCGGTAGGGCTGGAAGCCGGACGGATACATCGCCGTCCAGATCGACAGGTCCTTGCCGCCGAGATGGGCGGCGGCGGACCATGCCGCCTTTTTCTTCTTCTCGTCCTTGTCGACGCGGGCCATGACATAGACGCCCCAGCCCAGATAGGCGCAGTTCGGCGAATAGTTCGGCCCGCTGGCGAGCTTCTCCCATTTGCCGGTCTTGGAATTGTACACATCGTCCGAGCCCGGCAGGATCGAGAAGCCGGTGACGTCGCCGATGACCGACGAATCGTTGGTCTTGACGTTGGAGCCGATGTCGCCCCACCAGGGGATCATCGAACCGGTGCCGGCCAGGAACTGCTGGAAGCCTGTGGTGTTCGGGTCGGCGTTGATCTGGTCCGCCGGTTCCGACGGCAGCGCGTCGATCACGTCCTGGATGGCGCGCACCCAGGCCGGATTGTTGATGCGCGGCTTCATCGTGTCGGCGTCGAACAGCCATGCCTTGTCGTCGGGATGCTTGGCGTAGGCGGTGGCGCGGCTGCCGAGGAAGTAGAAGCCGAAACCGCCCCATGGCTTGGGCGCGTCCAGATAGCCGTAAACGTCCTGGCCCTTGAATTTCTTGCCCTTGAGGAACTTGGTGACGGCCTGCACCTGCTGCCAGGTCTTCGGTACGCCCCATTCGCCTTCACCGCCGCCATCCTTCCACTGCTTGGCGAGGTCGGCATCGGCGAACACGTCGGTGCGGTAGTTGAAATTGTGCGTGTCGCCGTCGATGGTGACGCGATACTGCTTGCCGTCCCAGGTGCCAACCGGCGGCTTCAGATAGTTGACCAGATCGTCGAAATCGATCTGCTTCTTGACCCAGTCGGGCATCTCCGAGGTCAGGCCCTTGCCGCAGACATCGCCTTCGAAGGGCGCGCCCATTTCGATGATGTCGAAGTCGACGGTGCCGGTGGCGATCGATTGCTGCAGCCGGGCGTTGTAGTCGGCCTGCGCCAGGTCGATCCAGCTGATCTTGGCGCCGGTATAGGCCTCCCACGGCTTCAGGAAGCCGCGGAACAGCACATTGTGCAGGTTCTGGTTGTTGAGGCCCATGAAGGTCAGCTCGACGCCGGCGAATTCGCCTTCCTTGACATTGGCCTTGGTCGCCTCGAGGCAGAGTTCGCCGACCTTCTGGAAATCGGCATCGGTCGGCTGACCTTTGCCAACGCCAGGAATCTGCAGGATCTTCGACCGCAGTTCGCTTGCGGCGGACGCCGGACGCGTCAAGGCGCCGAGCCCGGCGCCGGATGCCGCCGCGATCGCGGCCATGCTGGCCGCACCCTTCAATATATCGCGCCTGGTGGCGCCGGCACGAACCAGTTTCTCGTAAAGATCTGTTCTCATCGCAATTCCTCCCAAAACATCAGTGTGATGGATGTGGCCAACCTGTCGGACGTTGGAGCGCCAACGATTCTCCCGGCTCGGAAACGAATTAGGCAGGACCCCACCCTGCGTCGATTTTAGGTTCCGATTGCGGATCAGGTAACGACATTTAGACCAGCGCCTGCCACTATTCTCGCAACCAAACGCCGTGTCAACGAGAACGGTTTTGTCTACAAGAGACCGACTTGCCCTGACAGGGCGTGTTGGTTAGCTTCTGCGCCTACGGCCAGTTGGAGCCGATGGGGGAGAGATGGCTCAAGTCGCGATCAGCAAGGTGGCCAAGGCGTTTGGAACCGTCAAGGTTCTGCACGAAGTCAGCGTCGACATCGCTGACGGACAGTTCGTGGTGCTGGTCGGCCCCTCGGGTTGCGGCAAGTCCACGCTGCTCAGGATGGTGGCCGGGCTGGAGACCGTTTCCGGCGGCACGATCGCCATCGGCGACCGCGTCGTCAACCATCTGCCGCCGGCAAAGCGCGACATCGCCATGGTGTTCCAGAACTACGCACTCTACCCGCACAAGACGGTCGAGCAGAACATGGCCTTTGCCCTCAAGCTGCGGAAAACCGATCCGGCCGTGGTCGCCGAGCGGGTCAAGCGCGCCGCCGACATCCTCGACCTCAACCCCTATCTGAAGCGCTATCCCCGGCAGCTCTCCGGCGGCCAGCGCCAGCGCGTCGCGATGGGCCGCGCCATCGTCCGCAATCCGCAGGTGTTCCTGTTCGATGAGCCGCTCTCGAACCTCGACGCCAAGCTGCGCGTGCAGATGCGCACCGAGATCAAGGAATTGCACCAGCGGCTGAAGACCACCACGATCTACGTCACCCACGACCAGATCGAGGCCATGACCATGGCCGACAAGATCGTCGTCATGCGCGACGGCCGCATCGAGCAGGTCGGCGCGCCGCTGGAGCTGTTCGACCGGCCGGCCAATCTCTTCGTCGCCGGCTTCATCGGCTCGCCGTCGATGAACCTGCTCAAGGGTGTTGTGCGCAAGGGCGGCAAGCCCGGCGTCGACATATCAGGCACATTGTTTCCGATTGCCGACAATGCCGCGCAGGACGGGCAGGCCGTCGTCTATGGCGTGCGCCCGGAGCATCTGGAAATTCATCCCGATGGCGTGCCGGCGAAGATTTCGGTGGTCGAACCGACCGGCTCGGAAACGCTTGTGTTCCTGCGCTTTGGCGACCGCGAGATGGTGGCGCTGTTTCGCGAGCGCCACGACTTCAAGCCCGGCGACACGCTGACCCTGAAGCCCAGGCTCGACCAGATTCATCTTTTCGATGCCGAGACCGGCAAGCGTCTCTGATCTCAAACGGACTTCACGAGGACCATCATGCTCAAAGGCATCAATCCGCTGCTCAATGCCGACGTGCTCCAGGCATTGCGGGCGATGGGCCATGGCGATGACCTGATCATCGCCGACACCAACTTCCCCTCCGATTCGGTGGCGCGCCAGACGGCACTCGGCCGGCTGCTGCGCATCGATGCGTCGGCCGCGGAAGTGGTGAAGGCAGTGCTGTCGCTTTATCCGCTGGATACGTTCGTCGACGACGCGGCCGCGCGCATGGAAATCGTCGGCAAGCCGGACGAGATTCCGTCCGTGCAGAAGGAAGTGCAAAAGGAAATCGACGCCGCCGAGGGCAAGTCCTGGCCGATGCTGCCGGTCGAGCGCTACGCCTTCTACGAGCGTGCCAAGCAGGCCTATTGCGTCATCCAGACCGGCGAACGCCGTTTTTACGGTTGCTTCGCCTTCCGCAAGGGCGTCATACCGCCGGATGCGGAGTAGTGATATGGCAGCCGTAAAGCCTGTCGTCATATTGGGCGTCTTCGTCGCCGATACCGCCTATCGCGCCGATCGCCAGCCGCGCATGGGCGAGACTATCCTCGGCAATTCGTTCAAGCTGGGCCCGGGCGGCAAGGGATCGAATCAGGCGGTGGCCGCAGGCAAGCTCGGCGCCGACACCACTTTCCTGACCCGCCTTGGCGTGGATGCCTTTGCCGACATGGCCAAGCGGACCTGGCAGGATGGCGGCGTGAAAAGCGCCGTCATCGACACGCCGGACAGCTATACGGGCGCTGCCTACATCTTCGTCGAGGAGGGCAGCGGCAACAACGCCATCATCGTCAGCCCGGGTGCGGCCATGCTGATCTCGCCGGCCGATATCGAGGCCAATGCCGCCTTGATTCGTGGTGCCGGCGTCTTCGTAACCCAGCTCGAACAGCCGATCGATGCCGCGATGCGGGCGCTGGAGATCGCGCGCGGGGCAGGGGTGACGACCATCCTGAACCCTGCTCCCGCGGCAAAGCTTCCCGACCGAATCTACGCGCTCTGCGACTATCTCACGCCGAACGAGACCGAGACGGAGGAATTGACCGGACTGAAGGTTTCTTCGGTCGATGAGGCGCGGGCCGCTGCCGGCAAGCTGCTCGAAAAGGGCGTCGGCACGGTCATCGTCACGCTCGGCGACAAGGGCGCGCTTCTGCACTCGAAGGGACGCTCCGAGCATGTCCCCGCCATCAGCGCCGGGCCGGTGGTCGAAACCACCGGCGCGGGCGACGCCTTCAACGGCGGCTTCGCCGCGGCGCTGTCGCGAGGCGTGGACCCGCTGCAGGCGGTGCGCTTCGCCTGCGCTGTCGCCGGCATCTCGGTGACGCGACCCGGCACCGCGCCGTCGATGCCGACGCTGCAAGAGGTCGAGGCACTGCTGGCGAAGGGGTGAGGCACGCGGGCCAGCCGGACCATCAGGCTGTTCCAATCCCCGGGCATTCCCATGAAAAGTGCGTGGCGCTTTCCCCTGGGAATTGCGCCAAAACAAAGAGTCAGGGCAGTTCGCCGCGTCCGTGAAACGACAAACTGCCCTGGACGTCCATCCAGCGATGGCCCGATCAGCTATTGCCTGACGTAGCAGCGCTTTTCGCGACCGGGAGCCGGATCGCCGAACGTATCATTGTCGCATTGGACGCCGTTGCGGAACACGTCCTGCGTGAATTGGCCGCGTGCCCCGTACCTGACCACCTTGCGGCCATAGAAATCGCAGTAATCGCCTTCATCGGCACAGGCTGCCCATCTCTCGCGGCGGGGTTCGTCGTAATTGTCATCCGACTGGTCCCGGCCGCGCATCACGATGAAACACGACTTTGGGATGCCCGGCGCCGGGTCGCCAAAAACGCGATTTGAACACGGCACCGCGTCTCGCTCGAAATAGCGCGAGGTCGTGCGGCCCCGGGCGCCGTAGACCACTTCGGCGGGATACGGCAGACGGCAGAGCCCGCCCTCGCGCGCGCATTGCTGCAACCGGTCGGCCGACGCGGTCGCCGGGAAAAGGGCGGTAGCGACCGTCGCCGCGCCGCCCAGGTACATGAGCGTGAATAATGTGCGCATAGGAATGTTTGGTGCGATTGACACGATAAGTCCTCCATGCCGTTCAGGCAGCCTACTAGTGCAACTCCGCTACCTGCGAAATGAATCCAGCGCTTTGTGGGCAAATCCGCAAGTGGGATTCACAACGTCAAACGCGGCTCAAGCCCGAGTCGTTCCAGGAGCTGCTTTTCAGCCTATTGGAGTGGCGTCGCGTTTGCCAGATTGCCGCGCGGGCGTGGCTGAATTTTTGAAGCCGGCTGCGAAACAGTCTGCCGCCAACGATTCGCGCGGCGGCGGCGAATGATCATCGACAGCGGCAGGGCGCAAAAGCCCGCGCCTTGGCACTTCATTTCTGAAAGTGGATTCTGACAATTCATGTCGGCATTTCCCTGTGCCAAGGATTGCGATCCTTGAGGGAAATGGCGCGAGTGACGGGGCTCGAACCCGCGACCTCCGGCGTGACAGGCCGGCACTCTAACCAACTGAGCTACACCCGCGCATTGACGAGCACGTGTCAGCCGTGTTCGTCGTTGGGGCGCTGGATAAGGGGTTCGCCATCGGGTGTCAAGCGCACCAAACCATCATAACAACAAACTGGAGAAGGTTTTTTGACAGCCGGCGTTTTGTTCGCAAATCGGGCCTGCGGACAGGGCGTCACCTGTTCATTTGGCCTTGCGAAGCCGGTCCCGACCGCTTAAAGGTCCGCGCCGGAGCGGGCGATTAGCTCAGTTGGTAGAGCGCTTCGTTTACACCGAAGATGTCGGCGGTTCGAGCCCGTCATCGCCCACCATCCCACGTCGTCTTGAAAATGCGATTTGGCCCTTCCAGGTGCGTTTTCAATTCCCATGCATGCGGTCTTCCGCCCGTCCTCCCGACCCTGCCGTCTTCACGTAAACAGGCTTTTCGCAGGTTGCGATTTCGCCGATGGGAACGTTAGCAGGGGCTTCGAAGTTTCTTGACCGCTAAGGCGACCTTGCGCGGAGGTGGCAAATGAAGACGACAGTTGGACCGGATACCGTCGACGTGGCCAAGGCGGTCGATACGATGCTCACGGAGCATGACGCCCGTGCCTTTCTATCGATGGCCGAATTTATCGAAGTGCTTCGTCAGAGAACGAGAACCGACCGTTCTGACGCGGATCTGAAAGCCCTCGTCACGAAGAAGGCGGCTTTGCTTGATATCGTTATGGAGTGAAGGCCAAGCTCGGCTGCGCAGCTTGGGCAGAATGCTGTTTGCGTATCGGCGCGCCTGCGATCAGCCATTTCAGGGGCCTTGTTTTGTGCGGCGTGCCACCAGGGGCAAGGCTGCCCGCGAGATCGACTGAACAAGGCCGGCGCGCTACATTTTGTTCCGCCGCTTTTCGATAGCATAGGATGTCCAGCGGCAGCACATGCCCGCGATCGATGTGGCGGCGCCGCCAAACAGGCATGCCGCAAGCAGCGGGTCTTGCGAGGCACTTTTCCAGCTGACCACCGCCAGCAAAATGACGCTTACCATCGAGACCACATAGCCGATACCTTTCAGCGTATGCGGCGAAACCTTAGCCATCGCACTCTCCCCTTCCACGCCTATGTTGAACATCTGTATCGGCGCCAGGTTCCGTTCGTCGGTTGGCCACGCGGGAACCTTTTGCCTGTTCGCGCGTGCTACTGCGATCTGGGCACTGGATGCACAAGCCATGACAAACTTCCTGAAACTCCCTGCGAAGTCGCGGAAGCTGTTTCGCGTTGTCGTCGAAACGCCGCGCGGAGCAGCCGCCAAGCTCGCCTACGACCCCAAGACGGGCGTCTTTCAATATTCAAGGCCGCTGCCGATCGGCAACACATACCCTTATGATTGGGGGTTCGTACCTTCCACCGTCGGGGAGGATGGTGATCCGCTCGACGGGATGGTGATCCACCAGGCCGCGACAGCACCCGGCGTGGTCATCAAGTGCGATCTGCTCGGTGCATTGCGGGTGAAGCAGAAAGACCCTGATGGGGCGGTCGTCCGCAACGATCGTTATATTTTCTGCCCGCGCAAGGAGGATGCGCCGGACAAGCCCGTCGCTGCCGACCATTTGCCGCAGGATTTGCGCCGGGAGATCGAGCAGTTCTTTTTGTCCTCCGTGCTGGGCACGGGCAAGACGATCAAGCTGAAAGGCTGGCAGGACGCCGAGGAGGCTGCCAGGTCGCTCGGCAAGGGTGCGAGGGCTTTTCGGCGCAATAACAGGTGATGGCTGGCCCCGTCTTCCGCGATCACACCATAGGCTGAAATGGTCACGCGGTACACAATACAACCAGCAGCGGTCGATTCCCCCCGGGATGTAGCCACTCCAAAAGCCCGTCGCGGGTCGCCCCCGTGGCGGGTTTTTCATGGATCCGAGGATGCAGGCCACAACGGGCGAGCGTCCTGACGCCTCCTCTGAGTTGATCTCTCCCGCGTCGCCCGAAAGACCGAGTTCTCAAGGCGGCACCATCCGGAAATCCTTGCCCTCGGGCAGCAATTGCCCGCCGTCGACGACAATGGTCGTGCCGGTGATGTAGCTGGCGTCGTCCGAGGCAAGGAACAGGAAGGCATTGGCGACATCGCGCGGACTGCCGAGCCGGCCGAGCGGGATCGAATCCTCCATGTTCTTGATATAGGCGGCGCCGCGATGCTGCTGGATGGCTTCGGTCAGGATGTTGCCGGGTTCGACACCGTTGACGGTGATGCCGTAGCCGGAGAATTCCAGCGCCGCTGCCCGGATGAAGCCGTTGATGCCTGCCTTTGTCGCCGAATAATGGCCGTGGCCGGGGCTGGTGACATGCGGCCCGGTGATGGAGGAGGTGTAGAGCATGCGTCCGCAGCGCTGCGCCTTCATCGGCACCAGGGCCGCGCGGGTGGCATTGAAGGTGCCGCGCAGATTGACGGCCATCACGCGATCCCAGTCGTCGGTGCTGGTGTTCTCGATCAATTGCCAGGGATAGATCCCGGCATTCTGCACGATGATGTCGAGGCGGCCGTATTGCTTCAGTGCCAATGCCACCGCGGCCTCGGCGTCGCGCATTTGCGAAATGTCAGTGCCGATGAAGGGGACACCGAGTTCATCCGCGGTCGCTTGCCCGGCCTCAGCCTCGCTGTCGGCCAGCACCAGCCTTGCGCCTTCTTCGGCAAAGCGCAGTGCGATGCCCTTGCCGATGCCGCGCGCGCCGCCGATGATCAGCGCCACCTTGTCTTTCAATCGTCCAGCCATGCGAGCGGTCCTGTCATGCCAGTCTCTGGCGAATGGTTTGCTTGAATGCGTCGAGCAGCACGGCCGCCAGCACCAGCAGTCCGTGGATGACCTGGGTGAAATTGGCCGGCAGCCCCATGAGATTGATCGCCGTGTTGATGGCCGAGAGCAGAAGCACGCCGGCGTAGACGCCGGGCAGGGTGCCGACACCGCCCTTCAGGCTGACGCCGCCGATGACGACCGCGGCAAAGGCGTTGAACAGAAGGCCGACGCCGAGATTTGCGGTGGCGCCCGAGGTGCGGATGGCCAGCAGCCAGCCGGCAAGGCCGGCAATGGCGCCGGCAAGCACGAAGGCGATGATGAGGTTGCGGTTCACCCGGATGCCGGCCCGGAAGGTCGCCGTCTCGTTGCCGCCGATCATCACCAGGTGCCTGCCAAACGGTGTCTTGGCCATGATCAGCGAGAAGACGACGAAGCAGGCGATGGCGATCCAGGCGGTGAGCGGCAGGCCGATCAGCCGCTGGATGCCGAACCAGCGGATCGCCGGTGCAAGATCCTGCGCCGAGCGGCCGCCCGAAATCACCAGCACCAGGCCGCGCACCCAGATGTAGGACGCCAGCGTGATGATGAAGGCGCTCATCTTGACCCTGACGACCAGAAACCCGTTGAAGGCGCCGATCAGGCCGCCCACCGTCAGCGCCAGCAGCAGCGACACCGGGACCATCAGCCATTCGGGATGCAGTTGAACGCCAAGGCCGATGCCCGACGAGCAGAACAGGATGCCGACCGCCATGGCGCTGAGTGCGGCGACGGATTCGACCGACAGATCCATGTGGCCGGCGATGATGACCAGCGCCAGGCCGATCGACATGACGCCGAGTACGCTCGATGCCTCGATGATGTTGGCGAAGATGCCGAGCTGGAAATAGTTCGGGATGAAGATGGAAAAGACCACCAGCACGAAGACCAGCATGAACCAGACGAGGTTGTCGAGGGCGAACTCCAGGGCTTGGCGGGTGCGGAGGGTCATGGACTGATCCGGCTGGCGCATGACCCCGAAAATTCGATTTTCGGTGACGATCTTGCGCGGATTGGAATTGCGGCGGAGTGGCTCCGGGCCTGAGTGGCCCGGAGCGGCTTGCGCGACGGTCTATTCTACCGATTTGACGGTGTCCGTCGGCGGCTTCTGGTTGCCCCAGAAGGCCGGATTGTCGACGTTTTCCTTGGTGATGGCCGCACCCGGGATCTTGATGTTCGGACCCCAGGCTTCCTTGGTCACGACCGACTTCAGGCCAAGCACGTCATAGTCGCCGGGCTTGATCTCCTGCTTCTTGACGACCTTGTCCATGAACATGGCGACGGCCGCGGCCTGTGCGTAGAGCGGCTGTTCGACTTCGACATTGAGCCAGCCCTTTCGGATCAGGTCGAGGCCGACCGGAGCGCCGTTCGAGCTCATCAGCATGACGTCGCCCGGCTTCTTGCCGGCGGCCTCGAGCGAGGCGACGGCGGCGACCGAGAGATGCGCGGCATGGCTGAAGATCAGGTCGATGTCGGGGTTTGCCAGCATCTGGTCGGCGACGATGGTGCCGGCATTGCTGGCCTCCCACTGCATGGCCGGCAGCGACATGATCTTGACGTCCGGGAACGCCTTCATCTTCTCCTCGAAACCCTTCTGGATGTCGAGCGTATAGGGATCGCCGGGATCGCCGAGCACCTGCAGCACCTTGCCCTTCACGGAGCCGTTCTTGGCTTTCAGCAGTTTTTCGGCCTGGTCCGCGGCGATATGGCCGATCTCGACCGTACCCGCCACCGAGGTGAAGTCGGAAGGCGTCGAGGTGATCTGGCGGTCGAACTCGACCACCGGGATGCCGGCGGCGCGCGCGGCCTCTATCGACGGCTTCAACGCATTGAAATCGACCGCCGCCAGGATGATCGCCGCCGGCTTCAGCGCGATGACGTCGTTCATCTGCGACTGCTGCGCGTCGGTCTTGTTGTCGGCGTTCAGCGTCTTTATGTCGTAGCCGACCTGCTTCAGGAACAGCTCCAGCGCGGTGACCGAGCCGGTCTGGAATTCATCGAGCAATGTCGGCACCAGATAGTAGACGGTCCCCTTGGACTGGGCGAATGCCGGCGTGAGCGTGGCAACGGCCAGTGCCAGGATACCGAAGACAGCAAGAAGTATTCGCTTCATGTCGTTCGCTCCTGTTGAGCCGGACCCCTCTTTGTGTCCCTCAGCTCGCCGGTCCGGCACCGGCAAGCGTCTCCCC
Organism: Mesorhizobium sp. WSM4307; assembly: GCF_007003945.1. Classification (NCBI taxonomy): domain Bacteria; kingdom Pseudomonadati; phylum Pseudomonadota; class Alphaproteobacteria; order Hyphomicrobiales; family Phyllobacteriaceae; genus Mesorhizobium; species Mesorhizobium sp. WSM4307. The sequence continues at coordinate 532,974 of NZ_VFTB01000002.1, forward strand.
GGTGATCATGTTGATCACCGCATCGGGACTTGTTTTGTTTCTGGCGACATCGCCCGCCACGACGCCTTGCCGGATCACCACGATCCGGTCGGCGACCTGAAAAGCCTGCTGCATGATGTGGGTGATGATGACGACGCCGATGCCCTGGCTCGCCACCTGGCGGATCATGTCGAGACCTCGCCGCGTCTGCTCGACGCCCAGCGCCGCGAACGGCTCGTCGAGCAGCACCAGCTTGCCGCCCCAGTGGACAAAACGGTTGAGTTCGATGGCTTGCCGCTGGCCGCCCGAGAGATGCTCGACATTGGTGCGCAGCGACGGAATGCGGGTGCCGGCACTGGCCAGCGCCTTGGAGACGACTGCCTCCATGGCGCGCTCGTCGAGCACAGGAATGCCGAGCACCTTCCTGGTGATCTCGCGGCCCATGAAGAAATTCGCCACCACGTCGACATTGGTGCAGAGCGACAGGTCCTGGTAGACGGTTTCGATGCCCGCTGCCTTGGCCTCGGCCGGCGACCTCGCGAGAAACTCCTTGCCTTCGAACAGCATGCGGCCCGAGGTCGGGTCCAGTCCGCCTGATATGATCTTGACCAGCGTGGATTTGCCGGCGCCGTTGTCACCCAGCAACGCCACGACCTCGCCCTTGCCGATGGAGAAGCTGATCCCCTTCAGCGCTTCGATCGCGCCATAGTTCTTGGTGACGTTGTCGAGCACCAGCAGCGGTTCGCTCATCAGGCAACCTCCTTGGCCGTCAGAGGATCGCGGCCGCGCTCGCGCTCGGCGGCGAACATCTGGCCGAAGCGTGGCGACAGCACTCCCGAGACCGCAAGCGCGGCGGCGCCGCGCAACACCGAATGCTGCCCGCCGCGTGCGACCATCAACCGGGGCGCGATGCGGTCCTTGCGCGCCGAGACGGAGTTGTGCAGGCCGCCGGTCGAACCGGCCAGCCGTTCGAGCAGGTCGGTGGACGCCAGCCCGCCGAGGATGACCGTTTCGGGGTCGAAGAGGTTCTCGATGACGGCGACGGCATTGTGAAAGATCGGCGCGACTTCCGCGACCCAGTCGGTCTCCGTGCCGTTCCAGCGCCGAAGCGCCTCGAGCGAGAGGTATCTTTCGAGGCAACCCCGGTTGCCGCAGGGACATGCCTCGCCGCCCGGAACGACAGGGATGTGTCCGACCTCGCCGGCATTGCCCCAGGCGCCGCGCTGCACGGAACCGTCATGAACCATCACGCCGCCGAGGCCAACACCGAAATAGAGATAGTAATAGTCGGAGAATTGAGCGCCGAGGCCGTAGAGCCGCTCGCCCATGGCCGCCGCAACCATATCGGTTTCGAAGAAGGCCGGCAGTCCGGTCGAGGCTGCCAGCCGCTCGCGCAGCGCTACATCCTTCCAGCCGGTCATGGTCGTCGGGCCTACGAAGCTCATGGATTCGACGCCGAACGGTCCCGGCAGGGCCAGGCCGACCCCAAGCACCCGTCCGCCGGCCCGTAATCCGGTCAATTCAATCACCATCGCACCGATCAGCTCGAAGGCATGGTCGGGCGTCGCGCTCGGGGCCTTGCGGTAAATGCTCTCGATCACGTCGCCGCTCAGATTGATCAAAGCGGCATCGATACCGAGTGGGGTGATATGGATGCCGACGGCATAGCCGCCCTCGGGATTGATGCGCAGCGTCGCCGGCGGCAGGCCGCGCCCCCTGGGCTCCTCGCGCAGGGAGAGGATGTAGCCCTGTTCTTCCAGTTCGCGAACGATGGTCGATACGGTCTGGACGGTCAGCCCGACGCGGCTGGCGATTTCGCCGCGGGCGATCGGCCCATGCAGGCGGATGGATTCGAGCACGATGCGCCGGTTGTATGGCCGCCCGAACTCCTGATTGGTCCCCCGCAATGCCATGCCTTGCGCTCCCGATTGACGCAAGGTTCGCACCAAAGATTTATTCAGTCAAATGGAATTCAAAAATAATTCGAGAACAACATCACGCCCGGGAAGGCTGCAAGCTGCACCGGGCTTAGACTGGCCTAAGGCCGTGGACCAGTCGCCTTACCGGCGCGTGGGGATGATGCGTCTGCTGGGAGGCAAAAAAGGCGAAACAGGCGTCCGAAAGCCCCGCACGGATGGCGATCGCTCACCTCGAAATCAAAGCAGGAAGATCTATTCGAGAGCTATTGGGTGCCAATCAATCAGGTCAGGACTGGCGCGCCTCAGAGGTACTGGGCCACCTTCTTGCCGACGGTGAGGAAGCGCAAGGGATCGATCGCTTCGCCATTGTGGCGCACTTCATAGTGCAGATGCGGACCCGTCGAGCGGCCGCTGCTGCCGGTCTTGCCGATGATGGCGCCGGCGTCCAGCTTCTCGCCCACGGTCACGTCGATTTCGCTGAGATGCCCGTAGCGGGTCGCAAAGCCATTGCCGTGGTCGACCTCCACCATGCGGCCATAGCCACCGTTCCAGCCGGCCTTGGTGACGATGCCGGGCGCCGTGACCTTGGCCGACGTGCCGATGGGCGCCCTGAAATCCATGCCCGAATGCAATGCTGCGGTGCCGAGGATGGGATCGGTGCGCACACCGAACGGGCTGGTGACGGAGTGGCCGGGGGCGGGGTTGGCAAGCGGCAGCTGGCGCGCTTCCTTCTTCAACTGGTCGAGCGTGTCCAGGGCTTCGTCCAGTTCCTTGACCTTGCTGTCGAAGATCATCGAACTGTCGAGTGGGATCAGCGGGCCGCCGACATCGCTTTCGTTCTTGCCGAAATCGCTGTCGACCGGCAGTCCGGCCGCCTGCAGCGCCTGCTGGATGGCATCGGCGCTCTTGTAGGCATTGTCGGCAAGCGTGCTGATGCGGGTGAGTTGCTCGTTCTCGATGGATTTCAGCGACTGGTTGATCGAGACGAACAGCTTGTCGGCACGATCGGCGGCTGTATCGCTGGGCAGCGGATCGGTGCGGGTCGACCACAAGGAGAACGGCCTGGTATCGGCAGCACCCAGGTCGGCGCCAAGGCTCGCGACCGCGTAATTCCGCGCGGGCTGGCTGATGCTGCCAGTCACCTCGGCGTGCTTGTCCGGTTTGGCGGCCGCGGGATCCTCGGCGGGCGCTGCTCCCACCTCGTTCTCGGCGCGCTCGAGCAATGGTCCGAGACGGCCATGGCGCTGGCTGAGCTGTGTCTGGCGTTCAATCAGTTCGCTGACCTTGTTTTCCATCAACTGCTGGTCGAGCAACTGGCGGCTGGTGATGCGGTCGACCTGGGCGCGGAGCGCCGAGATGCGATCTTCGTAGGCCTGCTGCATGCGCGCCTGGCGCGCGGTGGTGGCGCCGATCAGGTCGTCGCGCAGCACGAGATAGGAGGTGGCCAGGAGGTAGCCGATGGCAATGGCGGCGAGTGCTGAGCCGATGAATGCCGCGAGCCAAGGCCGGATCGTGAAATGCCTGATCTCGTTGCCGCGGGCGATGATGACCGTGTGGGGTTCCTTGCGCCTGCCGAAGACTGCGGACTGACCGGTTGCGTTCACGGGACCAAGCTTTCGTTTACGACACCACGACAACTTGGATTACACATTATTAGGGTTAACAAAGGCTTGCCGGATCGATCGCCCGACGCCGAAAGCACGCGGCGCGCGCACAGGGTTGTATGAAAATGGCCAAGGAAGCGCGCGTAATGCCGTGAAATCATTGGCGATGAGCGCCAATTCGCTGCCAGCCGAGCGGCCTGTCGGTCGCGATCAAGGTCTAGGTTTCCTTAACTGTCTTCGATTGCTTTTAATTGACGGTTTTCGACTAGAAGCGGTACCGGGGTTTGGGACACACTATGGCGGCAGGAATGCTGGGCGATCTGGCTGGCAAGATCCTCGACAAGATCTCGGGCACCAGTTTGCTGGCGACCGGGCTTTTGCTGCTGACTGCTTTTGTCAGTGCGCTCGTCGCCTATTGGCGCACGGTCGAGGAGAAGAGCTGGAAGGAGTTCTTCGAATTCGTCATCCCGCACGAGGTCATTACCCATCCCTCGGCGAGGGCCGACCTGCTGTTCTGGGTCACGAAGAAGGCCCTGATGCCCTTCCTGATGCTACCCGCTGGAATAGTCTTCGTCTCGGCGGTGGGCTACGCAACCAACTGGCTGTTTTCGACACTCTTCCAGTTCCAGCCGCCGCTGGTCGAGGGACCGGCAGGCCCGGTGACGGTGCTGATCTTCACCATCACCATGCTGCTCGCCTACGATATTTCCTATTATCTCTATCACGTCGCCCAGCACCGCTATCCGGTGCTCTGGGAATTGCACAAGGTGCATCACTCGGCCGAGGTGATGGTCGGGATCACGAAGGACCGGGTCCACCCGCTCGACGAGTTGATGAATCGTGCCTGGGATGGCCTCGTCGTCGGTATCTGCTTCGGCATCTGGTCGCTGATTTCACTGAACCTTGCCGAACTGACCGTCTTTGGCGTCAACGTCTATGTCATGCGCAACATCCTGATGATGGATTTCGTCAGGCACACGCATTTCAAGATTTCGTTCGGCCCGCTCAACAATGTGGTCCTGTGTCCGCATTGGCACCAGCTGCATCACAGCACCGATCCGCGCCACTACGACAAGAATTTCGGGCTGCTCTTCTCGTTCTGGGACCGACTCTTCGGAACATTGTGCGTGCCGAAACCCGATGAGGACTTCAAGTTCGGACTGGTTGACCGCAATGTGCGCGACTACCAGTCCCTCGCCGGCCTTTATGTGATGCCGTTGAAGCGGATGTGGGGGCATATTGCCAGGCGCATCCGGCCCGCAAAGCCAAGGACCTCGCGATCATCGGAAGGGACACGGCCATGAACGGTCCCTTCGTGCTGGCGATCCCGCGGACACGCACCTTCGAAGTCGTGACATCGGCGGCGCGGCTGGCCGAGATCGCACCGGCCTGGACCGCGCTCTGGCAGCGAGCCGGCGGGCTTGTCTTCCAGCACCCGGACTGGATCGCAGCCTGGTGGCGCACCACCCCGCATCAGGAGCGGCGCACGCTCAGGATCGGGCTTGCCTGGAATGGCGAGCGGCTCGACGGCGTGATCGCGCTCGCCACGTTCAAGCGCTCCGGCATCCGCATGCTCGAATGGGCGGCGAAGGATCACAGCGACTATGGCGACGCGCTGGTTGCGCCCGAAAGCGATCCGCAGGTGATCTCCCGCCTCTGGCAGCATGTTTTTGACCAGGGCGGCTTCGACCTCGTCTATCTCAACCGCCTGCTGCCGAATGCCAGTGTCCGGGCGCTGCTGGATCCGGCCTCGCGCCATGGCAAGGCGCTTCGGCCCAACCACCGCAGTGAAATCAGCTACCGTGTCGTCGGCCCCTGGCAAAGTGGGGCGGAATGGTTCGAGGCGCTGTCCAAGAAAGCCCGACAGAACTACCGTCGTGGCCGCAAGTTCATGGAAGAAGCCGGTGCACTGCGTTTGCGCCTGCTCGATGCGGATGACCCACGCGAGCCGGTGCTCGCACGCGTCGCGGTGCTGAAGCGCCTCTGGCTCGCCCGGCATGGCCGCGCCTCGGACCTGTTCGACGAGGGCTCGCCCGTTCTCGCCGCGCTGGTTTCGGTGCTGGCCGAACTCGGGCTGTTGCGCATCTTCGTGCTGGAACTCGACAACACGATCATCGCCGTCTCGATCAATTTCGAGCAGCACGGCACGATGATGGCTTTCGTCACCACCTATGATCCCGAATATGAGCGAGCCTCGCCGGGCATGGTGCTGATGATGGATTATATCCAGTGGTCGCTCGACCGTGGCCTTGCCAAAGTCGATTTTCTCTGCGGCGGCGAGGATTTCAAGCGGCGCTTCGCCACGCAATCAGTCAGGCTGTCGTCGATGATCGGCGCGCGCGGTCTGCGCGGCCATCTCGCCGCGCTGGCCGATCGTGCGGTCCATGTCACGAAATCCTGGCGGGCACAGCGGCAGCCGAGGGCGCAAACGCCCGACGAGTAAGGACGGCTCGTATGGGCCTTGGCCACGCTCAAAGCGCGCGAACGGCTTCCAGCACTTCCTCGGCATGGCCCTTGACCCGGACCTTGCGCCAAATCCTGGCGATCCGACCGTCACGGCCGATCAGGAACGTCGCTCGCTCGACGCCCATATATTTGCGGCCATACATCGATTTCTCGACCCACAGATGGTAGGCCTCGATCACCTTGCGCTCCTCGTCGGCGGCGAGGTCGACGGTGAGGTTGTATTTCGATTTGAACTTGTCGTGCTTCTTGACGTTGTCTGGCGACAGACCGATCACCACAGCGCCTGCCTTCTCGAATTGCGGTTTCAACTGTGAAAAGCTGATCGCTTCCTGGGTGCAGCTTGTTGTGTCGTCCTGTGGATAGAAGTAGAGCACCACGGGTTTGCCGGCAGATGCGGCCAGGCTGAGCGAGCCGCCGCCATCCCGCGGCAAATCGAATTGCGGCGCAAGATCGCCCACGTCGAGGTCAGCCATATCGATGCCCTTGTTTGAGGTTACGCGCGACGCAACACCGATATAGTGTCGACCGGGGATTCGTCCACGAGCGAATTTGTACAACGGAAGATTGCGTGGATCAGGAGCAACCGCAGCACGAGAAGATCCGGTTCAGGCGTGACGAGATCACCGACCTGGGGGCTTTGCCATCCGCGTGCCGCGTTCCACCACTCGGCCAGGCGTCGATCGGCCGCGGCTTCCGCATCCTTTCGCGCGTGTTCGCCGGCATGGTCGCGTTCGTGTTGCTGGCCGCGGTCGTTGTCTATCTGGTCGGAGCTTCCGGGATCGGCTCCGAGCGGCTTCGGGCGGAAGCGGAGACCGCGATCGAGAAACTCGCCGGTGTCGATGTCAACGTGGCGGTCGGGCCGGCGCGCGTCACGCTCGACAGTTCGAGCTTCGTCGCGCTTCAGGTCAGCGACGTCAGCCTGAAGACATCAGACGACAAACCGATGGCGGATGCTGGCCGCGTCCGCTTCGGCATGCGCCTAATCCCGCTTCTTTGGGGAGAGGTGCGGCTGACCAGCGCCAGGATATCGGATGCTCACATCGTTGTGGCGGCGATGCCGTCCGGCGGCGACTGGACAGCGCAATTGCGCAATGAGGACGGCCTCGTCGATCCGGAGAGACTGTCCGACGCGCTGTTCGGCAACATACATCGCGCGCTCGACGCCGTGCGGGAAGATTCGATGCGCCGGATCGATCTCAGCAATGTCGAATTCGTGCTGCCAGACGCAGGGGCGATCAAGCTGGTCAAGATCGCCGACGCCACCGTCGTACAATCGGGGCCGGGCGCCGTGGAGTTTTCCTCAGAGGCGGATGTCGACGGCAGGAAGGTCACGGTTGCCGCCTCCGCCACCCGAGATGTCGCCGCCCATCGCGTCACGGCGCTGACTGCGAGCGTCGATCTGTCATCTGCCGACGCCACCGGCGCCGGGAAGCTGGGCGCGATCGCGTTGAAGCTGACGGGAGCGGAAGGATCCGGCACCAATGAATCACGGCTGACGGCCTCTCTGTCGTCCGCCGGGTCGGTGCTCGATTTTGGCACGCGCGGCTTGCTGCCTGCCGATGTCGATGTCGATGCGACGCTTGTCCATGGCAGCAACAAGATCCAAGTCGACAGGCTGTTGCTGAAATCCGGCCGGTCCTCTTTCAATTTCGGCGGCTCGATAGGGCCAAAGCCGGCGACAGGGGCGGCGGGCGAGGAACCGTCCTACCGCTATGACCTGACCAGCGACGGTTCGACCCTGGCGCCATCGGAATCGCCCGAGCCAGCGCTGACCTTCCTCGCCCGCATCGCCGGCGTCTATCAGACCAGGAGCCATAAATTGGTGGCCGAGCAGATCGCGGTTCGGTCCGCCGCTGCCGGCGAGGTACTCGGCACCGCGGCCGTGGCTTTCGTTGACGGCAAGGCCCCCGGGATCAATCTGGCGCTCAACGTGCATGACATGCCGGTCTCGCACGTCAAGCAGCTGTGGCCGTGGTTTTCGGCGCGCAATGCGCGGCTCTGGGTGCTGGACAATCTATTCGGCGGCCGCGTCGTCGATGCCAACCTCCAGTTCCAGGTCGTGCCGGATCGCCTCGGCAACGGCGTGCCGCTTTCGGCCGACGAGGTGTTCGGCCGCTTCCAGATCGAAGGCTCGCGTTTTGACACGGCCGGCCGCATCCCGCCGATACGCGACGCGGTCGGCGTCGTCGCCTTCCATGGCAATGACGTCGACATTTCGCTCTCCTCGGGCACCGTCTTCATGCCCAGCGGCCGCACCGTGGCGGCCAGCAACGGTACGCTGGCGGTCAAGGCGGCGAACCGCCCGCCGGTCATCGGTGCACTCGACATCGATGTGGAAGGCGAGGCGCCGGCTGTCGCCGAACTCGCCTCCTACGAGCCGATCAACGCCATGCGCCATGTCGGCTTCCTGCCGGAGGATCTGTCCGGCAGCGTCACTGGCCATGTCCGGGCGGATATTCCCCTGCAGTCCGGCGTCGATACGTCGAAGCTCGACTGGCTGGTGTCGCTCGACTACACCGGCCTGTCGCTAGCCAAGCCGTTCGAGGGACAGACCGTGACGGATGCCGACGGCTCGATCACCGTCGACCCGGAAAAGGCGGTGATCTCCGCCAAGGCAGCGCTCAACGGCATTCCGGCCGAACTCGACCTTATCGAGCCGTTGGCGGACAACGGGCCGGCGCGCAGCCGCAAGGTGGCCCTGGTGCTCGACGACAAGGTCCGTGCCGCGGCCATGCCCGGCCTGACGCCGCTGCTTGGCGGAACGGTGAAGGTCGCGATCGACAAGAGCGGCAGCGGCAACCAGAACGTCTCGGCCGACCTGACCAATGCCAGGCTGGACATTCCCTGGGCCGGCTGGAGCAAGGGGGCAGGGGTTCCCGCCAACGTCACCTTCGTCATGACCAAGGCCGGCGACACCACGACACTGTCCGATTTCAACCTCGACGGCAAAACATTCTCCATCGACGGCAGCATCGTGCTGGTCAACGGCGCCCTGTCGTTGGCCAAGTTCGGCAAGGTCACCTTGAACCGGGGTGATGACGTCGCGATTTCGGTGAAGCGCTCGGGCAAGGGCTACGCCGTCGACATAAACGGCAACGCGCTCGACGCCCGTTCGCTCATCAAGCAGTTCACCTCCGATGTGGACACCGCGACCAAGACGACCGGAACGGACAACATTTCCGTCAGCGCCGACGTCGACCAACTCACCGGCTTCCATGACGAGCAACTGTCCAATTTGAAGCTCGACTACAGCGCGGCCGGCTCAAGGGTGAACGGGCTGAAGGTCAGCGCCACGGCAAGTTCGGGCGCGGCTATCACCATCAGCAACACTACCGGCGACGGCCGGCGCTCGCTCAACGTGAAGTCGGCGGACGCCGGCGCGATATTGAGGTTCCTGAACGTCTACGAGCACATGGAAGGCGGCTCGATCATGCTGGCGCTGACGGGAGCCGGCGACGGGCCGATGACGGGCAAGGTCGACACCAGCAACTTCTTCATCGTCAACGAACCGAAGCTCGCCTCCATTGTCTCGACCACGCCGGCCGGCGACAACCGCAGTCTCAACCAGGCGGTCAAGGGCAATCTCGACACATCGCGGGTCAAGTTCGAACGCGGCTATGCCGAGATCGAGAAAGGCAGCGGCTATCTGAAGCTGGCCAATGGCGTGCTGCGCGGTCCGCGCATCGGCACGACGTTCCAGGGCATCCTCTACGACCAGAACAACAATATGGACATGACCGGCACCTTCATGCCGGTCTATGGCCTCAACCGCATCTTCGGCGAATTGCCCATCGTCGGCGCGCTGCTGGGCAACGGCCGCGACCGCGGCCTGATCGGTGTCACTTATCGGCTCAGGGGCAATGCCAACAAGCCGGTGCTTGACGTCAACCCGCTCTCGGTGATCGCGCCGGGCATCTTCCGGTCGATTTTCGAGTACCGGTGAACGGCCTCAGGCCGGCCGCACCAGAACGTGTTTTTTCTTGCCGAGTGAAAGCTTTACGACGTTTTCCGGACTCAGATCCTGAAGCGTGACCATGCGGCGGTCGTCATTGACCGACTGGTCGTTGATGCGAACCGCGCCGCCCTGTATGTGGCGCCGCGCCTCGCCATTGGACGATGCCAGCCCGGCCGTGACCAGCAGCGACAGGATGCCGACGCCGGCTTCGAGTGCCGCCTTGTCGGCCCCGACGGTCGGCAATGTCTCGGCGAGCGCCCCCTCCTCGAAGGTCTTGCGCGCGGTTTCCTCGGCCTGGTTCGCCGCTTCGCGGCCGTGGACGATTGCCGTCGTCTCGGTGGCCAGGATCTTCTTGGCCTCGTTGATCTCGGAGCCGCCGAGGGCGGCCAGGCGCGCGATTTCGTCGAGCGGCAGGCGGGTGAATATCTTCAGGAAGCGCTCGACATCGGCGTCCTCGGTGTTGCGCCAGTACTGCCAGAAATCATAGGGCGAGAAGAGGTCGCCGTTGAGCCATACCGCACCCTTCGCCGACTTGCCCATCTTGGCGCCCGACGATGTCGTCAGCAGCGGCGTGGTCAGCGCGTAAAGCTGCGGCGTGCCCATGCGATGGCCGAGATCGACACCGTTGATGATGTTGCCCCACTGGTCCGATCCGCCCATCTGCAGGCGGCAGTTCTGGCGCCGGGCGAGCTCGACGAAATCATAGCCCTGCAGGATCATGTAGTTGAATTCGAGGAACGACAGCGATTGCTCGCGGTCGAGCCTGAGCTTGACGCTGTCGAAGGTCAGCATGCGGTTGACGGAGAAATGCCGGCCGACATCGCGCAGGAACTCGACATAATTGAGCTTCATCAGCCAGTCGGCATTGTTGACCATGATGGCGTCGTTCGGGCCGTCGCCGAAGCGCAGGATGCGGCCGAAGATGCGCTTGATGCCCTCGATGTTGGTGGCGATCGCTTCCGGCGTCAGAAGGCTGCGCTGGTCGTCGCGGAAGGACGGGTCGCCGATCATCGACGTGCCGCCGCCCATCAGGGCGATCGGCCGGTGTCCGGTTTCCTGCAGCCAGTAAAGCATGGTCGCCGAGATCAGATTGCCGATATGCAGGCTGGTGGCGGTGGCGTCATAGCCGACATAGGCGGTGACCGTTTCCTTGGCGAAAAGCTGGTCGAGGCCGGTCTCATCCGAAATCTGGTGGATGAAGCCGCGCTCGCTCATCGTGCGCAGGAAATCGGATTTGAAGGCAGGCATGTTTTCTTTCCCGAAAGGGTCCGCCCGGTCCGGCCCGGGCATATGTGAACGGGCGCGTTTAGCATCCAAGCGCGATCAGCAAAAGTGGAATCCGGTTTTGCGTCAGATCGCGCGCCAACCATGAGGTCGCGATCAGCAAAAGTGGAATCCGGTTTTGCGGCCCGCGCGGATAATGCCGTCATGCTTGCTTCATCGTTTCGGCTGGCGTAATGAGGCGCCGCGCCAAAGGTTCTTGCAGCCCACGACCTCGAGCGGCACCGCACGGCATCCATCAATGCCACATTCGACGACAGAGCCCGACGCGACATGCCGGACGCATTGATATCCATTGTCATTCCTTGCAGGAACGAGGCGGCAAACCTGCCGCTCTTGATCGACGAGATCGAGGCGGCGATGGCCGGGCGCGACTTCGAACTGATCATCGTCAATGACGGCTCGACCGACGAGACGGCTGCCGTGCTTGCCGAACAGGCGGCGCTTCGCTCTTTTCCGGTGCGGGAGTTGCGGCATCAGAAATCCGCCGGCCAGAGCCTTTCGGTGCGTTCGGGCGCCTGGGCGGCGCGCGGCGGCATCGTCGCCACCATCGACGGCGACGGCCAGAACGATCCGCAATACATTCCGGTGCTGGTCGATGCCTTGCGGCAGGCCGGTCCTGATTTCGGCGCCGCCCAGGGGCAGCGCCTCAAGCGCCGCGACAGCAAGGTCAAGCAGCTGGCGTCGCGCTTCGCCAACTGGCTGAGAAACGCCATCCTGCATGACGAGACGCGTGATACGGGCTGCGGCCTGAAGGCTGTCCACACCGATATCCTGCGCAAACTGCCCTTCTTCGACGGCACGCACCGCTTCGTCCCAGCCCTGGTCATCCAGGAAGGCTATCGCGTCGTGCATTGCGATGTCGTCGACCGCTCGCGCCGTCACGGCAAGTCGAACTACGGCATTTTCGACCGTGGCCTGCAGGGCGCGCTCGATCTCGGCGGTGTCTGGTGGCTGCGCCGCCGACGCCGCAGGATGCCAAAAGTAGAGGAAATCAAGCGTGTTTAACGTGCTTCAGGAACTGGGGACCTGGCTTCACCAGGTTTTCATCAAGCAATTCGATGCGTGGATCCTGCTCGGCTTCGTTGCGCAGTTCTTCTTCACCATGCGCTTCGTCGTGCAATGGCTCGCCTCGGAAAAGGCCAAGCGCAGCGTCGTGCCGGTGGCCTTCTGGTTCTTCTCCCTGTTTGGCGGCGGTCTGCTTCTGATCTATGCCATCCAGCGCCAGGATCCGGTGTTCATCGCTGGCCAGGCCATGGGCATGTTTATCTACATCAGAAATCTCTGGCTGATCGCCAATGAGCGCAAGGCGGCGATGACCAAGGTCGATTGAGCGGCCCGTCACGTCGAAAAATGGTTAGAGAGGCTGATGCATGGCGTTGAACAGGAACTACCTTCTCCTTTTCCTGTTCAGCCTGGTGATGACGCTTTCGGGGCTGGCATCGCTGCCGCCGATCGACCGGGACGAGTCGCGCTTCGTCCAGGCGACCAAGCAGATGGCCGAGAGCGGCGACTATGTCGACATCCGCTTCCAGGAGGCCTCGCGCTACCAGAAGCCGATCGGCATCTACTGGCTGCAGTCGGCGGCGGTGACGCTGAGCGGCAAAGGCGCCGAGGCGCCGATCTGGGTCTATCGCACGATCTCGGCACTGGGCATTGCCATTGCGGTGCTGGCGATCGTTTGGACGGGGACCAATCTTTTCGGCGCCAATGCCGGTATTGCCGCCGGCCTGGTGATGGCCGCGATCTTCGCCACGGCCTTCGAAGGGCGCGACGCCAAGACCGATGCGATGCTGCTGGCCTGCTGCGTGGCGGCGCAAGGTGCGCTGGCGCAGATCTATCTCGCATCGCGCCGCAAAGAACCGGTCGCCGGCCATCTCTGGTGGATTTTCTGGATCGCGCAAGGCGCGGCGATCCTCATCAAGGGGCCGATCGCGCCGCTGCTGTCGGCGCTGACCATCGCGGTGCTGTTCGCCTTCGAACGTGACGGGCGCTGGCTGTCGAAGCTCAGGATCGGACGCGGCCTGTTGCTCGTCGTGGTGGTCGCGCTGCCCTGGCTTGCCGCGATCACCTGGAAAAGCCATGGCGCTTTCCTGCAGCAAGCCGTCGGCAAGGACATGCTCGGCAAGGTCGCGTCGGGCGAGGAATCACACGGCCTGCCGCCGGGCTTCTACATGCTGACCTATTCGCTGTTCATGTGGCCGTTCGGGCTGATCGCGGTCGGCGCCGGCCTCCAGGCCCTCAACCGCCTGCGCGACGATGTCAGGCTGCGCTTCTGCCTCGCCTGGTACATCCCGTTCTGGCTGGTGTTCGAGCTGATCCCGACCAAGCTGCCGCATTATGTGCTCCCGGCCTATCCCGGCATGGCGCTGCTGATCGGCTGGCTGCTGACATTGCAGCCCGAGGACGCCAATGCGCCGCTGAAGCGCTGGCAGCAGTGGCTGTGGTGGTCGACCGCCTTCGGCTTGGTCGTGGTCAGCCTTGGACTGGCGGCGGTTTGCATCGGGGCGCCGATCTATCTCACCCACAGCTTCTCCTGGTGGAGCATACCGGCGGCGGCCGCCGCATTGGGTACGGGCTATTTCGCGTTTTCGCGGCAGCTGCAGGTGCCGTTGCCCCGCATCGGAGCCACCGCGGCCTGTGCCGGCATCACCTATGCCTTGCTGTTCGGCGTCATCGCCCCATCGCTGAAACCGATCTGGCTGAGCCCGGCGATCAAGCAGGCGGTGCTTGCCAACAAGCCTTGCGACACGACGGTGCTGGCCTCGGCGCGGTATCAGGAGCCGAGCCTGGTGTTCCTGGTCGGCACGAAAACGGTGCTGACCGATGTCGGCGGCGTGGCGCAGCATCTGCTTGCCGATCCTGCCTGCGCGCTAGGGCTGGCGCCGATCGAGGACGAGCAGAAACTGAATGGCATGCTGTCGGTGCCAGGCAAATCGGTGAAACGGGTCGCGGAGATCGACGGCCTCAACTATTCGTCGGGAGACAAATTGTCGCTCGGCCTCTACCGTGTGGTCCCATGACGGCTCGTCGATGCCCATGACGGCAACAATGGGGTCGAATTCCCAATGCTCGTAGAATCGCGCCCTTCAGTTTCCGGTCGGCTCCTTGGGGTAGGGCGACGGTCCCTGAGCAATTTTCGCGACACCATGCGGATCGTGAGAGGGCGCTTTGCCACTCGTCCCGCGCGTTACCCCAACATCGCATGGCCGGTCTGCGTCGTCGTTTGGGTGTTGCTGACGGCGGCGGCCTTTGTTCGCCTCGATACACCGGCAGGGTTGGTCCATGGCCAATGGCCGGGAGCCGGGGTGGCTGAATTCCTCACCCAGTTCGCTCTCGGTGGCTGGTACCTGATCCCGTCGGCGCTTCTGCTCGTTGGGGCCAATCTGACCGATTGGCGCAGCCTTTCACGGCGATCGCTGATGCTCGTCTACAACTGGACTTGCCTAGCTTTTCTGGTGCTGAGCGCTGTCGGCCTGTCGGGCCTGCTGGTCAATGTCCTGAAATATGCGATCGGCCGGGCCCGCCCGCTCTACTTCCAGGATTTTGGCGTGCTCGCCCTGCACCCCTTCGCCTTTGACGCGCGCTTCGCCGGTTTTCCATCCGGCCATGCCACGACAATGGGGGCGGTGTTCGGCGTTCTCCTGCTTTTGTTTCCGCGGCGTTGGTACATCGCGCTGGTGATCACCGCCTGTCTCGCCTCGACCAGGGTTTTCGTCGGCGCGCACTATCCGAGCGACACGGTGGCCGGCTTCGGCCTTGGCTGCGCCTTCGCGTTGGCTTGCGGGCTGGTCTTTGCCCGGCTCGGCTTCATCTTCCGTCCGACGCCGTCAGGGTTGCCGGTCCGCAAGGCATCCTTCCGGCTGATTGCACCGGACAGATAAGTCTTTGCCGGATTAAATGTTGTCCAGGCCGCCGTAGGATCTTACCAGGCGAACCATGTCGGATGCGTCGGCGACTTCGCTTTCCAGTCCCTGCGCCACGCCGGTGCGATCGGCGACGGGGCGGTTCTGGCTGACCTTCCACTTGCCGTGGATCTCGCTGATCTCGATCTCCAGCCCGATAATGCCCTTGATCTGCGACTGGATGAAGGGCGGCGGCGCATCGGTCACTGCCCAGGGTGCCTCGCGGGCACCTTCCTGGGAATTGGTCAGATCGCCAATCTGCTGCGCCAGCCACGCCTGGTCGTCGATCACCTTTGCGGTGCCGCGCACCTGCACGATGGCATAATTCCAGGTCGGCACCACCTTGCCGGTCTCGCGCTTGGTCTCGTACCAGGAGGGCGTCACATAGGCGTCGGCGCCCTGGAAGACGATCAGCACGGGCGATGCCGGATTGTCGGCAATGAGGCGCCAGTGTGGGTTTGCCTTGGCCAGGTGAGCCCGCATTCTGCCGTTCGGCGCCGCTGCGGCGTCGAGCAGGAAGGGAATGGCGTTGGCGACCGGGCCGTCAGGCCCGTTCGAGATCAGCATGCCGAGCGGATGCGCCCTGATCAGTCCATGCAGCACGTCGGGCCGCGTTTCCTGGAAATGGGGAGGCTCGTACATCGGCGCTGGCGCCTTTCCTGCTTATCTCAGCCGCTTGGGCCGTGGATCGGACAATTCGCCCGCCAGCCGGCGATCGAGATAGTCGGCGCATTCCTCGATCAAAAGATCGGCGTGGTTGGCGAAGAAGTGGTTGGCGCCGGGCAGGGTCTTCTGCGTGATGGTGATGCCCTTCTGCGTGTGCAGCTTGTCGACCAGGCCTTGCACGTCCTTCGGCGGCGCCACCTTGTCGGCATCGCCATGGATGATCAGGCCCGACGACGGGCAGGGCGCCAGGAACGAGAAGTCATAGGTGTTGGGTTGCGGCGCGATCGAGATGAAGCCCTCGATCTCGGGCCGGCGCATCAAGAGCTGCATGCCGATCCACGAGCCGAACGAATAGCCGGCGACCCAGCAGCTCTTGGAATCCGGGTGCAGCGACTGGACCCAGTCGAGTGCGGCGGCGGCATCCGACAACTCGCCGGTGCCGTGGTCGAATTCGCCCTGGCTGCGGCCGATGCCGCGGAAATTGAAGCGCAGCGTGGTGAAATCGCGCTTCTGGAACATATAGAAGAGGTCGTAGACGATCTTGTTGTTCATCGTGCCGCCGAATTGCGGATGCGGATGCAAGACGATGGCGATCGGCGCGCTCTTTTCCTTGGAGGGCTGGTAGCGTCCCTCCAGACGGCCGGCCGGACCGGTGAAAATGACCTCAGGCATAAAATACTCCACTTGGGTAATACGAATGCGCGGCGCCCGGAACGGACCTTCCTCTGGCCTTGACGCAGGGCGAGCGTCTTCTTAGAAGCTAGTTTAGAACTATTCAAAACTGGGTGGCCAGACGTCGAGCCCGGCCACCCGCGCCGCAAGCCGCGTAAATAGGACGGCTCGCCTTGGAATTTCAAGGAAATAACGCCATACGACGACCGAATGGCTTCTGACGGGATCAACTGGACGAAAATGGCCGCAAAACGCGCCTATCTCGACTACAATGCCAGTGCGCCGCTGCTCCCAGCGGCGCGCGAGGCTATGGTCGCGGCGCTTGACGTGGCGGCCAACCCGTCATCGGTCCATACCGAAGGCCGCGCCGCGCGGCGCCTGATCGAGACGGCAAGGCGCGAGGTCGCGGCTCTGGTGAATGCGAGGCCCGAACATGTCGTGTTCACCTCCGGTGCGACCGAAGCTGCCTCGACGCTGCTGACCCCCGATTGGCAGATGGGGCGCGGCAGCGTGCGCATGAGCCGGCTCTACGTCTGCGAGGCCGATCATCCCTGCCTGCTGAATGGCGGACGCTTCCCGGCGGGCCAAGTGACGCGCATCGGCGTCGATGCCAACGGCATTGCCGACCTTGCCGCCTTGGCCGCCGCACTTGCAGGTCATGACAAGGCCGATGGTCTGCCGCTGGTCGCGATCCACGCCGCCAACAACGAGACCGGCGTGATCCAGCCGATCGCTCGCATCGCCGAAATCGTCAAGGCCGCGGGCGGCATTCTTGTCGTCGACGCCGTTCAGGCCGCCGGCCGCGTTTCCATCGACATGTCAGCGGGTTACGCCGATTATTTGATTCTGTCTTCGCACAAGATCGGCGGTCCCAAGGGTGTTGGTGCCATCGCCGCCGCCGCCGATCTGATGATGCCGAAGCCCCTGATCAATGGCGGCGGCCAGGAAAAGGGCCATCGCGGCGGAACCGAAAATCTCGCCGCCATATCAGGCTTTGGTGCCGCCGCGCGCGAAGCGCTGGCCGGACTGCCGGCGATCGATGCGGTGCGCCAGCGACGCGACGAGATCGAAGCGATCGTGAAAATGCTGGTGCCGGAGGCGGAAATCTTTGGAACCGACGCGCCAAGGCTTGCCAACACGACATTCTTCGCTATTGCGGGCATCAAGGCCGAAACCGCGCAGATCGCCTTTGATCTCGCCGGTGTGGCGCTGTCGGCCGGCTCCGCCTGTTCGTCGGGCAAGGTCGGGCCGAGCCACGTGCTGAAGGCCATGGGCTATGGCGACAGTCTTGGCGCCTTGCGCGTGTCGATCGGTGCTGCGACGGGCGCCGAGGACATTGAATTGTTCCGCACCGCGCTGTCGGGAATTGCCCAGCGCCGGGCGGGCAGGGAACAGGCCGCCTGAACGCGGTGAAAAAGGAATTCAGGCTTCGCAGCCTGGTAGAGCCGTGCGTTTGCAAGTGGCCGGGTGAATTTCCGGTCGAAACGCACTATATGGAACTTACGCCACTTCCGGCGCCTCCAGGGGCTGCCGTTGGCGGTGCCATAGTTTGAAAACTGCCGGGCCTTGACCCCGGCGTGGATGGAGAACGCATATGCCTGCTGTGCAGGACACGATCGATCGGGTCCGAAAGATCGACGTCGACCAATACAAATATGGATTCCAGACTGAAATCGCTGTCGACAAGGCTCCCAAGGGCCTGAGCGAAGACATCATCCGTTTCATTTCGGCCAAGAAGGACGAGCCATCCTGGATGCTGGAATGGCGTCTGGAAGCCTATCGGCGCTGGCTGACGCTGGACGAGCCGACCTGGGCGCGCGTCCACTATCCGAAGATCGATTTCCAGGACATCTACTATTATGCGGCGCCCAAGAGCACGCCCGGCCCGTCCTCGCTCAGCGATGTCGATCCCGAACTCTTGAAGGTCTACGAAAAGCTCGGCATTCCGCTGCGCGAGCAGGAAATCCTGGCCGGCGTCCAGAAGACCGATGCTTCCGATCTCGAGGAGCCCAGCGACAACGTCTACAAATCCGGCCGCGTCGCCGTCGACGCGGTGTTCGATTCCGTATCCGTCGTCACCACCTTCAAGAAGGAGTTGGCGCAGGCCGGCGTCATCTTCTGCTCGATCTCGGAAGCCATCCGCGAGCATCCGGAACTGGTGCGGAAATATCTCGGCTCGGTCGTGCCGACATCGGATAATTTCTACGCCACGCTGAATTCGGCCGTGTTCACCGACGGCTCCTTCGTCTTCGTGCCCAAAGGCGTGCGCTGCCCGATGGAGCTGTCGACCTATTTCCGCATGAACGAGAAGAACACCGGCCAGTTCGAGCGCACGCTGATCATCGCCGAGGAGGGGGCTTACGTCTCCTATCTCGAGGGCTGCACGGCGCCGCAGCGTGACGAGAACCAGCTGCATGCGGCGGTCGTCGAACTGGTGGCGCTCGACGATGCCGAGATCAAATATTCGACGGTGCAGAACTGGTACCCCGGCGACGCCGAGGGCAAGGGCGGCATCTACAATTTCGTCACCAAGCGCGGCGACTGCCGTGGCGACCGTTCGAAGATCTCGTGGACGCAGGTCGAGACCGGCTCGGCGATTACCTGGAAATATCCGAGCTGCATCCTGCGCGGCGACGATTCCTCAGGCGAATTCTATTCGATCGCCGTGTCCAACGGCTATCAGCAGGTCGATAGCGGCACCAAGATGATCCATCTCGGCAAGAACACGTCGAGCCGCATCATCTCCAAGGGCATCGCCGCCGGCTTCTCGCAGAACACCTATCGCGGCCAGGTCTCGGCGCACCGCAAGGCGACCAACGCCCGCAACTTCACCAATTGCGACAGTTTGCTGATCGGCGACCAGTGCGGCGCCCACACCGTGCCTTACATGGAAGCCAAGAACTCGACGGCGCAGTTCGAGCATGAGGCGACGACGTCCAAGATTTCCGAGGACCAGAAGTTCTACGTCATGCAGCGCGGCATTCCCGAGGAGGAAGCCATCGCGCTGATCGTCAACGGCTTCGTCAAGGACGTCATCCAGCAGCTGCCGATGGAGTTTGCCGTCGAGGCGCAGAAGCTGATCGGTATCTCGCTTGAGGGCTCGGTCGGCTGACCGGACAGATATTCAGGAAACAAAAGAATGCTTGAGATCAAGAACCTGCACGCCCGCATCGTCGATGACGGCACCGAAATCATCCGCGGCCTGAACCTGACGGTGAAGGCCGGCGAGGTCGCCGCGATAATGGGCCCGAACGGCTCGGGCAAGTCGACGCTGTCCTATATCCTCGCCGGCCGCGAGGACTACGAGGTGACCGAGGGCGACATCCTCTACAACGGCCAGTCGATCCTGGAGATGGATCCGGCCGAGCGCGCCACGTCGGGCATTTTCCTCGCCTTCCAGTATCCGATGGAGATACCGGGCGTGGCGACCATGGAATTCCTGAAGGTGGCGATGAACGAGCAGCGCAAGGCGCGCGGCGAGGAGCCGCTGAAGATCCCGGAATTCCTGAAGCGGGTGAAGGAAGCCGCCGCCTCGCTCAGCATGGACATGGCGATGCTGAAGCGGCCGCTCAATGTCGGCTTCTCCGGCGGCGAGAAGAAGCGCGCCGAGATCCTGCAGATGAAGCTATTGGAGCCGAAACTTTGCGTGCTCGACGAGACCGATTCCGGCCTCGACATCGATGCGCTGAAGATCGTTTCCGACGGCGTCAACGCGCTGCGCGCGCCCGACCGGGCGTTCCTGGTCATCACCCATTACCAGCGGCTGCTTGAACACATCGTGCCCGATAGCGTGCATGTGCTCTACAAGGGCCAGGTCATCAAATCCGGCGACAAGTCGCTGGCGCTCGACCTCGAGGCCAATGGCTATGCCGGCGTGATCGGCGAAGCCGCGTGAGATGCCAGAAGGCAAGGTCAAACTGATGAATATCCACACACAACCGCAGCGGACACCGGCCGAGACAGCGTTGATCGACGCGTTCGGCGACCGGCTGTCGCTGCTGCCGGGCGACGGCGCGGTGATGCTGAAGCGCGACGACGCGATCGAGGCGATCAAGCACGGCCTGCCGACGCGGCGCATCGAATCCTGGCACTATACCGATCTGCGCCGACTGTTGAGCGTGGTGCCGGATTTCGACCCGACCGCCATGGCCAAGGTTTTCGCGCCGATCGTCGAAGGCTCCGCCGTCCTGCCGGTCCTGAACGGCAAATCCCATGTGAAGGTACCGGTCCTTGACGGTGTCACCGTGCAAAGCCTGTCGGAAAAGCTGGTTGATGGCAGCATCGCGCCGGGGCTCGATCCCTATGGCAGCGACGATGCCATAGGCGCGCTGAACACCGCTTTCGTCGCCGACGGTTATTTTGTCGACATCGCCGATGGCACGGAACTTGAAAAGCCGATCGAACTGCAGAATGTGCAGGCCGGCGGCCAGACCCATGTGCGCTTGGCCGTTCGCGTCGGCGCCGGCGCCAAGGCCGTCATCGTCGAGCGTCAGGCGGGTGATGGCGCGGCGCTGGTCAGTTCGGTCAGCCAACTCGTGCTCGGCGAGGGCGCCGAGGTGACATGGCTGATCGTCCAGGAGCAGCCAGAGACGGCGACCCATCTGGCGCAGTTCAAGGCCCATATTGGCAAGAACGCGAAGCTGACGCTTTTCGTCATGAACGCCGGCGGCAAGCTCGTGCGCCAGGAGGTCATGGTCAAGACGACTGGCGAAGGCGGCGATTTCAAACTGCGCGGCATCAACCTTCTGGCCGGCGATACCCATAGCGACGTGACAATGGTGCTAGACCACACCGTGCCGCACACGACCTCGACCGAGATCATCCGCAACGTGGTGACGGGCAAGGCGCGCGGCGTCTTCCAGGGCCGCATCAATGTCCATCAATATGCGCAGAAGACCAACGCCAAGATGGCCTGCAACACGCTGCTGTTGTCGGATGATGGCGAGTTCTCGACCAAGCCTGAGCTCGAAATCTTCGCTGACGACGTCGTCTGCGGCCATGGCGCGACGGTGACCGAGATCGACCACGACCATCTGTTCTACCTGATGGCGCGCGGCGTTGACGAGAAGAGCGCCCGTGGCCTGCTGGTCAAGGCCTTCGTCGCTGAGGTGATCGAGGAACTGGACGACGAGACGATCGTCGAGGCGCTGGAAGCCAGGCTCGACGAATGGTTCGTAACGCACGGGTGAGATGATGAACGCTCCAGGCAAGATCGGAGATTTCTACGACGTCGAGGCGATCCGCCGCGACTTCCCGATCCTGTCGCGTGAAGTCTACGGCAAGAAGCTGGTCTATCTCGACAACGGCGCCTCGGCGCAGAAGCCGCAGGTGGTGCTGGACACGATCCAGCATGCCTATTCCCAGGAATACGCCAACGTCCATCGCGGCCTGCATTTCCTGTCCAACGCGGCGACCGACGCCTATGAAAAGGCGCGAGAGACAGTGCGCCGCTTCCTCAATGCGCCAAGCACCGACAACATCGTCTTCACCTCGAACACCACCTCCGCGATCAACACCGTCGCCTATGGCTATGGCATGCCCAATATCGGCGAGGGCGACGAGATCGTGCTGTCGATCATGGAGCACCACTCCAACATCGTTCCCTGGCATTTCATCCGCGAGCGGCAGGGCGCCAAACTGGTCTGGGTGCCGGTCGACGATCTCGGCGCCTTCCACATCGAGGAATTCGAGAAGCGGCTGACCGATCGCACCAAGCTCGTCGCCATCACGCAGATGTCGAATGCGCTGGGCACGGTGACGCCGATCAAGGAGATCGTGCGCATCGCGCATGCGCGTGGAATTCCCGTGCTGGTCGACGGCAGCCAGAGCGCCGTGCACATGCCGATCGACGTGCAGGATCTTGACTGCGACTTCTTCGTCTTCACCGGCCACAAGGTCTACGGGCCCTCCGGCATCGGCGTGCTCTACGGCAAGAAGGACATTCTCCAGGGCATGCGGCCCTTCATGGGCGGTGGCGAGATGATCGAGGAGGTGACGGAAGACATCGTCACCTACAACGAGCCGCCGCATCGCTTCGAGGCCGGCACGCCGCCGATCGTCCAGGCAATCGGGCTGGGTGCGGCCCTCGACTACATGGAAAAGATCGGCCGCGAGCGCATCGCGGCGCATGAGGAAGACCTCAAGACCTACGCGCATGAGCGGCTGCGCGCCATCAATTCGCTGCGCATCTTCGGCGATGCGCCCGGCAAGGGCGCGATCATCTCCTTCGAACTGCAGGGCATTCATGCCCATGACGTGTCGATGGTGATAGACAGGCAGGGCGTGGCAGTCCGTGCGGGCACTCATTGCGCCCAGCCGCTGTTGAAACGCTTTGGCGTAACCTCCACATGCAGGGCATCGTTCGGCATGTATAATACCAGGGCCGAAGTCGACGCCTTGGCCGAGGCGCTTGAAAAAGCGCGCAAATTCTTTGGGTGACGATCATGGATGATGCGAGCATCACTGCCGAGACCACTCCGGAACCCGCCGCCAACAGCGTCGTTTCCGCCACGGCCATTCCCGCCGACGAACTGGCGCGGCTGACCGACGACATCGTCTCGGCGCTGAAGACCGTCTACGATCCGGAAATCCCGGCCGACATCTACGAGCTCGGCCTCGTCTACAAGATCGACATCGAGGACGACCGCTCGGTCAAGATCGACATGACGCTGACCGCGCCGGGCTGCCCGGTGGCCGGCGAAATGCCCGGCTGGGTCGAAAACGCCGTCGGCGCCGTCGAAGGCGTCTCCGGCGTCGAGGTCAACATGACCTTCGACCCGCCCTGGTCGCCCGACCGCATGTCGGAAGAGGCGCAGGTGGCGGTGGGCTGGTACTAGCGTCGAGCTTGGTACACTTGCGCCAGGGGTAAAACTTCACCATTTTAGGTGAGGAATCATTCGGCAGGCCTTGAACCTGCATGGAATGGAGAAGGAAAGACAATGGGACGCTTTGCCGTCATCACGATGACCGAAAAGGCCGCCGACCGGGTGCGCGAGATCGTCGCCACGCGCGACAACGCGCACGGCATTCGCTTGGGCATCAAGAAGGGCGGCTGCGCCGGCATGGAATACACGGTCGACCTGGTGACCGAGCCCAACACCAAGGACGACCACATCGAGCGCGATGGCGCCCATGTCTATGTGGCGCCTGAGGCCGCGCTTTTCCTGTTCGGCACCGAGATGGATTTCGAGCAGACGACGCTGCGCACCGGTTTCACCTTCCACAACCCGAACCAGAGTTCGGCCTGCGGCTGCGGCGAATCCGTCGAACTGAAGCCGGCCGATCTCAAGGCATTGGCGGAAGCACGCGCCTCGGCCTGATCTCTCCTTCGCCCCGTTCACGGGGAGAAGGTGTCACGAAGTGACGGATGAGGGGCAGCGCCAGCGTATCCGGGTTCGCACCACACTTTCCAAAGTCTGCGCCGCCCCTCATCTGCCTGCCGGCATCTTCTCCCCGTAAACGGGAGAAGGACCTTACTCCACCCACATCCCCGTCCGCTTGTGCCAGTCGGCGATTGATTCCTCGGGATAGACATCGAACGTCTTGTCGCCCTTGCCGATATCGGGCTCGACCCAGTTCGCCTTGTATTTCAGCATCAGATGCACCTTTTCAGGCGGCTTCGGCAGGTCGCTGTCGATCGCCGAGGCGAAGGGATGCACAAGGTCCGGCCAGGTCGGGTCGTAAAGCCAGAGCGCCGAGCCGCATTTGCGGCAGAAATTGCGCTCGCCGGTCGAGACCTCGCAATTGGGATGCTCGTCGTCCTCGATCTCGGCGCGGTAGACGCCAAGGCTTCTCTTGCCCCGGATGTTCAGCGTTTGGTAATCGGCGCCGAGATTGATGGCGAAGCCGCCACCACCCTGCTGCTTGCGGCAGATCGAGCAGTAGCACAGCATGAACGGCACGGGCGTGTGGCTCTCCACCTCGAAACGCACGGCGTTGCAGCGGCAGGACCCCTTGAGCAGAAGCGGCATGACAAGAACTCCGATGGAATGGGCTTAACTTGTCAGCATGGTTCTGGTTGCGCGATGACAATGTCAAATGCCGGTGACATGATCGCGGCATGGACAATGAACGCATCGCCGAACTGTTCTCAGGGCTAGGCCCGGTCAGCATCCGCCGGCTGTTCGGCGGCAAGGGCATCTATTTCGACGGCGTCATCGTCGCCATCGTGCTGCGCGGCGAATTGCTGCTCAAGGCCGACGAGCAAAGCGCGCCCGATTTCGAAGCCGCGGGCTGCAAGCAATGGACCTATACCGGCAAGCGCCACGGCAAGCTGGTCGCCATGCCCTATTGGAGCATTCCCGACAGCGCCTTTGACGATCCCGACGAGATGGCGGTGTGGGCACGCCGCGCCTATGAGGCAGGGCGGCGCGCAGGCAAGTAGATCCCCGCAAGCGCGAGGCCCCTCATCCGGCCGCTGCGCGGCCACGTTCTCCCGCTGGGGAGAAGAGGAAAGCGCCGGCGCTGCAAGCTCCTCTCCCCTCGGGGAGAGGTCGGATTGCCCCGAATTGCTCTTTTGCAATTCGGTCTTGGCAATCCGGGTGAGGGGGCATTTGCCGCTTGAACCTACAGGGCCTTCGCAATCCCTGCCGCCAGCCGCGCATTGTTTTCGACCAGCGCGATGTTGGTCTTGAGGCTGCGGCCGCCGGTCAACTCCAGGATTTTTCCCAGCAGGAACGGCGTCACCGCCTTGCCGGTCACGTTGAGCGCCTCGGCGGCCTTTTGCGCGGCTTCGATGTAGCCGGCCATCTCCTCGGCCGGGATTTCCTGGTTTTCCGGCACCGGATTGGCGACCAGCATGCCGCCGCAGAGCCCCAGCGCAACCCTGGTCTGGTAGAAATGCGCGATCTCTTCCGGTCCGTGCAAGGTCAGCGGCGCGCGGAATGGCGACTGCCGCGACCAGAAGGCGGGCATCGTCTCGCAGCCATGGCCGACGACAGGCACGCCGCGCGTCTCCAGCACTTCCAGCGTCTTTTCGATGTCGAGGATGGCCTTGGCGCCGGCCGAGACGACGATCACCGGCGTGCGTGCCAATTCGTCGAGATCGGCGGAGATGTCAAAACTCTTCTCCGCGCCCTTGTGCACGCCGCCAATGCCGCCGGTGGCGAACACCTTTATCCCAACCATTTCAGCCGCGATCATGGTGGCTGCGACGGTCGTGCCGCCGGTGCGTCCTTGCGCGACGGCGAAGCCGAGGTCGGCGCGCGACAGCTTCATGGCGTCACCGGTCATGGCCAGCGATTCGCGCTCGCCGTCAGACAGGCCGATCTTGATGCGGCCGCCAACCACCGCGATCGTCGCCGGTACGGCGCCGCCGTCGCTGATGATCTTCTCGACATTGGCTGCCATGGCGCCATTGTCGGGGTAGGGCATGCCATGGGTGATGATGGTGCTTTCCAGCGCCACAACCGGGCGCCCGGCGGCCAGGGCTTGCGCCACTGGTGCGTGGATGTCGATGAAGGGGCGGGCGGTTTCGGGTCTCATCTGGATCTCCAACTCGCGGTGCGGCGCATGGGGGGCGCCCGGCAACACAGCGGCACTATGAATTTGCCGGTCTCATGCCACTTCCTGCGCGTCCGGCACAAGAGCCAGAGCTTCGGCGAAGCTCGCCGCGGTAAAATCGGGGATGGCGTCGGCGCTTTCGATGGCCAGCGTCGCCGCCGCGACGCCTTCGCGCAAGGCTTGGCGCAGCGGCAGGCCGCGCAGCAGGGCTGCCACCGTCGCACCCGCCAGCGCGTCGCCGGCGCCGGTGACGTCAGCGACTTTTCTCGGGGCAGGCGGTTGGATCGTAAAGGCGCCTGCTTCATCGAAACCCAGCACCGGCGCGCTGCCTGCCGTCACGACACCGCTGGCAAGGCCGCTGCATCGCAACCCGTCGACGACATCTCCTTCGGCCGCGTTTGCGTTGACGCCGGCCAGCGCGACGGCTTCGCGCCGGTTCATGAAGACCAGCGCCAGCGCGCTGAGCACCGGTATCAGCCGCACCACCTTGGCCGGCGAGATGGCAATGGCATACACCGGCTTGCCGGCCGCAAGCGAAACCAGCCGCTCCAGTGCCGCCGACGGCAGATTGGCGTCGCACAGGATGGCATCGGCGGCAGCGATCGCCTCGCGGACCTTGGAGCGCCGCATCTGCTTGGGAAACGCCAGATCGTAGAGCACCATGTCGGCAAAGCCGACGATCAACTCGCCCTCGCGATCGATCAGCGCGGTGTAGCTCGGCGTCGTGCGGTCGAGGAAGACCGCCGACAGGTCGGCGATGCCTGCCTCGGCGATGGCTCGCGAAATGGTGTCCGCCGCTGCATCGCCGCCGCGCATCGACATCAGCGAGCCCGATACGCCGCGCCGCACCGTGCTGCGCAGCGCGTTGAACACGCCGCCGCCGACGTCCTCGCGCATCGTGCCGGGATTGGACGCCGCCGGCACATACGTGCCTGACACCTGGCCGCGCCGGTCGATATGGGCGCCGCCCACGGCCAATATCTCTATGGATTTCACCATGCCGGCGATATGCCCTTTGTTATTGCAACTGCACAAGCGCTAGACTGCGTCATAGCCTTCGCCAGCAAGATGGCGATTCGGCGGATCGATACAACCGAGCAGCCTGGCCCAATGCGGGGTGCATTCCTGTTCGATCTCTTGGTACGGAAAAAGAACAAATCCGGATATGACTGGCTTTTCAGATATTTGATCCCTCTTGCCAAACGAGAACAAAAAAGGTACAAAATGGCAGGGATTACGGATTGTCCGGCCTTCATTGACGACCAAGGGGTGATGTATCATGGCTCAGAATTCTTTGCGGCTTGTAGAGGATAAGGCAGTGGACAAATCAAAGGCTCTGGATGCGGCGCTGTCGCAAATCGAGCGGGCTTTCGGCAAGGGCTCGATCATGCGGCTCGGCGCGAACGAGCAGGTCGTCGAGATCGAAACGGTGCCGACCGGCTCGCTCGGCCTCGATATCGCGCTCGGCGTTGGTGGCCTGCCGCGCGGCCGCATCATCGAGATCTACGGGCCGGAAAGCTCGGGCAAGACGACGCTGGCGCTGCACACGGTGGCCGAAGCCCAGAAGAAGGGCGGCATCTGCGCCTTCGTCGACGCCGAACACGCGCTCGACCCGGTCTATGCCCGCAAGCTCGGCGTCGATCTTGAGAACCTGCTGATCTCGCAGCCCGACACAGGCGAGCAGGCGCTGGAGATCTGCGACACGCTGGTGCGCTCCGGCGCCATCGACGTGCTGGTGGTCGATTCGGTCGCGGCACTGACGCCGCGCGCCGAAATCGAGGGCGAGATGGGCGATTCGCTGCCCGGCCTGCAGGCCCGCCTGATGAGCCAGGCGCTGCGCAAGCTGACCGCCTCGATCTCGCGCTCCAACACCATGGTCATCTTCATCAACCAGATCCGCATGAAGATCGGCGTCATGTTCGGTTCGCCCGAAACCACGACCGGCGGCAACGCGCTGAAATTCTATGCGTCGGTGCGCCTCGACATCCGCCGCATCGGCTCGGTCAAGGATCGCGACGAGGTCGTCGGCAACCAGACCCGCGTCAAGGTGGTCAAGAACAAGCTGGCGCCGCCCTTCAAGGTGGTCGAGTTCGACATCATGTATGGCGAGGGCGTGTCCAAGACCGGCGAGCTGGTTGATCTCGGCGTCAAGGCCGGCGTGGTCGAGAAGTCCGGCGCCTGGTTCTCGTACAATTCGCAACGTCTCGGCCAGGGCCGCGAAAATGCAAAACTGTTCCTGCGCGACAATCCCGATACCGCACGCGAGATCGAACTGGCGCTGAGGCAGAATGCCGGGCTTATCGCCGAAAAGTTCCTCGAAAATGGTGGCTCTGAAGGCGGCGACGACGGTTTTGAGGACGAAGCCGGCGCGATGTAGGGCAACGGACAGAGTTCGGCCATAAAGTCGACCTATGATCCGATGCTTAAGTAACCGAGTTCTTTAGTATCGCGTCCAAAACCGCCGGCCTTCGCGCCGGCGGTTTTCGTTTTTGGGACCAATAGACTCCCGGGATTGGCCCAGTTCCGTGTTTCTGGACAGGCTGGAGCGTGGCCGCTAAAAGGCCAAGTCTATTTCTGGAAAGCAGACACCAGTTTCCGCCGGCCGCGCCGGCGGTTTTCGCGAAAAGGCAGCAGTCATGAGTGGCGTGAACGAGATCCGGTCGACATTTCTCGACTATTTCCGCAAGGAGGGCCACGAGGTCGTGGCCTCGAGCCCGCTCGTGCCGCGCAACGATCCGACATTGATGTTCACCAATGCCGGCATGGTGCAGTTCAAGAACGTCTTCACCGGTCTGGAGAAGCGGTCCTATTCGCGCGCCACCACCGCCCAGAAGAGCGTTCGCGCAGGCGGCAAGCACAACGACCTCGACAATGTCGGCTACACCGCGCGCCACCTGACTTTCTTCGAGATGCTCGGCAATTTCTCCTTCGGCGATTACTTCAAGGAGCGCGCCATCGAGCTTGCCTGGAACCTGATCACCAAGGAGTTCGGGTTGAAGAAGGACAAGCTGCTGGTCACCGTCTACCACACGGACGACGAGGCGGCCGGCTTCTGGAAGAAGATCGCCGGTTTCTCGGACGATCGCATCATCCGCATCCCGACCTCGGACAATTTCTGGGCGATGGGCGACACGGGTCCGTGCGGGCCGTGCTCGGAAATCTTCATCGATCGTGGCGAGCACATCTGGGGTGGCCCTCCCGGCAGCCCCGAAGAGGATGGCGACCGCTTCCTCGAATTCTGGAACCTGGTGTTCATGCAGTATGAACAGGTGACGAAGGAGGAGCGCATCGACCTGCCGCGCCCGTCCATCGACACCGGCATGGGCCTGGAGCGCATGGCCTCCATCCTGCAAGGGGTGGAAAGCGTCTTCGAGACCGACCTGTTCCGTCACCTGATCGATGCGGCGTCCTCCGCGCTTGGCCGCGCTCCCGATACGGAAACGGTGGCCTCCTACCGCGTCATTGCCGACCATTTGCGGTCGTCCTCCTTCCTGGTCGCCGACGGTGTCTTGCCGTCGAACGAAGGCCGCGGCTACGTGTTGCGCCGCATCATGCGCCGCGCCATGCGCCACGCGCAGCTGCTCGGCGCGAACGAACCGCTGATGTGGAAGCTGGTGCCGGCGCTGGTGCGCGAAATGGGCCAAGCCTATCCCGAACTGCCGCGCGGCGAACAGCTGATCACCGAGACGCTGAAGCTCGAGGAGACGCGCTTCCGCAAGACGCTGGTGCGCGGCCTCGGCCTGCTCTCCGAGGCGACGGAAACGCTGCATGCCGGCGACATGCTGGATGGCGAGACGGCGTTCAAGCTCTACGACACTTACGGCTTCCCGCTCGACCTGACGCAGGACGCGTTACGCCAGCGCAACATCTCGGTCGATCTGGCCGGCTTCACCAATGCGATGGAGCAGCAGAAGGCCGAGGCGCGCAAGCATTGGACCGGGTCCGGCGAGGCCGCCACCGAGACGGTTTGGTTCTCCGTGCGCGAACAGACCGGCGCCACCGAATTCCTCGGTTACGAGACCGAGCAGGCGGAAGGCCTCATCCAGGCGCTGGTCAAGGACGGCAAGACCGTCGACAGCGCCGGCAAGGGTGATGCCGTTGCGGTCGTCGTCAACCAGACGCCGTTCTATGGCGAGTCCGGCGGCCAGATGGGCGACACCGGCGTCATCTCGGGCGAAGGTTTCTCGATCGCGATATCCGACACGCAGAAGAAGGCCGACGGCCTGTTCGTGCATCTGGGCAAGGTGGCGAGCGGCACGGTCAAGACCGGCGCTGCCGTCGAGCTCAAGGTCGATCACGCACGCCGCACCAGGCTGCGCGCCAACCACTCCGCCACGCATCTGATCCATGAAGCGTTGCGCGAGGTGCTGGGCACCCATGTCGCGCAGAAGGGCTCGCTGGTCGCGCCGGAGCGCCTGCGTTTCGACATCTCGCACAACAAGCCGATCTCGGCCGAGGAGCTTGAAGAGGTCGAGCGCATGGCCAATGAAATCGTCGTGCAGAACAGCCCGGTGACCACGCGCCTGATGTCGGTCGACGACGCCATCGCCGAGGGCGCCATGGCGCTGTTCGGCGAAAAATACGGCGACGAGGTGCGCGTCGTGTCGATGGGCACGGGCCTGCATGGCGCCAAGGCCAACCGGCCCTATTCGGTCGAACTCTGCGGCGGCACCCATGTCAGGGCGACCGGCGATATCGGCCTGGTCCGGGTGGTCTCCGACAGCGCGGTCGCCGCTGGCGTGCGTCGCATCGAAGCGCTGACCGGCGAGGCGGCCAGAAAACATCTCGACGAGCAGGACAGGCGTCTGAAGGCGGCGGCAGCCGTGCTGAAAATCTCGCCCGCCGACGTGCCGGCGCGCGTCGAGACCTTGCTCGAAGAGCGCAAGAAGCTCGAGAAGGAACTGACCGAAGCGCGCAAGAAACTGGCACTCGGCGGCGGTGCCGCGGCGGGTGCGCCCTCGGAGAACGAGACGGTTGCCGGCGTCGGCTTCCTCGGCAAGGCGGTCTCCGGTGTCTCGCCGAAGGATCTGAAGCCGCTGGCCGATGCCGGCAAGACTTCGCTCGGCTCCGGCGTCGTCGTCTTCGTCGGTGCCGGCGAGGACAACAAGGCAAGCGTCGTCGTCGCCGTCACCGACGACCTCGTCGGCCGCTTCAGCGCCGTCGACCTGGTGCGCGTCGCCTCCGCCGCCTTGGGTGGGCAGGGCGGTGGCGGGCGGCCCGACATGGCCCAGGCCGGCGGCCCGGATGCCTCGAAGGCCAATGATGCGATCGCGGCTGTGAAGGCGGCGCTCGAAGCCGCCTGAAAGCCATGGCATGAATGTTCTCGTCCTCGGTGGCTATGGTTTGATCGGGGACGCAGTCATCAGCCGTTTGCTTCGCGACGGTCATCACGTGACCGGCCTCGGTCGCGATGTTCAGGATGCCGGGCGACGCCGGCCGGCGGTGCGCTGGATCGCGGCGGACATGTCGAAACTCCTTGCCGCTGAAGACTGGCTGCCGGTGGTTGCGGGCATGGACGCGGTGGTCAATGCGGCGGGCCGCCTTGCAGGACGGCCCCCGCGACCGCCTCGACGCCGTTCACCGGGGCTCGGTGGTGGCACTCGTTGCGGCCTGCGAACAGGCCGGTGTGCACCGCTTTGCGCAGATCTCCGCGATCGGTGCCGATCTCGCCTCGGCAAATCCTTTCTTCAGCACCAAGGCGCAAGGCGACAAGGCCGTCGCAAGCTCCTCGCTGGAGTGGACCATCCTGCGGCCGGGCCTTGTGATCGCGCCCGCTGCCTATGGCGGGACGGCACTTTTGCGCGCCCTTGCGGCATTCCCCGGTTTTGTTCCGGCCGTCATGCCGCTCCAGCCGATCCAGACCGTGGCGGTCACCGACGTTGCCGAAGCGGTGGCGCGCGCGGTCGCCGGATCGCTGCCGCCCCGACTCGCCGTCGATCTCGTCGAAGCCAATGCCAGACCGCTCGCCGAGGTCCTCTCCACCTTGCGTGCGTGGCTTGGTCTGCCGCCTGCGAGAGTGGTGCCGATGCCAGCCATTCTCGGCCGGCTCGCGGGCGCGGTTGCAGATGTGCTTGGAACTCTTGGTTGGCGGTCCCCGCTGCGCAGCGCAGCCCTTGCTGCCGTGGCGGGCGGTGTCACGGGCGACGCAGCGGCCTGGAACCGAATTTCCGGCCGTCCGCTTCAGCCGCTGGAAGCAACGCTG
This sequence comes from Mesorhizobium sp. WSM4307, assembly GCF_007003945.1. NCBI lineage: Bacteria > Pseudomonadati > Pseudomonadota > Alphaproteobacteria > Hyphomicrobiales > Phyllobacteriaceae > Mesorhizobium > Mesorhizobium sp. WSM4307. The sequence continues at coordinate 565,124 of NZ_VFTB01000002.1, forward strand.
GCCGACATGCCGGCCAATGTCCAGGAACGATGGTTCGCCCGCCTCTGGCTGGCAAAGCCTGTCATCTTCGCTTGCCTGTCCCTATTCTGGCTTGTTTCGGGTGTCATCGGCCTGATCCGGCAAGAGGCGGCGGCGGATATCCTTGTTTCGCACGGCGTGTCGGCGAGCCTGGCCCAGATCGCGGTTCTGGCCGGAAGTACGGCAGACATCCTGGTTGGCGCGGCTGTCGTGGTCCGATCCCTGGCCCGGCGCGCGCTGCTGGCGATGATTGCCATCACACTGTCCTATTTGGCGGGGGCGTCGCTTCTTGTCCCAGGTCTATGGCTTGATCCACTGGGGCCGCTGGTCAAGACGATCCCCGCGCTTTGCCTGATGCTGGTGGCGCTCGCGGTGCTCGACGAGCGATGAGCCTCTGGGCCGACATATTGCGCTGGGCGCATGTCATCGGCGCCACGGTTCTGTTCGGCACCGGCGCCGGCATTGCCTTCTTCATGCTGATGGCGCAGCGCAGCGGCCGCGCCGATCTCGTCGCCCATGTCGCGGGCACGGTCGTCATCGCCGACACCATTTTTACGGCGACCGCCGTCATCGTGCAGCCGGTCACGGGCGTGTTGCTGGCGCAGGCTGCGGGCTGGCCGCTCTCCGAAGGCTGGATCGTGCTGTCCTTGCTGCTTTATGTCGTGACCGGCCTGTTCTGGCTGCCGGTGGTCTGGATTCAGATCAGGATCCGTAATCTGGCGCGGCAGGCGGCCATCGAAAACGCGCCGCTGCCCGCCGAAGAGAAACGCCTCTTTCGCATCTGGTTTGCTTGCGGTTTTCCAGCCTTTGGCGCGGTGCTTGCGATCCTCTGGCTGATGGTGACCCGGCCCGAGATAAGGTTTTAGCGCCGCCTCGGGTTTCAATCAGCCTTTTCGGTCATGGCAAAGGCTTCTGTGGCCGCGATCCGGTCCCACCATGCCAGAATCTCGGGAAACTCGGCCAGAAGCTTTTGCCCGTCGGCAACCTTGAGGAAATAGGCGATGATCGGCGCCGCATGCAGGTCGGCCAGTGTCACCCGATTGCCGAGCAACCATGGCCCGGGAGCCTTGAGTGATGTGAGCACCCTGAGGACCGTTTCCGCCTGCCGCAGCCCGCCGGCGATCAGCGTCTCATCCGGCTCCGCCTTCTCCAGGCGCTCGACGGCAATGTCCCAGACCATGGCGCGGTAGCCATAGGCGTCGAGCATGCCTGTCATCTGGCCCATCCTGGCGCGGCCGCGCGCATCGGCGGGCTGCAGCGCCGGGCCGTCGAAGGCCTCGTCGACATAGCGGGTGATCGCATTCGTCTCGAAAAGGCGAAAACCGTCATGCTCCAAGGCCGGGATGCGGCCGAACGGGTGATGTATCAGATACCAGGCCGGGATGCCCTCGGCGGCGAAGATGTCGAGCGGTACCAGTTCGTAGTCGACGCCTTTCTCCTCCAGCGCCATCCGCGCGATGCGCACATAGACACTGTAGTCCGCGCCATAGAGGATCGGCCTGGTCATGCTGTCAGATCCTCGCTTTCGCTGGCCCAAAAAGCGAAGGCTCCTTTCGGAGCCTTCGCTTTTGTAAAACTGGGCTCTTAAGCCATCGCCTTCTGCAAGTTCTCGTCGATCTTGTCGAGGAAGCCGGTGGTCGAGAGCCAGGGCTGGTCGGGTCCGATCAGCAGCGACAGGTCCTTGGTCATGAAGCCGGACTCGACAGTCTGGATGCAGATCTTTTCCAGCGTCTCGGCAAAGCGCTTCAGTTCAGCATTGTCGTCGAGCTTGGCGCGGTGCGCGAGGCCACGCGTCCAGGCGAAGATCGAGGCGATCGAATTGGTCGAGGTTTCCTCGCCCTTCTGGTGCTGGCGGTAGTGGCGGGTGACGGTGCCGTGCGCGGCTTCGGCTTCCACCGTCTTGCCGTCGGGCGTCATCAGCACCGAGGTCATCAGGCCGAGCGAGCCAAAGCCCTGCGCCACCGTGTCGGACTGTACGTCGCCGTCGTAGTTCTTGCAGGCCCAGACATAGCCGCCCGACCATTTCAGGCTGGAGGCCACCATGTCGTCGATCAGGCGGTGCTCGTACCACAGCTTCTTCGACTTGAACTCGGCCTCGAATTCAGCCTCGTAGACTTCCTGGAAAATGTCCTTGAAGCGGCCGTCATAGGCTTTCAGGATGGTGTTCTTGGTCGACAGGTAGACCGGATAGTTGCGCAGCAGGCCGTAGTTCAGCGAGGCGCGGGCGAACTCGCGGATCGACTCGTCGAGATTGTACATGGCCATGGCGACGCCGGCGCCGGGAGCGTCGAACACGTCATGCTCGATCACCTTTCCGTCCTCACCGACGAACTTGATCGTCAGCTTGCCCTTGCCGGGGAAGCGGAAATCAGTGGCGCGGTACTGGTCGCCGAAGGCGTGGCGGCCGACGATGATCGGCTTGGTCCAGCCGGGTACCAGGCGCGGCACGTTCTTCATGATGATCGGCTCGCGGAAGATGGTGCCGCCGAGGATGTTGCGGATGGTGCCGTTGGGCGACTTCCACATCTTCTTCAGCTTGAACTCCTCGACGCGCTGTTCGTCGGGGGTGATCGTCGCGCATTTCACGCCGACGCCGTATTTCTTGATGGCGTTGGCCGAATCGATGGTCACCTGGTCGTTGGTGGCGTCGCGGTGCTCGATGCCGAGGTCGTAATATTCGAGCTTGAGGTCGAGATAAGGGTGGATCAGCTTGTCCTTGATGAACTGCCAGATGATGCGGGTCATCTCGTCGCCGTCGAGTTCGACGACCGGGTTCGCCACCTTGATCTTCGCCATGGAAAGAATGCCTCGTTCAACAGTTGGGGGATGGCGGGTCGGCCCCGCCAGGATAGGGACTTCGCCTATAGCAAAGCGATCCGGGCGGCGCAAACCGGGGCAATGCGGAAGCAGGCTGCTGCCGGCGCAAGTCCAGGAAAAGCGTGAAGCGGGTTTTCGTTCGAAATTGCCATAAAACAAGGGGACAGGCGGCGTTTCCGCGAAACGGTGAATCGATCCAGCAATCGTGAACAAAAATCGATGCCGCACTGCCCATCGAGAGGCAGGCGGCATCGCCTTTGTTTCATGCTGCCGCATGCAGGCGGCAGGCGCTTATTGCAGCGGCGTGCCGCCAGGGCCGGGGAAGGCCGCGATTGGCGTGCCGTCGGCCACGTTGCCGGAGATCATGTTGTTCTTGAACGACTGGACGGCGCCGCTGCTGGTGTTGCTGACCCCGGTGACATTGCCGAACACCGTCGAGGCGCCGAGAAAGGCGATGGCGCTGCCGGCGCCGCTGGCGGCGGCGCCGTTGGCATTCACGCCGACGCCGGCATTGGAACTGATCGTGGTGTTGACGATCGTCGCGCGTACCGACGATGCCGCAGCGACGGACTTGACCGCCACCCCGTTGCCGCTGTTGCCGCTGACCAGGCTGTCGGTCAGCGCCACGTTCATGGCAGAGGTGTTGCCGGTGCCGTCGACAAGAATGCCATTGGCGCTGTTGGTCAGTTCCACCCTGGACAGGATGGCATTGATGCCGATGGCGCCAGTCGTTTTGATAAGAACGGCGCCACCGGCTGCCTCGGCTATCCGTGTATTGATTATGTAGAGTTCGCTGGCGCCGTTGGGAAGAAATTCGACGCCATTGCTGGTCACCCGCTCGATGTTGCAGTCCTCGATATGCAGTTGACCTTGGCCGATCATCCGCACGCCGTCGAGTCCAGTGCCCACGCCGTCTATGTCGAGGCCGCGAAGATGCACGACGGAGCCGACGGGGGTGTTTATGATGATGCCATTCACGAGCGCCGAAAGCACACCGCCTTCAGTCGTTCTGCAGTCGATTGTGATGGATTTGGTGATGGTGACCGCGCCAAATCCGCCCGGGTCCAGACAGTTGATCTCGCCGGCCGTCGCCGTCTTCGAGATGGCGCCGGCAAACGTCTTGCAAGGTGCCGTTCGGCTGCACGGATCGGCGTCGTTGCCGACGCCGGAAACCCAGGTCCGTGTCGCTTGCGCGGAAGCCGGAGCAATCACGAAGACCGATGCCAGAAGCAACACAGCGATTGAAAGGAAAAACCGTAAGACGTTCATTTGCCCCCTCCTGAAGTTTGGCCAACACCCGTGTCGGCTATTGAAAACCCGTGTGGAAACGCTTGGGGCACAGATAAGTGACAGGAGCGTGCAAGACACGCTCCGTCTTCAAATGAATTTACCGATACAGCTTGGCCCCAAGCGGTTTTGATATTGCAATTTTCTAAGATTATGTCACAGCGGCGGCCGCATCGCCGTATTTAACTATACATATAGCTAATAGGTTATTTCTGTAACCGGAAGATGTCGCCGATAAAAAAGTAAGGCAGAGCCATCAAGCAGTATAGGGTTGGATAGCTTGTCGTTGCCAGAGCGGCCGCGATGCCCACATCTCAACCATCCCTTGAGAAGATGGAGCACGTGGCTCGTTTGCTTGTACGGGCGTGTGACCATTTGCTCCAGCCCGCCGGTGGAGCGAATTTGGATTTTTCGCGCCAACACAGGGGGTGCGGGACAAGGCTATTTGTCGCCAGGTCACCGACAACTCTTCAAAAAGCCGTATCGATATGGCAGGACGCGGTGACCTCGTAGCGCAATCATCTGGAACACATGACCGCAACAGACTTTCAGCGTGGCCCTGGCGGTCCGGCGATCATCCTCGTCGAGCCGCAGCTCGGCGAGAACATCGGCATGGTCGCGCGCGCCATGGCCAATTTCGGGCTGTCGGAACTGCGCCTGGTCAATCCGCGTGACGGCTGGCCGAGCGAGAAGGCGCGCGCCGCCGCCAGCCGCGCCGACCATGTCATCGACGCCGTGACGGTGTTCGACGATCTGGCCTCGGCCCTTGCCGATCTGAACTTCGTCTTCGCCACCACCGCCAGGCAGCGCGACGGTTTCAAGGCCGTGCGCGGCCCCGTGGAGGCGGGCAGGGTGCTGCGCGCCCGTCATGGCATGGGGCAGCGCACCGGCATCCTGTTCGGCCGCGAGCGCTTCGGTCTCTACAATGACGAGGTCGGGCTCGCCGACGAGATCGTCACCTTTCCCGTCGATCCCGATTTCTCCTCGCTCAACATCGCGCAGGCGGCGCTGCTGATGTCCTATGAGTGGATGAAGTCGGGCCTCGAGGATGAGAACAAGACCAATTTCACCGGGCCGGAGATGAAGCCGGCCAGCAAGGAAGAACTGCATGGCCTTTTCGCCTATCTCGAAGGCGCATTGGAAGCGCGCGGCTATTTCCGGCCGGCGCCGAAGAAGCCCAAGATGGTGGACAATCTGCGCGCCGTGCTGACGCGCGCCCGTTTCGCCGAGCCGGAGCTGAAGGTGCTGCGCGGCATCATCTCCTCGCTGGACAGGTTTTCGCCGGCAATGCCGCGCGGCGACGGCTCGCCGGGCGATGATCCAAGGCGGCTTCCGGCCGCCGCGCGCGCCGGCAAGGCAGAGGCCGGTCGCCAGGCGCACAAGCCAGTGGGTGACGATGAGGACGCGCCGCCGCTGGGCGGCAAGGGAACCGACAATGACTGACCAGCCGATCCTGATGTTCGATTCCGGCGTCGGCGGGCTGACCGTGCTGCGCGAGGCGCGTGTGCTGATGCCGGACCGGCGCTTCGTCTATGTCGCGGACGATGCGGCCTTTCCGTTCGGCGCCTGGGAAGAACCGGCACTGCGCACCCACATACTCGAACTCTTCGCCAAATTGCTCGACCGGTTTGCGCCTGCGATTTCCGTCATCGCCTGCAACACCGCCTCGACGCTGGTGATCGATGCGCTGCGCGAGAGATTTCCCGGCCATCCCTTCGTCGGCACCGTGCCAGCGGTCAAGCCGGCGGCGGAGCGCACCCGCTCCGGGCTGGTCTCCGTGCTGGCGACGCCGGGCACGGTGAAGCGGCAATACACGCGCGACCTGATCAGTAAATGGGCGCAGAAATGCCATGTCCGCCTGGTTGGCAGCGACAGGCTGGCGGGCCTTGCCGAAGTCTATATGCGCGAGGGTTTCGTCGACGAGGAAGCCGTGCGCGCCGAGATCGCGCCCTGTTTCATGGAAAATGAGGGGCTCAGGACCGACATCGTCGTGCTGGCTTGCACCCACTACCCGTTCCTGGTCAACCGCATGCGCAAGACCGCGCCCTGGCCGGTCGACTGGATCGACCCGGCCGAAGCGATCGCGAGGCGTGCTCTTTCGCTCTTGCCGCCCGTCGACGGGGCGCTGCCGCAAGGCGAGCCCGATATCGCGGTCTTTACGTCAGGCAAGGCGGATTTCGCCGTCGGCCGGCTGATGCAGGGCTTTGGACTGTCCGTGCGCTGATTGATGTCGCCCAACGCCAGTCGCTCAAACAGGTTCGAAGACGATGCTGCGTTGATCCGGATCGGCCGAGCCCAGCTTTAGCGTCACACCGTCGCCCTGCCTGAGACCGGAGGCCTTTACGGTGGCAACGACAGGCATGTCGGCAAGCTGGACGCGCACACCATGGTCGACGAAGTCGGTGACGACGGCTTTGAACGTTTCCCCTTCGCGTCCCCTCAGCATCACCGCCTCGGCAAGGTCGATGGCTGCGTGGCTGATCTGCGAAGCGCGGGCATCCGCACGTCCCATCACCTTCGGCAGTCCGGCGAACGCATCGCTGACGGCCTGCGGCACGGGCTGGCCGTTGGCGATTGCCAGCGCGCAGCGCACGACATAGCGATCGGCCAGTCGCCTGAGCGGCGCGGTTCCATGGGCATAGGTCGCAGCCATCGCCTCATGCCAGGGAACGACACCTTCCTGGTAGGGCTGGTAGGACGCGCCGTTGCCTGCGCGGCGGATTTCCAGCATCAACGCCGCCTGTTTCGGATCAGCCGGATCGAGCGAGCGCTGGTAGTCGCGCAGGCTGGTTGAGGCCGGCCAGGACAGACCGAGCGCCTGTGCCGCGGTGCGCAATCTCTGCACCTTGGAGGCGTCTGGCCCAGACATCACCCGAAACAGTCCGGTCTTGTGCGCCAGCATGGCGTCGGCGATCGCCATGTTGGCGGCCAGTGAAAGCGCGGCGTTGTCCTGCTCGGATTGCAGCAGCGGTCTGAACGAAAGCCGGAAGCTGCCATCGGCAAGCCTTTCCACCTCCTGCTCGGGCGGGTCGACGCGGGAAGCGCCGCGCCGCTCTTCGTTTGCCGCCATGCGCCACGCCATTTCGGCGAAGTCGGCCGGAACGTCGGAGGCCTTCACGCTGTCATAGGCGAGCTTCGCGCGGCTCTGGATGATTGCCCGCTCCGCGCCGTCCAACTTTACCGCGCCATCCTCAGCGACCCGGACGGTGAAGACGACAGCTGGACGCGGTCCATCCGGCAACAGGCTCGCCGCAGCCTCGGCAAGTGCCGGCGGATAGAGCCCGGCCTTGCCGTCGGGCAGGTACAGCGTCTCGCCGCGCGTCCAGGCTTCGCGATCCAGCGCGTCGCCGTCCTCGACGAACCATGCAACGTCGGCGATGGCATAATGCAAGAGAAGATCGCCACCGCTTGCCTCGATCGAGAACGCCTGGTCAAGATCAGTGGAGGCCGCCGGATCGAGCGTGACGAAGGGCATGTCAGTTCGATCGGCATGCTGGTTCGGCACACGTCTGGCCGCCGCCTCCGCTGCGGCCATCACGTCAGCCGGAAATCCATCCGGCACGTGGAACTCGGTGCGGATTTTCGCCAGGCCGGTGGAGAGCGCTTGTGAGGGGTCTGTCAGGGACTTCATTCAGCCGTCCTACACCAGGGCTTCGGACACGGGAAGGCTGCCGACGAATTCGCCAAAGCTGGCTGCCTGACCGGCGGCGATCGGACGAGAAACTGGGCCTACCGGCACTGGAACCGCCGCCGAAGAGCGGCGTTTCCCTGACAGCAAAGGAGAAACCGCCATGCCAGCCACCTCGAAAGCCCAGCAGAAAGCCGCCGGCGCCGCGCTCTCCGCCAAACGCGGCGAGACGAACAAGAGCGAGCTCAAAGGCGCTTCCAAAGGAATGTACGAATCCATGAGCGAAAAGCAGCTCGAGGAATTCGCCGAGACCAAGCGCAAAGGGCTGCCGGAAAAGAAGTCGAAAGACTGAGTGTCGTTCGCGAAACGCCGGCCCAAGCAAACAAGGCCCGCAGCGGAACCGCGGGCCTTGTTTGTAAAGCAAAGTCTGTAGGCGGATGTTTTGCCTTACCAGCGATGGCAGCGTCGTATCCGCTCGACGATCACCCTGCGGTGGCCGTGCCGCCACACCACTCTCTTCTTCACGATGATGCGGCAGACCTGTTTATGGCCGTGCCAATGGCGCGCCATGGCTGGTTCCGGCGCCACCGCCATCGATCCGGCCAACACCGCGGCACCGGCCAAGGTAAGGAAGAACTTCTTCATGCTGATTGGACTCCTCTAGCTCCAGATCTCTTCCCGGTGCCGTTGGCGCAAACCTCCCGCCACATCCGGCATCGCTCAACGCTGGGACGCTATAGGGTTGCGTTGCGCCGCGCCACTCACAAGCTTGACACCGGTTAAATCTCGGTTTAACCAGCCGCCAACGCCGGGCAGCGATGTCCGGTTTTTGTTTTGTATGCGCAGGACCGGTTGCCTTGGTTTCTGGTTTTGTTTGAACTGACGTGTCCCGTGGGTTTTCCGCCGCGTTGCGTGGGAAAACCCTGTCAGGTCTCGAAAACGGAGGCCAGAGGAGGGCGCGTTTCCTTCACCCGGACCATGAGGTTGCGGGTGTGTTGTTTTGAAAAGGGAATGCGATGAGCAAGCGCGAATCCGCGAAATACAAGATCGACCGCCGTCTCGGCGAAAATATCTGGGGCCGCCCGAAGTCCCCGGTCAACAAGCGTGAATACGGCCCCGGCCAGCACGGCCAGCGCCGCAAGGGCAAGCTTTCCGATTTCGGCCTGCAGCTGCGCGCCAAGCAGAAGCTGAAGGGTCACTATGGCGACGTTTCGGAAAAGCAGTTCCGCAAGGTCTATGAAGAGGCCGACCGCCGCAAGGGCGACACTTCGGAGAACCTGATCGGCCTGCTCGAATCGCGTCTCGACGCAGTCGTCTACCGCGCCAAGTTCGTGCCGACCATTTTCGCCGCCCGTCAGTTCGTCAACCACGGCCACGTCAACGTCAACGGCAAGCGCGTCAACATCGGCTCGTACCGCTGCAAGCCGGGCGACATCATCGAAGTGCGCGAAAAGTCGAAGCAGCTGGTCATCGTCCTGGAATCGGTCGGCCTCGCCGAGCGCGACGTGCCGGACTACATCGAAGCCGACCACAACAAGATGGTCGCGACCTTCTCGCGCATCCCTGGCCTGGCGGACGTTCCGTTCGCCGTGCAGATGGAGCCGAACCTGGTCGTCGAATTCTATTCGCGCTAAGCGAACGCCTTTTAGCGATACCGAAAGGCCGCCCTCGAGGCGGCCTTTTTGTTTGGCGCATCGGCTTTGCCGTTTCGATTTTGCGGCCGATGCGCTAATCCGGACGGACATCACATCCTGGGGCCGCCGCGCCATGAATATGCTGCCAGACATCGAGACGCTTGAGCCGGCCGCCGAAGGCGGCTCCCATCCGCTGTTCGCCGATGTGCCGTCCTCGGTCGAGTTCAACAAATTGCGCAAGCGGCTGCTGCGGCTGACCCGCCAGGCGATCGAGGATTTCTCGATGGTGGAGCCGGGACAGCGCTGGCTGGTCGCGCTGTCGGGCGGCAAGGATTCCTACGGCCTGCTTGCCTTGCTGCTCGACCTCAAATGGCGCGGGCTGCTGCCGGTCGAGTTGCTGGCCTGCAATCTCGATCAGGGCCAGCCGAATTTCCCCAAGCACATCCTGCCCGACTATCTCAACGCCAACGGCATTGCCCACCGCATCGAGTATCAGGACACCTATTCGGTGGTCACCGACAAGCTGCCGCAAGGCAGCACCTATTGCTCGCTCTGCTCGCGGCTGCGGCGCGGCCATCTCTACCGCATCGCGCGCGAGGAGGGATGCTCGGCGCTGGTGCTCGGCCATCATCGCGAGGACATTCTCGAAACCTTTTTCATGAACTTGTTCCATGGCGGCCGTCTCGCCGCCATGCCGCCAAAGCTGCTCAACGACGAAGGCGACGTCATGGTGCTGCGGCCGCTGAGCTATTGCGCCGAGATCGACCTCGAAAAATTCGCCGCGGCGATGCGGTTCCCGATCATTCCTTGCGACCTCTGCGGCAGCCAGGAAGGTCTCCAGCGCAACGCCATGAAGGCGATGCTGGAAGACATCGAAAGGCGCATGCCCGGCCGCAAGGACACCATGATCCGCGCGCTGTCCAACACCCGGCCGTCGCATCTGCTCGACAGGAAGCTGTTCGATTTCGCCGCCCTGAACCAGACCCTCATCACAGGACAAGACGCATCCGATGACATTTGACGACAACGCGATCGACTGGCTGGCCAGCCTGCTGGCCGAGGCCGCCGACACCGAAATCATGCCCCGCTTTCGCCGGCTGGGCGATGGCGACATCAGGCAGAAGACCTCGGCCGCCGATCTGGTGACGGAAGCCGACGTCAACGCCGAGCGGCTGATCACCGCCAGGCTGCGCCAGCATTATCCCTCGGCCATGATTGTCGGCGAGGAAGCCTGTTCCGACGACCCGGCACTGCTCGATGGCCTGGGCGACGCCGATCTGGCTTTCGTCATCGACCCGGTCGACGGCACCTTCAATTTCGCCTCCGGCGTGCCGCTGTTCGGCGTCATGCTCGGCGTCGTGGTCAAGGGCGAGACGGTCGCCGGCATCATCCATGATCCGGTCGGCAAGGACTGGCTGATCGGTGCAAAGGGTGCCGGCAGCCATATCCGCCATGCGCATGGTACACTGGAGACAGTGAGGGTTGCGGCTAGCGCGCCGATCTCCGGGATGACCGGCGCGGTTTCCTGGCAGTATATGGCCGAGCCCGACCGCACGCGGCTGGCCTGCAACCAGACCAAAACGCTGTCGCAGTTCAACTACCGCTGCGCCGCCCACGAATATCGCTTGCTGGCGAGCGGCCATGGCCATTTCGTCGTCTACAATAAGTTGATGCCCTGGGACCATCTGGCCGGCGTGCTGATCCATGCGGAGGCCGGCGGCCATGCCGCGCGCTTCGACGGCACGGCCTATCTGCCGTCGCATGTTGGCGGCGGCTTGCTGGTCGCTCCTGATCGCGAAAGCTGGCAGGAGTTGCGCCGCGAACTGTGGGCTGGATAGGATCAATTCCTGGCACGCGCTTGACTGTCTGTTTTGTGCGGCCGAAGAATTCGCGCTTTCGCGGGGTTCTCTCAATGAAATCGCGGTGCGCAATTCTTGCGGCGGCTCTTGCTGCCATCCTGTTTGCAAACGCCAACGCGGCAATCGCGCAAGAGCGCCCCTGCCACAGCTCCGAACCTGTCGACACCCTCAAGGAGATGTCGGAGGCTATCTATGCCTGCTGGAGGCCGCCAGCGGGGACCGCGGGCATGTCGCTGACGCTGCAGTTCTCGCTGCGCCGCAACGGCACGCTGATCGGCAGGCCTCGCGCCACCTATTCGGATCTCGGCGCCGATCCGCAGCTCAGCCGGGCCTTCGTGGCATCCATCCTCAAGGCCCTCGACGACGCGCTGCCTTTGCCTTTTTCGGACAGTATGGGCGGAGCAATCGCCGGGCGCATGCTTGCGCCCCGCTTCACGGCGGCGGTTGAAGGTGCCTCCTGACGCACCTCGTCTAATGCAGGTCGGTAATATGCCCTGAAATGGGTGGGTTATGCGGCTGGAACATCTTGCCGCGCTCGGCGATGAGGATCATCAGCAGCGCCGCGACCGAGACGCTGCAGAAGCCGGCGGCAAGCGGCGTCACCGTGCCGTTGAAAGCCTGGCCGATCAGCGTGCCGAGAATGCCGCCGAGAAACGTCTGCATGAAGCCAAGGATGGACGACGCCGTGCCGGCCAGCTGGCCGAGCGGCTCCATCGCCAATGCGTTGAAATTGGCGCCAAGCGCACCGAAGGGAAGCATGGCGCTGGCAAAGAAGGTGATGAACAGCCAGAGCGGCATCTTGATTTCCAGCGAAACGACCAGCCAGGCCAGGCTGATGACCAGAAACAAAAGCAGCGCGCTCTGCGACAGCCGGCGCATGCCGATGCGGCCGACAAGCCGCGAATTCAGAAAATTGGAAAAAGCCAGCACGCCGGCGACCCCGGCGAAGATGACGGGGAACATCTCGCCGACGTTGAAGATGTCGACATAGATCTGCTGCGCCGAGGCGATGAAGCCGAACATGGCGGCGAAGATGAAGGTGCTGGCAAAGGCGTAGCAGAGCGCGATGCGGTTGGTGAGCACGATGCCGAATCCGCCGAGGACCGAGGAAACCGTCAATTGCCGGCGATATTCGGGGCGCAGCGTTTCAGGCAGGCGCAGCAGCGACCACGCCGACACGACAAGCGCGCCGACGGCCATGGTGACGAAGATATAGTGCCAGGTGGCGAACAGCATGATGAACTGGCCGATGCCCGGCGCAATGACCGGTATCGCCATGAACACCATGAAGATCAGCGACATCACCTCCGCCATGCGCCGGCCTTCGAACGTATCGCGCACGATCGAGACCGCGATGACGCGCGTGGCCGCCGCGCCGATGCCTTGCACGGCGCGGCATATCAGCAGCGTTTCAAAGCTTGGCGCGATGGCGGCGGCGGCGGCAGCCGCCACATAGATGATCAGCCCGGCGACGAGCGGCGAGCGGCGGCCGAAACGGTCCGAGATCGGCCCGAAGAACAGCTGGCCGCCACCAAAACCCAGAATGTAGGCGGTGATCACATATTGCCGGTGGTTTTCATTCTCGACGCCGAGCGAGGCGCCGATCTGCTGCAGCGCCGGCAGCATGATGTCGATGGCCAGGGAATTCAGCGCCATCAGCGCCGCGCACAGCGCAATGAACTCCCAGCGCGGAATAGGCAGTTTGCTTGCCGATTGCGGCGCTGTCGATTGCTGATCCACGGCAGGTCCGATCTCTCAAACGAAAACGCGCCGGCGGGCCGGCGCATTGGCTCGTCTTGGTCCCGATATCGGGACATAATAATTGCCGAGGTGGAGCTGCCCCGGTGTTCAGTGCAGTCATTACGACATGCCCAAAACCGAAATCAGGCGGCGCCTTTGACGCTGACGCCCTTTTCGACCAGGAAGGTCTGCAACTCGCCGGCCTGGAACATCTCGCGGACAATATCGCAGCCGCCGACGAATTCGCCCTTGACGTAAAGCTGCGGGATCGTCGGCCAGTTGGAATAGTCCTTGATGCCTTGGCGCAATTCAGCCGAATCCAGGACATTCACGCCTTTGTAGTCGGCGCCGATATAGTCGAGGATCTGGACGACCTGGCCGGAAAAACCGCACTGCGGAAAACCGGGCGTGCCCTTCATGAAAAGGACGACGTCGTTGCCCTTCACTTCATTGTCGATGTAGTCGTTGATGCCGCTCATGGAATATCCTTTCACGCCTGTGGGAGTCAGGCTCGAAACATGTCTCTCAAATAAACCCATAGGTTGCCCGAAACAAGACATTAGCCGCGCCATGGCCGAAATGGCGCAAAGGATGGGCGGGTTTGGGCCAAGCGGGTGTTGGCCGGAACGGCCTCAGTCGGGAACGCTGGTCTGCAGCGCAAGGGCGTGCAGCACGCCGCCCATATTGCCCTTCAGCGCGTCATAGACCATCTGGTGCTGCTGGACGCGACTTTTTCCCCGGAAGCTCTCGGCGACGACTTCAGCCGCATAGTGGTCGCCGTCGCCGGCGAGGTCGCGGATCGTCACCTTGGCGTCCGGGATGCCGTCCTTGATCAGTTTTTCGATGTCGTGGGCGTCCATTGCCATGGCACAATTCCTGTTTCGGGCGAGCGGCAGCATGGCCGCCCGTGCGATGAGAGTCGGGGTAAACCTAAAGCCTTTCCGGCCGCGATTGAAGCCGTTCCGTCCAGCACCAGCGTGATTGTCGCCTAGGACGCATTCCTGTCCGGATCGACGGCATCGGCCGCTGGGTCGTCTTCGCGCATCGAGAAGGCGCGGCCAAGGCTGAAAACCAGACCATAGAGAGGGATGTTGACCGCCAGGTTGGCGATCGGCAGGTAGCTGGTCATCCGCCAGGCGGGCGAGAAGAACGGTTGGCCATAGCCGTCGCAGACAAGCGAAGAGCCATACTCCCACAAGGCCCCCAGGACGGCCGCGACGGCGAAAAGCTTGATGCAGGTGACGACCAGCCTTGCCCGCGCCGGCTCCGGCAGAAGCCGGTTCCAGAGCACCAGGCAGACAATCGGAACCGTATAGATGAGGTCCTGCAGCACCAGCATCGGCAGCCCGCCATTGGCCGCGTCAAGGAACTCGGCACGCGTATCCAGCCTCGGGCAAACCTCGCTCGAGGTCGTCGACAGCAGGAAAAAGACGAACGGCCCGAGGAACCAGAAGAAGAACAGCGACGGCCAGAAGACGACTGCGAGCAGCGCCCGGGCAGCCAGTTTCCTGTGATTGAACATGAATCTTTTCCGAAAACCGGTTCCCACTTTTCGGGATCATGCTCTGCTCAACTGGCCTGGTCCATGAAGCGGGGGAACCAGCCTTCATGCGCGGCCTTCAGGTCGCTGAGCGGGATCGCCCGCGCCTCGCCAAGCTTCAGCGCATCGCCGCCGGTCGAGCCGATCCATGGCGCGAAGATGCCGAGTTCGCCCTGCTGCTTGCGGATGGCGTCCCATTCCTTGCCATGCGGGTCGATCGACAGCGTCAGCAGATAGCGGCCCTGATCCTCGCCGAACCAGACCGGGATCGGATCGGTGCCGACAAGGCCGGGAACGGTCGCGCCGATGCCCGACGCCATCGCCATTTCGGCCAGCGCTACGGCGATGCCGCCATCGGAAACGTCATGCGCGGCGGTGACGATGCCGGAGGCGATCAGCGAGCGCACATGGTCGCCGACGCGCTTCTCATGCGCGAGATCGACCGGCGGCGGCGGCCCGTCGGTGCGGCCATGGATGTCCCTGAGGTAGACGGACTGGCCAAGATGCGTGCCCCAGGAGGCAGGCGCGCCGACCAGCAGGATCATTTGGCCCTCGGCCGCAAAGCCGGTGCGCACCATCTTCGACCAGTCGGCGATGAGGCCGACGCCGCCGATGGTCGGTGTCGGCAGGATGCCCTGGCCGTTGGTCTCGTTGTAGAGCGAGACATTGCCCGACACGATCGGGAAGCCGAGCGCGCGGCAGGCGTCGCCAATGCCCTTCACCGCGCCGACCAACTGGCCCATGATCTCGGGCCGTTCCGGGTTGCCGAAATTGAGGTTGTCGGTGGCCGCCAGCGGCAGTGCGCCGGTGGCGGTCAGGTTGCGCCAGCACTCGGCCACGGCCTGCTTGCCGCCCTCATAGGGATCGGCTTCGCAATAGCGCGGCGTCACGTCAGACGAAAAGGCGAGCGCCTTGGTCGCATGGCCTTCCACCCGCACCACGCCGGCATCGCCGCCGGGAAGCTGCAGTGAATTGCCCTGGATCAGCGTGTCATACTGCTCCCAGACCCAGCGGCGCGACGACAGGTCCGGCCCGCCGAGCAGCTTCAGCAGCGCATCGGCAACATCGGCCTGCGGAATGTCGTTGGCGGCGAGCGGTGCGGGCTTCTTCGGCTCGATCCAGGGGCGGTCATATTCCGGCGCCTTGTCGCCGAGATCCTTGATCGGCAGATCGGCGACCTGGTCGCCCTGATGCAGCACGCGGAAGCGCAGATCGTCGGTGGTCTTGCCGACAATGGCAAAGTCGAGGCCCCATTTGTGGAAGATCGCCTCGGCCTCCTTTTCCTTCTCGGGCCGCAGCACCATCAGCATGCGCTCCTGGCTTTCCGACAGCATCATCTCATAGGCGCTCATGCGCTCCTCGCGCACCGGCACCTTGTCGAGATCGAGCTCGATGCCCAGGTCGCCCTTGGCGCCCATCTCGACCGCCGAACAGGTGAGGCCGGCCGCACCCATGTCCTGGATGGCGATGACGGCGCCCGAGGCCATCAGTTCGAGGCAGGCTTCGAGCAGGCACTTTTCGGTGAAGGGATCGCCGACCTGCACGGTCGGGCGCTTCTCGTCGATCTTGTCGTCGAATTCGGCCGAGGCCATGGTGGCGCCGCCGACGCCGTCGCGGCCGGTCTTGGCGCCGAGATAAACGACCGGCAGGCCTACGCCCTTGGCCTCCGACAGGAAGATGGCATTGGTCTTGGCGAGGCCGGCGGCAAAGGCGTTGACCAAAATGTTGCCGTTGTAGCGGGCGTCGAAATTGACCTCACCGCCGACTGTCGGCACGCCGAAGGAATTGCCGTAGCCGCCGACGCCCGAAACCACGCCGGCGACGAGATGCCTGGTCTTGGGGTGATCGGGCGCGCCGAAGCGCAGTGCATTCATCGCCGCGATCGGCCGTGCGCCCATGGTGAAGACGTCGCGCAAAATGCCGCCGACGCCGGTCGCCGCGCCCTGGTAGGGCTCGATGAAAGAGGGGTGGTTGTGGCTTTCCATCTTGAAGACGACGCAGTCGCCGTCCCCGATGTCGACCACGCCGGCATTCTCGCCTGGCCCCTGGATGACCTGCGGTCCGGTGGTGGGCAGCGTGCGCAGCCACTTCTTCGAGGATTTGTAGGAGCAGTGCTCGTTCCACATCGCCGAGAAGATGCCGAGCTCGGTAAAGCTCGGTTCGCGCCCGACGAGGTCCAGGATGCGCTGATATTCGTCTGGCTTCAGCCCATGCGCGGCGATGAGCTGTGGGGTGATCGGCACGGAATTGGAAATGGTCATGGGCGGTGATTTATGTCCATGGAGCGGGGATTTTGAGTCCCCTCTTATCGCAAGCTTTGCGGCCGATACACCCGTCGATGAGCGAAAAAGACAGAAAGCAACAAGGTGACGGTCGGCGTAGTCCGCACCGGGAGCTTTCAGGCGCCCGTCGCGCCAGCGGTGATCCGCGAGGTCACCGTGAGGAATGCAAAGCCGCATGGGAACGCTATGGCATCCCGGCCGTTGGGTTCCAACCCTTCAGGAGATCAGGACCATGGCTACCAAGCAGAACAAGAAAGACAATCGCCTCTCGGACAAGGAGGCTCTTCATCTCGCCGAAACCACAGACGTTTCGCCCGGACAGGCGAAGGAAATGGCCGAGAAGCACGGCAAGGACAAGGCCAAGGAGGAAGCCAAAAACTTCAAGGCCGAGGGCTGATCTGATTCAGGTTTCTCACGAAAAGCTGTCGTAGCCGGCGCGGCCTTCGTCGAGGAGACGGCGGATGACGGCAACGCCGTCGGCGACATCGCTGCGCTGCCTCGGCTGCGAGGTGCCGAAGCGGACACCGTGAAAGACCTGTTCGGAGCGGCCGGCCTTGAACTCGTCCTCGTCGTCGATCAGCACGCCGTGTTCGAGACAGGCATTCTTGAATGTGCCGGAAAGCCATGGGTCGGGCAAAGTCAGCCAGACAAAGGGCACCTTGTCGTGTGACTTGAACGCGAAGCCGGCCAAGGTCTCGCGCACGATCGCGATACGGGCGCTGATTTCGGCGATGCTGCGCTTGCGGATATCGCTGGCCTGACCGGAGAGCACCAGCCTCGTATTCACCTCCGCCAGCAGGAAGGGCATGCCGCCGGTGATCATCTTGTGGGCGACACGGATCCGGTGGCGATAGGCGGGAGGGCAGGAGAGCCAGCCGCCGCGGATACCGGCCGCTACCGATTTCGACAGACCGCCGGCGACGATGGTTCTCTCTGGGGCATATTCAGCAAGCAACGGTGTCGGATCGTCCGTCAGGTGGCCGTAAAGATCATCCTCGATCAGGATGACGTTGTATTCGCGCGCGACACGCGCGATCGCCTCGCGGCGCGCTGCGGACAGTGTCGTCAAGGTCGGATTCTGCGCCGTCGGCATCAGGAAGATCATCCTCGGATGCTTTTGCGCGCAGACGCGTTCGAAATCGGCAGGGTCGAGGCCTTCGTCATCCGAGGCCACCAGTGCCGTGCGCCGGCCGATCAGCCCGGCGCTGCGCGAGATCTGCGAATAGGTGAGGTGTTCGAAGGCGACATAGTCGCCCGGCGTGGTGAGTGCGGCGATCGCCGCCATCACCGCGGCATGGGTGCCGAGCGTCGGAACGATGCTGTCGGCGGCCGGGCGGAAGGTGTTTCTCGACAGCCAGCGGGCGCCGGCTTCGTACCAGCGGCCAGGAAAATCACGCGTGTAGCTCGAGATTTCATGGGGATGATCCTGCGCGGTGCGCGACAGCACATCGGCGATATCAGTGCCCTGGCCGACATCGGGTGCCGCCGTGCTGTCGAAACGCAGTTTGTCCTGAGGCGCATCGACATAGCGCGTGCCTTCCACGCTGACGTCGGGCGCCTCCGGTTTCACGCCTTCGGCGCGCCGGCCAAGCACATAGGTTCCACGCCCGACTTCGCCGCTCACCAGCCCGCGCTCACGCAGCAACTGGTAGGCCCGGCCGACCGTACCGACCGTGGTGCCGATGTCATAGGCGAGGTCGCGCTGGGGTGGCAGTTTTGTTCCGGCGCCGATCACGCCCTGGTCGATGCCCGCCTCAACGGAGTCCGCGAGGCGTTGATAGAGGGGTCCGGCGCCGCCGGTCAGATCTGGAAGCCAATTTGTCATGGTGACAATTTTCTATATTGCACCGAATTATGAGTCAATACATATCAATCGGGCGCCAAAAGGGGTGCAATTGAGAGTCTTGGCAGAAAGAAAATGGATACAATCGCGACAATCCGTCATCCCAGAACCGCATTTCCAGGCGAGGCGCTGCGCCCGTCAGGCCAGCGAGGCTTTGTCGGCCGTCTGGTGCGTCTGGTTAGCTCGCTGGCACGATGGATCGGCCATTTGCTGGAGCGCCGGCGCGGCCGGCTGGCTTTGCTGGAGATGACCGACGATCAGCTCAAGGATATCGGTATCTCCCGCTGCGATGCCCACCGCGAGGGCATCAGGCGCTTTTGGGAATAGAGGCCATTCTTAACGGACCGGTTTGGCCTCGCGATGGCCGATGCCGCGATCGATAAAAGCGGCAATGATCGAGATCACCAGGAACAGCGCGGTGATGGCCAAGGCCGCAATGGCGACGCTGGCGGCGCCGTTCTTGGCGACATCGAGGAAGGGGTAGGGCACTTCGCCCGCGATCGGTGCCCGTACCAGCGCATAGGCGAGATAGGCGATGGGATAGAGCATCCACCAGGAAATGTCGCTCCACCTCGTTCTGCCGTCGGCCCCTGCTGCCAGCCACCACAGCACGAACAGCACTGGCGTCACATAGTGCAGCAGCACATCGCAGAGCAGGAACAGGCCTTGCGGCTGCCAGAGCCGTGCCAGAACGGTGGCATAGACCATGAAGACGACGGTGATCGAAACCGCAACACCCGCACGCATCTGCGGCACGGCGAAGGCCGGCAGCCAGGCATAGCCGGTGGATGACAGCAGGGATGTGTACACCAGCACGGCGCCAACGTTGGTCAGGATGGTGAAGAAGCTGAAGTAGAACACGATAGAGCCGAGCAGGCTGCGGCCGGCCTCCATCGATGCCGGAACGGTGATGCAGAACTGCAGGACGAGGCCGGCCAGGCCGATGGCCAGACCCACCACCTGCAGGAAGCGGCCCATGTCAGGCGGTCGCGGCGCAGGCCGGATTGCCCGTCTGCCAGCGGGCAATGTCCGAGCCGATGCGTGCGCCGAGCGGGTTGTTCATCAGCGGTCCGAACACGTCGACACGGCTCGAATTGCCTTGCGCCTGCACGACCAGCAGCGGCTTGCCGCCATAATGCTTGGCCGGCACCAAAAGGAAACGCGGCGTGCCGCTGAACGAGTTCAGTTCATTGGCCATCTGATATTGCTTGAAGGCCGGGTCCTTGCTGGCGATCCAGCATTTGTGGGCTGCGATCGCCACTTGTTCCATGGCCAGCAGCGCCGCACTTTTGCCCGACGGCACAGGCGTGCTCTTCGGGCTCGACTGGCAGGACGCCAGGGCTAAGCCTGCGGCTGCGACGAGAACGATCGTCTTGCTCTTGATCAAGCGGCACCCATCTCGAGTTCGGACAGAAAGATCTTCAAGCCGTCGGTCATCTCGCCCCAGACCCGCGACAAGGCCGGATGCTGCGAGGCGATCTGCTCATAGGCATCGAATTTGGGATAGGCGTCGAGCAAGTCGTGGCGGCCCGTCATGGCGCGGAAATTGTTGAAGATGAACCGGGTCGGCGTCAGCCAGGCGTCGGCAAAGCTGATGTCGTTGCCGAGCGCGAAGGGGCCTTGCGCCATGCGCGCCTCGATCGCCGCCAGTCCGTGATGCAGACGGGCGAACTGGGCATCGATCTCGGCATTGTTGCGCTTCGGCACGAAATGAAGCTCGAAAAGCTTCATGGTCGGCGTCAGCACGTCGAGATCGGTGATGCGGGCGAACATGCGCACCAGCGCGCGGTCCTTGGAATCAGGCGGCAGCAGCGCCGGTTCGGGAAACCGCTCCTCGAGATATTCGGCGATGACCACCGATTCGAGGATCGTCTCGCCCGAGCCGGTGATCAGCACCGGAATCCGGTTCAGTGGCGAAATGGCGCGAAACGCTTCGGGGATTGGAAAACCCGGCGGCGGCGCGATGATCTTGAGCGGCACGTCCTTGATATAGGCAAGCGCCCGCACGATCGACGAATAGGGCGACAACGGCCGCGAATAGAGTTTCATGACCGTCTCTCTCCCCAGAGCAATGGACCCGATGTCCCTATGAATTTAACCGCGTTCGCCGCCGAGATCGTCAAGCGGCGATACCGAGCGCGCCTTCGAACAGCGCCCGGCCGTCGCTGCCGCCATGGGCGGCTTCGATCAGGTTTTCCGGATGCGGCATCAGGCCAAGCACATTGCCTTGTTCGTTGATGATGCCGGCAATGTCGTTGATCGAGCCATTGGGGTTGGTACCCTCGGCATAGCGGAACACCACCTGGCCTTCGCCTTCGAGGCGGGCAAGGGTTTCGGCGTCGGCGAAGTAATTGCCGTCATGATGCGCCACCGGCGAGCGGATGATCTGGCCCGGCTGGTAACGGCGGGTGAACATGGTGTTGGCGTTGGTGATCTCGAGCTTGATCTGCCGGCAGACGAACTTCAGCGAGGTGTTGCGCATGAGCGCCCCCGGCAGCAGGCCGGCCTCGACCAGGATCTGAAAACCGTTGCAGACGCCGATGACCGTGACGCCCTTGGCGGCCTTTTCGGCGACGGCCCGCATCACCGGCATGCGCGCCGCGATCGCGCCGCAGCGCAGATAGTCGCCGAAGGAGAAGCCGCCTGGAATGGCGATCAGGTCGACGTCAGGGATTTCAGTGTCGGTCTGCCAGACGGTAACCGGCGGTTTTCCCGAAATCTTGGTCAGCGCCGCGATCATGTCGCGGTCGCGGTTGAGGCCAGGCAGGAGGACGACGGCAGATTTCATTTTGGTTCGTAAGGCCTCTGGGCTTCGGCTAGTTCGCGCAGGTCGAGACGGCGTTCGATATGTTCGAGCCGATCATCCTGGCGAGCGAGCACACCATAGATGTTTTTCACGTCACTTTCAGTGGCTATGAGATGACCTCGAATGGAACCAAGCTCGGATTTCACCTCTCCGAGCGTCAAGTCCATCCTGTCTAACCGAGACTGGATGGACTTGAGGGTTTCAAATATCAAGCTGCCATCGATCTCGGCCACCAACCCCTCCGACACAACCTCAGGTTATGGCCACACTATAATTCTCAATCACCGTATTCGCCAGCAGCTTGTCGCACATAGCTTTCAGATCGGCTTCGGCCTTGGCCTTGTCGCCTTCCGCCAGTTCGACGTCAAACACCTTGCCCTGCCGTACCGCGCCGACGCCGTCGAAGCCCAGACCGGACAGCGCGTGTTCGATCGCCTTGCCTTGCGGGTCGAGGACGCCGTTCTTGAGGGTGACGGTAATGCGGGCCTTGATCACGCTGGACATGCTCCTGTTCTAAGTATCGGATCGCAAGCCGCTATCAGTGCGGCTTGCCTTTGACGACGTCGGTCGAGGCGACAAGCACCGGGCCGGTCGGGCGCGGCGGCTCGTTCTCGTTCATGATGCCGAGGCGGCGGGCGACTTCCTGGTAGGCTTCGACGAGGCCGCCCATGTCGCGGCGGAAACGGTCCTTGTCGAGCTTGTCCTGCGTTGCCACGTCCCACAGGCGGCAGGAGTCCGGCGAGATCTCGTCGGCGACGACGATGCGCATCATGTCGCCCTCGAACAGGCGGCCGCATTCGATCTTGAAGTCGACGAGCTGGATGCCGACGCCCATGAACAGCCCGGAGAGGAAATCGTTGACACGGATGGCGAGCGCCATCACGTCGTCGATCTCCTGCGGGCTTGCCCAGCCGAAGGCGGTGATGTGCTCTTCCGACACCATCGGATCGTCGAGCGCGTCGGCCTTGTAGTAGAATTCGATGATCGAGCGCGGCAGGACGGTGCCTTCCTCGATGCCGAGGCGCTTCGACAGCGAACCTGCGGCGACGTTGCGCACCACCACTTCGAGCGGGATAATCTCGACTTCCTTGATCAGCTGCTCGCGCATGTTGAGCCGGCGGATGAAGTGGGTCGGGATGCCCATGCGGTTCAAGTGGTTGAAGATGTGCTCGGAAATGCGGTTGTTGAGCACGCCCTTGCCGTCGACGACCTCGTGTTTCTTCTTGTTGAAAGCGGTCGCGTCATCCTTGAAGAACTGGATGAGCGTACCTGGCTCCGGTCCCTCATAGAGGATCTTGGCCTTGCCTTCATAAATGCGGCGGCGATTTTTCATCTGATTTTTTCTCTGGATTTGCGGGCAGGCGGCAAGCGACCAGTTCCTGTCCGTCTGCCTATATTAGTTGCGGCGACGGTTGGGTTCAATGCCGGGTCTATCCCAATCACACCGTTTGCTCAATCGGCAAATCCGTCCAATCAACCGCTTTCCGGACTGAAATGCCGCAGCGCAGCATATGACGAAGCGTATTGACCGGCTCGCGACGTTTTGGTTTGTGCTTTGGCAACACACATATCTCTGCCAACGAATCGCATTTGACCCGGAGGGACGCCATGAGCAGCATGAAAGATCGCGAAGAGGGCTTCGAGCGCAAATTTGTGTTCGACGAAGAGCTTCGGTTCAAGGCGTCGGCGCGCCGCAACAAGGCGCTCGGCCTGTGGGCCGCCGAAAAGCTCGGAAAGTCGGGTGCCGACGCCGATACCTATGCCAAGGAAGTCGTTGTTTCCGACATCGAGGAAGCCGGCGATCACGACGTGTTCCGCAAGATCCGTAAGGATTTCGATGCCGCCGGCGTCGACCAGTCGGACCATCAGATCCGCCGCACCATGGACGAACTGATGGCGCAGGCGATCGAGCAGATCAAGAACACCTGATCCAGGCCGACGCAGGGTTTCGCAAGAGTGTCCCGGTTTTGCGACGGAACCTGCGGCAAAAATGAATGACTGGACCAATCGACCGCCCGGCCAAGCCGGGCGGTTTTTCTTTGCCTTTGGCGTGGTTTCCGGCTGAAACTGCCGACATTAACGAGGAAGAAGACTAGATGTCCCTGAAGTCCCGCCTTGCCGCCGATGAAACGCTGGTCACCGCTTGGTCCGGCGTGCCGGATGCCCTGACCGTCGAGATCCTCGCCAAACAGGGCTTCGATGCCATCACGCTCGACATGCAGCATGGCGGTCATCACGAGGACAGCGTGCTGCGCGGTCTCTTGCCCGTGCTTGCCGCAAACAAGCCGGCGCTGGTGCGCATCCCCGTCGGCCGTTTCGACATGGCAAGCCGGGCGCTCGATTTCGGCGCCGAGGCGGTGATCGCGCCGATGGTGAATTCGGTGGCCGATGCAAAGCTGTTCGCCGCGGCGATGAAATATCCACCGCTCGGCGAGCGCTCGTGGGGCCCCACCTATGCCTTTCCGCGCCACGGCAAGGGCGACTATGCCGAATGGCTGCGCGACACCAATCAGCGCACCATGGCCTTTGCCATGGTCGAGACGCGCGCCGCGCTCGACGCGCTCGACAGCATTCTCGACACGCCCGGCATTGACGGCATCTTCCTCGGGCCGTCGGATTTCTCGATTGCCTGGACCAATGGCGCCACGGTCAGTTCGACGCTGGAGAGCATGATGGAGACGGTGGCGTCGGTGGCCGAGCGCACCCGCAAGGCCGGAAAACATGCCGCGATCTATGTCGTCGAACCAGCAATTGCCGGCCGTGTCGTCTCGATGGGCTATCGCCTGCTCGCCACCGGTTCCGAGCACGCGTTGATTTCATTGGGGGCAAGGACCCTGCTGAAGAGCATACAGGACTCGATCGGAGCCTGAACGCGAACCGGAGGAACTGCCGGCACGGCGCCGGGCGGTCAGGCGCTCGCGAGCCACCTTAAACTATTGTTTATCGGAGCTCGGCGGTTTCTTCGGGACTCTGTGCGCCGACTTTGGGTCTCAATCACAGATCCGTCAGGAACTTGGCGAAGGTCATCGAGCCTTCGGGCCAGGGGCCGAAGCCAGAATCCTGGTTGAGATGGCCGGTCTCGCCGGCATCGATGAACAGCGAACCCCAGGCGCCGGCTATGTCCTCGGCGACACCGAAGGCACAGAACGGGTCGTTGCGGCTGGCGATCACGATCGACGGAAAGGGCAGCGGCTCGCGCGGGTAGGGTCCGAAGGTCATCAGGTGCTTCGGCTTGATCCCAGGGTTGGCAACATCGGGCGGCGCCACGAAGAAGGCGCCGGCGACCGGTCTGACGAATTGCGGGATGGCCTGCACGGCCGCAGCCACCCCTAACGAGTGCGCGACGATGACCACAGGCCTCTCGGCCTCGTTGACCGCTTTGGCCACGCTCGCCGTCCAGTCCTCGCGGACCGGCTTCGACCATTCAGCCTGCTCGACGCGCCGCGCCGTCGACAGTTTCGATTGCCAGCGGGTTTGCCAGTGCTCCGGTCCGGAGTTGGTGTAGCCCGGGACGATCAGGATATCTGCATCTTTGACTTTCATGGAGCTGAGATAGCGAGCGTGATTGCCTCATGCAACCGTTGATGGACGCGCTTCTGCTCGTAATGGTGAACACCATGTTCGCTTTTCGCTGTCTTGTGTGAACGATCGCGATCGACGATCTGTCGTTAGGAGAGAAACAGCCGTGGAGGACCGGGATTTTGGCGCTGACACGACATACAATAATTGGCGGCGCCGGGCCCCTGGCATTGGGAGCTTCATCAAGCGTCGCCGCGATGGAGACCATGATGAGCGAACTGCCATTTGCCGCCACCACGCCGGTGAGCGTTGCCCGCGTCGGGCTGAAGGCGCGCGATGCTGAGAGCCTCGCTGCCTATTATCGCCGGGTTGTCGGCCTGCAGGAATTGAGCCGTGCCGATGGCGCGATCACGCTCGGCGCCGGCAGCCGTCCGTTGCTGGTCCTCGAGCCGGATGCTTCGGCCAAGCCGGACGATCCGCGCAGCGCCGGCCTGTTCCACACGGCTTTCCTGCTGCCCAGCCGTGCCGATCTCGGCCGCTGGATCAACCACGCCATATCAGACAAGATCGCCATCGAGGGCGCGTCCGACCATCTGGTCAGCGAAGCGCTTTACCTGACCGACCCCGAAGGCAACGGCATCGAGATCTATGCCGACCGCCGGCCGCAGGACTGGAAATGGAACGGCGACAAGATCGCCATGGCGACCGAGCGGCTCAACATTCCGGCTGTCGTCGGCGAAGTGCCGGCCGGCGATGCGGGGTGGCGAGGCGCGCCGGAAAACAGCATCGTCGGCCATGTCCATCTGCGTGTCGGCAGGCCGGAAGAGGCGGAAGCCTGGTGGAACCAGGAATTCGGCTTCGACACGGTGGCCAGATATGGCGGTCAGGCAGTGTTCCTGTCGTCAGGCCATTACCATCATCACATCGGCGCCAATGCCTGGCAGAGCGCCGGCGCCGGCCGTCGCGACCCGTCGCGCTCGGGCCTCGCCTGGGTCGAGATGCGTTCGGACAATGTGACCGGCGAAACGACGCGTGAGGATCCTTGGGGCACGGTGATCAGGACCGTTCCCGGAAAGGCGTGATCGGCGTCGGCACGGCTTCTTTCTCCCGTCTACGGGGTGAAGGAAGCTCAAGCCTCTTCAAACACCCGCCTGAAGATCGTGTCGACATGCTTGGTGTGGTAGCCCAGGTCGAATTTCTCACGGATTGCCGCCTCCGGCAGGGCAGCGGTGACTTCCTTGTCGGCCAAAAGTTCCTCAAGAAAAT
Source organism: Mesorhizobium sp. WSM4307 (assembly GCF_007003945.1). Classification (NCBI taxonomy): domain Bacteria; kingdom Pseudomonadati; phylum Pseudomonadota; class Alphaproteobacteria; order Hyphomicrobiales; family Phyllobacteriaceae; genus Mesorhizobium; species Mesorhizobium sp. WSM4307. Next base: position 591,363 of record NZ_VFTB01000002.1, read on the forward strand.
CAGCGCCTTGTTCCCACACCTTCATGGCGTTGCGCTGCACCAGCCGGTAGGAGTCCTCGCGCGACAGGCCTGCCTGCGTCAGCGCCAGCATGACGCGCTGCGAATGCACCAGGCCGCGGAACTTGTTCATGTTCTTCAGCATGTTCTCGGGATAGACGACCAGCTTGTCGACGACGCCGGTCAGCCGTGACAGCGCGAAATCCAGCGTCACCGTGGCATCCGGACCGATCATGCGCTCGACGGAGGAGTGCGAGATGTCGCGCTCGTGCCAGAGCGCCACATCCTCCATCGCCGGCAGCGCCATGGAGCGCACCATGCGGGCAAGGCCTGTGAGGTTTTCCGTCAGCACGGGGTTGCGCTTGTGCGGCATTGCCGACGAGCCTTTCTGGCCCGGCGAAAAATATTCCTCCGCTTCCAGCACCTCGGTGCGCTGCAGGTGCCGGATCTCGGTCGCCAGCCGCTCCATCGACGAGGCGATGACGCCGAGCGTGGCAAAGAACATGGCGTGGCGGTCGCGCGGGATCACTTGCGTCGACACCGGCTCCGGCTTCAGCCCGAGCTTTGCCGCGACATGCTCCTCGACATAGGGTTCGATGTTGGCGAAGGTGCCGACCGCCCCGGAAATGGCGCAGGTGGCGATGTCTTCGCGTGCGTGCACCAGCCGCTCGCGGCAGCGCGAGAATTCGGCATAGGCCTGCGCCAGCTTGATGCCGAAGGTTGTCGGCTCGGCATGGATGCCGTGGCTGCGGCCGATGGTAACGGTGTCCTTGTGTTCGAAGGCGCGGCGCTTGAGCGCGGCAAGCAGGCCGTCAATGTCGGCGAGCAGAATGTCGCTGGCGCGGGTAAGCTGGACGGCAAAGCAGGTGTCCAGGACATCCGAAGACGTCATGCCCTGGTGGATGAAACGCGCATCCGGTCCGACGAATTCGGCAAGATGTGTGAGGAAGGCGATGACGTCATGCTTGGTGACGCGTTCGATCTCGTCGATCTTCTCGACGTCGAATTTCGCGGCACCGCCCTTTTCCCAGATGGTCTTTGCCGCTTCCTTCGGGATGACGCCGAGTTCGGCCAGCGCGTCGCAGGCATGGGCCTCGATTTCGAACCAGATGCGAAACCGGGTTTCGGGCGACCAGATGGCAACCATTTCCGGCCGGGAATAGCGAGGGATCATCGGTCAGTCCTGATGTGTCGGAGGGTTAGCCCGCCTCCTAACAGAGACAGACAAAATGCTCAACGCTGCTGCTGTGCAAACCAGAGACTGGCGGCAAACAAGGCGATGAACCCAAGCGGAAAATAGAGCCTGATGCCCAGCACCATGAACTGGTAGGACGCCACCGCCATCGTGAAGGCGAGTTGAAACCCCCAGGTGAGGGTGAAGACCGGTGCATGCCATTCGGCATAGTATGACCGGTACTGCAAGGCATAGAGCCCGTCGGTCAGCCCGATCGTCGCGGCGGCAAGGCATACCATTGTCGCCGCGAAGGCTGCCTCCCGGCGCCTTCCCAGTGAGACCAGCCGTGCCACGAACAGGCCGACCGGAAAGGCGAGGGCGCCGCCGCCCGCAAACAGCAGCGATACGGTGCGGATTTTCTCCGGCGTCACCCAATCGTCCAGCAACAGGTTGATGAGCGCGCTCGTGCCCATGGTTGCGGCCCACAAGAACGAGCCGAAAAGCGTCGCGCGCCACCCTGGCAAGGCACGGCGGACGAAGTTCAGGTTGCGGCTGAGTATGGCGACGTGCGTACTCACAGGCGGCCGGTCACGGCGATCCAGCGGAAGTCCGGACCCTCGAAGCCATATTGGCGCACCGCGATCAGCACCGCATAGGCGCTGAGGCTATCCATGGAGAATGTCTGGACCGCACCGATGCGGTAACCGTTCGGGCAGCCGCGGCTTTTGGGGATCGACTTGTCCTCGTGCAGCAATTTGGTGGTGCCGCCATCCTGCGCCGCGACGCGCAGCAGCCGGAAGCCATTGATCTCGCCCTGGCTGTCGCAGCCTTCGGTGCTGTTCATGCCGATCTCGTCCAGCCGGAACTCGAGCGGTTGGTCGACCGGAGAGAAGATCGGCCGCGGATTGACCGCCATGCGGTGCGGATCGGCCGAAAGCTCGGTCACCGGGTTGAAACCGGCGGTGATGCCGCGATTGGCGCTCAGCTCGGCCTGGCTGACAATGGCCTCGCCCTTTTGCCGGGCCTGAAGGCGCGCCGCGTCCAGCTTGGCGTTCTCGTCGTCGAGCCGGACCCTGATCGGCGTGCCCTTGAGAAAGCTGTCGGTGCTGGTGTCGATGTAATAGCGGTTGGCATAGGGGAAGCCCGACCCGTCCTGGACTCCGTATTCCTCGAAGGCGAACACGCCGCCATCCTTGCTGAAGCCAAGGATTTCAAGATCGGCGACATCGCCGGCCTGGACGGCGATCGACGCGCCGAGCTGCGCGGCCAGGCAAACGGCAAACAGGAAAAGCACTCGCATCTTTTTCACTCCGGCAGCCGTGATCGTTGCAATCCCTAGCACGACGAAATCAAAACGTCGTGCGGGCCGAAAGCCGATGCATCCAATCGGCTCGTCAGTTGTTATTGTCGGCAGTCCCAATGGAGAACCACCATGACCGACACCAGCAAAATTCGTGAGCATATGGAAGTCGTCGGCGCCGATGGCGTGCATCTCGGCACTGTCGACAAGATCGACGGCCAGCGCATCAAGCTGACCAAGGCCGACAGCGGCGAGGGCGCTCACAAAGGTCATCACCACTACATTCCTCTGGCCCTGGTTGCAGAGGTCGATGGCAAGAAGGTGTGGCTGTCAGCGAATTCCGATGTGGCGGTGACGTTCGAGGAAGAAAAATCCGATCCGGTCTGATCGATCGATTCAGCCCAAACGCGACGACCAGACGGGAAACAGATCGTTGTCGGCTGGCGTCGCGGCAAACACGCCACGGCTGATGGCGCGCGCCATGGTGGCCCCGGCCGCGGCATAGAGGTCGATTGCCGCATCGGCCTCGAGCCGGATGCCGTTCGTCCCCGTCGCCAGTGCGAACACCAGGTCACCATCGGCCGGCGTGTGCGTCGGCCAGATGGCGCGCACGAAGCCGTCATGCGCCGACATTGCCAGGCGTTTCGCTGCGGCCTTGGTGAGAACCGCATCCGTCGCGATGACCGCGATGGTGGTGTTGCCGACGGTCTCCATCCGCGTGCCTACATGCTTGTCGCGGTATTTCAGCAAAATCTCCTTCGCATCGCCCGGCATGGGCGAGGGATAGCCGAGCCCGCCGAATTCGTCGCCGATTTCGAAGGGCGCCGCCCAGAAATGGCGGGTGCGCCCGACGGTCACCGATCCGGTCGGATTGACGGCGGCCAGCGCACCGATTGTAACGCCACTGTCCAGCAGCGTCGAAGCGGAGCCCAGGCCGCCCTTCAGCCCGGCGGTCAGCGCACCTGTGCCGGCACCGACCGTGCCGAGCTGGAAATCGGTGGCGGCGGATTGTGCTGCCTCATAGCCGAGATCGCGATATGGGGGGTAACGGCCCCATTCCTTGTCCCCACCATTGCGCAGGTCGAACAGGATCGCCGCCGGCACGATCGGCACGCGAAATCCGCCCACCTCGAAGCCGATGCCGCGCTCGCGCAACGCCGCCTGCACGCCGGACGCGGCATCGAGGCCGAAAGCCGAACCGCCCGACAGCACCACGGCGTGGATCGCCTCTATCGAATTGTGCGGTTCGAGCAGGTCCGTCTCGCGCGTGCCTGGCGCACCGCCCAGGATCTGGACACCGGCCACCGCCGGTTCGTCGCAAAGGATCGTCGTCACGCCGGATTTCAGCCGGGCGTCGGATGCATTGCCGACGCGCAGGCCGGCAACGTCGGTGATCAGATTGCGAGGACCGGTGCGGAACATCAATTGCTTTCCAAAGGCACGAAGCGCGCGCCGTCGAAGCGGAAGACGCGGTAGGGGCTCTGGCTGAGGTCGCCCTTGGCGTCAAAGCGGACCGGCCCGATCGCCGTGGTGAAATCATGCCCGCTCAGCACCTCGGTCAGCGGCTTGCCCGGGGACAAGGTCGATGCGGCCTTGGCGATCTCCACCGCCGCATAGGCCGGCAGCGTGTAGCCTTCCGGCACGATCTTTTGCGCGGAGAAGCTTTCCAGCGCCTTTGCGTCGGCGACATCGGCCCATTCGGGCGGCGCGATCATCAGCGTGCCCGTCGCATAGGCCACGTCTCCGGGCGGCGTGCGCAGATTTTCGCCGCCGGCAAAGACCATGCCGGCCTGTAGCTGTGCGGCATCGCGACCCATAATGGCGACGTCGTCGCCGTCGCCGCCGGCAAAGACATGCGTCGCGCCGGCCTTCTTCAGTCGACCGATCATTCCTATCTGGTTATCGAGTTGCGGCCGGAACGTGTCGACGAACACCGGCTTCAGCGCAGCTTGCTCGGCCGCCGCGCGAAATGTCTCGGCCATCTCGCGGCCATAGATGGTGCCGTCGTCGATAATGGCGAACAGCTCGTTCTGCCACAGACGGGTGAGGGTGGAGGCAACGGCGTTGCGCTCATCGTCGCCGCGGGGCCCCAGGCGATAGACCGGCCAGCCGGTTTTGGCGCGGCGATCGGTAAGGCTTTCGGTGCGCACGCCGACGGTGACGACCGGGATATTGGCGTCCTTGAGGATCGGCATCGCCGCCTCGATGGCTTCGGTGCATAGGAAGCCGATCACGACACTGACCCTGGCCGCGGCAAGAGCCCTGGCCGCGGCTGCACCGCCATCGGCGGTGCAGGCATCATCCTCGGTCTTGAGTTCGACGCCGTTTGCTTGCGCCGCGAGCCCGGCACCGACCTCGATCTGCTTGCCGAGGATGGCCGATGCTCCCGACAACGGAGCAGCAACGCCGATCGTCAGCGTCTGGGCGCTGGCGGCGCCGGCCAAGAACAGCCAGGCCAGCGCGGCGGATATCGTTGCCCCGGGTCGCATCCTGCCGAAGAGTTCCTCCCAAGCCCGCGATAACAGCGCGAGCGCCAATTCTCGCCAAGACCTAAAGGCTGCCCGGCCTTGGTGCAACACGCGAATTCGGGATATGGGCCAAGCACTTCGCTTGTGGCATGTCATGTCTGGCCATATATAGCGGTAGGGTTCTGGCTATGGACAATTTCCGGTGCTGAAGAAGAATGACATTGGACCGCAGGCCTATCGCGACGCGATGAGCCATTTTGCCGGCCACGTTCACGTGGTCACCACCGACGGGCCCGCCGGCAAGCGCGGCACGACGGTAATCGCTGCCTGCTCGGTGTCGGACACGCCGCCGACCATCCTGGTCTGTCTCAACCGCGAAAATGCCAAGAATGAGCTGTTCGTGAAAAACGGCCGGTTTGCCCTGAACACGCTGGCTTCGCATCAGGAACCGCTGTCGGTCGGCTTTTCCGGCATCACCGGCCTGCCGGTCGAGGAGCGTTTCGCGCTCGGCGAATGGGATGTGATCTCCACCGGCGCACCGACGCTGAAGGGGGCGCTGGCCGTGTTCGACTGCGAACTGATCGACACCAAGGACCTGGCCACGCATCGTGTGCTTTTTGGCAAGGTGACAGGCCTTCGCATGGGCGATAATTTGCGGCCGCTGATCTATCACGCCCGCGGCTACCATGTCCTGGACAGCGGAGCGGCGGCGTTCACGGAGAAAGAATGACCGAACTGAAACCGCGCCCCGTACCGCGGACGATCGACGAGACGCTCGATCTCCTGACCGGCGCGGACTATGTGGCGGATCGATCGCTGGCGACTGTGCTTTTCCTGTCGTTGCGCATGAACCGGCCATTGTTCCTCGAGGGCGAGGCCGGCGTCGGCAAGACCGAGATCGCCAAGGTGTTGGCGCAGGCGCTTGGCCGCAGGCTGATCCGCCTGCAGTGCTATGAAGGGCTTGACGTTTCGTCTGCTGTCTACGAGTGGAATTACGCCGCGCAGATGATCGAGATCCGCATGGAGGAGGCGGCCGGCAAGGTCGACCGCTCCGCCATGGAGCGCAACGTCTTCTCGGAAAAATACCTGATCCGCCGACCGGTGCTCGATGCGTTGACTGGCAAGACGGGAGCGGCCCCGGTCTTCCTGATCGACGAACTTGACCGCACCGACGAAGCCTTCGAAGCGTTCCTGCTCGAAATCCTCTCCGACTACCAGGTGACGGTGCCCGAACTCGGCACCATCAAGGCGGAAGAACCGCCGATCGTCATCATCACCACCAACCGCACCCGCGAGATCCACGACGCGCTGAAGCGGCGCTGCCTGTATCACTGGGTCGATTATCCCAATGCCGAGCGCGAATTGGAGATCGTGCGCCGCAAGGTGCCGCGGGCCAACCAGCGGCTTTCGGCGGAGGTGGTCTCCTTCATCCAGAAACTGCGCCAGATCGAATTGTTCAAGGTGCCGGGAGTCGCCGAGACCATAGACTGGGCCGGCGCGCTGACCGAACTCGACAAGGTGGCGCTCGACCCGGAAACCGTGTCCGACACGATCGGCGTGCTGTTGAAATACCAGGACGACATTGCCCGCATCGGCACGGGCGAGGGCCGGCGCATCCTCGACGAGGTCAAGGCCGAGCTCGCGGCGGCGGAGTAACGCGATGAAGGCGCCGCGTTCCGACTCCAAAGAGGCGACGGCGGGCGGACGCATCGCCGACAACATCATCTATTTCGCCCGCACCTTGCGCAAGGCTGGCATGCGGGTCGGGCCGGCCTCGGTCAAGGACGCCATCGAGGCGGTGCTGGCCGCCGGCATCGGCTCGCGTGACGATTTCTACTGGACGCTGCATGCCGTGCTGGTGTCCAGGCACGAGGATCACCCGGTCTTCGACGAGGCCTTCCGCCTGTTCTGGAAATCGCGCGAACTGATCGAGAAACTGCTGGCGATGTTTTCGCCCGTGGCGCCCGACGTCAGGGAGAAGCAGAAGCCGCGCGCGGCCGAGAACCGCGTCAGCCAGGCAATGTTCGAAGGCCATCAGAAAAACCAGCCACCGCAGGAGGTCCCTGAGATCGAGGTCGATGCCCGCTTCACCTTTTCCGGCAACGAGGTGTTGCGGGACAAGGACTTTGCCCAGATGAACGCTACCGAAATGGCGGACGCGAAGAAGGCGATCGCCGAGCTGCGGCTGCCTTTCGACATGGTGCGGACCCGGCGCTTCAAGGCGGATGCGCATGGCCGCCGCATCGACCCGCGCGCCATGATGCGCTCGGCCGCGCGCACCGGCGGCGAATTGATCCTGCCGAAATTCCGCTCGGCCCGTGAAGTCCACCCGCCGCTGGTGGTGCTGGCCGACATTTCCGGCTCGATGAGCCAGTACACGCGCATCTTCCTGCATTTTCTGCACGCGCTGACGGAAAAACGCCGCCGCGTCCACACCTTCGTCTTCGGCACGCGGCTGACCAATCTGACCCGGCAGATGCGCCACCGCGATCCCGATGCCGCCCTTGCCGATTGTTCGGCGGCGGTCAAGGACTGGTCCGGCGGCACACGCATTGGCGACACACTGGCCGAGTTCAACCTGATATGGTCGCGGCGCGTGCTGGGACAGGGCGCGGTCGTGCTTCTGATCACCGACGGGCTGGAGCGCGACGATGTCGCCGGCCTTTCGCAGGAGATGGAGCGGCTGCATAAATCCTGCCGGCGGCTGATCTGGTTGAACCCGTTGCTGCGCTTCGACGGTTTTCAGGCACGTGCTCGCGGCGTCAAGGCGATGCTGCCGCATGTCGATGAATTCCGCTCGGTACACAATCTCGATGCGCTCGCCGACCTCTGCGCGTCGCTGGACAAGAAGTCGGCACAGTCCGTCGATCCGCGGCGATGGATGGAAGCTGGCGCGAGGCACGCCGCATAGCCATATGTTTCCCGGCCCCCTGGAAAAACAGACCCTGAGAGAAGCAACGATGAACGACAGTCATTATCTCGATGAGGCCCGCGATCCGCTGATCATCGCGGAAGGTTGGATGAAGGATGGCAAGGATGTCGCCATTGCCACCGTGGTCGAGACCTGGGGTTCGGCGCCGAGGCCTGTCGGCAGCCATCTGGTCATCGACGCCGAAGGCAATTTTCACGGCTCGGTCTCGGGCGGCTGCGTCGAGGGCGCGGTGGTGACCGAGGCGATCGACGTCATCGGCTCCGGCAAGGCCAGGATGCTCGAATTCGGCGTCGCCGACGAAACCGCCTGGCAGGTCGGCCTGTCCTGCGGCGGCCGCATCAAGGTGTATGTCGAGCGGTTGGGCTGATCTCAGATGGATCCATACGCGCTGAAAGCCTTGAATGCCGAGCGCCGCGCCCGCCGTGCGGCGATCCTCGTCACCGATCTCGGTGATGGCCGCGACCGCATCGTGCGTGAGGGCGATCAGGTCGCCCGGGATCTCGGAGCCGCGATCGCCAAGGCCTTTCGATCGGGCAATTCCGGTTCGGTCGAGGCCGAAGGGCGGACCTTCTTTCTCAACGCGCATCTGCCGCAGCCGCGCCTCGTGGTGATCGGCGCCGTTCATATCAGCCAGGCGCTGGCGCCGATGGCGAAAATCGCCGGCTATCCCGTCGAGATCATCGATCCGCGCACCGCTTTTGCCACGCCGGACCGCTTTCCCGATGTCGCTCTGCATGCCGAGTGGCCGGAAGATGTACTGAAACGCCAGCCGCTCGACAGCTATACCGCACTTGCCGCCGTCACCCATGACCCGAAGATCGACGATTTCGCGCTGAAGGCCGCGCTAGACGCCAATTGCTTCTATGTCGGTGCGCTTGGTAGCCGCAAGACGCACGCCAAGCGCGTCGAGCGCCTGCTAGCGCTGGGCGCTACTGCCGACCAGATCGCCCGTATCCATGCGCCGATCGGGCTCGATATCGGTGCCGCGAGCCCCGCCGAGATCGCCGTGGCCGTTCTCGCGCAGACCATCCACGCCTTCCGCTCGCGCGGCCTCGATGCCAAAGGCGCGGTAGCGTGAAATTCGGTCCGATTGCGATTGAAGAGGCAGAAGGCGCGGTGCTGGCGCATGCCACCACCGCTGGTGAAAAGCGCTTTCGCAAGGCGCACAGGCTGAGCGCCGAAGATGTTTCCGTACTCAAGCGGGCTGGCGTCTCGCAGGTCGTTGCGGCGGTGCTGGCCTCGGATGATCTCGGCGAGGACGCCGCGGCGCAAAGAATTGCCGAGAGCATGAGGTTCAGCGGCATCGAGGTGAGGCCGGCGGCCACTGGCCGGGTCAATCTCCACGCCAAGGCATCCGGCATCTTCACGGTCAGCGCGGCAATGATCGACGCCATCAACGCCGTCGATCCCGCCATCACCATTGCCACGCTGGCGCAGCATGCTCCGGTCGAAAAAGGCCAGATGGTGGCGACTGTGAAGATCATCCCCTTCGCGGTCGCTTCGACCTTGGTCGACACCGTGATGAAGATCTGCGCCGGCGGCGAGATCTTTGCCGTCAACGCCTATCAGCCGGTGCGCGTCGGCGTCATCCAGACGGTCCTGCCGGGCATCAAGCCCAGCGTGCTCGACAAGACGCTGCGCGTCACCGAAGCGCGGCTGGCGCGTTCGGGCGGCAGGTTGACGGCGGAACGCCGCACGCCGCACGAGATCGCGCCCGTGGCGGAGGCCGCCGCCTCGCTGGCGCGCGACAATGACCTGGTGGTGATCTTTGGCGCCTCGGCAATGAGCGATTTCGCCGATGTCGTTCCCGCGGCGATCGAGAGGGCCGGCGGAACCGTTGTCCGCGCCGGCATGCCGGTCGATCCCGGCAATCTGCTGGTGCTCGGTACACTCGGCGGCAAGCGAGTCATCGGCGCGCCCGGCTGCGCCCGCAGTCCCAAGGAAAACGGCTTCGACTGGGTGCTCGACCGCCTGGTTGCCGGCCTCGACGTCACCGCGAAGGATATCGCCGGCATGGGGGTCGGCGGGCTGCTGATGGAAATCCCGACGCGGCCGCAGCCGCGCGAACCGCTGCCGGCCAAGAGCCGGCTCAAGGTCGCCATAGTGCTTCTGGCGGCTGGCCGGTCAAGCCGCATGGGCGGCCCGAACAAGCTCATGGCGCTGTTCGACGGCAAGCCGCTGGTGCGCCGCACCGCGGAGCGCGCGCTCGGCTCGAAGGCTTCGGGCACGATCGTCGTCACCGGCCATCAGCGCGAGCGCGTGCGTGCGGCGCTGGCGGGGCTGGATGTGACCTTCGCCGACAATCCCGATTTCGCCGATGGCCTGTCGACCTCGCTGAAGGCCGGCATTGCCTATCTGCCCGAGGACACCGCCGGCGTGATGATCGTTCTGGGAGATATGCCTGGCGTCGTATCAGGCGATCTCGACCGGCTGATCGATGCCTTCCGCAAGGCCGGAGGCAATTCCGTGGTCCGCGCCTCGCATCAGGGCAAGCGCGGCAACCCGGTGCTCCTGCCGCGCGCGCTGTTCCCGGCCATCGCCCATCTCGAAGGCGATACCGGCGCACGCCATCTGGTCGAGGCCGAGGGGCTCGATGTCATCGATGTCGAGATCGGCGAGGGCGCGTCTGTCGATGTCGACACCCGCGAGGCGCTCGAAGGTGCAGGCGGCGTGCTGCAGGATTGACAAACCCGGGCCGAATTACGCAAGCCTGCGGTATGGCCTTTCGTTTTCTTTCCCCACTCCATGCCTTTCTGGCTGCTTTATTTGTTCTTGGCCTTGCCGGCCAGGCCGATGCCCTCGAACTGAAACCCTTCAAGGACGATCTCTTCGCCTATCCGGCGACCTTGTCGACGGGCGACGGCGGCGCTTACACCGTCATCGACTACCGCGAGATGCGCGATATCAACAAGCGCGACGAAGTGCCCGAAAAGCGCGTGCATCCGCAATACACCGACACCAGCGTGCGCCAGGTGCAGCAGGATCTGATGCTGAAGACGGACGCCGGCGATGTCAGGCACGTCGCCGTCGGCAAGACGCAAGGAGCTGCCCTCATCGTGCTCTACCTGCACGGGCAGGGCGGCAGTCGCAAGCAGGGCGTCGACGATTTCACTTTCGGCGGCAATTTCAACCGGCTCAAGAACCTGATGGCCGGCAATGGCGGGCTTTATCTCTCGCCGGATTTCCCGGATTTCGGTGACAAGGGGGCCGCACAGGTCGCGGCATTGATCGATCATTATGCCGAACAGTCCCCAGGCGCGAAAATCTTCGTCGCCTGCGGCTCGATGGGCGGCGCGCTGTGCTGGAAGCTTGCCGCGCGCAACGATACCGGCCGGCGCATCAACGGGCTGCTGCTGCTCGGATCGCTATGGGACGAGAGTTTCCTCGCAAGTCCCGCCTTCAGGCGCCATGTCCCCGTCTTCTTCGGCCAGGGCAGCCATGACGTGGTATTTCCCGTAGCGAACCAGGAAGCCTTCTTCCGCTCCATCATCGCCAGGTCGAAGGCCTATCCCTATCCGACCCGCTTCGTCCGCTTCGAGACCGGCACGCACGGCACGCCAATCCGCATGGTCGACTGGCGTGGCACGCTGAACTGGATGCTGTCGAAGGCGCCTTGATCGGCGCTGCCCCGACGTCCCTCAGGGCGCGGTGTTGTAGTCGACGACCGTCTGAGGGTTCTCCTCGCCGTCATAGGACGCATCGACGTCATACTGGACCAGGGAGAAATCGCCGTTCCGGAACAGATAGGTTCCCGAATCGGAGGCATCGCCGACGCCACGCCACTTGTCGAAGGTGGTGATCGTATGGGTTTCCGCGTCATAGTCGGAATTGACCGCCCAACCGGTCGTCTCGAAGCCGACGATGCTCATGCCCAGCAATTTGCCGTCGCTGTTGTTGTTCTCATAGCGGATGTCCATCTTGGGTTCGGCGAACTGCAATTGCTTCACGGCCGACAATTCGTCGGTCATGTAGTAGACCGAACTTTCATTGTAGGCCGCGGCCGAACAGGAGAAATGGAACAGCCGTGTTTCCTTGTCGGGATCGCCGGGCTGCGCATCCTTGTCCTTGTACTTGATCGAAAACACCTCCGGCTCATTAGCCAGGAACTGCTTGTCGCACTGGTCGCCATAGGTCGCCAGGAAGGCTTTCTTGGCCTGCTCGAGTGCCGTATCCTTCTTCGGCGGCGGCGGGCCGTCGCCGCAGCTTGGCGGCAGCGCCTCTTCGAAATCGGCGGTGGAGGGTTTCAGCGCGCCTTTTTCGATATGGATCGGATCGAAGGGCGGCGCCGCCTGGATCTGGGCATTGACCTGTCGCAGCGTGTAGCAGCCGGCAAAGACCTTTTCGCTGCCGCTCTTGTCGGTGGCACGGATGGCGACCGGGACATTGTAGAAGATGCTGCCGGCGGCACCGTCGTCCGAAATGGCACCGGTCGCGACCTCGACTTGTCGGTGCCGTCATAACCCTTGACGAAACTGTCGAAATCCTTAGCCGGCTTTGTGTCGCCGAAGTAACCCCAGGCGCGGGCGAATTCGTGCCGGTTGATGGCGCTGTAGAGCGAGCGAATGACCGCCTCGGCGCTCGATCGGTCGTCGACATAGGGTGCTTCGGGCGCGTCATCGGCGGCCAGCGCCGCTTGGCCGGATGTGGCAAGGGAGAGAAGGGCAGTCGCTGCGAGAAGGACGCATCTCATCGGGAATCTCCGCTCGATAACGCAAATTCTACCATGGCGATTGCGGCGGCGTGGTGACGCGGAGCCGACGGCGCTTGAAGAATCGTTTGCGCAGGCGCTACCTCGCTGCGCCGGCGTTCCGACCGGACAGGAGATTTGACGTGACGATATCGATGTATGAGGCATCCGTGCCCGTGTTTTCAACCAGGCTGAAAGCACTTTCCAATGTGCTGGCTGCTGCCGAACAGAACGCGCTTGACCGCAAGATCGACCCGCAGGTGTTTTTGACGGCGCGGCTCGCACCCGACATGTTCGCTTTGACCCGGCAGGTGCAGATCGCCACCGACCACGCCAAGGGCGCGCCGTCGCGGCTGGCCGGCCGAGAGGTGCCAAAATACGAGGACAATGAAGCAAGCTTTGCCGAACTCGAGGCGCGGATCGCCAAGACGCTCGCGCTTCTGGCGACGTTCTCGCCCGCCGAGATCGACGGCTCCGACAACAAGGTGATCGAACTGAAACTCGGCGGACGCGAAACGACTTTGGCTGGCATGCAGTATCTGCTGCATGTGGCCATGCCCAATTTCTATTTCCACCTCACCACCGCTTACGACATTCTTCGCCACAATGGCGTGCCACTCGGCAAGGCGACATTCCTGGGATCGCGTTAAGGCGCAAGCATTCCGAGATGTCCCGGATCCGTCCGGGACATCTCGCGAGACGCATCTAGCGAATGGACATTTCGCGGGCGACGCGCGGAAAATCGGCGGGCTTGATGCCGATATCGGCACGGTCGGCATTGCTCATCGAATGAAGCAATGCGAGCGCCGCGCGATATCGCAGATGTTCCTGCGGGCGCGGCCGGGCAAACATTTCCGTGAAGAAACCCATGAATCAGGCTCCTGGTTGGTCCTCCACGCCAGCCAATATAGGCGAATCGTGACAATTGTGCAGTGCAGCATTTGCATGCCTGCCATGTCCGGATAAGTTTCCTAGGATTTTTTTGCGGCCCGCTGAAACTTCCGCGCCGCACGAACCGTAGGCTTCGACGCTGGCCCGTGGCCAGTTTTTCCTCGCCACTCCTGGCGAATTTCCGGACTGCATGAAAGTGCAGTCCGGCTTTTGTTTTGAGGGACCGGCCACGATCCTCGAATGGCTAAATTCATTAAGATCGGTGGTATGTATTTTTAACGAGCCGGTTCTATGGTCCGGAAACCTGACAGTCAGGCAAGGGAGGCTGACATCGCTACCAGCGCCAAGCGTGATTTCGCTTCGCTGCTCGACGACCTCTTCGTTGCCTCCGACAAGGGTGACGGTAGCGGGGGCGACGAGGCCGGCGCGCGTCCATCGATTCCGTTCGATTATCTCTCGGTCGCCGATGAGCTCCATTCCGGCCGCATCAAGGTATCCGCCGCCGAATATCGCGAGGCCGGTGCCGACCTGGCGAGCGAATTCGCCGCCTTACTCGAACATGCCAAGCTGGCGCTGGCTGCCGAGGACCCGAAGCCCGAGGAAAAGCTGCCGCCGATCGATCCGGAATCGATCGCGGCTGAACTGGGACTGAACCAGCCCAAGAGCGCCGCCGATTTCGGCCGCATGCGCCGCAGCTTTGCCTTCACCAACCATCCCGATCGCGTCGCCCCGCATCTGCGCCAGCGCGCCATGATCCGCATGCAGGTGGCCAACATGCTGATCGACGAGGCCAAGCGCCGCGCCGTGGCCGGCGCCCGCCGCTAGCTCAACATCGCTGGTTCACGCAAAAGTCGGCCTGGCGAGGCTTGGAGAGCGGCATGGCTTTGCCTATACATGCAGCCTCCCTCCCGCGCAGACTTTCCCTCCGGAGCAGAATTCCATGCACAAACGCCGTCTCGGTCGGACCGATCTTCTTGTTACCCAGATCTGCCTTGGTTCGATGACCTGGGGCCAGCAGAACACCGAGGCCGAAGGCCACGCGCAGCTGGATCTGGCTTTTTCGCGCGGCGTCAATTTCATCGACACAGCCGAGCTCTACCCGATCCCGCCAAAGGCGGAGACGCAGGGGCGGACGGAAAAGATCATTGGCAGCTGGATGAAGGCCAAGGGCAACCGCGACAAGGTGATCCTTGCCTCCAAGGTCGTCGGCCGCACCGCCAACACCTGGTTTCGCGGCGACAGGCCGTCGCAATTGGTGCGCGCCGATATTTTTGACGCCATCGACAAATCCCTGGCCAAGCTCGGCACGGACTATCTCGACCTCTACCAGATCCATTGGCCGGAACGGGATATCCCCTGGGGTGCCAACCCGACGCGCATCGGCGCCGTGGCGCGGCGGGCCGATGCCGACGGCGCACCGGCCGACGAAACGCCGATCGCCGAGACGCTCGGCGTCTTCGATGAGCTGGTGAAGGCGGGAAAGATCCGCCATTTCGGCCTGTCGAACGAAAGCTCCTGGGGCCTCATGCGGTTTCTTGCCGAGTCCGACAAAGGCGTTGGCCCGCGCGTGGCGTCGATCCAGAACGCCTACAATCTCGTCAACCGCACCTTCGAGGTGAACCTTGCCGAGGTCTGCGAGCGCGAACAGGTGTCGTTGCTGCCTTATTCGCCGCTGGCGCAGGGCTATTTGACCGGCAAATACGACCATGGCGCCCGACCGCAGGGCTCCCGCTCGCAATTGTTCAATCGCGGCCAGCGTTACGAGACGCCGAATGCAGCCGAAGCGCTGCTCGAATACAATGAACTGGCGCGCTCCTTCGGCATGGAGCCGGCATTGTTTGCCAATGCCTATGTGTCGAGCCGGCCGTTCGTCACCTCCAATATCATCGGCGCGACGACCATTCCGCAGCTCGAAATGGCGTTGTCTTCGGTGGACGTCGTCTGGACCGAGGAGATGCAGAAGGCGGTGGACGCGATCCATCAGCGGGTCGGCAATCCCTGTCCCTGATCGGCGGGGATAGAATTATCATGGAATAACAAAGGGGTGGAGAGAATGGCGGATTTTTCGATCGAGGCCGTGCGCGGACAATTTCCAGCGCTTTCCCTGACCGACAAGGGCCGCCGTCGCATCTATCTCGACAATCCCGCAGGCACGCAGGTGCCGCAGGCCGTCGCCGATGCGGTGTCGCGCTGCCTGCTCACGACCAACGCCAATCTCGGCGGCTATTTCGAAACGACGATCGCGGCTCAATCCGTCGTCGACGAGGCGCATCAGGCGATGGCCGATTTCCTTGGTGCGGCGAGCCCCGAGGAAATCATCATCGGCGCCAACATGACGACGCTGACCTATCACATGTCACGCACGCTCGGCCGCACGCTGAAGCCAGGTGACGAGATCATCCTCACCCGCATGGACCATGAGGGCAATGTGTCGCCCTGGCTGCAACTGGCCGAGGATCTTGGCCTCGTGGTGCGCTGGCTGCCATTCGATGAAAAGAGCTGGCAGGTCGAAGGGGAGGCGCTGGCCGGGCTGCTGTCCGACAAGACACGGCTGGTCGCGTTGAATTATGCCTCGAACCTGACGGGTTCGATCAACCGGGTCAGGTCCCTGACTGCCATCGCTAAACGGGCCGGCGCCCTGGTCTATGTCGATGCCGTGCAGTTCGCACCGCATGGCCTGATCGACGTGCAAGAGCTCGGCTGCGATTTCCTGATCTGCTCGGCCTACAAGTTCTTCGGTCCACATATGGGCGTTTTGTGGGGACGGCGCGAAATCATCAATGACCTGAAACCCTACAAATGCCGCTGTTCGTCCAATGGCCTGCCGGAGCGGTTCGAGCTTGGCACGCCGCAGATCGAGCTGATGGCCGGCCTCACGGCGGCCGTCGACTACTTTGCCGGGCTGGGTGCGGCAGCGGGTGTGAGTGGTTCGCGCAGGCAGAAGATCGCCAGGGCCTTCGAGGTTTCGATCGCCTATGAAAACCCGCTGGCGGAGAGGCTGATCGATGGCCTGTCCGACATTCCGGGCCTGACCATCCATGGCATCACCGATCGCAAGCGGCTCGCCGATCGCGTGCCGACGGTCTCCTTTACTGTCGAGGGCATCGTGCCGGAGACGATCGTGCGGCAGATGAACGCCGAAAACATCTTCCTGTGGTCCGGCCACAACTACGCCTGGGAAATCGTCCGCCAGCTCGGCATTCCGGCCGAGCAGGGGGTCGTGCGCATCGGCATCGCGCATTACAACACTGGGGCCGAAATCGAAGAGACGCTGGAGAGCGTGCACCGGGTCATCGCGATGCTCAGGCAGCAGCGCTCCTGACGCCAGGAGAAACCGTCACCGCATCCTGCCGCCGAAGCCGGTGAGGAAGGCGGTGAGATTGTCGCCGAGTGCGTCGCAGAGATAGCCGCCCTCCTGGACGATGACTGTCGGCAGGCCGAGTTTGGCAATCGCCTCGCCAATACGCGAGAAGCCGGGCGTCGTCACCGAAAGCCCGCCGAACGGATCGCCCTCGAAGGCGTCGAGGCCGAGCGCGACCACCAGCGCGTCCGGCGAAAAGGCGCCGATACGCTGGAACGCCACTTCGAGCGCCTCCAGAAACGCCGCGTCGGCCGATTTGCGCGGCAGCGGCAGGTTGAAATTATAGCCGAGGCCGGGGCCTTCGCCGCGCTCGTCGGCGTGACCCCAGAAGAACGGATAGAAGCGCACCGGGTCGGCATGCAGCGAAACGGTGAGTACGTCAGGACGGGCATAGAAGATGCCTTGCGTGCCGTTGCCGTGGTGCAGGTCGACGTCGAGAATGGCCACGCGCGCCGCCTGCTTGCGCAGCACCTGCGCAGCGACCGCCGAATTGTTGATGAAGCAGAAGCCGCCGGCGACGTCGGCAAAGGCATGGTGGCCGGGTGGACGGCACAGCGCATAGGCTGCCGGCGCGCCAGCCATCACCGTTTCCGCCGCCTCGACCGCACTCCAGGCACTCCACAGCGCGCTTTGCCAGGTTTCGCCCGAGATCGGGCAAGCGGTATCGGCCATATGATAGCCAGCCTGGCCGACGGCCGAGGCTGGATAGGAGCCGTTGCGCGCGATCGGGTGGATGTTGGGGATCACTTCCGCCGAGGCGCCCTCGATGCGCTGCCAGCGCTCGAAAATATGTTCGAGGAAGTCGAGATATTCGGGCGTGTGCACCGCCGAGACCGGGCCAAGCCCGTGATTGCGTGGCCGCTCGATCGTGCAGCCGGCAGATTTTGCGCCGGCTAACAATCTTTCGATCCGCTCGGGCTTTTCCGGATTGGGCTGCGCGGCACCGCTGGAAAGAAAGGCCTTCGGGTCGTGGCGCTTCTGCTCTTCGGCGTAAAAGGCCTTCATTCCCGTTCCCCATTGACCGGCGCGTCGGCGAAGGCAAAAAAGGCTTCGCCGACGATTTTCTGCGTCTGTTCGTAACTCGACCAGGCGATACCCAGCCTTTCATAGAAGGCCTTGGCGCCTTCATTGTCGGTGTCGACCGACAGCCTGAGATAGACGCCACCTTCTTTGCGGCATTCCGCAGCGACTCGTCGCAACAGCCGCTCGCCGATCTTGCGGCCACGGAACCGGTCCTCGACATAGAGGTCCTGCACATAGACGCCGGGCCGTCCCATCCAGGTCGAAAAGATCGGAAAATGCAGGCAAAGGCCAGCAAACTCGCCGCCCACCTCGGCGATCAGCGTCGAAAAGGCGGGCTTTTCACCAAAACCGTAGCGGCGGAGATCATCTGATGTTGAGGTGATCTCCTGATGAGCGCCGATATGGGTGCCGAGTTTGAGAAGCGCGGCGTGGATCGTTTCAGCGTCATCGATGCGACCGGGGCGGATCAGGACGTCACTGGGTTTGGTCACGGTCTTGCCTCAAAACGCCACCCGGTCGCCACCTTTCAGCGCCAGCATCTCACGTGCCTCGGCAGGTGTGGCAGCCTCCAGCGACAGGCCGTCGAGAATGCCCCGGATGCGGCGCACCTGGTCGGCGTTGGATTTCGCCAACTGGCGGCCGTCGTAGAGACTGTCTTCCAGGCCGACACGGACATTGCCGCCCATCGCCGCGCCGATCGAGATCAGCGGCATCTGCTGGCGGCCGGCAGCCAGCACCGAGAACTGGTAGCTGTCGCCGAACAATTTGTCGGCGATGCGCTTCATGTGGATAAGATTGTCCGGATCGGCGCCGATGCCGCCCAGAATACCCAGCACGAACTGGATGAACAGCGGCCCCGACACCAGCCCGCGGTCGCGGAAATGCGCCAGCGAGTAGAGATGGCCGACATCGTAGCATTCGAATTCGAAGCGCGTGCCGCAGCCCTTGCCCAGCCTCTCAAGCACGCCTTCCATATCGGCGAAGGTGTTCTTGAAGATGGTGTCGCGCGTGGCTTCCAGCAGCTTCGGCTCCCATTCGTGCTGCCATTCGCGTGGCTTGTCGAGCATCGGGAACAGCGCGAAATTCATCGAGCCCATGTTGAGCGAGCACATTTCGGGCTCGGCGCGCAGCGGCGCTGCCAATCGCTGGTCCAGCGTCATCAGCGAAGAACCGCCGGTAGTGATGTTGATCACCGCGTCGGTTGCCTGCTTGATGCGCGGCAGGAACTGCATGAACACCTCCGGATCGGCCGTCGGCCGGCCGTCTTTGGGGTCGCGGGCATGCAGATGCAGGATCGACGCGCCGGCCTCAGCGGCTGCAATGGCATCGGTCGCGATCTGGTCCGGCGTCACCGGCAGGTAGGGCGACATGGACGGCGTATGCACCGAGCCGGTGACGGCGCAGGTGATGATGACTTTTCGCGGCGCCATTTTTTACCCCCGGCCTTCGACCGGAAGGTCGAGCTCCGATGCCAGAACCTCCAGCGAGTCGCCGATGATGGAGACGATCTCGCCGACCTGTTCGCTGGTGACGATCATCGGCGGCGCGACCATGAAATTGTCGCCGTCGATGCCACCCTTGACCCGGCGGCCATAGATGATCAGCCCGCGCTCATAGGCGAGGTCGAGCAGGCGCTGCGTCGCCTTCTTGCTCTGGTCGATCGGCCGCAGTGTCTCCGGATCGGCGACCATTTCGGCGCCCGTCAGCAGGCCTTTGCCGCGCACGTCGGCGATGAAGGGAAAGCGCTTCGCCAGCCCCTTCAGCCCGTCCATCAGCACGTCGCCCATGGCGGCGGCATTGGCGATCAGGTCGAGCCGATCCATTTCACCGAGCACGGCAAGGCCGGCGGCGCAGGCGAGCGGATTGCCGGCATAGGTATGGCCATGCTGGAAGCCCCCGGAGGCCAGCAGCGGCTGCACCAGCCGCATCGGTGCCGCCAGTGCACCGAGCGGCGCATAGCCCGAGCCCAGCCCCTTCGACAGCGCGACGATGTCGGGCTTGCAGTTCCAGTGATCGCCGCCGAGAAATTTGCCGGTGCGGCCGGCACCACTCATCACTTCGTCATGGATCAGCAGGATGCCGTAGCGGTCGCAGATCTCGCGGATGCGCGCATAGTAGCTGTCCGGCGCGACAAGCGCAGAGGTCGCGGCGCCGCCGATCGGCTCCATGATGAAGGCAACGACACTTTCCGGCCCTTCGGCCACGATCTTGTCCTCCAGCATGTCGGCATAGCGGACGCCGCGCTGCTCCATTGAAAGATTGTCGCGGTCGCGCCAGGCGGTGGGCGCGGGCACCGTCGGCATCACCCGCATCATCGGCTCAAAGGTCTCTGCCAGGGCGTCGTCGCCGGTGACCGAGAGCGAACCCAGCGTACCGCCATGATAGGAGGGGAAGCGCGTGATCACCTTCCAGCGGCTGGCCTGGCCGGTGGCAACGGCCCATTGCCGCGCCAATTTAATGCAGGATTCCGTCGCCTCCGAGCCGCCCGAGACGAAGAAGATGCGGTCCATGCCTTCCGGCAGTTTGCCTGCCAGTTCCCGCGCCAGTTCCTCCGCTGGTTCGTTTTCGAAATGCAGCCGATAGGCGAAGGTGGCGCGATCCATCTGCCGCTTCATGGCATCCAGCACATTGCGGTTGGAGTGGCCGATATTGGCGACCATCGGTCCGCTCGAGCCATCGATGAAGCGGCGGCCGTCCTGTGTCCACATATAGATGCCCTCGGCGCGGTCGATCAGCGGCCGACGCAGGCTGGAGAGATAGAACAGGTGCGACTGGCGGCGGGCTTCGGCCTCTGGAGCGGCAGGCTGGACTTTCGACATGTCAGGACTTTCCGAGATAGCGATCGAGGACATTGCGGGTGACGCGTTCGACCATCGGGTCTTGCCTTAGCAGGCCGGCCACCCATTCGCAGCTTCCGGCATGAAAGACTTCGCCCTTGCCGCGCGGGAAATTGACGATCATGCCATTGCCGCGTTTGACTTTTTCCAGATTGGCGTCGCTCGCCTCGCCGAACAAAGTCTCGGCGGTGAAGCGGCCATCCTCGTCGGTGAGGAACTGGTCCTCGATCGGGATATCAGCGCTTTCCTCGACCTGGGATGCCATTCCGACGGCGAGGACCTGCAGCCCATCCGGCGCGCCGCTGGTCGCTGTTGGGTAGGGCAGGCCGCCGCGGATCTCGAAGTCGAGCCCGTCGACCTCATAGCCATAGACATGGCTGTCGGCGCCGAGCAGGTCGCCATAGTAGATGCCGGTGCCGGCGAAGGCCCAGTGTTCCGGCCGGTAGACCGGAAAACCGCGTACACCACGCGGCGCGCAGCCGCCCCAGCCGGCATAGACGCCGCGCGTCGCGTTGAGGCCAAAGGTCGCCGAACCCGGCCGGCCGATTTCCGGCGCTTCCCAGGAATTGGTGGCACGGGTGACGTCGCCGCCGCGATAGGCAGGGTCCTCGGCGCGAGCGCGGTATTTGTAGCAGACCTGCCGCCGGCCTTCGTCCTCGAGCCGCGTCTGCCACATGAAATTGCCGGCGAAACGCGCCGCATGCCCGCCGCGCTCAACATAATTGTCGACCGCATCGCGCATTTCCCATGTCCAGTACTCGTCATGGCCGACGAAGACGGCGCAGTCGTAGCCGTCGAGAATGTCGGGCGAGACATGCAGATCGTGCTGGCTGGCAAGATCGACATGATAGCCGGCCCGCTCGGCGAAGCGGAAGAAGTGGCTGTCATAGCTCGCCCAGCCGGACGAGGCGTATTTCTTCGAATGACCGGTGGCGAGCGCCCATTCCATGTGGGGGTAACGTGGTACCGTCTTCGGCGGCACGGCGACCTCGAGCGGCACGCGTGGCGCATCTTTTGGCAGCACGACGAAGCCGCGGCACCAGGGGCGTTGCGTCGACACAACAGGCGAATACTGGTTGCGGTCCGGCCCGGTGATGCCCTGATAGTGGTTGGAGCCGCCCCAAGTGTTGTAGGCAAGCCAGGTGCCCGTCGCCGCCACCTGCAGCACACGGCCTGGCTTCTTGCCGGTTTGGGGCGAGACGATGAAGAGGTGGTAGCCATGGATCGGCCTACCGTCATGGCCAACGGAAGTCAGCGTTACCCGATATGCACCGGACGGCCAGTCGCTCCCGACACGGAATTCAAAAGACGCTTCCCAGCCGCAACCCTCGGCGGAACATTGGTCGGGCGTGTCCTGCCAGCACGCCGCAATGCCGGATTTCTCGAACACTTTCGTCTCGGTTCCACCGTCCCGGATGATTGCCATGCTGAAGGACGGCGCTGTCGAGCTGACACGCAGCGTCACCATCTCGCCGGCGCGATAGCAAAAGCGATCCGAGTAGCACCAGATTTCGCCACGCTCGCCATCCATGCCTGGCCACTCATAGTAATGGCCACGCACCGCGTGGCGGCGCTGCTCGGGCGTCAGCCCGAAATCGGGGAATTCGGTCGGCAGATGGGTCATGAGCACCGGAAAGGATCGAAGGCCGCCATTTCGGCCATCTGCCGGCCAAGCGTCAAATGGAAACGATCGGGCCAGCAATTGCTTAGCCGCCCTTGGCCGCACCCGGCAAAGCGACTATTTCAGGCGAGGCGGTATGTTCCGCCTGGGGAGCCAGTATGCTGAGAGTGCAAAAGGTCAAGGTCGACGAGATTTACGTGCCGACGGCGCGCAAGAAGACGTTGCACCCTGAGACCGTCCGCCATCTGGCCGAGGACATATTGGAGAACGGCATGAAGATGCCGATCCAGGTCCGCCACGACGGCAAGCGCCATATCCTTGTCGAAGGCCTGCACCGGCTGGAAGCGGCCAAGTGGCTCGGCGAGACCGAGATCGACGCCTATCTGGTGCAAGCCAAGCGTCACTGACACCTCCTTCGTCCTCGCGTTATTGAAAGCCTGCCGGTATTTTTTTCACTGGTCTTGTCGAGTTGCGTTCTGTCGGCTCGTCCTTGGGACGGAAGCCAGATCAAACCGAGGAGACCACCTTGACCACCAAGCTCGACATCGCCCCCGCCAATGACCGCGAACTGGTTCTCGCCCGCATCATCGATGCGCCGCGCGAGAACGTCTATCGCTGCTGGACCGACACCAGGCTTTTGACCCAATGGTTCTCTCCGAAACCTTGGACGACGCCGCGTGCCGAAATGGATGCGCGCACGGGCGGGTCGAGCCTTGTGATCATGGCCGACCCCGACGGCAATGAATTCCCCAACCCGGGCGTCTTCCTGGAAGTCATTCCCGGCAAGAAGATCGTCTTCACCGATGCCTACACGCAGGCGTGGGAGCCATCCGAAAAGCCGTTCATGACCGTCGTGCTGACCTTTGAGGACGAAGGCGAGGGCCGGACCCGCTACATCGCGCGCGTCCGCCACTGGAGTGTCGCCGGCCGCGAACAGCATGAACAGATGGGTTTTGATGCGGGCTGGGGCCAGTGCACCGACCAGCTCGAAGAGATTGCCAGGACGCTTTGATACAGGACAGCTCCGCCGACGGTCGCGTCCAGGCTCAGGAAGCGTTGGCGCGGCGCGGCTGCCTGAGATGCTTGATGCCGCTCATCTCGACGAAATTCGTCGCCGCCTCCCAGAGATAGTCGCCATAGAAAAACGGCTCGAAAGGCTCGGCGCCGCTTAGGGACAGCGGCGCGATCTCGGCGTCGACACGCGGTTCATAGAAAAAAGGGATCGAGAACCGCGCCGTCTTCGGTGCGATCACCCGATGCCGCGTCGCCCGCACACGCCCGCCGGTCCAGCGCTCCAGCAACTGGCCGAAATTGACCGCCAGCGTGCCGTCGGCGGGCGGCACGTCGATCCATTCGCCGGCGAGGTTCTTGGCCTGCAAGCCCTCGACGCCGTCCTGCGCCAGCAAGGTGACGAAACCGGAATCGGCATGCTCGCGGCCTATGATGGTGCGCGTCTCCCCCTTGTGGAGAACCGAGAAGTCAGGCCCGCTGATATCGATGCCGGCATTGGCGTCGCGCAGGGGATAGCGGATCAGGCGCAGCGTCGAGATGCCATGCTCGAAATACGGATCGAAGATCGTTTCCGGCAGGCCAAGCCCGCGCGCGATCGACCGCATCAGCGCGTTGCCGATCGTCTCCATCGCGCGGTAGTAGTTCGCCGCTGCCGCGCGCCAGCCGGGCAGGGCGCCTTCGGTCGGCAAAGGCGTCGGCTCACACAGCGGATCGTCTGATGGCAAAGCACGCGCCGCCGCGGCGATATCCGGCCCCATGTCGATGCCTTCCTTATAGGAAACGGCCGTCGGCTGCAGCGGAAACCAGCCGCGATAGACATTCTTCCTGGTCCGGTCGAAATTCCAGCGCAGCAATTTCTGCTTCTCGGTGTCGGGAAGGGCGAAGATGCGCAGCAATTGCGCCCGGCTTTCCGGCGTCAGCCAAGCGTCTCCGGGAAAATCCCGAACCGCCATCAAGCCTATTCCCGACGCGGCGGCCATGATGCGGGCGTCGGCGCGGTCGCGGCCGGGCGAGGGCGGCCCGAACAGGTCCGCGATGCCGATGGTTTCGATGTCTTGCGTCACGGCTCCCCCATCACGGTAATCGATGAAACAGTATCAAAGCTTTTCAATTGACCCAATCAGTCCTGCCATTTACCTCGGCCGCACACTCTCATCATGGATCACGGTGATATGGCTAAACATCAGGGCGGGTGCCTGTGCGGGGCGGTGCGCTACAGCGCCGACGCGGCGCCCATCAACGAACGCATCTGCCACTGCCGGCTTTGCCAGAAGACGATCGGCGCCGCCTTCAACGCGCGCATGCTGTTTCGCATCGATGATGTGACCATCGAGGGGCCACTGGCGGCCGTGAACACGTCGCCCGATCTCAAGCGCGGCTTTTGCCCGAGCTGTGGCACGACGATGTTTTCGCGCCGCGACTCCGCCGGCATCATCGGCATCACCACCGGCTCGCTTGACGATCCCACGGTCTTCAGGCCGCAGATGCATATCTTCACCGCCTCGAAACAGCCTTGGGTGGTGCTCGATGACGGTCTGCCGCAACATGAGGGCGCTCCGCCGCCGGGCTAGGTCTTCCTTCTCCCACAAGGGAGAAGGGAAGCGCGCGACCATGACCGAAAATTAATCCAAATCATCACGCGATAGCCGGCAAAACGTCATTGGCGGGCCATCATTGTCCTCCTATCTATGCTGCGCGGGCCGGCATTCGAGGAGACGACGGATGAACGACAGCATCAGCACCCTGGACGAGCTTTTGAGCGATCCGATGGTCCTGCTTGTCATGGAGCGCGACCGTGTGCGCCCGGAACAGGTGCGCATGCTGCTCGAACGGGTTCGCAGCCGCGCGCCCGATGACGCACGCGCCGATCAGCCGGTCGTTCCGCCGGCCCATATAGTGGCCAGAAGTTGTTTCCAGCAATGGCTGCGCAGTTAGGCGCGGTCAGTTGGAACTGGCCGGCAGATAGCTGTAGTGGCTGCGGAAATAGGCAATCCTGAAGCCGAGACGCGCATAGTTGCGATAGGCCGGGCCGTCGCGCTGCTCGTGCGGCGCCTCGATGTCGGCGACAAACAGTTTGGCGCCGGCCGCAATCCCGTCGCGCACCAACGCTTCGCCAAGCACCGCGTCGAGATCGAAGCTCGGCGCCATGATGCCCGGCACCGGTGCTTCGATGCCGCTCCAGGCCGCGCCGTCGGCACCGATGAACAACGAGCGCACCGCCGCCACGGCGCCGTCCCGCTTGGCCATATAGTGATGCCAGCCCTGTCGGCCGACCAGAGCCAGCAGCCAGGGTGAGGTGGGCAGCCGGTAGCTTTTGTCGATGAAGCCGGCCCATTCGCTTGCCGATGCCTTCGTCACGCGTTCGACCGAAACCCCATCAATCGTGAAAAGCAGCTCCGACGACAGCGGGTTGGCCTCGCGATAAATCCGCTCCCAGCCGCCCTGGCGCTGCAGGCCGCGCGCCTCGAGCCAGCATCTGAGGCGAGATGGTTCGGTGTGTGGATTGACATAGAACCATGGCCGCGAAATGCCGGCGGCGCGGTAGTGCGCCAGCAGTGCGTCGAGCTGGCTTTCCGAGGCCGGGCTGTCGACGCCGAAATTCTTCACGCAATTGAAATGGACGAACGGGATCGTCGTGCAGGTGGTCCATGCGAGGTCGCCTTCTCCCGCTATTGAAAGGCCTTGCCTTGCGGCGAAATCGGCGGGTGCTGCGGCATAGAGGTCGAGCCAGGCGTTCACCTCGGCGCGCTCGATGATACGGCTGAGGTCGCGCGAGACATTCTCGATCGCGATGGCTGGCGGGCGGGGTTCGGCTGGCGCTTGCAATTCTGACAGGGCGGTCTGCATGGCGCTCCTCCATCACCAAACTTACAATGTAAGGTTAGCAGATAATAATGTTGATGCGCGACTTGTCAACCGGGGAGACGCCTTACAAATCGGTAAATTGGATTCCGCGCATCGCGCGTCTATTGCTCGCGCGGATCGCTCTTCAAGATTCTCCGACGGAAAGGCTCGACATGGCTGACATCTGCACCCAGGGCGTGGATACGGGCTTTGTCGGCCTGGGACATGCCAAGGTCGCCTTTCTCGGCTTGGTGCAAGGCATCACCGAGTTGCTGCCGATTTCCTCGACCGCCCATATGCGCATCGTGCCGGCGGTACTCGGCTGGCAAGACCCGGGCTCCGCCTTCTCCGCCGCCATGCAGCTTGCCGCCCTTGCCGCCGTGATCAGCTATTTCTGGGGCGATGTCAGGGATCTCCTGTTCGGCTCGCTCGAGGCGCTCACGCGCCGCGATTTTTCCGACCGGCATTTCCGGCTGGCGTCCTGGATCGTGCTGGCGACGATCCCGATCGTCATTGCAGGCGTCGCGCTATCGGGGGTTCTCAATGCCTGCAATTCGCCGCTGCGCAGCCTGAGCGTGATCGGCTGGTCGTGCATCGCCATGGCGATCCTGCTGGCTCTGGCCGAGATTTTCGCCCGCCACAAGCGCACCATCGCAGAAGCGTCGCTCGCCGATGCGCTGCTTGTCGGCGTCGCCCAGATCGGCGCTTTGATCCCCGGCGTCTCGCGCTCGGGCTCGACCCTGACGGCGGCGCTGGGGCTCGGCTTCAAGCGGGCAGAGGCGGCGCGCTTCTCGTTCCTGCTCGGGCTGCCGGCGATCGCGCTTGCCGGCCTCAAGGAACTGTGGGAACTACACAAGGTTCATCTTGACGCCCATGGCTGGTCGGTTCTTGCCACCGGACTGGTCGTCGCCTCGATCTCCGCCTTTTTTGCCATTTGGGGCCTGATGCGGGTGCTGGAACGCTTCTCCGCCTGGCCTTTCGTCATCTATCGCGGCCTGCTCGGCGTCGTCCTGTTGCTCGGCCTTGCGATGGGATGGCTGGCTTAGCGGGCCCAGTGTTGCCTGTCGGCACCAGTTGGGCGCATGAGTCGCTCCCTAGGAGATGTGATCGCTAGGGTTGATTGACTTCGGAATGTAACCGCCCTTAACATTCTGTTAACAAAACAGGTGGGTGGGGCCGGATGGCATCCTCGATGGGTTGGCGCCGCAAGGCGAAGGGGCTGGCGGTTGCCGTGACCGTCTTCGGTTCGGTGGTGGGGTCGGCCTATGCCGCGCCTGCGTCCATGGTTGTCGGCGGCACGACCTCCCAGCCGATCGGCCACTATGATTTTTGCAAGATCCATGTCGCCGAATGTTCGATCCGCTCGCCCGACAACCTGCCGGAACGCCTGACCAGCAAGCTGCTGCACGATATCTCGGCTGTGAATCTCTCCGTCAACACGCGCGTCAAGCCGATGAGCGACATGGATAATTACGGCAAGGACGAGTGGTGGGCCTATCCGGAAAACGGTCTTGGCGACTGCGAGGATTACGCGCTGGAAAAGCGGCGTGAGCTCAACAGCCTGGGCATTGCCATAGCCAATCTTTTGATGACGGTGGTTCGCAAGCCTGATGGCGAGGGTCACGCCGTGCTGACGGTGCGCACCGACAAGGGCGACTTCATCCTCGACAATCTGACCGACAAGGTCCGCCTCTGGAACCAGACGAGCTATCGCTACCTGAAGCGGCAGGCGAGCGACAACACCGGTCACTGGGTCTCGATTCTGGGTGGCGACGAACAGCTGGTCAGCGCCGTCAAATAGTCGGGTCGGCTCCGCCGCGTCCGAGCATGAACCTCTTCGATCCGATCCTTTCGTGCCGGTCTTCCATGGTGCCGGCAAGTGGTGATAACCACCACAACTGATTGAAGCTGGCATCCGCAGGGCACATGGACTTTCTGACACTTCTGAACTCGGCGCCCCTGCTGCTGGGCCTGGTCAAAGCCGCGGTGCCGCAGGCCGTCGCCGGCACGATGGCATTCAGCCAATGGTTCGGTTCGCTGCCGCCATGCCGCGACTTTGCTTTCGAGGCGACCAGCTATCTCGTCTGCGAGGTCGATCCGAAACTGTATTCGATCGAACTGTTCTGGAAGGATCCGGCCGGCAAGCCATTTCAGTCGCTGCACAATCTCGATGCTGCCCAGCGCGCGGCCGGCCGCATCATGCTGTTCGCCGTCAACGCCGGGATGTATCATCCGGACCTCAGGCCGGTCGGCCTCTATGTCGAGCGTGGCCAGGAAATGGCCGGCGTGAAGACGGGATCGGGAAGCGGCAATTTTTCGCTGCAGCCGAATGGCATCTTCTACATCAGCGGCGGCATGGCAGCGGTCCGCGCGACCAGGGACTTCGTCAGGAAGCGGCCGTCCACCGACTATGCCACGCAATCGGGACCGATGCTGGTGGTCGACGGCCAGCTTCATCCGAAATTTCAGTCCGATGGCACCTCACGCAAGACCCGCGATGGCGTCGGGGTGCGCAAGGACGGCGTCGCGGTCTTTGCCATTTCGAACGGCACGGTGAATTTCCATGCATTTGCCCGGCTGTTCCGCGATGCGCTCGGCTGCGACAATGCGCTGTTTCTCGACGGCACGATATCGAGCCTGTTCGCGCCTGCCATCGGCCGCAACGAAGATTACTGGAATCTGGGGCCGATGATCGGCGTGTTCAGGAAGCGCGGCTAGACGCGGGCGGCTCGCCTGCTCCGGAGCTTGAGCGCGATCACTGTTACGATGATCAGGGCTGCCACACCGATCGCCGCCAGCCCGAACAGGCTGGTCACGTCGAGCTCGGGGATGCTGCTGGCGCCCTTGGCCACCAGCCAACCCGGCGACAGCACGACCGGCGCCCAGATGATCGCTGACAGGATGTTGGCGACCTGGAAGCGGCGCCGGTGCATGCCCATCATGCCGGCGACCAGCGGCACGGTGGCGCGGACGGGGCCGAAGAAACGGCCGACGAAAACCGCTGCGAAGCCATAACGATGGAAGAACAGCCGCGCCCTGGCGACCTCGCGGCCGTAACGGTTCAGCGGCCATTTATGGACGACGCCGCGCCCCAGCCATCTGCCGAGAAAGTAGGAGATGGTATCGCCGAGCGCCGCCCCGATCATCGCGGCCAGAAGGACGGGCAAAGGCTGTACGATGCCGGCCCCGACCAGGCCGCCGACGATTATGAGCACCGTGGTGCCGGGCAAGAGGATGCCGACCAGCACGAGCGACTCGCCGAAGGCCAGCAGCCCGACCACGATCCCGGCCCACGCCTGATGGTTCTCGATGAAACAAACGCTCTGGTCGATGAACGCCTGCACGCAAGCTCCTGTTTAAAAGCGTTTCTCAGCTGCCGCTGTCGAGCAGGCTTCTGAGTTCGTCGAGCTTGTCGTCGACGAGCCAGCCGTAATAATTCTCGACCGGCAACTTGCGGCCCTTGCCATCGGACGCCTTTGAAGAAATCGTGGGAAATGCCTGCGGCAAACGCAGCCTCCCGTCTCAACAGCCACATCATGGCACTGTCAAGGCTGGCCCGGCCGCGTCGCCGGGGAATGTCTGAAACGGGTCATAGTCATGGTAAAAAACTTGATTCAAACTTTATTGGTAATTTCTCGTTCATAACTGGCGCTGTTGTCCGTCGGTCGTTGCCTTCGGTCTGTTGTGTTTTGAGTACAGGTCCAGATGCGGTTACCAGGCGCCATCAGTTTCGTGATCGCATCGCTGTGCCTCGCCGGCTGCTCTTCGACATCGGGCATGGACGCGCTCGACATGCAGAAGCCGTCGAATGAAACCACCAGTTCGGTGGTGCGGCCAAGCGCACCGATCACATCCGTTCCAGTGAGCAAGGCCAGCAATGCTCGCAAGCTGGCCGAGGCCGCGCCCGAGGACGCTCCTGATCGGCCCTTTGGGCTGGCGGAGGAAGAAACCGTGGCGCTTTCGGCGCCCGAATTGCCGGACAATGTCGATCCGCCCGTCGAGCCCGCGGCCCTGGTCTCGCCACCGAAACTTTTGTCGCGTGCTGCACCGGCGATGCTTGCCGGCCCCGTCACGCGCTACGGTTTTCGCGATGCCAAGCCCATCAATTTCGGCCGGGCCTCGCCCCGGCACCTTGCCGTGCACGGGGTTGACGTGTCGCGCTGGCAAGGCGACGTGAACTGGGAAAAGCTGCGCGCCCAGGGCGCCAACTTCGCCTACATCAAGGCAACCGACGGCGGCGACCATCTCGATCCGATGTTCATGAGGAACTGGCGCAATGCCGATGCCGCCGGGCTGAAGCGCGGCGCCTATCATTTCTTCTACTGGTGCCGCACCGCCGGCGAGCAGGCCGACTGGTTCATCCGCAACGTGCCGAAGGTCGATGGCGCCCTGCCGCCGGTGATCGACGTCGAATGGAACGGCGACTCCAGCTGCAAGCGGCGCCCGTCACGTGAAAAGGTGCTGGAGAAGATGCAGGTGTTCATGGACAAGCTTGAACGTCACTACGGTCAGCGCCCGATCATATACACCGCCCCCGATTTCTATCGCGACAACCTCCAGGGCGCTTTCCTCGACTACCCGTTCTGGCTGCGCGCGGTGGCGCGGCACCCGTCAAAGGTCTATCCCGGCCGCAAATGGCTGTTCTGGCAGTATTCCGGATCCGGCCTGTCGCACGGCGTGACCGGCCGCGTCGACCTCAACGTCTTCCATGGTGACGAGCGGCAATGGCGCGCCTGGGCCGGCGGCGGCGGCCGTCAGATGATGGCCGACGCGGATTAGGGTTCGCGTCGCCATTCGTTCAGGTCCTGCCGTCTATTGGAGCTGGTTGCTCCCGCCATTCCTGTCCTCGCTCAGCCGCAGCTTTCTCCGCAACGCCATGATCTCGGCAATCGCGGCATCGATCATGGTGAGAAGCGTAATCGTATCGTGCTGGGTGGGATCGGCTCTGACATAGGCGAGCTGGTTGACGATGTCGGTGTCGTCCTCGTTTTCGTCGCTCATGTCCGTTTTCCGGTTGTTATCTTCCAAACGTTCTCATTCGATCCGATCCGTCGTCAAATTGCACCTATATCACTTCGTCGTGTGAATGGTCGCCCATCCAACCGGTCCGACCGCCTTATTTTGGACGACGGCGACGCGATTCGTCGAAGGTGGCAAAAGCCAGAACCGCGGAAAATGATGCGAAGCTGAACAGGACTGCGGCGATAACCATGAGGTCGTAAGTCGACACGTTCGTTCTCCCTGGGATGATGGCCAAGGAGCAAGGAGACCGCACGGGCGATGCATCCGCGTTGATCTGGATCAACCGATCGGCAGATGCCGTGCACAGCAGGGGGTGACCGTGGCCGAGGGCGCAGAGAGGCGAGATTCATTATGCCCGTCATCCTCGACTCGTATTGGCGCCCTTGGATGAAGCCGCGGTCTCGTTGATCGTTGCCTCGATGTTGTAGCCATCGGGGTCGAGTACGAAGCAGGCATAGTAATTCTCCGCATAATCGGGACGCGGGCCGGGCGCGCCATTGTCTTGGGCGCCGGCTGCCAGCGCCGACTGGTGGAACGCATCGACCTCTGCCTTGCTGCGGACGCGGAAGGCAACATGCAGATGGGTGAGCGGCGGCGCCTCGCCTGTTCGCTGGATCTCGAACAGGCAGCCACTGCCGACGTCGAAAGCCCAGAACACGCCCTCCTTGCCGAAGGACAGGCAATAGCCCAGGGGCGCGAAAGCGCGTTCGTAGAAGAGCTTGCTCTTCTCCAGGTCGGACACTTCGATGGTTATGTGATCGATCATCTGGTCCTCTGTTGCGCGTGAACCTTGTAAGCCTAAGTCTGGCGCTCTTCCTGCGCCCGAATCTCGGCGGTCTGGGCCAGCACCCAATCCCGGAACACCTTGATCTTCGGCACGTTGCGTCGGCTTTCCAGGTGCGCCAGCCAATAACCGTCGCCGTCGGATCCGAGGACTTCGAAGGGCTGTATCAACTGGCCCTTCGCCAGCAGGGCGCTGTAGATATTGCGGGTGAGGATGGCCGCGCCCCGATCGGTCAAAGCCGCCATTGCGTCGTAGGCCTGCGACCCCAGCATCGGACCTGCGATGACGCGATCGGGCTCGAAGGGTAGGCCGGCGGCTTCGAACCAGATCTTCCACCAAGGATCGTCGGCGCAGCACAGCGGCACCTTGTAGAGATCCTCGGGCTGGCGGATGCCGCCCACGCTTTCGGCCAGTCTTGGGCTGAGCATGGGCGTGTAGTCGGCCTTGAACAGATAGTGCGCGGTCAGACCGGGCCAATTTCCGGCGCCTGTCCGGATCCCGATGTCCATGTCCTCGCGTGTGAAATCGACCAGCCGGGGCGATGTATTGACCTTCACGGCAAGGTCTGGATGCATCAGCTGGAATGTTCCAAGCCACACGGCCAGCCAGTTCGTCGCGAAGGTTTCCATGGTCGTCACCGATAGCACTCCGGTCGCTCCGCCCTTTGTGGCGACCCACGCATCGGCCAGGGCCGAGAACGCGCCGGATGCATGCGGCGCCAGCTGTTGTCCGGCCACGGTCAAGGCAATCTGCCTTGTTTTTCTTATGAAAAGTGGCGTTCCGGCGCGCTCCTCCAGAACCTTGATCTGATAGCTGGCCGCCGATTGGGTCATGCCGAGTTCTTCGGCCGCCTTGGTGAAACTGCCCAGCCGCGCGGCGGCTTCAAACACCCTGATAGCCCCCAATGGTGGTAGTTCCCAACTCATGACGCATCAGTCCTCCTGATGCATGGTACGCGACGTTCGATTGGAAGCCAAGGCCGCGAACAGGCATGCTCTGGTCATCAACTCCAACACGAAAGGACAGGGCAATGACCACCACCCTCTACGACACGCTTCGTCGCCCGATGCTCGATCTCTTCACCGCTCCGTTCAGGCCCCGCAGGCGCGGCCTGCTTGACCAGCGTTCGCTGTCGGATCATTTCCGGCGCGACATCGGCGTCCTCGACGGACACGTGCCTCCCGGCACCATTCGCTGAAGAAGCTTTTTTGGCGCACATGGATACAAGGGAGGGCAAGATGGATGTGTTGTCGCAGGCCCTGGCGAAGAGCCGTCAAACGATCAGTGCCTACGAGGATTATGCGGATCGCTACGATGCCATCGTGCGGCATGTTCCCAACGACAGAGAGCAGGCATCGCTGAAGCGCCTTGTGGCGATTGCCGGCACGTCAGGCCGGATTCTGGAAGTCGGGTCGGGAGCGGGCTACGATGCGGACTTTCTGGAGGGCCTGGGTGTCAAGGTTCGCCGCACCGACGCGACAAAACGGTTTCTCGAGCTGCAGGCCGCGCGCGGCAAGCATGGTGAGCTTCTCGATCTCCTCACCGACGATCTCGGCGGCCCCTATGACGCCGTCCTGGCGCTCGCCGTCCTGATCCATGTGCCGCGCGACCAGACCGACCAGGTGCTTGCCAGGATAGCTCGGTCGCTGCGGCCAGGCGGCGCCTTCCTCGTATCGATGCGCAACGGCGATGGCGAGACGGACAGCAGCTATCATACGGTCTTGTGGCGTTGGGACGACTTCGCGGCCCGTCTCGAAGCCGCCGGGCTGGTCCTTCTCAGGGACGATTTCAACGTGGGCCGCAACAGCGAGGAATGGAACACCTTCCTGGCTGTCAGGCCGTCGTGAAGGGATCTTCTTCCATCTCCTGCAAGGGGAGAAGGAGAGGGCGCGCGTTACGCCCGGCCGCTCATCTCTCGACTTTGCGAATAAGCGAGACATTGCCGCCGCAGTGCTGTCTAGTGCCTGTTCCTGCACTCCGGGGGGATCAGGGTGGAGCTGGAACTCAAATTTCTGCTTGTCGGCTTTGCCTGCGCGGTCTCCGGCATGCTGTCGCTCATCACTATCGTGAAATGGCGGGAGGTGCAGGCGCTGAGCCGCTGGTTGCCGACGCCGGGAAAGATCATCTCGTCGCGCGTCGAGGCGCGTGAGGTCAGAAGCTCGGGCGCTGGCTCGGACAGCACCGATACCACGGAGATGCGCAATTTCCCGGCCATCACCTTCGAATACAAGGTCGGCGGCAAGAAATTTCAAAGCTCGCGCTACAGCGTGAAGGAAAATTTGGGGAACTTTGAAGTCCGCGAAACCCTTGCGCAGTTTCCCCGCGGCGCGGAGGTGACCGTCTTTTACAATCCGGCCGATCCGAGCAAGGCCGTGATCGAGCGCACCATGCCGGACGGCGCCTTCAAGTTCATGTTCCAGCTCTCGGCCGGGTTGGTGATCGGCACGGCGGTTCTGGTGTTTTCCATCGGCGGCGTGCTTGAGGCGATCCGGCCGCATCTGCCCAAGCCGCAAAACCTCGGCGCCGCGGCATTGCTGCTGTTCATGGGCCTGTTCGCTCTGCGCATGGGCTTTGCCCAGAAGTCGCTTGCCGAGCAGGCGGCAAAATGGCCGGTCGCCGCCGGCCGCATCGATGCCTCAGGCCTGCAGGCGCTGCGGACCTATTCAGGCTATCAACGCTGGCGCACGGTTTTCAAATCTCGCATCGTCTACAGCTATGGCGTCGCCGGCCAGCGCTACAGCGCCGACCGCGTCACCTTCGGCGCCACGGTCACGGCTTCGCTGCCCGGCCTCGTCAGCGGCCAAGCGCGGCGCTATGCGGAGGGCAGCAAGGTCGACGTGCACTATGATCCCGCCAACCCTGGCTCGGCGGTGCTCGAATGCCGGGTGCGTGGGCTCTGGCTGCTGTGGGCCTGTTCGGCAGGATTTCTCGGCGGCGCTGCCTTTCTGGTCGGGCTGGTGTGAGGACGGGTTTTTGGCTTCCACGACGTTTCACGGAGACACCCAGTGATCGTTCGCAAACTGGCTTGCGTTTTCTTGGGCCTGCTCGGCCCGATCCAGGTGACGAATGCCAAGGAATGCCTGCTGAGCCACGCCACCTACCGCGAGCCGCGCTCAGGCGCGGTTCTGCAATTCCGGCCGCTGGACAGTGAGCCGGCGGCGCTGACGGCGCAGGTGTTCTCGCTGAGCGTGCCAAACACCGATAAAAACCTGCCGGCCGATATCACTTGGACCAACGGCAAGAATTCCTTTCCGCTCGGCACCATCCGCCACGCCTGCACCGACGATGATCGCGAAGCGGGCCTGCAGGATAGCAGCGGACTGTGCAGGATATGGGACGGTCAGGTCTATGCCTTGACCGGCGGCGGGGCCGAACAGTTGAATTCGCGCGAAGCGACGCCGGCGCCGAAAGGGCTGCTGTTGCCCGATTTCGGTGTGGCTTTCACCGAATGGGCCGATTTCGCCAACGCCAATCCGGACGGCTCGGCCTGGGATGCCTTCATTCTGACAGGGTGCAGCGATGACTAGCGTCGTGAGATCGATCAGGTTGCGTTGCGTGCAGGCGCCTAGACCAGTGCTCCTGCCGCTGCCGACCCACCTCCTGTCTCGCCTGCGAAGGTTACGCTAAGTCCGCGCCACTGGGCGGTTCCTTCTCGCGTGCGCGGATCCTGCTGATGCGATGTGATCGATGGCGGACGTCAAACCGCGGATAAGCGGCTTGCGTAGCGGCGTTTCGACAAAACGCCAGATCAAGAACGAGGCAAGGAGCACCGCGAGCACAACGACAAAGAACGCAGCGTTCTTGCCGATAAACGGGGCCAGTGCGTTGAGAGAGAGATAACCTATGTACTGGTGCAGAAGATAAAGTGGGTAAGTCAATCCGCCGAGCATCAGAACGGTCTTCGAAGGGGCCACGCGGGAGCGGATCAGGAGTGCACCTGCGAAAATCCCAAAGACAAATCCATTGGCGACCAGGAGAGCGGGATAGGGAATGGCCGTTCCGTAATGTTCCTGCATCCAGCCCTGATTGAATGTGATCGTCTGGCACGACAACAGGAATGCCGCGACAAGAAGGATGAGCGCCGCCGGCGAACGCCCTTTTGCGACAACCTGTTGGGCCAAAATACCGACGGCAAAAAAAGGCGCGTAGCTTGTGATAAGCAAAATTCGTATCGCCGTGTTCCCGAAGAAGAGCTCATTTCCTGCCGAAATCACGAGCCAGATGGCAACGATCGCCAACTTCCAACGCTGGAAGGCACCCGCAAAAATAAGCATCGCAACCCAGCCATAGAATACGATCTCGAGCATGATCGACCAGTAGACACCGTCCATGGACGGCCTGCCGAATGCCCGGGCGAACATGGAAAGATTGGCGACATAGGTCGAAAAATCTGTCGGAAATCTAGGGTTGTCGGCGATCGAGAGAACGACAAACGTCAAGGTCATGCAGAGCAGAAATCCAGGATAAAGCCGCACGAAGCGCGCGACGGCGAAATCCTGCCACTTTCGCCCCTCAGCCGACCACGTGATGACAAAACCGCTGATCAGGAAAAACAGATTGACACCGAGATAGCCATAGATGGCAAACGGGGCAGCCACAGGATATCCAGCGTCGACATCTCCGGCAATCGGTCCCCGATAAAGGTAGTGAAAGCACACAACCGCCAAGGCTGCGATCAATCGTAGAAGGTCGAGTGATGCCAGGCGCGATGAGTTGGTGTTGCCAACCATTTCCATTGCCCCTCCTCGTCATACAGGGCCCTTTGACCCTGACCAAAAGCCTGATCCCAAGGCTTCGGCGTCACAGAGAGGTCTATCGAGCGCCTATCGATAGTGCTTGTCGCTTCGGGCTAAATCATCGTGCGTTTGCATGAGTTCGGCCTCGCCAGAACGGGACCGAAGGTTCACAACGCTCTCACAGAATAAATGCGCGTGGCGATATCACCGTGGCCACGTGAAGCCCATCAGGGTTAGGGTAAGAACCATACCGTTGCTGGCTCCTGACCCGTGCGCATGTTCAACAATGTCAACAACGCATAGATCAGTCCATGCAGGATCTTCAGCCGCTTTCGGATGTAGACCGCGATTGCAACGTTCCATGCAACCAGAGCAATTTGAGCCCTATAGCGGCACCCAATGGGCCGCAGATCTGTATCCGATAACGCAGCTGATGACGCCAATAGCCGCGCCCACCATCATCGTCCTGGACTAGACGTGAATCAGGAGGCCCTGACATTGATCCAGGCCTCCTGCCGTTTCCGTTTGCTCACCTTTCAAAAAACGAGGGTGAGCAAACTTCGTGTGTCGAATGACCAGCTTACCTTGACGTCGAGCAACATACAGTGACACGCCAGTTGTCTAGTGAGTTTGTCAGCTGCAGCCACTTGTGGCGCCGCACGTGTCGCACTTCTCACAGGTCCCGTTCCGCACCATGGTGAAATTCTGGCATTCGGAGCAGGAATTGCCGGTGTAGCCTTGCAGCAGTGACTTGGCGCGGCGGTCGGCGGCGAGTTTCTTCGCTTCGGCGGCTTCGTTCGCGGCCGCATCGGTGAACAGCGCCGCCGTGGCGTCCGAGGCTACCGAAGCAGAGCCCGCCGCTTCCTCGAAGGCGATGTCCTCGGCCAGTTCCTTGGCCCGCTCCTCATAGTCGCGCTTGTAGGCGATCGCCTCGTCGCTGGCCGGCTTCAGGGCCAGCACGTTGGAGCCGGAGAAGGCGGTGGGCGCCGAGCGGGCAGGGGTGCCGGTCGAGCCGCCGGCAAAGCCCTTCGGCTCGTTGCCGATCGCCCTCGACACCAGCTTCACCGGCGAACCGCGGGTCAGGCCCTTGGAAACGGCGTCGGTCTTGCCTTCGCTGATGCCGCGGCCAAGTGCGGTGTTGGAGAAGTCCGACTGGTCGACATGGGCGAGGTCGTTGCGGCCGAGATAGGAGATGGCCAGTTCGCGGAACACGTAGTCGAGGATCGACGTCGCGCTCTTGATGGCATCGTTGCCGATGACCATGCCGGCCGGCTCGAACTTGGTGAAGGTGAAGGCGTGCACATATTCGTCGAGCGGCACGCCGTACTGCAGGCCGAGCGAAATGGCGATGGCGAAGTTGTTGAGAAGGCCACGCAGCGTGGCGCCTTCCTTGTTCATGTCGATGAAGATCTCGCCGAGGCGGCCATCATCATATTCGCCGGTGCGCAGGAAGATGGTGTTGCCACCGATCTTGGCCTTCTGGGTGTAACCCTTGCGGCGGCCGGGCAGCTTTTCCTGCTCACGCGACACGCGCTCGATGATGCGCTCGACAATCCGCTCGGTGATCTGCGCCGCGCGCGCCGCCTGCGGGGACGCGATCAGTTGCTCGACGGCTTCGTCCTCATCCTCCTCGCCATCGGCGAGCAGCGAGGCGTTGAGCGGCTGCGACAGCTTCGAGCCGTCGCGGTAGAGCGCGTTGGCCTTCAGCGCCAGCTTCCACGACAGCATGTAGGCGCCCTTGGCGTCCTCAACCGTCGCATCGTTGGGCATGTTGATGGTCTTGGAGATGGCGCCGGAGATGAAGGGCTGCGCGGCCGCCATCATCTGGATGTGGCTGTTGATCGACAGCGAGCGCTTGCCGATCTTGCCGCAGGGGCTGGCGCAGTCGAACACGGCGAGGTGTTCGGCCTTGAGGAAAGGCGCTCCTTCCAGCGTCATGGCACCGCAGACATGGATGTTGGCGGCCTCGATGTCCTTCCTGGAGAAGCCCATCGCCGGCAGCATCTCGAACGAGAAGTCGTTGAGCTGCTCGTCGGTGAACCCAAAAGTCTCCTTCACCCAGTCGGCACCGAGCGTCCACTGGTTGAAGACGAACTTGATGTCGAAGGCCGACTTCAGCGCCGCATTGAGCGCGGCGATCTTGTCGTCGCTGAAACCCTTGGCCTTGAGCGAGCCGGGGTTGATGCCGGGCGCCTGGTTGAGATTGCCGTGGCCGACCGCATAGGCCTCGATCTCGGCGATCTGGCTCTCGGAATAGCCGAGCGTGCGCAGCGCTTCCGGCACGGCGCGGTTGATGATCTTGAAATAGCCGCCGCCGGCGAGCTTCTTGAACTTCACCAGCGCGAAGTCGGGCTCGATGCCGGTGGTGTCGCAATCCATGACCAGGCCGATCGTGCCGGTCGGCGCGATCACGGTTGCCTGTGCATTGCGGTAGCCATGCTCCTCGCCGAGCTCGATGGCGCGGTCCCAGGCGGCTTTCGCATGTTCGGCAAGCGCCTGCTGCTTGAGGTCGGAGGCGACCAGCGGCACCGGATTGACGGCGAGCTTCTCATAGCCGTCCTTGTCGCCATAGGCAGCGCGGCGATGGTTGCGCATGACGCGCAGCATGTTCTGGGCGTTGCGGTCATAGTCGGGGAAGGCGCCGAGTTCGGAGGCCATTTCCGCCGATGTCGAATAAGCCACACCAGTCATGATCGCGGTGAGCGCGGCGCAGATGGCGCGGCCCTCGTCGGAATCATAGGGAATGCCCGAGGTCATCAGCAGGCCGCCAATATTGGCATAGCCGAGGCCGAGCGTGCGGTATTCGTAGGAAAGCTTGGCGATCTCCTTCGACGGGAACTGCGCCATCATCACCGAGATTTCCAGCACGATGGTCCACAGACGCACGGTATGCTCGTAGGCGGCGATGTCGATCGTGCCGTCGGCGTTGCGGTAGGGCAGCAGGTTGATCGATGCGAGGTTGCAGGCCGTGTCGTCGAGGAACATGTATTCCGAGCACGGGTTGGAGGCCCGGATCGCACCGGCCGAAGCGCAGGTGTGCCAGTCGTTCATCGTCGTGTTGAAATGCAGGCCCGGATCCGCCGACGCCCAGGCGGCATAGCCGATCTTTTCCCACAGGTCCCTGGCCTTCAGCGTCTTCAAGACCTTGCCGTCCTTGCGGGCGGTCAGGTGCCAGTCGGCATCGTCCTCGACGGCGCGCAGGAAATTGTCCTTCAGCGACACCGAATTGTTGGAGTTCTGGCCCGAAACGGTCAGGTAGGCATCCGAATCCCAGTCGGTGTCGTAGGTCTTGAACGACATCGACGTGTAGCCCTGCTTGGCGAACTGGATGACGCGGTAGATGTAATTCTCCGGCACCGCCGACTTCTTGGCTGCCTTGATCTCGCGCTTCAGGGCCGTGTTGATGGCAGGATCGAAGCAGTCCTCGCCATTGCCTTCGCAATTGACGCAGGCCTTCATGATGGCTTCGAGATGCTTCTTGACGATCTTGGAGCCGGTCACCAGCGAGGCGACCTTCTGCTCTTCATTGACCTTCCAGTCGATGAATTCCTCGATATCGGGGTGGTCGGCGTCGACGATGACCATTTTCGCCGCGCGGCGCGTTGTGCCGCCCGACTTGATGGCGCCCGCGGCGCGGTCGCCGATCTTGAGGAAGCTCATCAGGCCGGACGAGCGGCCGCCGCCCGACAGCTTTTCGCCTTCGCCGCGCAGCAGCGAGAAGTTCGAACCGGTGCCCGAGCCATATTTGAACAGGCGCGCCTCGCGCACCCACAAATCCATGATGCCGCCCTCGTTGACGAGGTCGTCCTGAACGCCCTGGATGAAGCAGGCATGCGGCTGCGGGTGCTCGTAGGAGGACTTCGACTTGGTCAGCTTGCCAGTGAAGGGGTCGACATAGAAGTGGCCCTGGCTCGGACCGTCAATGCCGTATGCCCAGTGCAACCCAGTGTTGAACCATTGCGGCGAATTCGGCGCGACGCGCTGGGTGGCCAGCATATAGGCGAGCTCGTCGCGGAAAGCGCGCGCGTCTTCCTCCGACTTGAAGTAGCCGCCCTTCCAGCCCCAGTAGGTCCAGGTGCCGGCCAGCCGGTCGAAGACCTGGCGGGCGTCGATCTCGGAACCGTAGCGCTCGGCTTCCGGCAGCTTGGCCAGTTCGGCTTCGTCGGCGACGGAGCGCCACAGGAAGGAAGGGACGTCGTTCTCCTCGACCTTCTTCAGCCGCGCGGGCACGCCGGCCTTGCGGAAATATTTCTGCGCCAGGATATCGGCGGCGACCTGGGAGAACTGCGCCGGCACATCGATGTTGTCGAGGCGGAACACCACCGAGCCATCCGGATTCTTGATCTCGGAAAGCGCCTTGCGGAATTCGATCTCCGCATAAGCCGATTGCCCTTGCTTGGTGAAGCGACGCTCGATGCGCATTGGTTCGGTCCTTTTGTCTATATATAGCGCTTTTCCCCAGGGATTTCTCCCCCTGATGCGAAACGCGCATGTCCGCCGTCTGCCGGCGTTCGAAAACGGCCGGCTCTCCATTCCGCGATCTCCCCCAGCACTTGCGGCCTGGGCTTCTCGTGAAGCCTCTGTCACAACGCGCCGGCGAACCCTGCGGGTCCCTCAAATCTGATTTTTTCGATTCCCTCACTCGAGGGAAATTCACACTATCTAGCGTCGAACCTACCTGCAAACACTAAATATAGTATTAACAGACAATTTATTCCAGTCCGACAATTCTCCCTTTCGTCGCCCCGCCACCCCACAATCCCAACGCTTCCGCCGGCCTCGTAAACGGGCGGAAATGCGGGCAAAAACGCACATAATCCGGGAAAAAGACCGGGCTCAGAACTTTCCGGTCGCGCTCTCAACAGGAGCACATGGCCTATAAAAGGCGACTCGTTTTGCGCCGTCAAGGATTCGTTTGCGTAGCTTTTGTGACCCC
Organism: Mesorhizobium sp. WSM4307; assembly: GCF_007003945.1. Classification (NCBI taxonomy): domain Bacteria; kingdom Pseudomonadati; phylum Pseudomonadota; class Alphaproteobacteria; order Hyphomicrobiales; family Phyllobacteriaceae; genus Mesorhizobium; species Mesorhizobium sp. WSM4307. Next base: position 632,987 of record NZ_VFTB01000002.1, read on the forward strand.
AACATCTTGTGTGTCACACATGTGGATAACGGGGATAGAAATGCGCCGCGGCGATTGCCGTTTCGAGCGGTGGATCTGTGCACTTTGACCGCCGGGAGGCGTCCGTCGTGAGCAATCTGGCCGGCCTCGAAAAACCTGTCGGGCCGATATGCCAGATATCAGCCGTAATGCAGCTTCGGCTTCGGCTCGGTGCCGGTGAACTGCACGCCGACCCGGTCGTTGCGGCGCCAGCGGACCTCGCAGCGATAGGCGACGCCGTCGAGCGGCACATAAAGCAGGAAATGATCGGGCACCCGCGCCTCGAGCGGTATTTTCAATTCGGCGCCGCCCGCATGCTGGTTGCGCAGCATCACGGCGATTTCCGAGTTTTGAATCCCGGTGATGACGGTTCCACCCTTGAGCACGCGCGGACGGTGCTCGCGCTCGGGCTCGCCGGTATGCTGCTGAAATGGGTCTACAGGATTCGCCATCGATCAAACGCCAGATTGGTCGATTCTTAGCGAAGAAGGATTAGCAAACCTTTCATGCCCGTCACATCACAGGGTTGTGAATATGGAGAAGGCGGAGGTCCGCTAGGAGAATCTGTGCGGGTCGGCGCAGAAATAGGCGATGATCTGGCAAAGGTCCGGCTCATTGATCATGCGTACGGCTTCGCTGGAATTGACCCATTTGCGGGTGCGGGAGTGCTTTTCCTTCCAGCGGTCGGCGATCTTGTCGACGTGCAGCGGAAACACCAGCACCTCGCAGGGCACTTCTTCACCCGAAGCCAGAACCTTGGCATAGAAGTAGCGGCCGGCTTCGAGATGGGAGACGGTTCCGCGCAATCCGGCTTCCTCGCTGGCCTCGCGCGCCGCCGCCTCGCAGAGCGGCTCCTTGGCTTCCGGCCAGCCCTTCGGCAACACCCAGCGGCCCGTGTCGCGGCTGGTGATCAGCATGATCTCGACGCCATTCCCGGTGTCGCGCCAGGGCAGCGCGGCAACCTGCAGACGGCACGGAGCGGTGCCGAAGAGTCGCCGGACCCTTTCGGCCAGATGGTTGTGCGTCGTTGGCCTTGTCAACATCGGAGAAGCTAGCCCCAGCCTCCAGAATCGTTTGCCGCCTTACGAATCTTACGGCTAATTCTGACCAATAAAAGTAAAAACTTTGATCAGGCTGGCCGATTCCCGCCAACAGAGGTCGATTTCACAGGATATCCTGCCCCGGGGAGCCATCCACGGAAGCAAATATTGTCGTCGGTGGCGGCTTAGTTGGAAAAAGCGGCGTGTCGCGAATCAGCCGGCGTGGTCGTCGGCGATCGGCTTCTGGTAGGTGAAGCCCATGTCCCAGGGGAAATAGATCCAGGTATCCTGGCTGACCTCGGTGACGAAAGTATCGACCAGCGGCCGGCCCTTCGGCTTGGCGTAGACGGTGGCGAAATGCGCCTTGGGCATCATCGCGCGCACGATGCCGGCGGTCTTGCCGGTGTCGGTCAGGTCGTCGATGATCAGCACGCCGGCGCCGTCGTCGGCCAGCAGGGCAGGGGTAATCTCCTTCAGCACCTGCAACTGCCCCTGGCTGGTGTAGTCGTGGTAGGAGGCGACGCAGACCGTCTCGATGATGCGGATGCCGAGTTCGCGCGCGATGATCGCCGCGGGAACCAGCCCACCGCGTGTGATGCAGACGATCGCCTTCCATTGCCCCTTGTTGGCGCCGGAAAGCCGCCAGGAAAGCGCGCGGGCGTCACGATGGAACTGGTCCCAGGAGACCGGGAAGGCTTTTTCGGGAAGGGACATTTTTCGCGCACTCCGCAGCACGCGAGGACCGCGTGCACAAAAACAGGGGAATGCGCGCGGAATTAACTGGAAAGCCTCGGCCTTGGCAAGGGCGGCTTACCGCGATGGCTGTGGACTTATCGCGACAGGAAGGCCGCCACCTGTGCCGTGCGCAGCACCGTGCGCGTCACGCCGCCGAACAGCAGCTGGCGCAGCCAGGAGTGGCTGTAGGCACCAAGCACCAGCAGATCGGCGCCGGTTTCGGCGACCCGGTTCTGGATCATGTCGTCGACCGAGGTGCCGCCCGATTTCTGCACCGAGACGCTGACATTGGCGCCGTGGCGTGACAGCGCCGACGCGATTTCGGCGCCGGCCGCCTCCGGGGTTTCGTCGAACGTATCGGGCGGATCGATGACCAATATGTCGGTCTTCTCGGCCTCGATGATGAAGGGCAGGGCGTCGAAGGCGGCGCGGGCGGCCTCCTTGCTGCCGTTCCAGGCGAGCAGCACGCGTTTGAACGTGGTGACCAGCGGACCCGCGCTCGGCACCACCAGCACCGGCCGGCCGGCGTCATAGACCAGCGTGTCGACATCGGCGCTCGGATCGCCGCCGGTTTCGCGCTGGGCGGCAATGATAAGATCGGCGGCGCGCACGCTTGAAATGCCGGTCAACGCGCTGTCGCCGGAGAAGCTCTCCAGGCTGCGCCACTCGAAGGAGAGGCCGGAATCCTCGATGCGCCTCAGGAAGACGGCCTGCAGCTTGTCGGCCCGCTCCCGGCTCATGTCGGCCGAGACCTGCAGGAACTCGGTATCGGGAAAGCCGGTCGCCGACGTGTAGGGCACCGGAAGCGCCTCGGCATGAATGCCGATCAGGTGGCTCTGGAAGCGGTTGGCGAGCGGAATGGCGCAGTCGAGCACGCGCTCGGCGTCCTGCTCGTTCTGCAGAATGGCAACGATGGTCCTGAAGCGCATGGTGATCCCTCAATCTGGCGAGTGTTCGAACTCGCGTGAAAGCAACGCCGGCGCGCCATGCTTTGTTCCGGCCACAACCGGTTCAACTCGCCTTGGCGACGAAACCCGCCACCATTGCCTCGACATCGGCGCGCGCGGCGTCGAGGGCCTCCTGGCTGCGGGCGCGAACGACCAGTTCGGTCCAGAACTTGCCGTCGCCATACTTTGGATAGGAGCCGATGATCGTATCCGGATGCGCTTTCTGGATCTCACCCAACGGCCCGCCGACAAGGCCTTCGCCGAACGGACAGTGCACCGTCGCCGACAGCATTTTCGTGCCGGTCTTCAGCGTCGGCACGACATTGTCGAGCATGGCCTGGAAGATCGAGGGCACGCCGGCCATGACGTGGACGTTGCCGATGCGAAAGCCGGGCGCTACCGACACCGGGTTATCGATATGGTCGGCACCGCGCGGCATCCGCGCCATGCGCTTGCGTGCCTCGGTGTATTCGATGCCGCGCGCCGCATAGCTTGCGTCCAGCAGCGCATAGGCCTTGGCATCGTATTCGCAGGGCACGCCGAACGCCTTGGCAATCGAATCGGCGGTGATGTCATCATGGGTCGGGCCGATGCCGCCCGTGGTGAACACATAGGTGTAGCGCGCACGTACGGCATTCACCGCCGCGACGATCTCCTCTTCCTCGTCGGGAACGATGCGCACCTCCTTCAGGTCGATGCCGACGGCCGTCATGATGTCGGCGAGGTGGCCGATGTTCTTGTCCTTGGTGCGGCCGGAGAGAATCTCATCGCCGATGACGAGCATGGCGGCGGTAACGATTTCGGTCATGGAGGGCTCCGGCAGGACGGGTCGCCTGAAATAGCGCGGCGCGTGGCTATCGGCAATGCCACCTCGGCGGTGAACATCCGTGCCTGGACGATGCAAGGTTGCAGCATGACCGGATGCAGGTAAGCTCAAACGGGTTCTGGTCCGGGTGAACAATGCTGATATCGATCCTGTCGTGGCTGCTGGCCCTGCTGTTCCTGCTGGCGGTCCTGGGGATCGCCTGCCTGGTGCTGGCGACGCTATGGATCGCGGCGAAGGCGCAAAGGTTGGTGCCGCCGGTCGGAAAATTCATCGAGATCGACGGCAACCGCATCCACTATGTCGATGTCGGCGAGGGGCGGCCGATCGTCTTCCTGCATGGGCTTGGTGCGCAACTCCACCACTTCCGGCACACCCTGTTCGGACATTTCGGCCCGGGCTATCGGCTGATCGCGCTCGATCGTCCGGGATCGGGCTATTCGACGCGCGCGAACGGTGCCACCGGCCGCTTGCCTGAACAGGCGGCCCTGGTGCGCCGCTTCATCGAAAAATTGGCGCTGGAAAGGCCGCTGGTGGTGGGCCACTCGCTGGGCGGCGCCGTCACGTTGACCCTGGCCGTGGAACATCCCGAGGCAATTTCGGGCATCGCCTTGCTGGCGCCGCTGACGCATCTGGAAAACAGGGCGCGGCAAGGATTTGACCTGCTCTATATCCCCTCGCGCCTGCAGCGCTGGATGATGGCCTATACTGTGGCGATACCCCTGAGCCTGCGCTATGCGCGGCCGACAATGGAATTCATCTTCGCGCCGCAGGTCTTTCCCGCGGACTACATGGTTGACGGCGGCGGCTGGCTCGGGCTGCGGCCAGTCCATTTCCAGGCGACATCAGCCGATGTGGTGGCCGTCGAACAGGATCTCGGCCGCATCGAACAGCGCTATGGCGAGATTGTCATGCCTGCCGGCATCCTCTTCGGTACGGCCGACCGCGTCATCGACATCCGCATCCATGGCGAGCCGATGCAAGGCAAGATCGCAGGGCTCGATTTCGAACCCGTCGACGGCGTCGGCCATATGCCGCAGTTCGCCGAGCCCAAGCGGGTGATTGGCTTCATCGAGCGGATTGCGGTCCGCACATTTCCATCACCACAGCCTCACGACAATTTCAATGAACCAACCGGCTGACCGCCGGGTTTACCCCGTGTCGCACCCAAGGCGACCAAGACACGGAGTAATGCAATGTACAGGAAATTTCTTGCAGCATCGGTCCTGACGATCGGTCTCACCACATCGGCGATGGCACAATCGTCCGACGGCGCATATTCGAACCGTCACAGCTGGTGGCCGTTCGGCAACGAAGAGTCCTCAGGCGTCGACCAGAACACGACCGGAAGCATCAATGGCGACCGCTCTGGGCTGGACAGCCTTGGCAATTCTGGTCCAGCCGGCCCGTGTGCATACGGCACAGCGGGTCCTGATGCGAATGCTCAGGGCAACGTGAACGACCAGTATTGCGGCAAATAGTTCAGCCGCCGGGCAGCGGTCGACCGCAGGACGTCGTCTCTCCTGACGTCCGCGGTCGGCGCCCTGTCTCTGGTCTGCTGGCAAGTTCTCTTCTTTGGAAAGTCTAGTCTGAAACCTCGGTCTGCGGCCGGTCCCGACCGTCAGCCAGTTCCTCGTGCCATTTGCCCTCGGCGTCCTCATACTGGATGCCGTCCGTCGCGCCTGCCACCTGCTGCTCGGCCGAGGCGATCTCGGCGGCGCGCAAGGCATCCTGATGGGTGGGAAATGTCTCCGAGAAGGTCGTACCGACCTTGTAGGCCCAGCCGCCGTCATGCTCGACGATCTTGTAAGTCAGCTTCGCCATAAAAACCTCCGGTTGAAAGGTCCGCCTGCTCAATGCAGCCGGTCGTCGGATAGCCTGTCGTCGGGCACCAGCACTTCCGATTCCCTGGCGGCCTCGATCAATGCCCGTCGCGCGTCCGCTGTCGAACGATAACCTTCCAGCACTTTGAGGCAAGTGTCGAGGGCATCACGATGACGCGGGCCGCGATTGAGCGGCCACACCGTCATGAGGCACTCCGCCGCTTCCTGGGTGCTGCGGATATGGCGATATTTGCCGACATGGCCGAGTTCGACCACGACCGGCGTTTCAAAAGGTTTGCTGTCCATCATGGCCGCAACGCAAAGCAGCCAATTTGGTTGCAAAAGTGGCCCGGAACCTGCGCCCAAAAGTCGCGTCGCGTTCTGCGACGCGCTTTTTGGGTGACATGTTTCGGCGTCTCAGTAACCGCAGTCGTTGCGCAGCCAGCGAGCGTTCGCCCAGCCGGTGGACCCGCCGATTTCGACCTTGTACCAGCTGCCGCGCCGGTCGAAAATCTCGACGTGGTCTCCATTGAACAGCTGGCCGATCATCCGTGATGACGAGTTGGGCCGTGTCCGCACGGCGAGAAAGCCGCTGCCGGTCGCCAGATTGTAGCGGCCGGACAGGCCGTGCACCGTCCCCTCGCAATATTGCGCCACGCTCGGCGTCGATGCGCCGAGCCAAAGGCCGGCGACAGTCACAAGCATCGCAGCCGGCAAGAATGCCCTGAACGACATGATCTCCTCCCAAGCCCGGCCGCGCCCGCCGCAGCCTCACCCAGCGTAACAGTTTGCCGCCGGATTTGAAGCGGGCTGTGGCAAAACGGGCTGGGCGGGATCGCGCCTGTGTCAGGAGGGCGGGCCGGTTCAGCCCGCCGCCTTCATCCAGTGCTCCATCGTCGTTACCGAGCGGGCGAGCTGCGGCGCCGGATGGATCTTTTCCTTGAATGTGGCGGCCGCGCGCCAGCCCCAGCGCGGATCGGCGAGGAAGGCGCGCGCCAGTGCGACCATGTCGGCACGGCCCTCGGCGATAACAGCCTCGGCCTGCTGGGGATCGTCGATCAGGCCAACCGCGCGGGTCGGAATGCCGGCGCCCTTGCGCACCGCCTCCGCCAGATGCACCTGATAGCCGGGACCGGTGGGCAATTTCTGCAACGGCGAATTGCCGCCGCTGGAGCAGCAGAGATAGGCGATACCCTCGGCCTTCAGGGCCTTCGCCACCTCGATCGCATCCTCGACATCGAAGCCGCCGTCGACCCAGTCCTTCACCGACAGCCGCGCGCCGAGCATCAGCTTCGGCACCGCCTTCTTCACCGCCCTGGCGATTTCGACGACCAGACGCATCCGGTTTTCCAGCGAGCCGCCCCAACGGTCGGTGCGCTGGTTGGACAGCGGCGACAGGAACTGGAAGATCAGGTAGCCATGTGCTGCGTGCAGTTCGATGAAGTCGAAGCCGGCGCGTTCGGCCCGCCTGGCGGCTTGGGCGAACCGCTCGATGAGTTGCAGGATCTCTTCCTCATCGAGCGCGCGCGGCACGTTCCAGCCGGTGTCGTAGGCGATGGCCGAGGCCGAGACGGTCTGCCAGGGGTCTTCGTTCGGCTGCAGTGGCCCGCCGCCTTCCCAGGGCTTGCGGTTCGAGGCCTTGCGGCCGGCATGCGCAAGCTGCGTGCCGAATTTCGTGCCCGGCGCGGCGACGCGTCGTGCCGCATCCAGTGTGCGGCGCGCGGCGGCTGCGTTGTCGTCGGAGTAAAGTCCGAGGCAACCATGGGTGATGCGCCCGCGCCGCTCGACATCGGTCATCTCCACCGTGACCATTCCGGCGCCGGACATGGCCAGGTTCATCCAGTGGTAAAGATGCCAGTCGCTGGCCGATCCGTCCTCGGCGGAATACTGGCACATCGGCGCCACGGCGATGCGGTTGGGGAAGGTGAGGCCGTCGAGGGTGATCGGCTGAAAAAGCGATGCAGTCATAAAGAGGGCTCCGGGGAGAAGGAAGGCGTTATTTAGGCGACGGATATCTTGCATACCACACACGAGAGAGTGAAACGCTGGACCAATTGCTGCCCCAATTGCGCCGGCGCCGGTTCGCGGCTACGCCTGCGCCCGGCGACAAATACCGAGGTATCCAATGGAAGATCGTATTCGTATCCGTTCGGAAGAGGTCCTTTCCGACGACTGGGCGGTGTTGAAAAAGACCGTGCTCGACTATCGCCGGCGCGACGGGCAGTGGGAGACGCAGGTCCGCCAGACCTATGATCGCGGCGACGGCGCGGTGATCCTGCCCTACGACCCCCAGCGTTCGACGGTGCTTCTGGTGCGCCAGTTCCGCTATCCCGCCTATGTCACCGGCCACCGCGAACCGCTGATCGAGGCCTGTGCCGGGCTGCTCGACGAAAACGACCCCGAGACCGCCATCCGCAAGGAGGCGGAGGAAGAACTCGGCTACCGGCTGAAGGACGTAGAGCGGTTGTTTTCGCCTTATATGAGCCCGGGCAGCGTGACCGAGCGGCTGTGGTTCTTCGTTGCCCGCTATTCGCCCGCCGACCGCATCTCCGCCGGCGGCGGCGCGCCGGAGGAGGGTGAGGACATCGAGGTTCTGGAAATGCCGCTCGACGAAGCGCTGGCCGGCATCGCCGACGGCCGCATCGTCGATGCCAAGACGATTATCCTGATCCAGCATCTGAAGCTGAACCCGATGAAGGCTTGACCGACGTTCCGGCATGGATTGGCTCCATCCTCGCATCACGGAACAAAAGCGATCAGCGACGGTTTAACTCTCGAAGGGACCGCAACGGAAGCGGAGCAATGGTTGAGCTTTTCAATATGGAACTGGCCAAGGCCAGACAGCGCGTCAACCGCGCGGAACTCGCTCTGGAACGCGCGGAAGAAATGCTGGACGAGGACTGCGGCGTCGGAATCAATATCGCGCTTTGCAGCCGGATCAGGACCGCGCGGCGGCGGCTGATCGAGGCCAGGGAGCGCCTGACAAAGATTGATCCGCCAATAATTTTTGGCGGTTCCCCATGATGATGGCGACATTTCACCACGAAACCGCGAGAGGCGGTGAGGTATATCGCGCTGCCAGGTTCGCGCTTCTGACGCAGCGAATTATCCGGGATATCAAGCACACCGATGCCGCGGCGGAGAAAGTCGAGCGAGCGGTGACCAAGTTGGCCGAAGCAAACGCGCTCGATGGGTCGCTCGGTCCGCGCCGCCCCGGCTAGGCTCCGCCTCACGCGCCGTCGGCGTCAGGCTGGGGCGTCACGATATCATGGAGGCCGAAAGACGCTTCGGGGCATCGTATATTAGCAATATACGATATATTAATGGCTATAATGCAGCCTTTGGCACAGGGATGGAAATACCTCCCATCGACGTTCCGACATGCGCCCTCGAGCGCCGGAACGCTAGACCAATGCGGAGTAGAACGCATGAGTGTCGGAGCCGCTCTCGAACAATTACTGCGGCTGATTTATCGCCGGGCCATGAAACTGGCGATGTTGCCGGAGGATGAAAGGGATTCCCACTACGATCACATCCGCCTGTCATGTTGCGCGGCCGCCGAGCACATCGGGCAAGATCCCGACAGGGCAGCCATCACGGCAAACGATATGGTTGAGTTTGTTCGCGCGCTGGTCGGAATCATCGAGGTGGGCTCTGGGCCAAACCATGCGCGAAGCGCCGATCAGCGACCGCCGGTGCCACATTCCGGCGGCCAGGAGAGTGGCGCTACGCGCATCTAGCAAACAGGGCAGACGCCCCCACCTTGGGGCAGCGGGAACGAGGCGCTAACGCTCGCGCTGTACGACGTAGCTGCTGGTGATGGCGTCGTCGCCCAGCCCGCGAGTCACAAAAACCCTTGTATAGCCGACCGGCAAGCCCTCTGTGACGGTCGCATCGACGAGGCGACACCGGCCAACGGTTTCGCCGTTCGGAGCGCTTGCCAGCCTGTCCTTCAGCGAAGCCATGCATAAGTCGAGCGATGCATACATGGTTGGCGCCATATCGACGGGTTTGCAGACAGAACCCTCAACCGGGCTGCACTGGAGCAAAACCATCACTGCCGCGGTTGCCGGATCCATTTTCAAAAATCGCCCGCGTTTTGACGACCCTCAACGCTGAAATGCATCCTTTGTTTCACCGCTGCTAAAACAAATGCGGCCGGCCGGTCTCGATGCGGTTGTCCCGGAAGAGGGCGAGGAATCGAGGTCCTGAACAATGCCGCTCGACGAAGCTGGCCGGCATAGCCAAAGACCGCATCGTCGATGCCGAGGCATTATCCTGGTCCAGCGTCTGAAGCTGAACCCGATGAAGGCCTGGCCGCTCGAAGTTGGTCGAGCATTGCCTTACGAACTGTGCCGCGGACAGGCCGGCACGTCCATTTCGCGGATGAAGTTGCGCAAGGCTTCCATGTCCCGGGACAGAGGCCGATCATCGGAATAGTGTGCGATATTGCCCCGCACCATTTGGTAGATGGCATCGGTACCAGGCGCGCGTGCACCGCGCACCGCCAGAAAATCATGGGCCTGCGCGGCTGCCATGAGCTCGATCGCCAGAATGTATTCGGCGTTGTCGATAACCGCCAGCAGCTTGTTGGCCGCGACGGTTGGATGAGCAAGGAAATCCTCTTGCAGGCCGGATGTGACGCCGCCGTCGGTCGCCGCCGGGGCGGCCAAACGCCGATTGACGTTGCTGAGCGATGTGGCCGTGTATTGGGCGATCATGAAGCCGGAATTGGCTCCGTCCTCGTCGGCGAGGAAGGCCGGCAAATTGTTGACAAGCGGATTGACGAGACGATCGATCCGACGCTCGCTCATTCCAGCCACCTGAGCCAAGGCGATGGTCAGGCCGTCAGCGGCCTGCCCGAGGGCGGGCGCTACCGCATGCGCCTCCGAAACGACCTGAGGATCGTTCAAAGACCCGAATACCGCCGGATTGTCGGTGACGGCAGCCAATTCGCGGTCGACAAGCCCCGCGGACCGGTCCAGCACCTCCCGGGCGGTGCCGTGAACATGGGGCACGGCGCGAAGACTGAGTGCGTCTTGCGTGCGACTGCCGTGTGCCAGCGCGATAAGTTCGCTGCCATGAAGCCAGCCACGCAGCGATTTGCCCACGCCCTGAATGCCGGGTGAGGGCCTCATCGCCAGGATTGCCTCGCCAAAAGCCGGCATTTGCGCGCCTGCGGCTTCAAGCGTCAAAGCCGCCGCCGCGTCAGCCCATCCCAACAAACGCTCGGCGCGCAGCACGGCGATGCTTGTCAGGCCTGTTGCGCATGCGGTGCCGTTCACGAGGCTCAAGCCCTCCTTGGCGCCAAGCTCCAATGGCTCCAGACCCATTTCAGCCAGGGCCTCGAGCCCGCTCATGGAGCGGCCTGCCACGGTTGCACTGCCTTCGCCGATCAGGACCAGTGCTACATGCGCGTTGTGGGTCAAATACCCGGCCGATCCCCGGGATGGCACGTCGGGAACGCAGTCGCGCTCGATAAAGGTGAGCAAATTGCGGACGATCGCAGGGCTCACGCCCGAATGGCCATGCGCGAAATTTGCCACTTGAGCGGCAATGATGGCGCGCACGCCGCGTCTCGGCACAAGGTCGCCCACGCCGCAGGCGTGACTGCGAATGATATTGCGCGACAGTTTCTTTTGCAGGGCAGGCGCCACGACCTTGCTTGCCAAGGCGCCGACCCCGGTATTGACGCCATAGGCGCGGATGCCTTTTTCGACGATGGCCGCCACGATCTGGTTCGCGAAGGCGATCCTCTCCCAAGCTGCCCGGCTAAGCGCCAGGGATTCGCCTTCGCTCACCCGCGCGATGTCGCGCCAGCTGGCGTTTCTATCTATCGTTATTGTCATTGCCCGTTCCGAATAGCATTGCGAATGCGCAGGCGGCTGTTGGCCCGCTCGAAAGGCGGCGTGAGAACCCCTGCTTCGGCACCGTACCGCCCAACCGCGGGCATAATGGCGATGGAATTGCCGACTGATGCGACTGTAGCGACGTCGTCGGCAACAAAAGACATGCCGCCTGCGATCCGGCGCTGGGAAATCCGGCGCCCGCTTGAAATCACTTCGAGGATGACGTCGAAGACTTATCGGATCAACAGCTCACGCGGCATATGCGGCGGCGAGCCCGTGCGGGCAGTCTGACGGAGCCGAGCTTTGGGCGGCCTGCCACCCGAAGCTCGAAGAGCGAAGGGTGGTGCGGACGACGGGAATCGAACCCGTACGATCAGAGATCGAGGGATTTTAAGTCCCTTGCGTCTACCAATTCCGCCACGTCCGCAGGCCTGCTCTTTTCAGATGCCAGACACAGGCCGTCAAGTCGTGTTCTTGGCCATGCTGAACACACACCCCAGAGGTGATGGCATGGCGATACTGGTGTGATCGCGGAATTTAGCGCGCCGCGCGTAATGGGTAGGGTGTTTGCACGGCGGACTTGATCCGCCGAGGCCGGCGTCTACCAGGCCCAACCCATTCCCCCGCCCACTGGGGGCGCCGGCCGCCCCTCATCGACTTTGCTGATCACGTCACAGCTGTCGCTCGCCGGTCGATGCCGGCGAGGCTCAGAACTTGTAGCTGAGATTGATGCCCACGGTGTTCAGTTTGGTATCCTGGTCGCGGCCGACGAAGTCGCTGGACCCGTCATAGTGCTCGGAACCGAAATCGTAGTAGCGATACTGGGCGCCGACGACGAATTTGTCGGTCAGCGCGTAGTCAACGCCGGCGCCCACGGTCCAGCCGATATTCGCGCGTGTCTCGGAGAAGGCTGAGCCCGCTGATTGCGAGGTTTCGACCCCGGCGAAGGCGATGCCGCCTATGCCATAGACCAGCACACGATCCATAGCGTATCCGGCCTTGGCGTTGACCGATCCGAACCATTTGATGTCGGCGCCGAAATTGTTTCCGGGTTCGGCTTCCGCCGTGCCGTCGACCGAGGAATAGTTGAGGTCGGCCTCAGCGCCGATCACCGCCTGGTCGAACTGCCACAGCCCGGCGACGTGCCCGCCGATGAAACCGCCGTTTATGTCGGGCGAGACGGAAAACGGCTCGCCTTCCGTTCCTGAGATGTCGGACTGGCCCCAGCCATAGCCCGCCTGCAGGCCGGCATAGTATCCTGTCCAGTCGAAGCCGGGCGCGGTCATCGGCACATCGACCGTCGCGTCGGCTGCGAAAGCCGGCATCGACAGGACGGCAAGCAGACCGGCACTTGCGACGACAAGGCGATACATTCGAACTCCCCGGATGAAGAGCCGGAAAAATCTTGAGAGCCAAGGTAGACCGATTTACGGCAAAACGGAATCCAATTTCCGGCTGTGGCCGTGTGTCGCTCGCCGAGGCACAGGCTTTAAGCCGAGGACAGCCGGCATTGCCGGGGGAATGCCAGCGTGCAAAATGGCCGTCTTGCAGGGAAAAATCCTGATGAACAGCCTGGCTCGTCTTATCGCTGGAACGGCCATCATACTGTTCACCTGCGGTCTCGCCATGGCCGAGCCATTGACGCTCGCCATCGCCAAGGCAGCGGTCGTATCCGATCAAGCGTCGGGACAGGCAGCGCTCAACCTGAAGATGACGCCGGACAGCGCGAAGGCATTCGGCGACTTCACCAGGGCGAATGTCGGGAAGGTGGTCGACCTCGGCGTCGACGGTGCCGTGGTGGCGTCGCCGCGCCTGGTCGAACCCATCCTCGGCGGCGAGGTAATGCTCAGCGGCACCTTTGCCCCGGGCGAACTCCAGCGCCTGGCGGAACGGATTTCGGCCGGCGGTGCGAAAGTCACGGTCGAGGTCGCGGCTGAACAGCCTTTGTGAAGGTTGGACGGGCCGGTCCGCCGTTTGGCGCTGGTCAAAACCAGGCAGGCTTGGCACAGTCGCCCAAACAGGAGTCCCTTCATGGCAAAGAAGCCGGCGGCGCATGCGACGAAACCAAAACCCTGGACCGAGATGGCGACGCATCTGGTCGACGTCGCCACGGGCCGCAAGCCCGCCGATCTCGTCATCCGCAACGGCCGCTGGGTCAACGTTCACTCCGGCGAGATCATCGCCGGCACCGACATCGCCATTGCCGGCGGCCGCTTCGCCTATTGCGGGCCGAATGCCAGCCACGCCATCGGCCAGGGCACCAAGGTGGTCGATGCCGGCGGGCGCTACCTGGTGCCCGGCCTCTGCGACGCGCACATGCATGTCGAAAGCGGCATGGTGACGGTGACCGAGTTCTGCCGTGCCGTCATCCCGCACGGCACCACGTCGATGTTCATCGACCCGCACGAGATCGCCAATGTGCTGGGCTTGCCGGGCGTGCGGCTGATGCATGACGAGGCGGTGGTGATGCCCATCAACGTGCATGTGCAGATGCCGTCCTGCGTGCCGTCGGCACCGGGGCTGGAGCATGCCGGCGCCGAGCTGACGGTTGCCGACGTTGCCGAGGCCATGACCTGGGAAAACATCATCGGCCTCGGCGAAGTGATGAATTTTCCGGGCGTCGCCGCCAACGATCCCGTCATGTCGGGCGAGATCGCCGCGACGGTCAAGGCTGGCAAGACGGTTGGCGGCCACTATGCCTCGCGCGACCTGGGCTTGCCGTTCCACGGCTATGTCGCCGGCGGACCCGAGGACGACCACGAGGGCACGCGCGCGGAAGATGCCATCGCCCGTGTCCGCCAGGGCATGAAGGCGATGCTGCGGCTGGGCTCGGCCTGGTACGATGTCGCCTTGCAGATCAAGGCGGTGACCGAAGGCGGCATCGATCCGCGCAACTTCATCCTGTGCACTGACGACAGCCATTCCGGCACGCTGGTGCATGAAGGCCACATGGACCGGGTGGTGCGCCACGCCATCCAACAGGGGCTGAAGCCGGTGACGGCGATCCAGATGGCGACGATCAACACTGCCCAGCATTTCAGGCTGGAACGCGAAATCGGTTCGATCGCACCGGGCCGGTTGGCCGACCTGCTGATTGTCTCCGACCTCGCCGCAATGACCATCGATGAGGTTTATGCGCGCGGCGTCAGGCTGGCCAAGGGTGGCAAGCTCGACATCGACATTCCGGCCTATGATTACCCGAAGACGGCGAAGAACACCGTCAAGCTGGGCAAGAAGCTCAGGGCCGGCGATTTCGACATCACGGCTCCCAAGGGCGCCAACGAGGTGCGGGTGCGCGTCATCGGCGTCATCGAGAACCAGGCGCCGACGCGAGCCCTGGAGGCCGATCTGCCGGTCGAGGACGGGCTGGTCGCCATGGACCGCCGCAACGACGTCTGCCAGATCGCGCTGGTCGAGCGGCACAGGGGCACGGGCGGCGTCACCAACGCATTCGTCTCCGGCTTCGGCTATATGGGCGATTGCGCCATGGCCTCGAGCGTGGCGCATGACGCCCATCACATCATCTGCGTCGGCACCAACAAGCAGGACATGGCGCTGGCGGTCAACCGGCTGGGCCAAGTCGGCGGCGGCGTCGTGCTGTTCTCGAAGGGCAAGGAACTGGCGCTTGTCGAAATGCCGATCGCGGGCCTGATGTCGGACGAGCGCGCCGAGATCGTCGCCGCCAAGGCCGAGAAACTGACCGAGGCGATGCGCAAGATGGGCTGCTCCCTGAACAACGCCTACATGCAGCACTCGCTGCTGGCGCTGGTGGTCATTCCGGAGTTGAGGATTTCCGACGTCGGCCTGATCGACGTGACGACGTTCCAGAAGGTCGACCTGTTCGTCTAGACCAACCTCCGACGCGGGTGATTGGCTCACCCGCCGGTGACGATGGTCAGCACCTTGAACGGCGTGGTTATGACGACCTCGGCGACCGAACCGACGGCTTTGCCGAGGCCTTGGCCGAGATTGTTGAGCTGCGCCGGATCGGGTTCGTCGGAGGCCAGGCCAGCAGGGGTGCGCAGGCGATCGCCGAGCAACTGCACCAGGATGGGATTGTCGGCGAATTTCGCGTGGTTGAGGCCACCGTCGCCGCCCTTGATTTTGGTCAGGTCGACCACCGACACGCCATAGCTGGCGAGATCGGCCGCATTGCCATAGTCGCCGACACGCGGCTTGTCGCCGGAGATAAGTGAAGACAATTTGAGCGCACGGTCATCGCCGGACAGCAGCACGGCAAACGGCTTGTCCGGCTTGCCGTATCGGATCATCTGCTTTTTGAACACGTCGACATCGATGTCGGGCGACGCCAGCACGACATAGCCGAGTTTGCCGCCGAGATCGCGGTCGCCGGTGATGGCGAGCTGGCGCAGCGCCTCCATGGTCAGCCAGGTTCCCATCGAATGGGCGATGATGTCGATGCTCTTGACCCGTGTCTTGGCGAGCATTCTGAGCGTCGCCTCGAGATCGTCGCGGGCGGCGCTGGCGCTGTCCTTGTCGTAGATATAGCCCGTCGTCTTGGCGCTCGACGCCCATGAGAACAGCACCGGCGTGCCGGGATATTTCGTGTCGTGGGCGATCTGCGTCAGCCGGTAAATGCCGTCGTCGAAGCCATTGTTGAAGCCGTGCACGAACACCAGTGCGCGATCCCCGCGCACGGCAATGTTGGCGCCGACCGCCTTGGCGAATTGCGAGGCATCGCCATAGTGGACGACATTGGTGGCGGTGAATTGCTTTGCCGGGATCGAGTTGGCCGAGCCCTTGGCCCGCTCGATGGCGCCGATCTGGTGGACCTTCGGCACGGTGACGTCGACACGGGCGTAGCTGGTGGTCAACGAGCGATCGCCGTCGAACACCTGCCGCGGATCCTTGGTCGCCTGCTGGCGGGTTGTAGCGACGAAAATTTCGTGCGTGGCCGCGATGTCGGAGGCTGGCACCGACACATTCGTCTTGTTGAGCAGATCATGCGTGTTCTGGCCGGCACAGCCGGCAAGGGCGAGCGTCAACGCAAGGACGAAACTGTTCAAGCGCAAGCTCAAGCGCCGGCTCCCATGAAGGGGGACGTCAAAAGCATGACGTCACCGCTATTGCGATAGAGCCAGAGACCGGCGCGGTCCAGTTCAAAGTGGCCCGATACCTCGTGAATGGTGAACAGGCACGGCGAAATTCGCGCCGCCGCATCTACTGCCCGAGCAGGCTGACGCGGTCGGTCACGTCCCTGTCGCTGGCAAAACCGTCATCTTCGCGCAGCCGCTGGCCGATCATCTTCACCAAGGCCGGATTGTCGGCGAATTTCGTATGGTTGAAGCTGTCGCTGCCCTTGACCTTGGAGAGATCGACCACCGTCACGCCGTAGGAGGCAAGATCGGCAGCATCCTTGTAGTCGCCGACGCGTGGCCGTGAACCGGCGATCAGGCCGGAAAGCCTCAGCGCGCGGTCGTCGTCGGACAACAGCAGGATGAACGGCTTGTCGGGCTTGCCATAGCGGCGCATCTGGCTCTTGAACACGTCGACATCGATGTCCGGCGAGGCCAGCACCACGTCGCCGAGCTTGCCGCCAAGGTCGCGGTCGCCGCTGATGGCCATCTGGCGCAGGGTTTCCATGGTCACCCAGGTTCCCATCGAATGCGCGACAATGTCGATGCGGCGCGCACCGGACTGCTGCAGCATGCGCAATGTCACTTCGAGCTGGTCACGTGCGGCGCTGGCACTTTCCTTGTCATAGACATAGTCGGTGGTCTTGGCGCCCGATGCCCAGGAAAACAGCATCGGCGTGCCCGGATAGCCGGAATCGTGGACGATCTGGGTGAGACGGTAGACCGCGTCGTCGAAACCGGTGTTGTAGCCATGCACGAAGACCATGACGCGGCCGCCGCGCGCCGCGATATCGGCGTTGAGCGCGCTGGAGAATTTCGGCTGTGTGTCGTAGCCGACAACCTCGGAGGCCATGAAATATTTGGCCGGGTCATCCGACTTGCCGCGGGAGCGCCGTTCGATCTGGCCGGTCGTGTGGATCCCCGGAACGGTGACGTTGACGCGGGCATAGTTCAGCGTCGCCGAGCGCTCGCCATCGAAAACCTTGTTGGGATCGTCGGATTTCTTGCGCGTCGTGGTGATGAAGATCGAGTGGTTGCCGGCGATATCCGTCACCGGCGCGGCGACGATGGCGCTGCCAAGCAATTCCTGCGTTTGCGGGCCGGCGCAGCCGGCGACGAGCAAGGCGAGACAAACAGTAACGATCTTCTTCAAAGGCACGCCTGAAATTTCCACTCCGGCCAAAAGGCCCATCTACCCCCGCGACACCTCCCGGACAGGGAGAGTGCGGCAGAACTAAGTCGTGTCCAGCCGAAATGTGGTCAGCGCCTGGCTACGACCATCGGACTGTTGCGCGAAAGCCAAAGTGGCGGAGGAAAAGCCGGGAAAAGGGCAGCCACCTCCAGCTCGAGGCGGATGCCGGATGCGTCGGCCGCGAAGGCTCGCGTCGCTTCGATTTCGCGACCAGTCGATACAACGGAATGAACAAATGGGTACAAGCGCTTGCGAATATTATACGAATTTCGGCTGAAGAGAGTTGCGAACGACCGGACAATGGCGTTGCGGGGCCGGATATGCCATAGGCAGGATCGGCTGTGAGAGATCAGCGTGCAATAAACACACGCTGCGCGGCCATGTCGATGACAAGGGTCCGCGCGGACATGCGGCACAAGGTGGCTTCCCGATGAACAGTTTCTCCTCCCGCGTTGCCACCGCGGCCGCTGCGATCCGCCAGATCTTTCCGGAAACGCCGCTGCAGGAAAACGACTATTTGTCGAAGAAGACCGGCGCCCGGGTGCTGCTGAAGCGCGAGGATCTGAGCCCAGTGCGCTCCTACAAGATCCGTGGCGCCTTCAATTTCTTCCGCAAGGCGCTTGCCGCCGGCAACCAGGCCGAACTGTTCGTCTGCGCGTCGGCCGGCAACCATGCCCAGGGTTTTGCCTTCGTCTGCCGCCATTTCGGCAAAAAGGGCGTGGTGTTCATGCCGGTGACGACGCCGCAGCAGAAAATCGACAAGACCAGGTTGTTCGGCGGCGATTTCGTCGAGATCAGGCTGGTCGGCGACTTTTTCGACGACTGCTATCGCGCCGCTTTCGAATTCACCGAAAGCTCCGGCGCTCACATGGTGCCCCCCTTCGACCACAAGGACATTATCGAGGGTCAGGCGACGGTCGCCTATGAGATCGCGGACCAGATGCCGGGTGCGCGCATGCCCGACATCATCATGCTGCCGGTCGGCGGTGGCGGGCTCGCCGCCGGCGTCACGCATTATTTCGCCGACCAAGGCCGGGAGGCGCGTTTCGTCTTTTGCGAACCGGCCGGCGCGCCGAGCCTGCATGACAGCCTCGCGGCGGGAAAACGGCTGAAGCTCGCCAAGGTCGACAACTTCGTCGATGGCGCGGCGGTGGCCGAGATCGGCCGCGAACCCTTGCGGTATCTCAAGGAATTCGCCGCCGATACGGTGCGGCTGATCCCGGAAAACCGGCTCTGCGCGACCATGATCGAGATGCTCAATGTCGAAGGCGTCGTGCTCGAACCGGCCGGCGCGTTGGCCATCGATTCGTTGAAGGATTTTTCCAGGAAAGAGATCCGCGGCAAGACCATTGTCGCCGTGGTTTCGGGCGGCAATTTCGATTTCGAGCGGCTGCCGGATGTCAAGGAACGAGCGTTGCGCTTCGAAGGCCTGAAGAAATACTTCATCATCCGCTTCCCGCAGCGGCCGGGCGCGCTGCGCGACTTCCTCGAAATGTTGGGTCCGGACGACGACATCGCGCGCTTCGAGTATCTGAAGAAGTCGGCGCGCAATTTCGGCTCGGTGCTGATCGGCATCGAAACCAAGGACCGTCGCAATTTCGACCTGCTGAAGGCAAATTTCGACACCGAGGGCGTCCAGTATCAGGACATCACCGACAACGAGACATTGGCGGGCTTCATCATATGAGCGCAAAGGTCTTCATCGCCCTGTTTTCCGGCATCAATGTCGGCGGCAACCGCATCGTCAAGATGGCGGAGCTGCGCTCGTTCTTCGAGGATCTCGGCTTTTCCGGCGTCGCCACCTATGTGCAGAGCGGCAATGTCGTGTTCCGGGCCGGCAAAGGCGGCGCCGCCGCGCTGACCAGACAAATCGAAGCGGCGTTCGAGAAGAAATGGGGTTTTCATTCGCGCATCATGGTGCGCGATCTTTCCTGGTTGGGACGGCTGGTGAGCGAAAATCCCTATCCGGAAGCGGCCGCCGACCACACCAAGCTCCACGCCTATGCGCTGGAGCGTGAGCCGACCGCCGAAGAGGTGGCGCGGCTGGCTGAAAAATGCACCGGCCCCGAGCGCTTCGAAGTCAAGGGAGACGTGCTCTACCTCAGCGCGCCGGACGGGCTCGGCAAGTCAGTCTTCGCCAACCTCATTCCGCGCGTTCTGAAGGTGCCGGGCACCGCGCGCAACTGGCGCTCGGTGTTGGCGCTGCTGGAGATGGCCGGCCGGGCCGGCGGGAAAGCATGACCCCGAAAAATGGGTACCGGTTTTCAGGATCGTGCTCAAACAAACACCTACGCTGCCGTCGCCGGCTTCCAGTCGAAGGTCAGTTCTTCGCGGAAGGCAAAGCGCTTGATGTGGTCGGCCACGACACTTTCCAGGCGCTCGAGCGATCCCGCTTCGTCGGTTGACACCACGATGTGCAACGCTGCCGTGTCCGCATCCATGACAGTACGGCCGAGCGACAGATCGATCGTGCCATGGGTGGGATCGAATTCGACGGGAAATTTGTGCGCCCAGTGCTTGCACAGCTGCTGCAGATAGCGGCTGGCATGTTCGGTGGGGACATCGGCACGGCTGGTCGGCATGAGTGAACTCTCCGGAAGGGCAGGCGCCCATTGCTTGACATGGCGCCAGACCTGTCAGGCTGGCGCCATGTTCGGGTAGATAGGTGTCTTCGTGAAAAACGCCAAAAGGCGGCCGGGCAACTTCCGCCCGGTGCCAGGCCGACGCCTACCAGCTTCCCGTGTTGGCCATCGAAGCCCAGGGTTCGGCCTTGGCTTTCGCCGGGCCCTTCTGCAGAAGCTCGATCGAAATGCCGTCCGGCGATCTGATGAAGGCCATGTTGCCGTCGCGCGGCGGCCGGTTGATGGTGACGCCATTGTCCATCAGATGCTGGCAGGTGGCGTAGATGTCATCGACCTCATAGGCGAGGTGGCCGAAATTGCGTCCGCCCTTGTAGTCTTCCGGATCCCAGTTGTAGGTGAGTTCAATCAGCGGCGCCTTGTCGTTGATGCCGCTCTGCTCATCTTCGGAGGCGGCGAGGAAGATCAGCGTGAAGCGGCCCTGCTCGTTTTCGTAGCGGCGGACCTCCTTCAGCCCGAGCTTGTTGCAGTAGAAATCGAGCGAGGCATCGACGTCGGCGACGCGGACCATGGTGTGCAGATAGCGCATGAGTTTTCCTCGATCTGTTGGGATGCGGCGCAACATAGGGTCGGCCCGGCGAAAGGGCAATCTCCCGCGGCCGGCGATGCCGGCAAAGAACAAATCCGGTATTCCCGCAATGAACCGTGAAAAAAGGCAGGGAAGGTCTTGCACACACCGGAAGCCGCGGTGTTAATCTGGTGTCAAGAATCAGTTGCGGTGTTCTTGAAAAAAGGGGGCATTCTTATGGGGGAAAAGGCCTCTTTGACGGGGCGGGCCGGAACCCTTGGCGACGCCTTGAAGCGCGACGAAGGCGGCGACGCCGCCGACCTGACCGAAATTGCCGGCGCCATCAAGTGGTTCGATGTGGCCAAGGGTTATGGGTTCATCCTACCCGATGACGGTGTCTCGGGCGATATCCTCCTCCATGTGACATGCCTTCGACGCGACGGTTTCCAGACTGCCCTGGAGGGCGCGCGCGTGGTCTGCCTTGTCAAGCAGGGCGATCGCGGGCTGCAGGCCTTTCGCGTGCTTTCCATGGATGTCACCACCGCCGTCCATCCCGCCGAAATGCAGGAACAGCGCACCCATGTCGCGGTGACGCCGGAGAGCGGACTCGAACGCGCTTTGGTCAAGTGGTTCAACCGCACCAAGGGCTTCGGCTTCCTGACGCGCGGCGAAGGCACCGAGGACATTTTCGTCCATATGGAAACCTTGCGCCGCTATGGCATCACCGAGCTTCGGCCGGGGCAGGTCGTGCTTGTCCGTTTCGGCCGCGGTGATAAAGGCCTTATGGCCGCCGAAATTCACCCCGATATGGGCACCTTGCCGGTTTCGCACTAGGACGATTTCGGCAGAGGATCGTGGATGACTCGCAGGAACTGGCTGACGGCGGGCGTTTTTTGCGCCATTGCGGCCGTGATCGTGGCCGCAGGCGCTTTCTTCTATTCGGAACGGGCGACCTCGGCCGACAGTCGGGCGATGATCCTTCCGGTCGACCCGACGCCGCTGGTCGTGGTGACGAAAGATGGGAATCGCTCCTTCTCGATCGAAATCGCCGACAACGACGCGGAGCGCGAGGCCGGCTTGATGTATCGCCAGGACATGGCGGACGATCACGGCATGCTGTTTGTCTTCGAGATACAGCAACAGGTCAGTTTCTGGATGCAGAACACGCCGATGCCGCTGGACCTGATCTTTGTCGGCCAGGATGGCAAGATCCGGGCCGTCAAACATGGCGAGCCGCAATCCCAGGCCATCATTTCGCCCGGCGTGCCCGTGCGCTTCGTGCTCGAGCTCAAGGCCGGCGCCGCCGCCAAATACGGCATCGGGTATGGCGACCTCTTGCGCCACCCGGCAATTGGCACCGTATCCGGGCCTGGCATGCCACCGCCGGACAATGGTGACGCACCCAACGGCGGCGGCTGAACGCGAGGTGGGGCAGCCGATGCAGTTCTTCTCTCATGACCGGTTCGATCTTGCCTTCCTCGACCGCCAACCGGCATCGGGGCAGGGTGATCCCGTGCTCATGATCCACGGCTTCGCCTCGAGCCACTACGTCAACTGGGTGTCGCCCGGCTGGTTCAAGACGCTCAACGATGCCGGGTATCGCGCCATTGCCTTCGACAATCGCGGCCATGGCTCGTCATCGAAGAGCTATGACGAGGCTGACTATACGCCGGCGAAAATGGCCTCGGATGCCGCAGCCTTGCTCGATCATCTCGGCATCGAACGGGCCCATGTCATGGGCTATTCGATGGGCGCTCGCATCGCGGCGTTTCTGGCTCTGTCGGATCCGGACAAGGTGGCGACGCTGGTCTTTGGCGGCCTCGGCATCGGCATGATCGATGGCGTCGGCGATTGGGATCCGATTGCCGACGCCCTGCTTGTCGACGATCCGGCCACGACCACCCATCCGCGCGGCCGCTCTTTCCGCGCTTTCGCCGACCAGACCCGCAGCGATCGCCGGGCGCTTGCCGCCTGCATCGCCACATCGCGGGAGTTGCTGAGCGAGGATGATATTGCCCGCATCGCCCAGCCGACGCTGGTCGCAGTCGGCACCACAGACGACATTGGCGGCTCGCCAGACGACCTCGCCGCCCTGATGCCGAACGCCAGGGCTTTCCACATCGAGGGCAGGGACCATATGCTGGCGGTCGGGGACAAAACCTTCAAGAAACGCGTGCTGGAGTTTTATGCTGAATATCCGCTTTGAGCGGTCTGCCTGTGGGCTGGCGCGTTCCAACGACAATCGCACCCTTGGCCTGCTGGGGATCGTTCTCAACGGGCTATCGGTGGCGGCGGGCTGCCCATCCTCGCGGCAATGGCGCCGACCATGGGAGCCTTCACCTGATCTTGCGCGTTCTCGCTTCATGGACCGACTTCGCCAGCACGCATAGCAATTCGAACATCATCGTCGCACCCGCCAGCGCCGTCATGCTGCCGAGATCGAATGGCGGCGCCACTTCCACGACATCGGCGCCGACAATGTGCAATCCGTCGAGTAGGCGGACCATTTCCTGCGCCTCTCGGGTGGTGAAGCCGCCGAGCTCGGGCGTGCCTGTTCCCGGCGCCATCGACGGGTCGATGCAGTCGATGTCGAAGGTCACATAAGTCGGGCCGGTTCCGGCGATGGCGCACGCTTCTTCCATGACGCTGGCCGCGCCGCGCCGGACGAACTCCTCCATGTAGATGATGCGAATGCCCTGGGCGACCGCCCAGTCATGCTCGCCGGGCTCATAGATCGAGCCGCGAATGCCGATCTGCACGACCCGTTTGGGATCGAGCAGTTCCTCTTCGATGGCGCGGCGGAACGGCGTGCCGTGCGTGTAGGGATTGTCGCCGAAATAACGGTCATTGGTGTCGGAATGCGCATCGAAATGGATCATGCCCACCGGACGATCCTTGGCGACGGCTCGCAGCACCGGCAAAGTCGTCAGATGATCGCCGCCGGCGGCGAGCGGAATGGCGCCTGCCGCCACGATCGCAGCGACGCCGTCCTCGATGCGCTTCAACCCGTCCATCAGGTTGATCGGATTGACCGAGAGGTCGCCGACATCGGCGACATTGGCAATGCTGAACGGTTCGATGCCCGACACATGGTGGGCGCGCCGCATCAGGCTCGACTGGTTGCGGATCTCGCGGGGGCCGTGCCGTGCGCCGGCGCGGTTGGTCGTGCCGCCATCCCACGGTATGCCGACGAGCGCGATATCGAGCCCTTCGGCGCTCGCCACCGCCGGCAGCCGCATGAAGGTCGAGAGCCCGGCAAAACGGGGAACGGCCGAGGCATCGACCGGCTGGAAGAAATTGCTGCTCATAATGTCGGCACCTCAGAAGAATTCACGTTTGACGATTTCGGCGATCCGCCCCTCGCAGTCTGGCTTCTTGTGGCCGCATGCAAAAGCCCCGCGCACCCCGGCGAAAATCACGAGGTCCTTTGCAAGGCCTCCAGCGAGCGCGCCATGTTCAGCCTGGCCTGCGGCTCGAAGCGCTGGCGAAATTCCTCGGTGAGGAAAATGCGCGGGCGGGCTAGGAAATCCTTCAGCACGGCACTTCGCCCGGCACGCCACATCGGCTCCTCCACCCAGCCATATTCGCGGCGGACCGCGCGTTCATAGGCGTCGAACGCATCCGGCGCGGCGCCCAGGATCGACAGATCCATGTCGAGGAAGAGGCTGGCGTCGCGTGTGGCCGCGTCGTCATCGAACCCGGGCAACTGGTGCGTGGCGGTGGCGAGGATCATCGCGCCGATGCGGTCCAGGCGCTCCGGGTCGGTTCGGCTCGCGAGCTTTTGCGCGGCAAGCGCCGCACTTCTGGCCTCATTGTCCTTGGCCTTGCTGTCATAGATGGCGTCGTGGAACCAGATCGCCGCTTCGACGGCTTCCGGATCGCCGAGCAGCGCTCGGTAATCGCCGGCCAGCGCCAGCATCGCCTCGATATGGGCAAGGTTGTGATAGTGACGGCTTTCGGCCAGGTAGAGCGCCGCGAGTTCCCGTTTCAGCGGTTCGTCGATCAAGGGCTGGTCTTCCATGTTGGTCATCCGTCCAGTTAATCGATCTCAGCCTCTTCGAGCCAGTCACTCGGATCGTCCGGCCGCTGGGCGCGAAAGGCAGCTTTCCGGCGACTCAGCGATCAAGGGTTCGTTTTCCATGGCCGCTTGAATTCCTGCGGACCAAATCCATTTGACACAGCACTAAGGAAAATTGAGTTCAATCATGCTATGATCTGGCTTATATGTGCCGCCGGACAACAGGCAAGCCAGCAGGACGCGACGTCGATGAACAGCATCAGCATTTCCCGCCATAGCGCGTTGCAGCCGGTCGATCCGATCTGGCGTTCGATCCGCGACGAAGCGATGGACGCCGTCAACCGCGACCCCCTGCTTGCCGCGTTTCTCTATTCGACGATCCTCAACCAGGAGAGCCTGGAAGAGGCCGTCATCCACCGGATCGCCGAGCGGCTTGCCCACCAGGATATCGGCTCCGACCTGATCCGCCAGACCTTCAAGACCATGCTGGCCGACGACAAGGAATGGCCGACGACCGTGCGTGTCGACATCCAGGCCTATTACGACCGCGACCCGGCTTGCGACCGTTTCATCATGCCTGTGCTCTATTTCAAGGGCTTTCACGCCATTCAGACCCATAGGCTGGCGCATTGGCTGTGGACCCAGGGCCGCAAGGATTTCGCGCTCTATCTGCAGAGCCGCTCGTCCTCGGTCTTCCAGACCGATATCAACCCGGCCGCGCGCATAGGCAAGGGCATCTTCATCGATCACGCCACCGGCCTCGTCGTCGGCGAGACCGCGGTCATCGAGGACGATGTGTCGATCCTGCACGGCGTGACGCTGGGCGGCACCGGCAAGGCCGGCGGCGACCGCCATCCCAAGATCCGCCGCGGCGTGCTGATCGGCGCCGGCGCCAAGATTCTCGGCAATATCGAGATCGGCCATTGCTCCAAGGTCGCCGCCGGGTCGGTGGTGCTGTCACCCGTGCCGCACAACAAGACGGTTGCCGGTGTGCCGGCCCGCGTGGTCGGCGAGACCGGCTGCGACCAGCCTTCGCGCCAGATGGACCAGCTCCTGCCGTCGCAGTCGATGGACCAGGTGATCAGCTTCGATATCTGATTTCTGCGCCGGCGCGCCGTCCGGCGCGATTGCGATTTTGTCCGGCGGCGCTGCCGCTTGCGGTGCAATACGGCCGGCTTGCCTTTACATCGCCATTGTCGACGTGCCAGAAGCGCCCTTCAAACCAGCAAGCCCGATGATCGGAGAAGACTGTTGAAGCCGGACGAAATCAGAAAGCTGGACGCCTATTTCAAGCGCGTCTTCCAGAACCCCAAGCTTGAGGTCAAGGCACGGCCGCGCAAGGAAGATTCCGCCGAAGTCTATGTCGGTGACGAGTTCCTCGGCATCGTCTTCAAGGATGAGGACGACGGCGACTACAATTTCTCGATGGCGATCCTCGACATCGATCTGGGCTGATCCCGTATCAAATGGCAGGCCGCGCGAGGCGCGGCCTGCGACTGTCTCTCAATGTCCGCTCTTCAGCATTCGCCCGGCCTCAGCGGTCATTGCCGCGTCGAGTGCCTGCCAGTCGCCAAGGAATTCCTTGGGAAAACGGTAGGTGAGGCTGAGATCGTCGCCGACATGGATGTCGCGTTCGCACGGCGCCAGCGATTGACCGGCAGTCGGCCCGCTCAGGCAGCGGGCCACGAAAAGGTCCTTTCCCCCGCGCTTGCCGACCACCAGCACCTCGTTCAGGTAGCCTGATTTCTCATTGAAACCGTAGACCGTCGTGCCGCCTGGTCCCGGAATGCCGGGCTGGACGATCAGCGCGCTGTAGATCGGCGTGAACCGGCCGCTCATGTCGCGCGACATCATCTGCTGTTCGAAGGACAGGAAGATGATCTTCCTGTTGGCTTCCGAGTGATTGAAATCGTCGCGGGCCGCCTCGCTATACCCGTCCATCTGGGGATAGCGCAGATAAAGGTCGAGACGCGAAGCGATGCCGTCGCGCCGGGCCTGGTCGAAACGGATGAAATTGGCCGGCACGGAAATCACATTGTTGCCGATCACCACCCGGCGCACCGTCGTGTCGTCGGTATATCCGGCCATGGCGATGCTATGGCCGAACCATTTGCCGCCAAGGCTGATAG
This sequence comes from Mesorhizobium sp. WSM4307, assembly GCF_007003945.1. Lineage (NCBI taxonomy): Bacteria > Pseudomonadati > Pseudomonadota > Alphaproteobacteria > Hyphomicrobiales > Phyllobacteriaceae > Mesorhizobium > Mesorhizobium sp. WSM4307. Next base: position 659,804 of record NZ_VFTB01000002.1, read on the forward strand.
CGACCGACAGCAAGGCAAGTGCCGCGAAGGCATAGAACACCCGCTTCATCAGCGTGGAATCGACCACGGTGAGTTCAGGGCCGTCGGCGATCGCTGCCTGCTTCATCTCGGTCCTCATCCCAACCGCCATTTCCGGTGTCCCCCGGCGGCACACATCGCGCGGCACGGCTCTTGCAACCTTCCTGAAACGACTGTGCGATTTCATGGTAAATGGAGGGTTAAGATGGCTCAGATGGAACTCTTCCTGTTTGCTTTTGTCGTCGGGCTGACAGCGTGCGGGCTGACGGGCTCGACGATGGAATTGTTGTCGGGCCGCAAGGTCGCCTTCGCCGAGCCCTATGTATCCACCGCGCATGTGCTGCGCTCGCTGGCGGCCACCGCTGGTGCCGGGCCGTTCATGCTGGTCAATGATGCCCTCGATGCCCGCCGCGAGAAGCGCATTTCGACGATGGCGCTCTTGTCATGCGGTTGCACGGCGATTGCCTGGTCGCTGGCGCTGGGCATCGTCGTGCTTGCCATTGCCTCATGGACGATCCGTCTCTTAGGGTCCGGCATCTGAGACGATTCGGAGGCCGACAATGCCGCTTTATGCGATCGACGGAACGCAGCCCAGCTTCGACGACGCGGGTTCAAACTGGATCGCGCCCGATGCGACGCTGATCGGCGACGTGCGCGTTGGCCGCAATGCCGGTTTCTGGTTCGGCGTCGTCATTCGCGCAGACAATGAGCCGATCATTATCGGCGCCGACACCAATGTGCAGGAACACACGGTCATGCACACGGATCCGGGCTTTCCGCTGACCATCGGCGAGGGCTGCACGATTGGCCACCGGGCCATGCTGCATGGCTGCACGATCGGCGACAACAGCCTGATCGGCATGGGCGCCATCGTGCTGAACGGCGCCAGGATCGGCAAGAATTCGCTGGTCGGCGCCGGCGCGCTGGTCACCGAAGGCAAGGAATTTCCGGACAATTCGCTGATCGTCGGCTCACCGGCCAAGGCGATCAAGGTGCTGGACGACGCAGCCGTCGCCAGGCTGCGCGGCTCGGCCGCGCACTACGTCGCCAATGGCAAGCGCTTCAAGGCAGGGCTGAAGAAGGTCTGACGCCAGTTTCGGCCGATCCGTATCGCCACGGGGTGCGTCCCGGACCGGGCTATTATCTATTAGAGCCGCGCCCTGCCATGGCATCACGCAGCAATGAAGCACCGGCTTCAAAACCGGCAATGTCCGCTTCCTCGATGGCTGTCGCATAGTCATCGATGCGGGTTGCAAGAGTAGGGTCGGCGCCAGCCGCCAAAAGCAGGCGGATCGCCTCGGCGCTACGAACGGCCACCGAATAGTGTAGCGGCGTCCAGTCGTTCACGCCCCGCATATTGGGATCGGCGCCAGCCTCGATCAACATCTGGATGATTTCCGGTCGGTCGGCCCGGTCGGTGGACAGCGCGGCAATGATTGCCGGAAACCCGCCGTGATCCCCGTAATTCGGATCCGAGCCTGCATCCAGCAATGTCGAGATGAAGCCGACCGGGCTCCAATAGATCGCGTATTCCAAAGGATGTCCGAGGCCGAGTTCGAACGGCATACGTTCGTCGAACCAACGGGGCGAACCGCCCAGGGCTTTGCCAAGGCCATCGAAGTCGCCGGCCTTGAAGGCATCGTCGATCGCCTTGAACAGGCGATGGCGCTCGCATCGATCTTCCGGGATTTCCAACATCGCCGTGATCCAGAGGTGGCTTTGATCGCTCATACTGCGGCGATCAAAAGCCATTTGAAAGCAAGATCACGTACAAGGGTTGGCTTTGTCCGATGTCCGTAGCGGCCCACCACCATCCAAGTGCGTCGGACGTAATGTCATTTTAAAGAGTGATGACACTCACGCGGATGCCATTTCCCGGCCGCTATTCGCCTTCGGACGCGCTGCTGATAGGCAGCAGGCGACAGCGCATCTCGCACCCTATGCCGGGTGCGATTACAAAATTCGCATGCGGCAACAATGTTCTCGAGCCTGTCTTCGCCGCCACTTTTTTTTGGTTTCAGATGTTCAGCGGTGCAGCGGAATCGACCGAGCAATCCGAGAGGGAGATGACAGCGCTCCGAAAACGGCGCCGGATCTCCGCCCCACATCCGGAATTTGCAGTAGAAGCATCGCCAACCTTGCTTGTTGGCTTGAACGGTTCTGAGTTTTGCCAGTTTTTTGCTCATTTTACACATCCTTTTTCTTCATCAACATGAAGCGGATGTGCAGCAACCGTGATCGATTGCCCCTTATTCGGACGGGATAACCCTCGCACGAGACAACACTCTTTGAGTGCCACTCCGCAGTATTTTGTGGTAAATGCCGAGCGTAAGAACAGCATCCATCAGGTCACCCACAACGGCTTCCAGACGAACTTTAGAACGCCTCCACATACCTACGATATTCTAGAACTTGGCGACGATCAAGTCGATCTGGATACACCGGAGAATGGCGCGCTGTGCCGGAGCATTCTAAGAGTCGCGGAAAGTACGATGTGAAAGCGTCGCAAAATTGGTATTGCAGACCGCTCGACCCTTTACTGTTATAGTGGAACCTCCGGTTCCAACGAAGACCTGCATCGCGGAGGTAGCTTCTTGCATGCCACCCGAATTTAGCGAGCTTGTCCAGCAAATCATTCTGCCATTCGGCATGCTGTTGGCTGGCGTGATTGTCGGCATGGCCTTGGAGCGTTTCCTATCGAGGAAGCGGAGACAGGCGTGGAGGGAAAAGAACCGCTTGCGTTGGGCGAGAGAGCGCAGCGGCGGCGACATCCTTAGCGGCCTATGGATCGCCCCGAAGCCTGTTTCCGCACCACCGAAACCAACCGATCCCGCTGACCAATTGCGGATTGTCATGGGTGCGAACTTCACTATTCAACCGCTCCTCAACAAGAGCGAAGTGCGCGTCTTTAAGGAACTTGATCGCATGGTGATTGGCTGCAATCCGGGATGGCAAGTGATGGCTCAAGTGTCATTGGGCGAAATTCTGCATAGCACGGATGCCGTCGCCTACAGCTGCATCAACTCGAAGCGGGTGGACCTCCTTCTTGTAGACGAGAACTGTCAGCCTCGGCATGCACTCGAATACCAAGGCCATGCACATTATCAGGGTTCAGCGGCTGCGCGTGACGCGGTGAAAAAGGAAGCCTTGCGTCGAGCGGGCATCAGCTATCACGAGATCGTCGGCGGTCATACGACGCCGTCCGAACTTAGACAGCTAGTCCAAAGACTCGTAGAGAAGCCCGCATCGGCCCGGTAGCGATCACTAGCTTTGACCCCAGAAATGGCGGAGCCGGCCCGGGGACGGGGCCGGCTCCTTTGACCCGGTCGTTGGGGACGGGGAGGGTGGGGACTCGACCGGGTTTCTCGTTCGTCCTAGCGGACGCTGGCGACCGCGTCGGAGCGGCCGTCATTGATCGTCACCCAAACGCCGGAATTCTCCGCCGATTGACGTTTGAGATAGGTGTAGTCGGTGTCCGTCCAGGACAGCACCTTGGTTTCCAGATTGTCGAGGATGAACTCGCCGAGGCTGGTGCGCACGGTCAGCACGGCGTGGCCGTCGCCATTGGGCTGGCGCGCGACCGTCATCAGGAGATCGCCTGCCGGCACGCCCGCGTCCATCAGTTCGCGGCGCTTCTCCAGCGCATAGTCCTCGCAATCGCCATAGCCATTGTCGGGATAGGCCCAGTACTCCTCGACACCGTCGTTTTCCATGTCGGTGCGCGGCTTGATGCGGGTGTTGACCGAATTGTTGATGCTGACGATCGTCGCCCAGAGCTTGCGGCTCAGGTCGACCGGCGCGCCCTTGGGCGTCTTCTCGTTGCATTCGCCAGGGATGCGCTGGCAGAATTCATAGTGGCCAACAGGCTGTGTGGTACGGCCGCCAGTGTGCATATAGGCCGGTCCCGCGGCATATGCTGATCCCCAAGCGGAAAGCTGCATCGCCATTGCCATAAGCAACAGCTTGCCCCTCGTTTTTTTCATTTTCTAGTCTCCCCGTTCGAAGGAGACATTGCCACGGCTGGATTTATTTGACGCAAAAGCGCGAAGCAGACTTTAAGTAAAACGCCAATAGAATAAACATAAAATTTGAATCATTTGAGTATTGAATTGTTTGGATTGCCCGGGCGGCATCGGAGCGCATGCCCCGAAAGGCAGCCTGCCTGCTGGAAGCCAGCCCGGCCACTCGCGAAGGGACAAATCGCCGCCGGCCGGAAACAAAAAATCGGCCACGCAGGGCCGGTTAGCTTGCGGCGTCCGTTTGATCCGGTCAGGCGCGTGGCGTGTTGAATTCGGAATCGAGCGTCTCGGGGCGCTGGATGACGGCGAATTCGATGGCGACGCCATCCTCGAAATGACGAACGATCTGGCCGCGCATGGTGCCGAGCATGACCTGGACACCGATCGCCGGCTTGACGTCGATCTCGATCGCGGCGCCCGACAGCGACAGGTCGATGATCCGGCACTGGTATTGGCGGCCGTCGGTGAGCTGCAGCACGCTGGTCGGGTTGCGCGGCGCGACGCGCTCGTGGCGGCGGTCTTCCGGCAGGTCGAGTTCGTGCTTGTTGGCGAGCCAGGTCAGTTGCGCCGCCAGCTTGTCCTTCTTGCGGTCGGACGCAATCACCGTCATGGCGAAGCCATCCTGCAGCGTGCGCGTGACGACGCCTTCGATGCGGCCGATATGGTCGATATAGGCGATCACCTTTTCGCCGGGCATGCCGATGCGATCGGTGCGGAACGCGACATTGCCAGGCGACATGTCGACAACCTGGCAAGGGTGCTCGGTGCGGTCTTCCAGCATGAATCGCCCGTATATCTTGACCCGGACGCGCTGAAAGTTACGCCTTTCAGCTTGGGACGGTGCGTAGTCGACCGCCGCTGACCTCATGACTGCCTATACCCCGTTTGGCATTCCCGCGCGTCAATGCGAGGAACTTCATCACAGAAGTACAACAAAGCGGGTTAACAAAGGGGAAAAACGAGCCTGCGAGACCGTACGATCATCAACTATTCGTCGCGTCCACCGTCGAAGACGACGAGATGGCGGATGCGGCGCGCCCGGCCAAGCGCCGAGATCGTATCGGGCGCCTCGAGATCGGCTGGAACAAGCGAGGGAACGTCGATCGCCGGACGGTTGTTGAGCATCTCTTTCTCCGGATCGATGACACGGATCGAATCGATCATTGCGTCCGTGATCGGGTCGGCGCCCAGCCAGAACGGCTTCTCCGCGGCACTGATCACGCCAAGGCAGCGCGGGTTCTCGATGCCGCCGTCGAGCGGCAAGGCAAGCAATTCGAACTTGTTGGAGCGGCCATTGCGGCTGAAGCCCTCGAAATTGATCAGCACCACGGATTTCTGGTCGAAAACCCCGTGAATCAGCCGTGAGACCAGACGCTGATCCTTCTCGCGCCACAGCGACGGGAAGGAGAACCCCTTAAGTTCGCGGCCATAACAGGCGCAGAGCCTGGTGCCGGCGAGGCGGAAGACCGGTTGGCCGCGCGTGTCTCTTTCCAGGATGAACGTGTCGGCCAAAAGCGACTTGATATCGGCCGGCTCGACTTCCGATCGCTTCGGAGCAGGGCGTCCGTCACGCAGGCGGTTCCAATAATGGAACAGCGTGATCGATCCGTTTTGGTTCATGGTATGCTGCTCCGCGCATTCTGTCGTCTGATGTCCCATCGGTGAACAGAAGGGCGCCCTCCGATGACCTACATGCGTTGCGGAGCAGGAAGCGTGCCAGCGTCGTTAACACTTGTTCACGGGTCGGGGACGTTAAGGTTAACAACTGGTTTACGTTGCCCCCGAGCAGGCCCTGTGGCACACCAAAACCACTCCAGAAGCGGTCGTTTCGCGACGATCGGCAGCACTTCAGTCAAGAGTTTTAGGGGAGCAGGGGGCTAGACCGGCCGTTCAAGGGAAACCTTGGACGGCTTCTTTTTTGATTCGCACTGGGGCGATTCGCCGTTTGCGGTTCCAATGGCCGTGATCTAGATGCTCGCCAGGTCGAACAGCACCGAGTGCGATTGCAGATGAGCGAACAGCAAAATCCAACCGAGGCCGAGCCGGCCGAAAGCCTGCCGCCGCCTGTGCGCGAACCGGTGTTCAACCTGCCGCCGATCGTGCTGGCGGTGATCGGCATTTGCGCGGCCGTCTTCCTGTTGCAGCAATATGTGCTGAACGACGCGCAGCAGATGACGCTGCTCTACGATGGAGCCTTCATTCCCGTCCTTTATACCGGGCAATACGGCTTCGACTGGTTTCTGTTCACGCGCCCCTTCACCTATGCGTTCATGCATGGCGGTTTTGCCCATATCGCCGTCAACATGGTCTGGCTCGCCGCTTTTGGTTCGCCGCTGGCCAATCGCCTCGGCGGGATCTGGTTTGCTCTGTTCTTCGCCATTACCGGGCTGGCCGCCGTGGCGCTCTTCTGGGCCATGCACCCCTATGGCGAGGCACCGCTGGTCGGCGCCTCCGGCGCCATATCGGGCATGATGGGTGCGGCGGCGCGTTTCGGTTTCCGCACCGACCGCTCTGCAGGCAAGGCGGCCTTCGCCGGCCCCGTGCTGCCGATCGCGCTTGTCTTGCGTTCGCGCGGTGTCGTGATCTTCCTTGCCGTGTGGATGATCATCAACCTCGCCACCGGCCTGCTCGGATTTGCGCCTGGAGTAGATGGTCAGATCGCCTGGGAGGCTCATATTGGCGGCTTCGTCGCCGGCTTTTTCGGCCTGCGCTGGTTTGATCGGCGACGGCAGCCGCCGGAATGGGAGACCACCGACCCCCGCACTTGAAATGCAGCCGATCACGGCGCACGATGTTCACTCTTACGTGAAAGCCGGTCTGGGCAGGGAACCGGCAGGCGAAGCAGAGGAGGACGCCATGACGGTCAAGGCAATTCTGGAAAAAAAGGGCCACGACGTGTTGACGCTCGGGCCGAATGAAAAGCTCAGCGAAGCCATCCGCATCCTGGCCGAACACAAGATCGGCGCGCTGGTCATCACCAATGGCGATCACAAGATTGTCGGCATCCTGTCGGAGCGCGACATCGTGCGGGTTGTCGCCAAGGAAGGTGCCGCCGCGCTCGATATCGCCGTGCGTTCGGCAATGACGCCGAAGGTTAAGATCTGCAACGAGAACCACACCGTCAACGAGGTGATGGAGATCATGACGAGGGGCCGTTTCCGCCATCTGCCGGTGGAAAAGGACGGCCTGCTCGATGGCATCGTCTCCATCGGCGACGTGGTCAAGCGCCGCATCGAGGATGTCGAGCGCGAGGCGGATGAGATCAGGGCCTACATCGCCACCGCCTGAGCGGTGAAAGGAACCGCCGGCCGGAAACCCCGCCGGCGGAACCGTTGT